>NZ_JARAZV010000001.1:0-945710 GCF_033795085.1 Streptomyces sp. AK08-02
CAGTGGCCCGACGAACTCCCACTCGGCATCGGACAGTTCATGGCGACGTATCACCCCACCATGATCCACTACTCAAGATCTTTTGAAGACACCGCCTAGGCGCAAGCGGAAAAGGGGTGGGGGCACACCGGCTTTCGGTGTGCCCCCACCCCTCCTCGGGCTCTGTGCCCGCGATCTACCAGCGGTACCAGCGGCCTCGCTTTCCGCCCGCTCCGGTGGAGCGAGCGAGGAATCCGACCAGCCAGATCACCAGGACGATCACGGCAATCCACCACAGGGCCTTCAGGGCGAACCCGGCACCGAAGAGGATCAGGGCGAGAAGCAGAACGAGTATCAGGGGAACCATTGTTATCAACCTCCGTTCCGCCGTGTGCCCCGTCATGATCTGCGCACACGCGGGAATTTATCTGTTTCTTATTCGCCGCTCGGGGCATCCGGCGTACCGCCGTCAGCCGGGTTCGTACGGCACTCGCGTGGCACTCGTACGGCACTCGTACGGCAAGGGACCGGTCGCGGACGACTGGGATCGCGGCCGGTGGGCAGGCGATATGTACGAGTTGAGCGCGGATGACAGGAACGCGGATGACAGGAAGGAGAAGTCGGTGGCGATCAAGGCGATGGGCTGGGCACATTCGTTTCCCGCCTCAGGAGGCGTACGCGCCGGTCGGCACCGGGCGCGCAGGCAGTTGCAGTCGCTTCACTGGGCCGCTGACGAGCCGGAGACGGTGGACGCTGTCGTCCTGACAGTGTCCGAACTGCTCACCAACGCACATGTCCACGCGCGCAGCGACGCGAGTCTGGTCCTCACCTGGGACGGGGACTGCCTCCATGTGAACGTCCATGACGAGGACCCGACATTGCCGAGTCAGCGCGACCCGCAGTCGGGCGAGACCTCCGGCCGCGGCGTGGGGATCGTACGGATGCTCGCCGACGAGCTGCAGATGAAGTGTCAGCGGCACGGCAAGACGGTGTCGGCGTGCTTCCGCCCGGTCGGCAAGGACCGGCCGGACGGAGACTGATCGGCTCTGTCGGCTTCGTCTCTTCGTCGTTCAGCCGGGTGAACCGGATGAAATGGTCAGGGCTGGGCAGACGAAGCGGATGGCTGATCTTTCGGAGTTGCTGCAGAAGGGCATGCGCCGTCGTCACCTGAACGCGCAGGCCCTCGCCATACGGACCGGTATCCGCACCCCTCGCATCCGGGTCTTCGCCCAGGACGGGGCACACGGTCCGGTCCATCCCACACGAGCGGAGCTGGCCGAGCTCGCCGCCGCGCTGGCGTTGCCCCTGCCCGACGTACTCGCCGCCGCCCGTACTCCCGAGGCGGCACCGTCACCCTGACAAGGCCAGCCAGGACGGCTGGGCGTACTGTGCCGCCCAGCCGTGAACCGGTGGCAGAAGGTCAGACTCGGTCGGCGGCGATGAGGACGTACTGGAAGGACCCGTCCCTGTAGGAGTTGATGAACGCCTCCTCAATTCCCGTCACCAGCGAGGACGTTGCCCGCAGCTCCCAGTAGGGCAGGGTGGCGGGCGTGAGATCGATGACCGCCTGGGGCACCAGACGATTGTCCGCCATGGCACGCAGGTACTCCCGACGTGAGTGGATGTTGCACTCGAAGTGCGCGTTGATCTGGGAGACCCACTTCGAGGGCTGGCCGTACCGCGGGTTCCAGCAGCCGGTGATGGTCACGTAGCGACCGCCGACCTTGAGGACGCGGGAGTGTTCCGCGAAGAGGTCCTGCAGGTCGACGTACATGCTCGACTCGTTGTTCCACGAGGCGGCGGCCTGCCCGGTCTCGAAGGGTGTGGAGAGCATGTTGCAGACACGCGCGCGGACGTGGTCCTGGATACGGAGTTCCTGGGCACGCCGGTTGGCGAAGTCGGCCTGCTTGGCCGACAGCGTGACACCTTCGACCTTGCATCCGAATCGTTGGTGCGCCATCACCATCGACCCGCCGCGCCCGCAGCCGGCGTCCACCAGGGTGTCGTCCCGCCCGATGTCGCCGAGGTGCTCAAGGAGGAGATCGGCCTGCGCGGACTCCAGGCGGTGGAGCTCGGCGATCAGCTTCTTCTCGCTCTCGCTGTCCTCGGCGTCGCCGAGCGCGGCGTGGTCGACATCACCGATGCCGTAGTGGTGGTGGTAGAGACCGTCGACATCGCCGAGACGCAGGTTCACGGGCCTGGCCTCCCCGTCCCAGTAGCGGGCGATGTCTCCCTGGTAGGGAGACGCCGGGCCGGGGATACGCACAGGAGCGTCGGTGGCGATGAGTTCGGTGCTGGTCGTGCTGGTCACAGACGAGTCCATTCTTCTTATCGGAAGCGGTTACCAGAAATCGGGCAGGCTGTAGCGGTAGGTGTTGGTCCGGTGCCAGTCGTGGTTTCCGTCGACCCATGCGGCCACGCCCCGCAGGAAGCGCTGCACGGTTGGGACGGGGCAGTCGGCGGCCAGGGCGGCGGCGTTGGTCTCGAAGTCGTGCATGAGGGCGTTGTGGACCTCGACGGACTTCAGATAGGCGTCCCGGTCGGAGAGACCCTCGCGTTCGGCGATCACGACGGGCAGGTTCAGGTGCCGGCCCGGAGCGTCGAGTTCCTTCGTGTACGAGTACAGGTCGTTCACGATGGTCGTCGCGTTCCCCGCGAGCGCGATGACCTTCTGCATGGCGGCCTGGGCATGCAGGTCCGTCGGCAGTTCGTAGCCGCCGATGGTGTCGGTGATGGTCGGGCAGGGGCGGAAGTTGTTGAACTGGCGCATCGCCAGGTACTCCCACACCTCGGGTACGTGGTCCAGCTGCGCCCAGGCCGCTTCGGCGAGATACCCCAGGTGAAGCCGGGCCATGTCGTGCCGGAACCGGTCGCTCTGGGAGGGGCTGGCCAGCTGGACGAAGTAGTCCATCGCGGAGCGGTAGGCGCGCCGGGGCGCGTCGGCGTGGAGCGACTTCGCCCACTGCGCCTGGTACTCCTCCGTCGTGTACACGGGGTCGAGTGCCGTGTGCGCCAGCAGCAGGCGTTCGCCGAGGCCGACGGGGGAGCCCCCGTGGTCCTCGCAGTAGTAGTCGTCCACCGCGTTCTCGGCCACCATCAGGCGGGTGGCGATCATCAGGTGGTCGACGCTGGGAGCGTCGGGATGACAGCCGACCATGTAACGGCCCACGGAGAAGCCGTCGAACTGCTCCGCCAGGTCCTCGGGATACAGAGAGACCTCGTCCAGCGCCCAGGACCTGATCCTTCGGCTGACCTCTTCGACCCGCACCGGATCGGGCTCCGCCACCTCGTGGTGGTAGAGGCCCGGGATGGCGCTGCCCTCCGCGGAAGCCGCAGGCGGCTGTGGAGGCGGAGGCAGTTGTTCCGGCAGGACCAGGCGCAGGTCCGCCGTGCCCAGGCCGCTGGGGCCGCGCAGGATCCGTTCCAGGCCGAGGATCGGATCCGGCACCACGGCTGTCGGGGCCTCGGGGGGAGGCGGCGTCGGCACGGAGAGCGCGGGCGGTGTGGGCAGGGACAGCTCGTCGGGTGAGCCGCCGGTGGCAGCCCTGACATCGCGGGCACGGGCCGCGGCCTCGGCGAGGACCTGCGCCCCGAAGCGGTCAGCGGCCGCCGGCAGGCTCGACTGCGGAGGTGTTGGCTCGGGCGCGGGCATCGATGGCTCCTTGGTGGGGTGGGCGGCTGTCTACCTGGGCCGATGGGCGATCTGCACGTTCTCCAGCACGCCGACCGCGTCCGGCACGAGGATGGCGGCCGAGTAGTAGGCGCTGACCAGGTAGGAGGTGATCGCCTGCTCGTTGACGCCCATGAACCGGACTGACAGACCCGGTTCGTACTCGTCCGGCAGGCCCGTCTGATGGAGACCGATGACGCCCTGGTTGTCCTCGCCGGTACGCATACAGAGGATCGAGCTCGTCATCTCCCTCGTGACGGGGATCTTGTTGCAGGGCAGGATGGGAACCCCGCGCCAGGCCGGGACCTGCTGACCACCCACGTCGACGTGGTCCGGATAGAGTCCCCGCGCGTTGAACTCACGCCCGATCGCCGCGATGGTCCTGGGGTGCGCGAGGTAGAACTTCGACCCTCGACGGCGGCAGAGCAGCTCGTCCATGTCGTCCGGGGTCGGCGGCCCGGAATGCGTCTGGATGCGCTGCTTGAAGTCGGCGTTGTGGAGCAGGCCGAACTCCCTGTTGTTGATGAGCTCATGCTCCTGGCGCTCGCGCAACGCCTCGACGGTGAGCCTGAGTTGCTCCTTGGTCTGGTTCATCGGCCCGTTGTAGAGGTCGGCGACCCTCGTGTGGATCCGGAGAATGGTCTGGGCGACCGAGAGTTCGTACTCGCGCGGGTTCAGCTCGTAGTCGACGAACGTGCCGGGCAGGTCATGCTCGCCGGTGTGGCCGGCCGACATCGCGATCTCCGCCTCACCGCGGTGGTTCTGCCGTTGCCGGGGAAGGGACTTGAACCCCTCGATGTGGTCCCGGAGGCCCGGTGCCATGGACAGGACGGCCTCGAAGTCGGCGCGCGACAGGGTGAGCAGGGTGCCCGAGGTCACCGCGGTGGCGGTGTGCTCCCACGGGGCGCTCCCGTTCAGCAGGGCGTGGTCCCCGAACCGGTCGCCGTTGGCGAGCACGTCCACGGCGACCTCGTCGCCGTAGCCGCCGACGGAGGTCCGGCTGACGCGGCCGTGCGCGATCAGGTGGAGGTGTTCCGCGGGCGCACCGCGCTCCACCAGTGTCTCGCCGACCCGGAAGTCGCGCTGGACGCACCGATCGGCGAGGGCGGTCAGTACCTCCGCGTCCTCGAAGCCGCGCAGCAGGGCCAGTTCACCGAGTTCCTGGGGGATCACCCGGACAGCGGCGCCGTCCTGGACGAACTCCACGCTCCCGTCGCCGACGGTGTAGGTCAGGCGACGGTTCACCCGGTAGGCCCCGCCCTTGGTCTCCACCCAGGGGAGCATCCGCAGCAGCCAGCGGGAGGTGATCTCCTGCATCTGCGGGGCGGACTTGGTCGTGTTGGCGAGGTTGCGGGCGGCCGCCGTGTCGAGGGATTGCCGGGGCGGCTCCAGTTGCGCGTCCGGGATCGAGTCAACAGTCATCGGGCGAGCTCTCCTTGCTCCGGGCGGTGATGGCACCTGTATGGGCTCATCGGACCAAACAGGAGAAAAGGGTGCTTTCGAGGGATAATCCGTCCAGACCCAGGTGAACAGTAGTGGCGGCTTCGGCCCGCGTGCCAAGGAAAGTTGGCGCCATTAACTCGATACGATGATCGTGCCCACGCGATGTTTGGCCGGGTACCGGCGAGATTCGGCCCGGTTTGGGCGGTGAACCCTGGCGGTCGCCCGGGTCGGCTTTCACGGTGGGGGATCGGGCCGACGCGTCGGAATGGCGCCAGGAGCAGGAGCGCCGACGGCCCGATCGTGGGGGTGAGCTTGCGGGCGCGGGTGCAACACCGTTGCCGGACAGGGAAATTGGCCATGCTTCGTCGCGGCCGCTCTTCGGGCGACGTCCCGTGGTGCTACGACGTCGACAGGCCGAGGCGCGGACGGTGACGCGACGGGCGTCCGGCAAGGCCATCGGGCTGCCGGGGGGCGGGGCTCCGGGGGCGCTGGTCCAGGGCGCATGCGTGCGTCGGCCCGGACTCGGCTGCGGGCGTCCCCGTCGTCGTGGGGAACACTTCAGCAAGGACCCCCGAGCTCGTCAAGTGAACTCAGGCACATGGCATATGACGAGACGTCGGCCCAGTCGAGGTGACTCGCGTAACCTGTCCACGCCCGGCCGGCGCTTGGCGCTCCCGCTGTCGAACGAATCGTTCCGTTTCCCCCTCATGCGGGGGTAGCCGGGCGGGACGGATTGCGGTCATGGTGGGACCCATCGAGAAGAGTTCGTGACCCGATCCGGCCAAGACGCACGGCGTATTCGAACCATTATTCCTTCCCCAGGTGAGAACCCCGCCGGGATTCTGTCCAGGGGCTGGGACGGTCCGCCCATTTGATGTTCCAAATGATCCAAGGGCCGAGGCGCGAGGCCCGTACCGCTCCCTCCGCCCCGAGTTTCTGCCGCCCTGTAAAGCCACCGTGCGCAAGCGCGTTCGCACGCCCAGAGAGGCACTTCCGATGGATTTCTCCTATTCACCGAGGCTCGTCCGGCTGAAGGAACGCGCTGTCGATCTCGCGCAGAGAATCGCGGCCTACGAGGACGAGTGCGAGACGTCGGGCGGCCTCGGCCCCGAGAGCCGCGCCGCCCTGCGCCGGATCGTGCTGGACAGCGGCCTGCAGGCGATGAACGCACCGGTCGAGTGGGGTGGAGCGGGGCTCAACTGGACCGAACAGGTCACCGTGGAAGAGGAGTTGGGGACGCTCACCAATGGGCTGTGGGCGGCGGTGTGGCGCCCCACCGCGGCCGCTCTGCTGGCCTTCACCCCCGAGCAGCGGGAACGTTATCTGTTCCCGGAGAACCGCGGCGAGAGGTTCGGGGCCCGGGCCATCACGGAACCCGAGGCGGGCTCCGATCCCCGGCGGATCGCGACCGTGGCGCAGCGCAGGCCCGGTGGATACCGCATCACGGGCGAGAAGTGGTTCGTGACCATGGGCGATGTGGCCGACTACCTGATCGTCCTGGCGGTGGTGCAGCCCGACGCCGCTCCCACGATGTTCCTCGTCGACAAGGACGCGCCCGGTGTGAGGCTCCTCGATACCCCGCGCTACTCCCACAACTTCGCCTACGAACACCCGCACTTCGCCCTGGACGAGGTCGAGGTCGGCGAGGACGCCGTCCTCGGCTCGGTGGGCGACGGGCTCGCGCTGGTCCAGGCGACGTTCTTCGAGGAACGCGTGCTGGTCGCGGCGCACGCGGTGGGCGCCGCGGAGCGTGCTCTGCGGCTGGCCTCGGACTGGGCGCGTGAGCGGGTGCAGGGCGGAAAGCCCATCATCAAGCACCAGTTGATCCAGGCCATGCTGGCGGACTCCGCGACGGACATCGCCGTCAATCGCATGCTGGTCCACCGGGTCGCCTGGGACATCGACCAGGGCGGGGATCCCAAGACGCTCAACGCGAAGGTGGCCATGGCCAAGGTGTCGGCCACGGAGGCCGCCGGACGCGTCGTGGACCGGGCGGTGCAGATCTTCGGAGGGCGCGGATTCATCCGGGACAACCCGGTGGAGCGTCTCTACCGGGATGTGCGCGTCGACCGGATCTGGATGGGCACCTCCGAGGTCCAGCGGCTGATGATCGCCAACGAGATCGACAAACGGGGGCTGTCCGGTCTGCTCCACTTCCCGGCGGCACCGCCGGACGCGCCCGACCTGGTGGGTGCGGCGGATACGCCGGTCTCCGTGGTCGACGCCGACGAGGCGCTCCTGGAAGGAGCCTCCAGGTGAGCGCGCCGACGGTGGCGCGCCGGGACCCCGCGCGCGTGCTGCACGACGTCCTGGAGCCGTATCACGCGGTGGTCTACTACGCGCCCCAGGTCTACGAGGCCTTCCGTGGCGTCGGGTTGAGCGGCACCTGGCGTGGCTACTTCGGTGGACGCGCGGCACCGCTCGGAGCGGTCACTGCGCCGGTGGTCACCGCCGCGTTCTACCATTTCCGGCCGAGTGTGGTCGCAGCGGCGGTCCCGGCGGTGTGGGAGAAGGCGGCACCCGAGAAGGTGCTGGCCGCGCGGCTGGCCGGAGTCGACGCGGCGCTGCGTGCGGTACTGGGCGACGTGCTCGACGGGCCGGAACTCGCCGAGGCGGCGTCACTCGCGACCGACGCCGCCGGCGCGTGCACCGTGCCCGGACGGCCGCTCGGAGCCGCGAACGCCGCCCTCGAAGCCTCGTCGGTACCGCATCTCGCGCTGTGGCAGGCGGCGACCACGCTGCGGGAGTTCCGCGGTGACGGGCATGTCGCCGCGCTGACGCACGCCGGGTTCGACGGTGTCGAGGCGCTGGTGAGCATCACCGCGGCCGGCGGCGAGGTCCGGGAGGACATCCAGGCCCGGCGTGGCTGGAGCGACGAGGAATGGGCCGAGGGCGAGCGAAGGCTGCGCGACCGTGGGCTGCTGGACGTCGACGGGGAACTCACCACCGAGGGGCGTTCGGCCCGGGACACGGTCGAGGAGCTCACCGACCGCTTCGCCGCCGCGCCCTGGAACGCCCTGGGCCCCGCGGCCACCCGCCGGCTCCACACCCTGCTCCGGCCGATCGGCGAACGCGTCATCAAGGCGCTCCGGCTACCGCTGCCCGTACCCACGGACTCCTACGACAGCTGACCCCGCCAACCCCCTCCAGGACGACGTCCCCGACCCGCTTGGTGGAGCACGTGACAGACCTGACCGAGCTGACCCCTCCCCACCCCCTGAGCACCCCCACCGACCCGGGTGACGCTGTCCCGGGCGACCCCACCGGACCCTCGAACGGACCCGGCACCCCGGAGGCCACCCACCCGGTGGACGAGCACGCACCCGCCCGCTCGCAAGGGTTCGCGGTGGCCGGCCCGCCGTACGCGGTCCCAACGGACGACGGGCACGATCTGCGGGACCGGATGGATCTGCGGCAACTCGTCGACACATACGCCCACGCCCTCGACCGGCGGATGACGGAGCTGTTCGCGTCACTGTTCGGTGAGGGGGGCGAGCTGGTGCTCATGAGACCGCCGGGCAGCCTTCGGGCGCCGCTCGTACTCGACGGGCGCGACGGCTGGGCGAAGGCGCTGGCCGTGCTGGAACCGTGCCGGGTCACCACGCACTTCGTCGGCAACCACCTGGTCCGGCTCGCCGGGGACAGCGCGACCGGGGAGACGTACTGCCTGGCGCACGAGATCCACCCCGTCGACGGGGTGGACCGGATACGGGTCCGGTCCATCCGCTACCACGACTCCTACCGTCGTACGAACGGATCCTGGCTCTTCGCACGCCGGGAGCTGACCATCGACTGGACCGAGGACCGCGCCCTCCGTTCAGCCTCCGGCACCTAGGCCCGGGCGTCGAACACCCCTCTGCCCGGCGACGCCACGCACACGTGTTCGCCAGGCGCGTGATTCGACGCCGCCCACGACTGCCCGCGCCGCGCCCCCGCCGCTCCCCCTGGCGGCCGGCGCGGGCCCTTGCTCATCCTCCCCAGCACCGCGGCTGCCACCGGCGCGGCCGCGGCGGAACGACCCACGCCGGCGAAGGACGGAACATGGTTGCAGAGAGTGTGCTCACCGAAAGCGGCGCACCCACTCCGGGCGGAGGCATCGCCGTCACCGGCCCGATCGACCCGTGGGCCCCCGACTTCGCGGGTGACGCGCTGGTGCGACGCGCGCACCGCATCAGAGAAGCCGTACACATCGTGCGGGAACGCTCCACCGGCCGGACGGGCCTGGCTCCCGGCAGCGAGTCGGCCCGCACCCGCCTCGCCGCCGAAGGCCGGCACGAGGTCCTCGGCACACTGCCGCCGCTCTACCCGGAGTGGCTGGGAGACACCTCGTTCTGCACCGCCCACGGGGTCCGATTCCCGTACGTCGGCGGTGAGATGGCCAACGGCATCGCGACCACACGGATGGTTGTCGCGCTGGCCCGAGCCGATCTGATGGGGTTCTTCGGCGCCGGCGGACTGGACCACCGGAGCGTCGAACGAGCTGTGGCGGACCTCGCGGCGGGGCTCGGCGACCGACGCAACTGGGGGGTCAACCTGATCCACTCCCCGCAGGAACCGGAGTTGGAGGAGCGGGTGGCCGACCTCCTCGTCACCCGGCGCGTGCCCGTCGTGTCGGCGTCCGCGTTCATGGCGCTCACGCCCGCGGTGGTCCGCTGTGCCGTGGCGGGACTGGCCACGGACCCGTCGGGAGAGATCGTCCGGCGCACCCGCGTCTTCGCGAAGGTGTCGCGGCCGGAGGTGGCCGAGCAGTTCCTGTCGCCCGCTCCGCCGGCTGTCCTGCGTGTCCTCGTGGAACGCGGCGAGATCACCGAACGGGAGGCGGACCTCGCCGCCCATGTGCCCGTGGCCGAGGACCTCACCGTGGAGGCCGACAGCGGCGGCCACACCGACAACCGGCCGCTGGGCGTGCTCCTGCCAGTCCTGGCCGCGCTGCGCACCGAACTCACGGCGCGGTACGGCTATCGGGTGCCGCCGCGGGTGGGCGCGGCCGGCGGCCTCGGCACCCCGCAGGCGCTGGCCTCCGCCTTCGCCATGGGCGCGGCGTACGTGGTCACGGGCTCCGTCAACCAGGTGGCCCTGGAGGCAGGACTGTCAGACGAGGCCAAGGGGCTCCTCGGCCAGGCGGACGTCGCGGACGTCACCATGGCGCCCGCGTCCGACATGTTCGAACTCGGCGTGAAACTCCAGGTGTTGCGCCGGGGCACGATGTTCCCCGCGCGGGCCCACCAGCTCTACGAGGTGTACCGGACCTGCGAGTCGCTGGAGGCGATCCCCGAGGACGTACGCGCCCGGCTGGAGCGCGACGTGCTGGGTGGCACAGTCGACGAGTCGTGGAGCAGCACCCGCAGGTACTGGCAGGACCGCGATCCGGGGCAGCTCGACCGTGCGGAGCGGGATCCCAAGCACCGTATGGCGTTGCTGTTCCGTTCCTATCTGGGGCAGTCGAGCCGCTGGGCGATCACCGGCGAGTCGGCCCGGCGCACCGACTACCAGATCTGGTGCGGACCCGCGATGGGTGCCTTCAACCGCTGGACGAAGGGCGGCTTCCTCGCGCTGCCCGAGAACCGTTCCGCGGTCCAGATCGCGCTCAACCTTCTCGAAGGAGCCGCCGTGGTCACGCGCGCCCAGCAACTGCGCACCCACGGCGTGCCGTTGCCCGCCGCCGCGTTCGCCTACCGGCCCCGGCCCCTGGCCTGAACCCCCACGACGACTCCCCGGCGCGCGGGTCGGCTCCGGTCCGCGCCGGACATCGTCGTTTCGCCCGCACGCCGTTCACGCCGCCCGGCGGCGCCCCCATTGCTGCAGACGGAGAGCTCCTATGACCGCCTCGACCGCCTCGACCGGGTCATCCGGACCTGATGATTCCGCTCCGACCGCTCCGACCGACTTGTCCGGGCCCGCCGACTTGACAGCGCCGACCGGTTCGGCCCGCTCGGACCGCCCGCCGCACGTTCCCATCGCCGTCATCGGCACCGCCGCGCTGACTCCCGGTGCCGCCGACACGGAGGCCTTCTGGCGGAACGTTCTCACCGGGCGGGACCTGATCACCGACGTGCCCGCCGACCACTGGCTCGTCGAGGACTACTACGACCCCGATCCGTCCGCCCAGGACCGGACCTACGCCCGGCGCGGCGCGTTCCTTCCCGAGACCGACTTCGACCCGTCGGCGTACGGCATCCCGCCCAACGCACTGCCCGCCACCGACACCACCCAGCTGCTCGCCCTCGCGGTCGCCGAACGGGTGCTGGCCGACGCGGGGTTGAGCGGGGCCGAACGGTTCGACGGCGAGCGGACCGGGGTCATCCTGGGCACGGCGGCGCTGGAACTCCTGCACACCATGAGCAACCGCATGCAACGTCCGGTGTGGCTCAAGTCGCTGCGGGAGAGCGGCATTCCGGAGGAGCGGGCCCAGGAGATCTGCGACCGGATCGCCGGCCACTACGTGCCGTGGCAGGAGGAGTCCTTCCCCGGAGTGCTCAGCAATGTCGTCGCCGGCCGGATCGCCAGCCGTTTCGACCTGCACGGTTCCAACTACACCACGGACGCCGCCTGCGGCAGCTCGCTCGCCGCGGTGACCGCCGCCGCGAACGAACTCGCCGTCGGGACAGCGGACTTGATGATCACCGGGGGTGTCGACACCCTCAACGACATCCTGATGTACATGTGCTTCAGCAAGACCCCGGCTCTCTCCCGGTCCGGGGACTGCCGGCCGTTCTCCGACGCCGCCGACGGCACGATGCTCGGCGAGGCGCTGGTGATGTTCGCGCTGAAGCGGCTCGATGACGCGGAACGCGACGGAGACCGGATCCATGCCGTGCTGCGCGGGATCGGCAGCTCCTCCGACGGCCGGGGAAGCGCCATCTACACGCCCGTACCCGCCGGACAGGCCCGTGCCCTGCGGCGGGCCTACGCGTCCGCCGGATACGGCCCCGAGTCGGTGGAGCTGGTCGAGGCGCACGGCACCGGGACCACGGCCGGCGACGCCGCGGAGTTCACCGCGCTGCGCACCGTGTTCGAGGAGTCCGGCCGTACGGACGGCCAGTGGTGCGCGCTGGGCTCGGTGAAGTCGCAGATCGGGCACACCAAGTCGGCCGCGGGCGCGGCGGGGCTGCTCAAAGCCGTGATGGCGCTCCGGCACAAGGTCCTGCCACCCACGATCAAGGTGGAACGACCCAACCCCGCACTGGAGTTGGAGAGCAGTCCGCTGTATCTGAACACCGAGGCCCGCCCCTGGGTGAAGGACGCGGCACAGCCCCGGCGGGCCGCCGTGTCGAGCTTCGGATTCGGCGGCACCAACTTCCATCTCACTCTGGAGGAGTACGTTCCCGCACCGGGGACGCGGTCCCGTCCGGTTCCGCCGGCCCGGACGGTGCCCACCGAACTGATCGTCCTCGGCGCTCCCTCGGCGGAGGAACTCCTCACGCAAGCTGCGGAGTTGGTCAACGAGGCAGTCGACGGCACCTGGGCCGACGCGGCGTTGGCGGCTCAGCGCGCCTTCCGCCCGTCCGATCCGTACCGGCTAGCCATGACCGCCACGGGGCCCGAGGATCTCGCCAAGCGCCTGGAGCAGCTGAGCACGCTGATCCGCCGCGACCCCGACCGTCCGCTGACCACGCCGGACGGTGTCACCTACCGCACCGGCACCCCCACGCCCGGCCGGACCGCGTTCCTCTTCTCCGGGCAGGGCAGCCAGTACACCGGTATGGGCGCCGACCTGGCCATACACTTCCCTGCGGCCCGGGAGGCCTGGGACCGGGCGGCAGGGCACGAACTCGACGCCGAACTCCCTCTGCACCGGGTGGTGTTCCCGGTTCCCGCCTTCACCGAAGAGAGCCGCGCCGCACAACAGGACCTGCTCACCCGCACCGAGTGGGCCCAGCCGGCGCTCGCCGTGCAGAGCACCGCACTGCTCGCCGTGCTGCGCGCCGCGGGCGTCGAGCCCGACTGCGTCGCCGGCCACAGCTTCGGTGAACTGGTCGCACTGCACGCCGCCGGAGTTCTCGACGAGCGGGTGCTGCTGCGACTGGCGCGCAGGCGCGGGGAGCTGATGCGTGACGCGGCCACGGAACCGGGCGCCATGCTCGCGGTGATGGGCGTTCTCCGCGAGGACGTCGCCACACTGACCGATGGCTTCGAGGACGCGGTGTGGGCCGCCAACGAGAACGCTCCGGGGCAGGTCGTCCTGTCCGGACGGGCCGACGCCGTGAACCGGTTGGAAGACCGGCTCCGGGAACGGGGCGTCACCGTACGGCGGTTGCGGGCGTCGGGTGCCTTCCACACTCCGCTGATGGCCGGCGCGGTCGAGCCGTTCACCGAGTTCCTGGACGACCTGGACCTGCGGGCGCCGAAGTTCGACGTGTACGGCAACGCCGACGCACGGCCGTATCCGGAGGATCCCGCGCTGATCCGGGAGCGGATCGCCGGGCATCTGCTGTCACCGGTACGGTTCGTCGCCGGTGTCGAGGCGATGTACGAGTCAGGGGTACGCACGTTCGTCGAGGTCGGGGCGGGCTCGACGCTGACCGGACTGACCGGGGAGATCCTCGGCGGCCGGGAACACCTGGCTCTCAGCCTGGACCGTCGGGGAGTCCACGGCGTCACGGCGCTCCAGCAGGCCCTGGGCACCCTGGCGGTGTCCGGTGTCGCCGTGGACCTGGACGCGCTGTGGGCGGTGGGAGGCACGACGGAAGCCCGCGACGAGGAAGACCGGGGTACGCGTCCGCAGGCCCCCGCCCACTCACCTTCCCGCCCCCGTCCCCGGCCCCGGATGGCCGTGCCGATCTCCGGCGCCAACCATGGGGCGCTCTACCCGCCGCCAGGGGGAGCGAAGGCACTGCCCCGGCCCGTCTCCGCCGCCGCGGCAGCACCGGCCGAGGGAGCCACGGAGGCCGGGTTCGCACCGGCGCCGCCCGTCGGAGCGACCGCGGCCGATCCCTGGCTGGCGGCCTTCCAGGAGACCCAGCGGCAGGCCGCTGAAGCACACGGCGAGTTTCAGCGGACCATGGCGGAGAGCCATATGCAGTTCCTGCGGACGCTGGAGACCTCCTCACTCGGTGCGCCCGCAGGCACCCAGCTTCCGGACCAGGCTCCTCTGATCCCGTCGGCACCCCAACTGCCGTCACCTGTAGTGGAGTTCACGACGCCGGTGGCGTCCCAGCCCGAAGCGACGGCAGCGCCGACACCCGCCCCGGAGCCGGCGACCCCTCCTGTCGACCCCGGGCTGGACGTGGGTGCACTGCTGCTGGAAGTGGTCGCGGAGAAGACGGGATTCCCGTCCGACATTCTTGAACCCCATATGGAGTTGGAGACGGATCTGGGGATTGATTCCATCAAGCGGGTGCAGATTCTGTCTGTTCTTCGTGAGCGTGTTCCGGCGCTCGCACGGGTCGACGCACATGAACTCGCACCGCTGCGCACGTTGCGTGAGATAGGTGACAAGTTGCGGGAGGCACAGCGGGCCGACAACCCGGGCGGCGTTTCTTTCCCGGCTCCGGCTCCGGCTCCGGATCCGGTTGTCGTGGGAGACGTGGGCGCGCTGCTTTTCGAGGTGGTCGCGGAGAAGACGGGATTCCCGTCCGAAATTCTTGAACCCCATATGGAGTTGGAGACGGATCTGGGGATTGATTCCATCAAGCGGGTGCAGATTCTGTCTGTTCTTCGTGAGCGTGTTCCGGCGCTCGCGCGAATCGACGCCCATGAACTCGCACCGCTGCGCACGCTCCAGCAGATCACCGACAAGCTCCGTGAAGCCGAGTCCGGCGCGGCACCGGTCGCTCTGCCCGCACCGCCGCCACGTCCGATCGACGAACAGGCCCCGCCGCCTCCCCGGTTGGCACGGGCCGTCAGTGTGATGGTGCCCGCGCCGCTCCCGGGGATGGAGCTGGCGGGGCTGCGGGACGGGCCGGTCCTGGTCACCGACGAGGGGACCGGCGTGGCCCGGCGGCTCGTGGAACGGCTGGGAGAACACGGTGTCCGGGCCGCGGTCGTGACGGAGGCCGTGCTGGCCGATGCCGCCGATGTCGCCGACGCGGAGGGCGGTGGCGTGGTGCTGCTCTCCGGTCTGCGCCCCGTCACCTCCGCCGAGGCGGCGACCTCCGTCAACCGGGAGGCATTCGGCGCGGCCCGTTCCGTGGCCCGGCAACTGGCCGCGCAGGGTCGGGTGTTCGTCACCGTCCAGGACACCGGAGGCGACTTCGGGCTGGGTGGCGGACAGGGCGAACGGGCCTGGCTAGGCGGATCGGCCGGGCTTGCCAGGACCGCCGCGAAGGAGTGGCCCGACGCCGGGGTCAAGGCCGTCGACTGCGAGCGCGGTGACCGCGACGCCGACGCCCTCGCCGAGGTGCTCGCCACCGAACTGCTGCGCGGTGGTTCGGCCGGCGACATCGGACTGCGGGCCGACGGCACCCGCTGGGCGCTGCGGGACAGGGCCGAGCCCGCAGGACCGGCCGAGGCGGCGAGGGAACACGCCGGACCACTGGGCCCGGACGCCGTGATCGTCGCAACCGGCGGTGCCCGCGGGGTGACGGCGGCGACCCTGTGCGCCCTGGCCGAGGCCCATCTGCCGTCCATCGTCCTGCTGGGCCGCACCGAACTGACCGAGGAACCCTCCGGGTTGGCCGAGGCCACGGACGAGAGGCAGCTCAAGGGACTGCTCGCCGGCCGGGCCCGCCGACAGGGCGGCACGATTCCGTCCCCGGCGGAACTGGCCGCCGAGGCCGCCCGTGTGCTGGCGGTCCGCGAGATCCGGGCGACCCTCGACACCATCGAGGCGAGCGGCTCCAGGGTGCGCTATCTGTCCGTGGACACCCGCGACGCGCGGGCGCTGCACAGGGCCCTCGACACGGCGCGCGAGGAGTTCGGGCCCATCAGCGGCATCGTCCACGGAGCGGGCGTCCTCGCGGACAGCCGGCTCGCCGACAAGACCGACGCGCAGTTCGCGGACGTCTTCGACACCAAGGTCGAAGGGCTGCGGGCGCTGCTCGTGGCGACGGCGGACGATCCGCTCGACCTGGTGTGCGTGTTCTCCTCCGTGGCGGGTCGCTTCGGCAACGCCGGCCAGGCCGACTACGCCATGGCGAACGAGGTCCTGGCGCAGGTCGTGTCCACCGTCGCCGTGAACCGACCGAACTGCCTGGTGAAGTCGATCGCCTGGGGCCCCTGGGACGGCGGCATGGTGGGACCGGAGCTGCGGGAGCACTTCCGTGAGCAGGGCGTGCCACTGATCCCGACGGACGCGGGCGCCCGGGCTCTGCTCCGCGAACTGAACGACGTACCCGATCCTGCTCGGGTACGGGTCACCCTGACCGCGGGCGAGGCGGACGCCTCCGCGTCCCTGGGCGCGCCTGAGGCACAGGCCGTGGGCGGGGACATCGTGGTCGGACTCGGTTCCCACCCGTTTCTGGCGGACCACAGCGTCGCCGCGACCCCGGTGGTGCCGATGGCGCTGGTCACGGAGTGGTTCCTGGGCGCCGCCCGGGCATGGCGTCCCGACGCCCCGGGCTTCGTCCTGCGCGACCTGGAAGTCCTCAGCCGGATCGGCCTCGACGGACCCGGCACGGACCCGGAGCGGGGACAACGGCTGAGGGTCCGTGGCCGGCCCGCTCCCATCGCGGACACCACCGGGGATCCCGCGACGCCGCGGCTCGTCCTGGAACTCACCAGCGGTTCTCCGCTGCCGCACTACCGGGTGGCGGTCGAGGTCCTGACGGAAGCGGACCGCCCGCTCACCCGTTCGGCCCGGTACGACGTGGGGGATCTCGACAGCCCCCCGGACCGGGAGATCTACGACGGCCATGTGCTGTTCCACGGTCCGGCCTTCCACGCGATCACCGACCTGGAGGGACTCTCCGCGACAGGCGCCGCAGCGCTGGTACGCGGAGTACGCGAACTGGCCTGGCCCGGTGAGGGCTGGCACACCGATCCCGCCGCTGTCGACGCGGGACTCCAACTCGCCCTGAAATGGGCCGAGTACGCGCACGACGGCGCGTTCCTCCCGATGGGCGCGGTGGAGCTCAGGACGACGGGCCGGGGCCCGGCGGGAGAGGGCGCCCGGTGCGTGGTGCTCGCCCGGGGCGCGGCCCGTGACCTCGACGTCTCCTGCGACGTGGCCCTGCTGGAATCTGACGGATCGGTGCACACGGAGCTGCTCGGGGTGACCCTCGTCCGCCGTCCGGACACCGCCAACGTGTCTCGGGCCCGGGCCTCCGCCCCGGCTTCGGCCTCGGACGCCCCTCAGGTCGCCGCCGCTTCCCGCCCCGACTCCGCCTCCGGCGGCGACCGTTCCGTACGAACTCTCCCGGCCCCCGCCGGGACACCGGGCCGGAGGTGACCGGGGCCATGCGCTTCGAACCGATCGCTGTCGTGGGACGCGGCTGCGTCATGCCGGACGCCCCCGACCCCGACACCTTCTGGGACAACGTCCTCGCGGGCCGGGTCAGCCTGCGGGACACGCCGCAGGACCGTCGGCGTCTGTCCGACGCCTGGGCACTCGGCGATCCGGCCGACTGCACGGACCGGACCTGGAGCCGGACGGCCGGCTACGTCACGGACTTCACCGCCTCAGGTCCGCTGGACCCCTCCCTGGATCCCGTCTTCCAGTGGACGTGGCACGGAGCCGCCGCCGCACTTCGGGAGGCCGGCCAGGAACAACTGCTGCACCGCGCGGGACTGGTGCTGGGCAACCTGTCGTTCCCCACCACCGGCATGGCGTCCTACGCCGAACACATCTGGCTGCGCGACCAGCGTCTGACCTCGGGCGGCCCGCCGCCGGACCCCCGCAACCGCTTCATGTCCGGCCTGCCCGCACATCTCACCGCCCGCGAACTCGGCCTGGGACTCGGCGGGTTCGCCCTCGACGCGGCCTGTGCCTCCGCCCTTTACGCGATCGGGCTGGCCTGCCGAAAGCTGCAGGAGCGCAGGGCCGACCTGATGGTGGCGGGCGGAGTCAACAGCGCGGACGACCTCTTTCTCCAGGTCAGCTTCTGCAGCCTGGCGGCGATGAGCCGCAGCGGATCGAGTCGGCCCTTCCACCGGGACGCCGACGGCCTCGTCCCCGCCGAGGGCGCCGCCTTCGTCGCCCTGATGCGCCTCGACGACGCCCTGGCCGCCGGCGCGCCCGTCTTCGGGGTGATCCGTGGGATCGGCCTGTCCAACGACGGCCGGGGCAGCGGACTGCTCGTCCCTTCGGAGGACGGCCAGGAACGTGCGATGCGACAGGCCTACGAAGCCGCGGGCGTCGCCCCCGAGAGCGTCGGCCTGCTCGAATGCCACGCCACCGGCACGCCCGTCGGTGACGCGGTCGAAGTACGCAGCGCGGCCCGGGTGTTCACCGACTCGGCGGATCTGCCCGCGGGTTCGGCCAAGTCCAACGTGGGGCATCTGATCACCGCGGCCGGTGCCGCCGGGCTGCTGAAGGCGCTGGGCGCCCTGCGCGCCGGGATCCGGCCGCCGACGGTCGGCGCGGAGGAACCCCTCGCGGCGCTCGCCGGGACCCCGCTGCGGCTGCTGCACGAACCCGAGGAGTGGACAGGGCCGCGCCGTGCGGCGGTCAGCGCGTTCGGCTTCGGCGGAAACAACGCCCATCTGATCGTCGACGCCTGGACCGGCGACGACTCCGGAACCCCGGCGCTTCCCCCGCCGCCGCGCACCCCTCGGACGCCGGAGCCGATCGCCGTCGTCGCCGTCGGCGCGCGGGTCGGTGACGGCCGGGATCTGCACGATCTGCGGGACGCGCTGTTCGCCGGGCAGCGCCGGGACGATGCCCGGAACACCGTGGAAGTAGCCCTGGACGGACTGCGGTTCCCGCCGCTGGACCTGGAACACACCCACGCCCAGCAACTCCTGGTCCTTGAGGCGGCCCGGGAGGCAGCGGACGGTACGGTCCTGCCGGGGGAGCGGACCATGGTGCTCATCGGTATGGGCTGCGATCCCGAAGTGGCCCGGTACATCACGCGCTGGCGGATCCCGGAGCTGCTGGACGAGAACAGCCTCGGGACCGGAGAAGGGACCGGAAACGAGGTCGGGGCCCCTGACCACGATCGTGTACGGGAACTGCGGGACGCCGTCCAGTCACCGCAGTCGGCGTCCGCCGTGGTGGGGACGATGCCCAATCTGGTCGCGAACCGGATCAGCGCCCAACTCGACCTGACCGGACCAGGGTTCACGATCAGCGCGGAGGAGGCATCCGGCTTCGTCGCGCTGGAGGTCGGCGCCCGGGCGCTGCGGGCGGGCGACGCCGACGCCGTGCTGGTCGGCGCGGTGGACCTCGCGCACGAGCCCGTCCACCGCGCGGCCCTGGCCGAACTCGGCCGGGACGACCGGCCGGGAGACGCGGCTGTCGTACTGGTGCTCAAGCGCCTCGCCGACGCCCGCGCCGACGGCGACACCGTTCTCGCCCTGCTGGACACGGAACTGACCGACACGGAACTGACCGACACGGAACTGACCGACACGGAACTGACCGACACGGAACTGACCGACACGGAACTGACCGACACGGAACTGACGGACGGGGAACTGACGGGCACGGAACTGGCGAACACACCACCGCCCGAGAGCCACAACGAGGAATCCGTCGCGCGGCGGTGGACCGTCGGGGACCCCACGCAGCCGGACGCCACACCGGATCACTTCGATCCGGCCGATCTGTTCGGCCGTGCCCACGCCGCGAGCGGACTGCTCGCCGTGGTGTCCTCGGCGCTGGCCCTGCACCACCGGGCCGTGCCACGGGCCGGCGCCCCGGCCCGCCCCGCACTGCGTGCCCGGACCGCCGTGGCCGGGGTGGACCCGCTGGGCGGGCCCGCCCGCCAGATACGGCTGCGCGCCGCCGACCCGGCCCCCTACGTCACCGAACTCCCGCGCAGAGTCCATGTGTTCTCGGGGCACAGCCGTGCGGACGTCGTGCGCGCCCTCGCCGAGGGCCGTGAGTCTGCCGACGGTCCGGCCCGGTTGGCGCTGGCCGCCGCAGGCCCCGAGGATCTCGCGGACCGAACCGAGGCGGCGCGGAAGTGGCTCGCGGGGGAAGGTGGCGCACGGCCGGACCTCACGGCGTTCCGTGACCGACCCGTGGGCGGCGAGGTGGCCTTCGTCTTCTCCGGGGGGTCCATGGCGTACGCGGGCATGGGCGCCGACGTGATGCTGGCCTTTCCCGACCTGCTCGCCGCCGTCGAGGAGCGCAGCGGCCCGCTGCACGGGCTGGTGGGCTGGGCCCACGAGAGCGAGCGGCCACGGCCCCGGCACGCGCTCGACCAGATCTGGGGAGCGTCCGTACTCGGCCAGTTGCACGCCCGGATCACCCGAACGCTGCTGCGGATCGAACCGCAGGCCTCGCTCGGTTACTCCTCGGGCGAGTCCAGCGCGCTGGCGTCGCTGGGCGCCTGGACGGACGTCACCGGCCTGTCCGCGCAGGCCCGGCGCGCCCAGCTGTTCGCGGACGGTGTGGTCGGCGAGCTGAAGGTGCCGCGCCGTGCCTGGCGGAAACTGGGTGTCGAGGGCACCGTATGGGCGAGTTACCAGGTGGAGGAGCCCGTCGACCGGGTGCGGGCCGCCATCGGGGACGAGCCCGGGGTGCACCTGATGGTCGTCAACACCCCCGACTCCTGTGTGTTCGGCGGTGAGGCGAGCGGCTGTCTGCGGGTCCTGGACCGGCTGGGTACCACCCAGGCGCTGCACATTCCTTACCAGGTCGCCGCACACGTACCGGAGTTGGCGGAGATCCGGGACACCTGGTGGCGGATGCACCATCTGCCCACCACCGATGTCGGGGTGCGTTTCTACACCTGTTCCACCAGCCGCTGGTACCGCGCGAGCGCCGACGCGGCGGCCGACGCGCTGACCGAACAGGCCCTGGGCCCGATCGACTTCGGCCGTACCGTCGAACAGGCCTGGGAGGACGGTGTCCGGGTTTTCGTCGAACACGGTCCCCGCAGCCACTGCGCGGGATGGATCAGGCGGGTCCTGGGGGACCGCGAGCACGTCGCGGTGTCCCTGGATGCTCCCGTGGGTCGCGGAATCGGCCAACTACTGCGCGCCACAGTCGAGTTGGTGGCGGCGGGAGTGGAGGCGGACACCGACGCGCTGTGCGACAGGCTGGCCGCGGCCCGGCCCGAGCCCCGGTCCACGAGCCGCCGGCTCACCCTGCCCGCGCATCCACCGACGATCCGGCTGCCCGATCCCGGCACACCACCGGCCCACGAGGTGATGTCGAGGGCACCCCGACTTCCGAGCACACCGGAGTACCACGCGGTCACAGGCACAGGCACAGGCGCAGGCATGGGTGCGGCCGCGGGCACAGCCCCGGCGCGGGGAACGGCAACTCGCTTTGCTCCCACGGTGGTTGGGGACCCGGATCGGATCCTGCTCCCCGCGCCGGCCGCCGCTCCGTTGCCCGTCCTGGCCGAGGCACCCGCCGCGCCGGTCGGTGTCACGCCCGCCCGCGGCACCCTCACACACCACCCCGCGATGACCGCGGTCATGGAGACACAGCACCTCGCCGTCTCCGCCCACCGTCACTTCCTCGCGGTCCAGGCCCAGGTGCACGAGGAGTTCCTGGCGACACGCCAGAGGGCGGCGGCACACCTCCTGTCCGCTCATCTGAAATCGGCCGGTTCGCCGCCGAACGCCATCGGTTCGCCCCCGCACCCCTCCCCGCCCCCGTCCCCGCCCCCGTCCCCGCTCCCGATGCCGTCGGCTCCCGTGGCAGCGGCCGCTCCCGCGGCCCCACCAACCCCCGCCGCACCCGACGTGTCCCACGGCCCTGTCTTCACCCGCGCCGACCTGGAACGTCTCGCCACCGGCCCGGTGTCCGCCCTGTTCGGCCCCTTGTTCGCCGCGCAGGACCAGTACCGGCGGCAGACCCGGATGCCCGCGCCGCCGATGCTGCTCGCGGACCGCGTCACGGGAATCGACGCGGAGCCGGCCTCCATGGGTACCGGGACCATCCGGACCGAGACCGACGTCCGACCCGACAGCTGGTATCTCGACTCGTGCGGACGCATGCCCGCCGGGATCATGGTGGAAGCCGGGCAGGCCGACCTGCTGCTGATCAGCTGGCTCGGGGTGGATCTGCTCAACCGGGGTGAGCGCGTCTACCGCCTTCTCGGCTGCGAACTGACCTACCACGGCAGCCCGCCACTCCCGGGCGAGACACTCCGCTACGAGATCCACATCGACGGCCACGGCGAACACGGCGGCATCCGGCTGTTCTTCTTCCACTACGACTGCTACGTCGGGGACGAACTCCGGCTGACCATGCGGGGCGGCCAGGCGGGCTTCTTCACCGACGAAGAACTCGCCCGCACCGGAGGCGTGTTGTGGGATCCGCAGACCGAGACTCCCGACCCCGCGCTGCCCTTCGACCCGCCACCTGTCAGCTCCCCGGCGCGTTCCTTCGGGCCCGACGCGGTGCGGGCGTTCACCCAAGGCAGGCCCTTCGACTGCTTCGGCACCGGCTGGGAACTCACCCGTAGCCACATCCGCTCGCCCCGGACGGGCGACGGGCGGTTGCGACTCCTGCACGAGATAACGGAGTTCGACCCCGTCGGTGGGCCCTGGGGCCGAGGCAGTCTGCGGGCCGTCACCCAGGTCTCACCCGACGACTGGTTCTTCGAGGGCCACTTCCCCGAGGACCCGTGCATGCCGGGCACCCTCATGTTCGAAGGTTGTCTGCAGGCCATGGCGTTCCATCTCGCCGCCCTCGGCTGCACCGTCGACCGCGACGGCTGGCGATTCGAACCGGCCCCGGGCAACCCTGTGCCGATGCTCTGCCGCGGGCAAGTGACGCCCGACAGCAGGCAGTTGACGTACGAGGTGTTCGTGTCGGGGCTGTCCACCGGACCCGAACCGGAACTGGTGGCGGACGTGCTGTGCACGGTCGACGGCGTCAAGGCGTTCCACGCGCGGGGCGTCCGGCTGCGGCTCGTCCCGGACTGGCCGCTGACCCACTGGCGGCATCTGGGGCCCGCCGCCGTCCAGCCGACCGGCGCGCCCGTCCCGCACCCCGCGCTCGCCGGCCTCGTGGGCCACCACGAGACGACTGCGGTCGCCGAGGCCCAGGGCTTCCGCTACGACTACGCCTCGATGCTCGCCTGCGCGTGGGGCAAACCGAGCGAGGCCTTCGGTGCCGCCTACGCCCCGTTCGACAGCGCCCGCAGGCTGGCGCGGCTGCCGGGGCCGCCGTTCCACTTCATGAGCCGTGCCGTCGCCGTGGAGGGTCCCGCCTGGGTGCCCCAGGCAGGCAGCGCGGTGGAGGTGGAGTACGACGTCCCGGACCAGGTCTGGTACTTCGAGCAGAACGGCTTCCCCGTCATGCCGCTCGGGGTGCTCATGGAGGTCGTCCTGCAGGCCAGCGGCTGGCTGGCCTCGTATGTCGGCAGCGCCCTCGGCCACGACGAGGACCTGTTGTTCCGCAACCTCGACGGCACGGGAACGGTCCTGCGGGAGATCCGGCCCGGCACAAAGGTGCTGCGCACCCGGACCCGGCTGCTCGACATCGCGCACAGCGGCGACATGATCATCGAGACCTTCGGAGTGGAGTGCTTCGCCGACGGCGAGCCGGTGTTCTCGCTCACCACTGTGTTCGGCTTCTTCCCGCCGGAGGCGTTCGAGAACCAGATCGGACTGCCGCCGAGCGACGACGAACGGCGGGCCCTGGAACGGCCGTGCGACGTCCGTGTCGATCTCGGCACCAGGCCCGCGAAGTACTTCGACGGGCCGCTCCACCTCCCCGGTCCGATGCTGCTGATGCTCGACCGGGTGACCGGTTGGTGGCCGGAGGGCGGACGGGCCGGGCTCGGGAGGCTGCGGGCGGAGAAGGACGTGGACGCCGACGAATGGTTCTTCAAGGCCCACTTCTTCCAGGACCCGGTCCAGCCGGGGTCCCTGGGCGTGCAGGCCATGTACCAACTTCTCCAGTTCTACGTGCTGGAGAGCGGCCTGGGTGACGCTCTGCGCCGGCCGCGTTTCGAACCGGTACTCCCCGGGCGCCCCCTCACCTGGAAGTACCGGGGCCAGGTGACCCCGCGCAACAGGACGATCACCGTCGAGCTGGAGGTGACCGAGACCGGAGAGACCGAACGCGGGCCCTACGCCGTCGCCGACGCATGGCTGTGGGCCGACGGCACCCGCATCTACCACGTCACGGACCTCGGCATCGGACTGACCGAGGACGACGGCTGAGCGGAGAACACCGCGATCCGCCGCCCGTCATGCCCCGCCCTTCTCCACCTCTCTCGACCAGTCCCGTCCCCTCCGCTCCCCTCCCTTCCCCGCGAACCCCTTCTCCGTGAACCAAGGAGGTTCCACCGTGGCCCCGTACTACGCCGACGACCTCACCGAACTCGTCGACTTCGTCCGTCACCACTCGCCCTACTACCGAGACCTGTACGCCCAGGTTCCGCCCGGCCCCGTGGTCCTGGAGGACCTCCCCGTCCTGGACCACTCGTCCTTCTGGGCCGCCAACACCGCCCACGACAGCAGGGTGCTCACCGGCCCGCTCACCGACGGCATCGTCTTCAAGTCCGGCGGCACCACCACCGAGCCCAAACTGTCCGTCTACACCCGCCAGGAACTGCTGGGCATGAGCCGGCTCCAGGGCAACGGCTTCGAGCACGCCGGACTGCGTCCCGGCGACCGGATCGCCAACCTCTTCTACGCCGGGGAGCTGTACGCCAGCTTCCTGTTCAACGTGCTGTGTCTGCAGGAGTCCTCGGTCCCGAACGTGCACCTGCCCGTCGCGTCCGCCCCGCTGGAATACACCGCACACGTCATCCACGAGTTCGCCGCCACCGCGCTGTTGGGGCCGCCGACGACCATCTGCCAACTCGCTGCCCAACTCACGGAGTCGGGCCGTCCCGCACCCGACGTCCACCTCGTGATGTTCGGTGGCGAGTCCTTCTACGAGGACCAACGCCCGCTCCTCGAAACGGCGTTCCCCAACGCGCGTATCCGCTCGATGGGTTACGGCAGCGTGGACGGCGGCATGCTCGGAGCGCCGGTGGCGGACGACCCAGATCCCCGGGTCCATCGCACCCACCGGCCGCAGACCGTGATGGAGATCGTCGACGACGACACCGGCGAGCCCGTCACGGAACCGGGCCGGCCCGGACGGCTGGTCGTGACCGATCTGGCCCGTCGGCTGATGCCCGTGATCCGGTATCCCACCGGGGACCGCGGCGCCTGGGTGGACCGTGAGGAAGGGCTGTTCCGGCTGCTGGGCCGCTCCGACGAGGGCGCCCGGGTCGGGCCGATCACCGTGTATCTGGAGGATCTGCGCGCCGTGGTGCAGCAGGTGGCCGACGGCCGGCCCCTCGTCGGCATGCAGGTGGTGCAGCGCCGCAAGGACGGCCGGGACGAGCTGGTGGTGCGGATCGCGGGCGACCTCGGTGATCCGGACGCCGTGGGCAAGGCCGTTGCGAGCCGCCTCGACGAGATCCGCCCGATGTTCGCGGAGCACGTGGACGCCGGACTGATCAGCCCGCTGACGGTGGAGTGTGTTCCGGCCGCCGGGCTCGTCGTCAACTCCCGGACGGGAAAGCTGCTCCGGCTGATCGACGAACGCACGCCGTGAGCGCGCGCCACCCAGGGAACACGCCCCCGACCAGAACAGGA
Source organism: Streptomyces sp. AK08-02 (assembly GCF_033795085.1). NCBI lineage: Bacteria > Bacillati > Actinomycetota > Actinomycetes > Kitasatosporales > Streptomycetaceae > Streptomyces > Streptomyces sp. AK08-02. The sequence continues at coordinate 25,697 of NZ_JARAZV010000001.1, forward strand.
ACCCTCATGATCCGAACTCGTCAGCGGGACCCACGCCGACTCCGCCGCCGCACGGAACAGGGTCCGGGCGTTCTGTGCCGAGGGGGAGGCCGTCACCATGACGCGTGACACGGACGATCACGAGATGGACGTTCATGGCACGGACGAGCACGCCACGGACGTTCATGACACGGATCTGTCGGACGTCGCCGTGGCGGAGGCCGGGGCCGAGGCGGTGACCCGCAACCTCGGCATCGTCGACGAGCGTGAGCAGGCGGCGTTGCGTGCGGCGACCGTGCTCGTGGCAGGCTGCGGCAGTGTCGGCGGCGCGGTGGTGGAACCCCTGGCGCGGCTCGGCGTGATGCGCTTCCGGCTCGCCGACCCGGACCACTTCGACGTCACGAACCTGAACCGGCAGGCCTGTGTGCTCGCAGACGCCGGCCGGCCGAAGCCCGAGGTACTGGCCGAGCGGGTACGCGCCATCAATCCGTCCGCCGAGGTGACCGTCTGTCCGGAGGGGCTGACGCTGGAGAACCTGGACGAGGCGCTGGACGGTGTCCATGTCGCCTTCGACGCCATCGACCCGCAGATGTCCGCCTGGGTCAAGTACCAGCTCCACGAGCGTGCCGCACAGCGTGGCATCCCCGTTGTCGCGGGTGCGGACTTCGGCGGGAAACCGGCCGTGTACGTCTTCGACTACCGTCGCCGTCCGGTGCCGTTCTACGGCACCGCCACCGCCGAGGCCCACCGGGAGAGCCGCGTCTGGGACTCCGTGCGCTGGTTCGGCAGGTCCCACTTCCCCAGCGACTACCTCCCGGTCATGGCCGACCGGTTGTCCAACGGCGGCACCTGGCCGCAGATCTCCTACTGTGTGCTCGGTATGGGAGCGTTGGGCAGCAGGGTCGTACTGGACCTGCTGATGAACCGCAGGACGCGGCACGTCGTCACCGTGGACCTGCACGCGGCGGCCATGCCCCGCGCGGCGGCGCTCGCCCACCGCGTCCGGATGCCGCTGGAACTCGCGCGGACCCTGCGAGCGGTCCGGACGGCGGCCCGGGCATCGGCTCAGGCGTCGACCCGCCTCCGCCCGTCCGAGTCCGCGGCCCCGCCCGTACGTCAGCTTCCCGAACGTCTCGGGATCGTGCTGCGGGGTGCCCGGCTCGCACCGTCCCCGTACAACGCCCAGCCCTGGCGCTTCGAGCCGGTCGACAGGCGTACGGTGCGACTCGCACCGGACCCCGGGCGCTGGCCCTCCGCCGCAGCCGACCCGCTGGGCTGGGCGGAGAGCCTCGGCTGTGCGGTGGGGGCGATGTCCTACCTCGCCCACGGGGAGTGGGAGGACGGCGGCGCCACCTCCGGTCCGGGTGAGGCGGACTGGTTCGCGGGCCGGTTCCACTGCGACCGACTGCGCGACGACGTGCTCGCCCGGCAGGGAGCCCTCGGCCTGCGCAGCACCCACCGGGAAGATCTGCTGCGGACACCGCTCGACGGGACCACCCTGAAGCGGATCGAACTGACGTGCACCGAGCAGAACCTCACCCTGGAAACGGTCACCGGAGCCACGGCTCTGGGCCGGCTCTCCCGCACCGAGCTCGACGCCGGGAAGGACGGGCGCGCCGACGACGGTGCGCTGCGGGAATGGCTGAGGGAACGAGCAAGGACCGAGGACGGCCGACGCTCGTTCGGCGATCCGAGCGATCTGCTCGCCGCATCGGGAACGCCCCGTGCCGTCGGCCGAGTCCTGGGAAGCCGGATGGTGCCACCCCGGTGGGCGACACCACCGGCCATGGCGACGTCCCGTCTCCTGGCCCGCGGACTGCGCAACTGCGGAGCCGTACTGGTCCTGCGGGGCCCCCGGCGGACGATCACCGACAGGCTCGACGCGGGTGTGGCGCTGATGCGCGTGTGGCTCGCGTTGACCGAGGCCGGATACGCGGCCCAGCCTCTGGGCTACGAATCCGGCGTACCGGCTGCCCTCCGGACCGGTGGCGGGGACCCGGACAACGCGGTACTGGCGGTGCTGCGGGCGGGACGGGCCACCACCGCGCCGGCCCGCCAGGTGACGCGCTGCCCGACCGACGCTTCCGTGCGGTGGACCGGATGGACGGGACAGTGACCGAAGTCCTGCCCGTCCCTGCCCGTCCCTGGCCGCCCCTGCCCGGTTCGGGAGTGTGTGGGCTACTTCTTCTGCGTGGCCGCTTCGGAGGGGAGGGGTTGGGTGACGCGCAGGTGCTCCTTCAGCGCCTGCGCGGTGTTGCTGACGTGCAGCAGGGCGGCGGCCTGGCTGAGGGCGCTGTCGCGCGTGGTGAGTGCCGCGTAGATCGCCTCGTGCTCGGCGAGGGTCCGGCCCGCCGCCTGGTCGTCGACCAGGCCACGCCAGATCCTCGCGCGCAGGGTTCGGCCGGAGACGCCCTCCAGCAGGGTGAGCAGGGTTTCGTTGCCTGTCGCCGCGACCACCGCGCGGTGGAAGGCCGCGTCGTGCGCGTTGAGCAGTTCGACGTCCTCGCGTGCCTCGCGCATGGCGTCCAAGTGGCTCTTGACCTCGACCAGTTGGTCGTCGGAGATGCGCGTGGCGGCCAGTGCGGTGGCGGCCGGTTCGAGGAGCCGCCGTACCTCCATGAGGTCCTGCAGGACGGCGGAGTCGCCCTGCAGGAGTTCGACCGCCCCGCCCAGTCCCTCCAGGAGCAGGCTGGGCTGGAGACTGGTGACGTAGGTGCCGTCGCCCCGGCGGACCTCCAGGATTCGGGCGACGGCCAGTGCCTTGACCGCCTCGCGGGCGAGATTGCGGGACAGGCCCAGCTGGGCGGCCAGATCCGGCTCCGGGGGGAGTTTGGAGCCCGGAGGCAGCGCCCCGGTGCGGATCAGCTCGCGGATCCGTTCGATGGCCTTGTCCGTCAGCGACACTGGGCACTCCCTCCCCGCCCGTGGGCACCGTTCACGTCCGCTCGGATCAGCCCCTGGGCGCGGAGTTCGTCCCAGAGGCCTTCGGGGACGGGCTGCCCGTGGAGTTCCATGTTTCGTCCGACCTGTTCCTGAGTCCGCATGCCGAGAGTGACATTGATGATACTGGGATGGGTGCGGGGAAAGGCGATCGCGGCGGCGGGCAGTGTCGTCCCGAAGGCCGAGCAGACGTCGGCGATCGCTCGTGCGCGGTCGACCAGTTCGGGTGGGGCGTCCTGGTAGTCGTATTTCATGCCTTCGGTGGGGTGGTTGTGGGAGAGGAGTCCTGAGTTGAAGACGCCGACGGCGACGACGCTTTTGTGGAGTTCCTGGGCGGTGGGGAGGACGTCGTCGAGTGCTGTCTGGTCGAGGAGGGTGTAGCGGCCGGCGAGCATGACGATGTCCGTGGGGGTCTCGCGGAGGAAGCGGGTGAGCATGGGTGTCTGGTTCATGCCGGCGCCGATCGCGCCCACCACACCCTGGTCGCGGAGTTCGGCGAGGGTGGGCATGGCTTCGTCGGCGGCTTGTCGCCAGTGGTCGTCGGGGTCGTGGAGGTAGACGATGTCGAGGCGGTCGAGACCGGTGCGGTGGAGTGTGTCGTCGATGGAGCGCAGGATGCCGTCGCGGCTGAAGTCCCATTGGCGGCGCAGGTCGTCACGGACGACGAAGCCCTCGCTGTCGACGCCCTGCGGGTGCTCGTTGGGTACGAGTAGCCGGCCGACCTTGGAGGAGACGACGTACTCGGTACGGGGCCGGTGCCGTAGTGCCGCGCCCAGGCGCCGTTCGGACAGGCCCAGGCCGTAGTGCGGGGCTGTGTCGAAGTAGCGGATGCCGGCCTCCCAGGCCGCCTCGATCGCCGAGGCCGCGTCGGCGGCCTGGGTGACGCGGAACAGATTGCCGATGACCGAGGCTCCGAAGCCGAGTTCGGTGAGTTCGACAGAGGTGTCCGTGATCCTTCGACGCGCAACGGTCCGATGTCTCAACTGTGCTCCTTGCGACTGCGACTGCGACTGCGACTGCGACTGCGAGTCGGGATACGGATACGGATACGGGTCCGGACGGCGCGGCGGGTCAGCGGCTGACGGCTGCTGTGCCGCCTGCCATGAGCGCTTCGACTTCGGTGAGTGTGGCCATGCTGGTGTCGCCGGGGGTGGTCATGGTGTGGGCGCCGTGGGCCGTGCCGTAGGCGAGGGCGCGTTCCAGGTGGGCGACTGTCAACGGGCCCGGCCAGGGCTCGTCGCCGGTGAGCAGGCCGTGGATGAGGCCGGCGGCGAAACTGTCGCCGGAGCCGATGCGGTCGAGGATGTGCAGGCCCGGCATATGGGGGCCGGCGACGTAGCCGGTGTCGGGCGACCAAGCGGCGGAGGACCAGTCGTTGACCGCGGCTGAGGGCACTTCGCGCAGGGTCGTCGCCAGCACTCTGGCGGTGGGCAGGCGGCTGGCGATGTCGGCCAACGCGTCCGGTACTTCGTCGGTGTTCATACGTCGGGCCTCGGGGCTGGTTCCGGCGAGGCCGAGGGCGCCGACGACGACGTCCGCGTGCCGGGCGAGGTGCAGGTCGACCTGGCGGGCGGCGGCGGCCCCGCCCCGGTTGGCCCAGAGGCTGGGACGGTAGTTGGGGTCGTAGGAGACGGTGACGCCGTGGCGGCGTGCCGTGGTCATGGCTTCGTCGGCGACGTCGAGGGTGGTGTCGGAGAGGGCGGCGAAGATGCCGCCGGTGTGGAACCAGCGGACGCCGCCGCTGAAGATGGTGTCCCAGTCGATGTCGCCCCTGCGGAGCTGGGACGTGGCGGTGTGGGTGCGGTCGCTGACGCCGAGGGCTCCGCGGATGCCGTAGCCACGTTCGACGAAGTTGAGTCCGTTGCGGGTGGTGCGGCCGTTGTGGTTGTCGAGTGCCCATCGGATGTGGGAGGTGTCGACGCCGCCCTGGAGGATGAGGTCCTCGACCAGGCGGCCGACGGGGTTGTCCGTGAGAGCGGTGACGATGGCGGTGCGTAGTCCGAAGCAGCGGCGTAGGCCGCGGACGACGTTGTATTCGCCGCCGCCTTCCCAGACGTGGAAGGTTCGGGTGGTGCGGATGCGTCCTTCGCCGGGATCGAAGCGGAGCATGACCTCGCCGAGGGCGATCACGTCGGTCGTCCCGGTCATGGTGTGCTCCTGTCCACGGCTTCGCGGGTGAGGCGGCTGATGGTCGCGTAGTCGCCCTGTGCCAGGTGGGTGGGGGTGGCCATCCAACTGCCTCCGACGGCGAGGACCGAGGGCTCGGCCAGGTAGGCGGCGAGATGCTCGGACCTGATCCCGCCGGTGGGCACGAAGCGGGCCTGCGGGAAGGGCGCGCTGAGAGCCAGGAGGGTGGCCAGGCCGCCCAGGGCTTCGGCGGGGAACAGTTTCACTGTGTCGACACCGGCGCGCAGAGCGCGCATCAGCTCCGTGGCGGTGGCGATGCCGGGGATCACGGGAACGCCCAACTCCCGGCATTTGGCGACGACTTCCTCGTCGTAGCCGGGGGAGACGACGAAGCGGGCTCCTGCCTCCACGGCCCGTTCCGCCTGTTCGGGGGTGAGGACGGTGCCGGCGCCGACGGTGAGTCCGCCGTGAGCCGCCATTTCCCTGACTACCTGTTCGGCACCCGGGGTGCGAAAGGTGACTTCGGCACAGGCGGCGCCGCCCGCCGTGAGCGCCTCGGTCAGTGGGGCGGCGGTGGTGTGGTCCGGCACGGTCAGTACGGGTATCAGGCGGGCGCCCCCGAGGACGCCGGCCAGGGCCGGATCACTGGTGGCGTTCATCGGCCGAGCCATCCGCCGTCGATGGGGAGGGTGGTGCCGTGGATGTAGTTGGCGGCGTTGGAGGCGAGGAAGACGGTGGCGCCGGTGAGGTCGTCGGGGTGGCCCCAGCGGCCGGCGGGGATGCGTTGGAGGATGGCTGTGTTGCGGTCCGGGTCGTTTTGGAGGGCTTGGGTGTTGTCGGTGGTGATGTAGCCGGGGGCGATGGCGTTGACGTTGACGCCGTGGGGGGCCCATTCGTTGGCGAGGGCTTTGGTGAGTCCGGTGATGCCGTGTTTGGCGGCGGTGTAGCCGGGGACGGTGATGCCGCCCTGGAAGCTGAGCAGCGAGGCGGTGAAGATGACCTTTCCCTGGCCTCGGGCGATCATGGCTCCGCCGATGGCGCGGGTGAGCGTGAACTGTGCGGTGAGGTTGACCTGGAGGACCAGGTTCCAGTCGTCGTCGGTGTGTTCGGCGGCGGGGGCGCGGCGGATGGTGCCGGCGTTGTTGACGAGGATGTCGACGGGCCGGGTGCGTGTGGCGAGGTCGGCGCCGAGGGTTCGTACGGCTTCGGGGTCGGCGAAGTCGGTGCGGATGGCCTCGAACGTACGGCCCGCTGCGGTGACGTCCTTTTCCACGTCGCTGCCGGAGTGTTCCAGCGAGGCGCTCACCCCGATGATGTCGGCGCCTGCTTGGGCGAGGGCGCGGGCCATGGCCCGGCCGATGCCGCGCCGGGCTCCGGTGACGACGGCCAGTCTTCCGGTGAGGTCGAAGGCGTTCATACGGCGGCTCCCTGGGCGTCGTCGCTGTCGTCGGTGCAGTTCACGAGGATCTTCATCACGTCTCCGCCGCCCTCCAGCGCCTCGAACGCGGCGGGCGCCTGGGTGAGGGGCACGACCTTGGTGATCAGCCGGTCGGCGGGAATGGTGCCGTCGGCGACGAGGGTTACGGCTTTCTCGAAGTCGGTGCGGTCGTACAACCGGGCACCGATGAGGGTGAGTTCACGCCAGAAGAAGCGGTGGAGGTTGATCTCGCGCGGCCGGGGGTGGATGGCGACGAGGCACAGCCGGCCGCGGACGCCGAGCACGTCGACGGCGGTGTCCACGCCGCCTGCCGCGCCGGACACCTCGAAGGCCACGTCGGCGCCCGCGTCCCCGGTCCATTCCCGTACGAGTTCGGGCACGTCCACGGCGGCCGGGTCCCAGGTGGTGAGCCCCAGCTCTGCGGCGATGGTGCGGCGGTGGGGGCTGAGTTCCACCACGCGGACGTCGGCTCCGGTGGCTCGGGCGACGAGGGCGATGAGGATGCCGACGGGTCCGCCGCCGACCACCACGACCCGCTCGCCGCCGCGTACCCCGGCCCGGCCGACGTCGTGGACGGCGACGGCGGTGGGTTCGACGAGGGCGGCGTGGTCCAGGGCTAGGGAGTCGGGCAGCCGTATCAGGGTGGAGGCGGGCACCGTCCATCGCTGTTGCATCGCGCCGGGGGAGTCGATGCCGATGAAGTCGAGGTGCTGGCAGATGTGCTGGTGGCCGTTGCGGCAGGCGGGGCAGGTGTTGTCCCAGCGCAGGGGCATGACGGTGACTGCGTCGCCGGGTGCCCAGCCTTCGACGTCGGGGCCGGTGCGGGTGATGCGGCCGGCCATCTCGTGGCCGATGACGGCGGGGGTGTGGACGCGGGTGTCCATGTCGCCGTGGAAGATGTGCAGGTCGGTGCCGCAGATCCCGACGTAGGCGGGGGCGAGTTCCACCTCGCCCGGACCGGGAGCGGGGGTCTCGACCGCAGCGGTGTCGAGGGTGCGGGCGGCGGTGTAGCGGACGGCGAGGGTCATCGTGTGCTCAGGGTCCTCTCTGCGCGGACGCCGATGGTCAGCAGCAGGTTCGCGTAGGTGCGGATGTCGGCGGTGACGATCGCCAGTGCCAGGTCGGGGGAGCGGGCGGCGTCGTAGAACTCGAAGCGGCCGAGTGTCTCGACCGGGACGGGCGTCAGTCGGCCGCGGTACTCCGCGATGGCCGGCGGCTCCGGCTCGCCCTCGGGCGGCACCATCACGTGGGCCGACTCGATCGGCAGAGCGGTCAACAGGACGTCGAGCACGCTGGTGACGTCCAGCAGGCCCGGTGCCAGGTTCAGGTGGACTGTGCGGGCGCGCTCGCCGGTGGCCGTACTGGCGGGATAGTGGCCGTCGGCGAGCAGCACCCGGGCGCCGTGGCCGGCTCCGGCCAGCGCTTCGAGGATCCCGGGGTGCAGCAGCTCGGTCAGGAGCACGGTGTTCTCGCCTTCTCGACGGGGCTTGCGGGGTGTTCGGGCTGTTCGGGTGATTCGGTGTGCCCGGGGGAGCCGACACACCGGACGCCGGACGCCGGACGCCGGACGCCGGACAGGGGCGCGGTCGCTCGCAGGTCGGCCGCGCCGAAGCCGGGCCGGCGGGGGTCCACCGGGCGCCGGGTGTCAGACACGGGCGGCCCAGACCGGGCCGTCGGGGTACGTGTACTCCTTGAGGGACTCGGGGTGCATCTGGGCGCTGAGTCCGGGGAGGGTGGGGGCGAGGTAGTGGCCGTCGGCGATGCGCACCGGGTCGACGAAGTGCTCGTGCAGGTGGTCGACGTACTCGATGACGCGGTCCTCGGTCGTACCGGAGACGGCGACGTAGTCGAACATCGAGAGGTGCTGGACCATCTCGCACAGGCCGACCCCGCCCGCGTGGGGGCAGACGGGCACGCCGAACTTCGCGGCGAGCAGCAGGATGGCGAGGTTCTCGTTGACGCCGCCGACCCGCGCGGAGTCGATCTGCACGATGTCCACGGAGCCGGCCTGCAGGAGCTGCTTGAACACGACCCGGTTGGCGATGTGTTCGCCGGTGGCGACCTTGATGGGGGTGAGGGCCTTGCGGACGGCGGCGTGGCCGAGGATGTCGTCGGGAGAGGTGGGCTCCTCGATCCAGTACGGGTCGTAGGGGGCCAGTTCGCGCATCCAGTCGATCGCGGGCTGCACGTCCCATCTCTGGTTGGCGTCCACGGCGATGCGGATACCGGCCCCGACCGCCGCACGGGCGGCGCGCATGCGCCGTATGTCGTCCTGCAGGTCCGCGCCGACCTTCAGCTTGATCTGGGTGAAGCCGTCCGCGACCGCTTCGCGGGCCAGCCGGGTCAACTTCTCGTCGGAGTAGCCGAGCCAGCCGGGGGTGGTGGTGTAGGCGGGGTAGCCGCGGTCCAGGAGGAGGGCGACGCGCTCCGCGCGGCCGGGTTCGGCATTCCGCAGGATCTCCAGCGCCTCTTCGGGGGTGAGAGCGTCGCTCAGCCAGCGGAAGTCGACCTGGGCGACCAGTTCCTCGGGCGACATCTCGCCGAGGAAGCGCCAGACGGGCTTTCCGGCACGCTTGGCCGCGAGGTCCCAGGCCGCGTTGACGACGGCGCCGGTCGCCATGTGGATGGCGCCCTTCTCCGGTCCCAGCCAGCGCAGTTGGGGATCGTGGACCAGGGAGCGGGAGAACGCGCCGAGGTCGGCGCAGACCTCCTCCACCGACAGACCGACGACGTGCGGGGCGAGGGCCGCGATGGCCGCCGCCTGGACGTCGTTGCCGCGGCCCGTGGTGAAGGCCAGGGCGTGGCCCTCCAGCCCGTCGCCCGCATCGGTGCGCAGGACCACGTAGGCGGCCGAGTAGTCGGGCTCGGGGTTCATCGCGTCCGAACCGTCCAGATGCTCCGACGTCGGGAAGCGTACGTCGAGGACGTCCATGGCGATGATGCGAGCGGATGCCGATACGGGGGACGCAGCGGAGAACATGGCAACTCCTAGGGGGCAGGGGGCGTGGACCCCGCGACGAGAGAGAGGAGGACAGCGGGGGGTTCGGTGGCCGTGCGGTTCCCGCGGATCCCGGCGACGGCGGCCTGCTCAGTCCTGGACCTTGCCGCCCGTGATGCGCGAGATCATCAGTGCGACCAGGATGATCAGGCCGTTGAGGGCGCCGATCCACTGCGCGGGGACGCCGCCCAGGGTGAGCACGTTCTGGATCATGAAGAGCAGCAGGATGCCGCTGAAGGCCCCGAACATCGTGCCCTTGCCGCCGTTGAGGCTGATTCCGCCGATGACGGCGGCGGCGAAGACGGTGAAGATGTAGCCGTTGCCCTGCGCGGAGGCCACCGAGGCCAGCCGGCCCGAGAGCAGCAGTCCGGCGAGGGCGGCGAGCACACTGCCGGTGACCAGGACGATCCACAGCACCCGGTCGGTACGGATACCGGCCGCCTTCGCGGCGTCGACGTTGCCGCCGATCGCGTACAGGGAGCGGCCGAAACTGGTCCAGCCGAGAACCACGATGGCGATCGCGAACAGTGCCAGGCAGATCCAGATGGAGGCCGGCATCCCGAACCACTGAGCCGTGCCCAGGTAGAGCATCGACTCCGGCAGCTGGAAGAAGGTCTGGCCGCCCGAGATGCCGGTCAGGACACCGCGCAGCACGATCAGCATGCCGAGGGTGACGATGAAGCCGTTGAGGCCGAAGCGGATGATCAGCAGGGAGTTGACCACCCCGATCAGCGCGCCCACGGCGAGGGTGACCGGGATCGCCCAGGCACCGGGGAGGAGCCCGAGGCCGTGTCCCGCGCCGGTCGGCACCACCAGCCAGGCCGCGACGCCGGGCGCGAGGCCCATGGTCGACTCCAGGGAGAGGTCCATCTTCTTGACGATCAGGATCATCGTCTGGGCGAGGACCAGCAGCGCGATCTCGGACATCGTCTGCAGAACGTTGATCAGGTTGTCGGTCTGCAGGAAGACCGGACTGACGATCTGTCCGACGATCGCGATCGCGACGATCGCGGGGACGAGCGCGAGGTCGCGCAGCCTGGCCAGCGGTATCCGGCCGCCGAAGAGCGCGGTCCGCCGGGCCCCCGGCTCGGCGGCCTTCGGCGCGGGAGTCTCGGCGAGAACGGTGTCAGGCATGAAGGTCCACTCCTTCCATCGCGGCCACGAGGTCGTGGTCGTGCCAGCCGCGGGTGATCTCTGAGGTCACTCGGCCCTGGAACATCACCAGGACCCGGTCGCACATCCGCAGGTCGTCGAGTTCGTCGGAGGCGATGAGCACTCCGGTCCCGGTCTCCGCGGTCTCCTCGACCTTGCCGAGGAGGAACTCCTTGGAGCGCACGTCCACGCCCGCGGTCGGGTTGATCAGGACCAGCAGCCGGGGGTCGTCGGCCAGGGCGCGGGCCATGACGACCTTCTGCTGATTGCCCCCGGACAGCGCCGACACGGGCAGCTCGGGACCCGGCGTCTTGATCGCCAGGTTCTCGATCAGCCCCTCGGCGAGCCGGTCCCGGGTCCGGCCGCTGACGAACCCGTTCCTGCCGAGCCGGTGGGGCACGGACAGGGTGGCGTTGTCCGCGATCGACATGTCGGGAACGAAGCCCTGGTGGTGGCGGTCCTGCGGGACGAAACCGGCGCCCGCGGCGAGCGCGGCGGGAACGCTCCCAGGCCGGGGCCGCCGCCCGGCGATCTCGACCAGGCCACCGTCCGGGGCTCGCAGTCCTACGACGGTCTCGGCGACCTCCGTACGACCGCTGCCCGCGGCTCCCGCGAGCCCGACGATCTCACCGGCGCCGATCCGGAAGGTGACGCCGTCGTAGGAGCCGCCGCTCAGTTCGCTGACGCTCAGTGCCGCTGTCGTGTCGGCGCTCAGGGTGCTCGGCCGCTCCTCGCGCCGGTCGCCCGCCGCCTCGCCGGTCATGGCGGCGACGAGTTCGGTGCGGGGAAGCTCGGCGACCGGGGCGGTCAGGATGTGCCGGGCGTCCCGGAACACCGTCACCATGTCGCAGATCTCGTAGACCTCCTGGAGATGGTGACTGATGAACAGGAAGGTCACGCCCTGGCCCTGCAGGTCCCGAATCCGGTCGAAGAGCCGGTTGATCGCCGCTCCGTCGAGCTGGGCGGTCGGCTCGTCGAGGACGATGAACCGGGCGCCGAACGACAGCGCGCGGGCGATCTCGACGAACTGCCGCTGTTCCACGTTCAGTTCACCGGCCGGGGTCTGCGGATCCACGTCCACCGACCAGGTCGACAGCAGCTCCTGTGCCCGGCGCCGCACGCCCTGCCAGGTGATGAGCCGGCTGCGGCCGTGATCGTGCCGGTTCAGGAAGAGGTTCTCGGCGACGGTGAGCGTGGGGATGATCGTCGACTTCTGGTAGACGCAGGCCACCCGGCTGCGCCAGGCGTCGCGGTCCGAGGGCCGGGGGGCCGGGGCGCCGCCGAAGGTGACCGTGCCCTCGTCGGGTGCCTGAAGCCCGGTGAGGACGGACACCAGGGTCGACTTGCCGGCTCCGTTGCGGCCGACGAGCGCGTGGGTCTCGCCGGGCCTGATGGTGATCCGGGCGCCGTTCAGCGCCACCGTCGGACCGAATCGTTTGACTATGCCCGTCGCCTCGACGACGGGCGGGCCGGCCGTGGCCCGTCCGTCGTCCGCCGGGGCGGGCACGGGGGTGACTGCTCGCTCCCCGTCGCTCATCTCAACCGCCTTGGGTTCGTTGGTCCGGAAGTCCTGACGATCCGTCAGCCGAGGTTGTTGCCCCAGAGGGACTTGTCGTCGCTCCTGATGCTGGGGACACCGCCGTAGGTACCGCCGTCGGCGGTGACGAGCGGGGCGGAGAGCTGGTCCTCCAGCAGGCCGTCACGGACCTGGATGATGGTGCTGTCGTGGTCCGTCCTGCCCGGCTTGAACGTCTTCCCGTCGATCGCGGCCTTCAGGTAGTACAGGGCGTACTTGGCGTAGAGGTCGGCCGGCTGGGAGACGGTGGCGTCGATCTTGCCCTCGCCGATGGACTTGAGCTCCTCGGGGATGCCGTCGTTGGAGACCACGAACACGTGCTTCTTGTCCGAAGGTTCGACCAGCAGGCCCTTCTGCTTGAGGACCTGGAGGGTGCCGGCCAGGGCGAAACTGGACTGCATGTAGACGCCCTTGATGTCCGGGTTCGCGGTCAGGTCGGTCTGCAGCTTCTGCGCCGCGACGGCGCCGTCCCAGTTGGTGGCCTCGCCGAACACCTTGATGTCCGGGTAGTTCTTCTTCATGCAGTCGTTGAACGCCTCAGTGCGGTCACGGCCGTTGATGGAGTCCAGACCGCCCTGGAGCATGACGACCTTGCCCTTGCCGCCCAGCTTGGTGCCCAGGTACTGGCACGCCTTCTCGCCGTACGCCCGGTTGTCGGCGCGCACCACCATGAAGACCTTGCCGCTGTCGGGGCGCGTGTCCACGGTGACGACCGGGATCTTCTTCGCATCCAGCTGTGCCAGCGTCGGCGCGATGGCGGCGGTGTCCTGCGGGGCCATCGCCACACCCTTGACGCCCTGGCTGATGAACGTCTGCGCGTTGGCCGTCAGCTTGGCGACGTCGTTCTGCGAGTTGGTGGTCTTGAGCGAGAGGCCGAGCTCCTTCGCGTACTCCGGCGTGTACTTGATGTACGAGTTCCAGAAGTCGGTGTCGGAACGCGGGTAGTCCACGCCGACCAGCGGCGCGCCGCTCGACGACGTCGAGGTGTCGGAGCCGCTGCCACAGGCGCTGACCAGTGCCAGGGCGGACAGGGCGGCGCTGGAACAGAGAGCGTTTCTGAGTCTCATCGGTACTTCCTCACGCTGGTCCCGAAGCGGGAGATTTTCCACATAGGCGACAATCGTCTGTCGTCGTCTGGGAGAGATGGGATGTTTATAGGGTGTGCGGCGAGGCACTGTCTAGCCCCTGGTGTGATTTCCCCGAAACATGCAGGTCCACTGTTGAGCGGGATGCCGCGATGGCGGCTATAGAAGCGAGATCCATCCCATCAATCGATCACATTGCTATGCGTTAGCCGCCCGGACGCCGCCGTACTGTTTCCGAAGACATGCGATGTCTGGTCGACGAAATAACTCAACAGAACTAAATAAAACGCACAAAACGCCTGGTCAAGGGATGCTACTCATCCCTGCACGCCCGTTGACATCCCGGGGACACATGGTCGATCTTCGTGCGTAACAAGTGGCGACCCGGACACCGTGAGCGGCGGCGGACTCCCGTGCCCCTGTCCCGTCTCCGTCACCTTCCGCATCGAGGATGTCTTCATGTCGATTTCGAGCAACAGGCGCCAGTTCCTGGCCAGTGCCACCTTCGTGGCCGCGACGGCCGTCGCCGGAGGCATCTTCGGTGCGGTTGGCGCGCAGGCGGCGCCCAGCACGTACACACCCGACTGGAACTCGGTCGACCAGCACCCGGCGGCCCCCGCGTGGTTCCAGGACGCCAAGTTCGGCATCTACTTCCACTGGGGCGTCTTCAGTGTTCCCGCGTACGGCAACGAGTGGTACCCGCGCAACATGTACGAGAGCGGCAACAACGCCAACCAGCATCACATCGCGACCTACGGCCAGCCCTCCGCCTGGCCGTACCACAACTTCATCAACGGCGCGAAGGACCTGGCGGGCAACACCGTGCAGTTCGCCCCGAAGCTGAAGTCGGCGGGCGGCAACTTCGACCCCGACGAATGGGTGCAGCTGTTCGTCGACGCGGGCGCGAAGTACGCCGGGCCGGTCGCCGAGCACCACGACGGCTTCTCGATGTGGGACAGCCAGGTCAACGAGTGGAACTCGGTCGCCAAGGGGCCGAAGCTGGACCTGCTGGGCCTGTTCACCACGGCCATCCGCAACAGGGGCCTCAAGCTGCTGGTCGCCATGCACCACGCGTACAACTACAACGGCTTCTACGAGTTCGCGCCCGCCCAGACCGACCCCAGCCTGAAGAAGCTCTACGGGCAGCTCGGTGCGGCGGCGGAGAACCAGCTCTGGTACGACAAGCTGAAGGAAGTCATCGACCGGGCCAGGCCCGACATCCTCTGGCAGGACTTCAAGCTGGACGCCGTGGACGAGACACAGCGGCTGAAGTTCCTGTCGTACTACTACAACCAGGCCAACAGCTGGGGCCGCGAGGTCGTCGCCACGTACAAGGACGGCATGAACGGCAAGGGCGAGGTCTTCGACTACGAGCGGGGCGGGCCGGGCGACCTCACGACCCCCTACTGGCTGACCGACGACAGCATCTCCAGCTCCAGTTGGTGCTACACGCAGGGCATCGGCTACTACAGCACCAAGCAGATGCTGCACTCGTTCCTCGACCGGGTCAGCAAGAACGGCAACGTGCTGCTGAACATCGCGCCGATGGCCGACGGGACCATCCCCCAGGCGCAGAAGGACATCCTGCTCGGCATCGGCGACTACCTGAAGCGCTTCGGCGAGTCCGTGTACTCGACCCGCGCCTGGAGCGTGTACGGCGAAGGCCCGACGAAGATGGGTGGCGGGTCCTTCACCAACCCGACCGCCGGCACGGCACAGGACATCCGCTTCACCCGCGACAAGGCGAACACCGTGCTGTACGCCACCGTCCTGGGCTGGCCCGGCAGTTCACTGACGATCAAGACGCTCGCCGCGGGCCAGATCAATCTCTCCTCGCTGACGTCGGTGAAACTGCTCGACTCGACGGCCGGCAGCTACATCAGTCTCCCGACACCGGTACAGACTTCCTCCGGGCTGACGGTGTCCCTGCCGTCCTCGGCGCCGTACAACGCCAACGCCTACGTCCTGAAGCTCGCCTTCTCCGGCGGGATTCCCAGCCTGCGGCCGCTGACCGGTGCCGTCGCCTTCAAGGACGTCAACTACGCCGATCCCGGTACCGTCCTCGCCGTCGGCGACTACACCGCGGCCCAGTTGCAGCAGGCCGGCCTGGGCTCGCTCAGCCTGTCATCGCTCTGGCTGGCCCCCGGCTACCGGCTCGTCGGCTACTCGGGCGACAACTTCACCGGTACCTCGTGGACCTTCACCGCGGACAACCCCGACCTCAGGGTCACCGGCAACAACGACCAGGTCACCTCACTGAGAGTCCAGTTCAACCCGGCGACGTACTTCCGGATCACCAACGTCACCAACGGGCTCGCGCTGGACAGCGGCGGCAGCACAACCTTGGGGGCCAGCCTCAAGCAGTGGACATGGGACGGCAGCCCCAACCTGCAGTGGCAGGCGGTGGACATCGGCAACGGCTACTACCGGCTGGTCAACCGCACCACCGGCATGGTCGCCGACGGCTGGGGCGCCACGACCGCCGGCTCCGTCGCCCAGCAGGCGACGTGGAACGGCGGAAACAACCAGCAGTGGACGATCACCCACAGGGGCGCCGGCCGCTACTCGATAGCCAACCGCACCAGCGGCCTGGTCCTCGACGGAGGTGGCAACGTCGCCTCCGGCTCCGTCACCAAGCAGTGGACGTACGACGGCAGCACCAACCTGCTGTGGACCTTCACGGCGCTCTGATCCGTCAGGCCTGCGGGTGGTGGCCCGCCGTCGACGGCGCGCCACCACCCGCACGGAGAGAAAACGGATCGGAGGAGAACGCGGACATCGTTCACGGGGTGAGCGGCCGGTAGTCGAACCAGTCGAAGTGGACCGTGCCGGTCGCCGCGTACATGCCGATGACTCGTCCGGTGAAGCCACCGGCGACCTCGGTGGTCAGGTAGCGGCCGTCGAGGGTGGCGAGCGGGATGAAGGCGTTGTCCGGTTCCTCGATGCCGAAGGTGAGGAGGTCGGGACCGGTGCGGGGGCCGCTGGGCGGGGTGTCACGGACGTCGAGGCGGAGGATCACGGGCCCGGCGGGCACGGAGCGGGATGCCACGGTGGTGCGCAGTGGTCCGATACGGCTGAGGACGCGCACCTCGCCTTCGGACGCCTCGATCTCGTAGTGGTGTTCCTCGTCCAGGCGGACGGCGAGGCCGCCGCTGCCCTCGGCCGGGTCGACAAGGGTGCGTGCCTGGCAGGTGAGATGTTGTTGGCGGCGGCCGACGAACATGACGTCGGGTTCGTCCAGGGAGCTGCCCCGGGCGAGCAGGGTGAGTTGGCCGGGACGTTCTTTGGTGGTGCAGTGTTCTGCGGGCCGGTCGCGGAGGGAGATCCATCGCGGGTGCGGCTCGCTGAGGTCGAAGTCGTCGCGGACCTCTTCGGCGGGTCCGGGGAAGAGCGGCCAGTCGGGGGCGGGCAGGGCGGACGGGACCTCGCTGACGACGGGCCAGCCGTCCACCCACTCGACGGGTGCCAGGTGGGTTTCGCGGCCCAACGCGTGCCAGCCGGGGGTTCCGCCGCGCGGGCGGACGCCGAGGACGACCATCCACCAGGAGCCGTCGGGCGCCTGGACGAGGTCCGCGTGGCCGGTGTTCTGGATGGGGTGGTCGGTGCCGCGGTGGGTGAGGATCGGGTTGTCCGGGCACGGTTCGAACGGGCCGGTGGGCGTGCTGCCACGGGCGATGGAGACGCTGTGGCCGCGTTCGGTGCCCCCTTCGGCGATGAGCAGATACCAGTGGTCGCCGATCCGGTAGAGGTGCGGCGCTTCGGGAGCCTTGGCGCCGGGGGCGCCGGACCAGATTCTCCGCGGCGGGCCGAAGGTCTGTCCGGTGTACGGGTCGATGCGGACCTGAGACACTCCGGCGATGGTGCACCAGCAGTTGTTGTCCTGGTCCCAGGCGAGGTCCGGGTCGATGCCGGGGACATCGGGCAGACGGACCGGGTCGGACCAGGGGCCGGCGGGATCGGTGGCGGTGAACAGCATGTTGCCGCACCCCTCGGCCACATTGGTGACGATCAGCCAGAAGCGCCCTTCGTGGTGGCGCAGGGTGGGGGCGTAGACGCCGCCGGAGGACGGGGTGGCGGTGGTGAGACGCAGCTGGCCGGGCCGGTCGAGGGCGTTGCCGATCTGCGTCCAGTGCAGAAGGTCGCGGCTGTGGAAGACGGGGATCCCGGGGAAGTACTCGAAGCTGGAGCACACCAGGTAGTAGTCGTCGTCCACGCGACAGACGCTGGGGTCGGGGTGGAAGCCGGGGATCACGGGGTTCGGGAAGGTGCCGTCCGCCTGCTGCTTGTCTGACACTCGGTCAAGTCCCTTCGGAAGTCGGTGAATCGGCGTACTCGTCTGTCAGGGCGGCCCTTCCTCCCGGATCCTCTCGAGGGTGTCGAAGCGCTTCACTCAGCGGCGACGCTAATGACATGTTTCTCGCGAATCAAGAGGGCCGAAGTCGAGAAACTTCCTCGTCGTCCCCTTATTGACAGTCTGTGGGGAGTGGGGGCAGCGTCGAAGCGCTTCAACATCCTGTCCAGCCAGGGGTCGCCCAGTACACGCCTGCCGTCGAGCGTCCGGGTATCGCCGCGTTCCGTACGGGAGCGGAGCCGCAGCGCGCGGGCAATGCGCCGCAGGCGGTCTGTGTCACGTGCACGCGGTACGGCGACGTGCCGCACGGCGGTCCACCGCGGTGTGGATCAGCAGGCCCACCGCCGCACCGACCGTGTACCAGAACAGGTCGGGTGGATCGAAGGTGGAACCGAGCACGAGGCGGCTGACGGCGCTGCGCCGGGCGAGCTCCGTCGTCACCTCGCTGAGCTGCAGGAACTCGACGCACCAGCTGATCGCGAGCGCGGTTCCCGCAGCTGTCGGGGGAGTTGCTCGTGGCGCCACCACCATCACAAGGGTGAGCAGCAGGACGGTGTACAGCGCGTCTCCGCCGTACTTGGCCAGGCTTCCCGCGGCCACCGCACGCAGTCCCAGCCCCGCGCCGACGGTCAACACAGCGGCCCCGGCCGCCGCCAGACGGATCCGTGCCGGTTCGACGGCGCGGTCACTGGCTCCGGGGACGAAGGGCACAGGAACATCCTGCCGGACGTCCCGGCGCTCCTGTGCCGGCGGGCGGCGGCAAACCGATCGGCCACGGGACCGTTGCCGAGGGCCGCTCCTCGGACCGGGGATCGTTTCGGAGGCCGATCGAGCCTTTCACGGCAGCGGGTCGCGCTGCGCGAGGGTGGAGTCGTGGTGGGCGCGGATGACCGCGATCACCGTGTCGGCGGTGCGGGCCAGGTGGCTGCGGCCGTCGGGCAGTTGAGCCGTGGGACTGATGTAGCTCTGTGGACCGAAGTGGGTGGCCGGGTCGAGCCGATGCACGGTGATCTTCCCCGCGCGAACGGCCTGGTTCCATCCACTACGGCGCAGGAGCCGCCGGCGCTGAGGGAAGATCCAGGCGCCGATCTGCTCGATCCGGTCGTTCGCGCTGGTGAGTTGATACAGGTGCTCGGCATGGGTGAGGTCGTTGGCTCCGTTGTGGAACCCACCGAGTGTGATCAGCAGGAGCGGGCAGCGCAGCCGGCTGTGCAGCTCGTCGACCGCGCCCGTGGCGACCTGGGCGCCGCCGCTGTAGCTGAGCAGTACCACCGGCGTCCCGCTGTCGGGCCGGTAGCCGGCGAGCCGGAGCTGGGTGGCGATCTGAGAGCCGACGGCCCTGTTGTACAGGGGCCGGTAGCGATGGTCGGCTGCCACAAAGGTCTGCACGACGTTGTGCAGGAACAGCACCAGCCCGAGGTGGCGGCGCAGCCACGCCCACACCGGCCGGTCGGCGAGCGGGTCGGCCAGCGGTGAATAGGGCTGCACCTGTCCCAGTACCCGCAGTTCCGGCGCTCCGGCGATCAGGGCCTCGACCAGTTGGCCGCCGTCCCGGCTGTCACGTACGCGGCGTTTGCCGATGCCGTCGAGGTAGACGAGGTACGCCCCCGGTGGACGGTCGGCGGCCGCACCCCGGGCGTAGGGAACACCATCCGGGAGCACGGTGGCCGGAACCCGCCAGCCCGCGCCGTACGCCAGGACCTCGTAGCGGGCCAACAGCGCTTCGGCCAGCAGGGCGGGCCCGACCAGACAGGCCCAGAGCAGGAACCCGTTCACGTGGTCGCCTCCTGTGCTCGGGTCGCGCTGAGCCGCACGACAAGCCGCCGGACGGTCTCCACCGCGAGACCGAGCCCGGCCCCTGCGACGGCCACGCAGCCGGCGGCGCTCCACCAGCCCAGCCCGCTCGACGCGGCGAGCGGGCCGACCAGACCTGCCCCGACCCCGACGAAGAGCAGGAAGTGGAGCAGAGGCCCGAGCAACGGGAACGCGAGGACGGCGGCGAGCACCAGTGGAGCGACCATGCCCGGTGTCCACACCAGGCCGGTCCCCGGGGAAGGAGCGGACAGCACCGACTCGGTCATGGTCCGCGCGGTCAACGGCCACAGCGCGAACACCGCTCCCTCGACCAGGCCCGCGGGCAGCAGCAACCCGGCCACGAGGGTCCTCGACATACCAGGCCGACGCGCCACGAGCGGGAGGATGCGCCCGGCGGCCTCCGACAGCCCGGCGAACAGCAACAGGACAACCACCGTTGGGGACATCACTCGGCCTCGCCGTGCCGGACCGACGCGGACGGTTCACCGTTCGAGCCGGCCGTGTGCAGATACCGCTCGAGTTCGTCGGCCGCGCGCTCGTATCCCCCCGCCTCGCGCTGGGCGGTCCGCAGGGTGCGGGCGGCTGCTCGGAACCCGGGGTCGTCGAGCAGTCGCCGGGCGAGGACACGCACCGAGCCCCTCGCGACGTCCTGGGTACGCATCGACAGGCCGGCGCCGAGCTCGACGACGCGCCGGGCCACCATCGGCTGGTCGGCGCCCTGGGGGACCACCAGCAGTGGAACCCCGGCGTACATGGCCTCGTTGACGCTGTTCATCCCGCCGTGGGTGACGAACAGCGCCGCGCGGGCCAGCACTTCGGGCTGGGGCACGAAGCGGCGGGCGAACACGTCGGCCGGCAACGGACCCAGCGCCTCGGGATCGGTCTGCCCGGTGGAGACGATCACGGTGCCGCCCAGCGGGGCGAGCCCGGTGGCCAGGCTGCGCAGCAACTGGGGGTCGGCGTTGAAGACCGTGCCCAGCGAGGCGAACAGCACCGGGTCCCGCAGCCGGTCGGCCGGGAACGAAGGGTCGGGTGGCCGGGCGCCGATGCACGGTCCGACGAACCGGTAGGACTCGTCGAAACCCTCGACGGCGGGCTGGAACGCCCGTGAGGTGTAGACCAGGTTGAGCGGCTGACGGATGTTCGCCAGGTCGAGCAGGGGCAGCCCGTGCGCGTCGAAGCGGCGGTGCAGTGCCCAGCGGGACCGCAGATAGCCCTGGACACGGCGAGGTTGGGCCCTCGCCGTGGTCAGCAGGTCCCAGGAGCCCCGGGTAGGGCTGGGGACATGCCGGTCGAGGGCGAAGGTGGTGAACGAGGAGGCTGCCGGCACCCCGAGTTCACGGGCGGCCACCGCACCCCACAGACAGGCGCTGTCGTGGACGATCAGGGCGGGTCGGTCGCGGCGCAGGTCGGCGAGGACCGGGGGCAGCAACCGGACGGCGCTGCTCGCGAGCGACTCCATCCAGCTGACCGGCGTGGGCGGATCGGGCAACGGCTGGTCGCCCCCGGGGTACAGGTGGACGGTCGCGCCGGTCGCCTCGATCTCCGCACGGAACGCGGGTGAGGTGTGGTAGGTGACGGTGTGGCCGCGCCGGACGAGTTCGGCCACGACCGGCAGCGTCGGATTGATGTGCCCGTGCATGCCGATGCCGAGGAACGCGATGGTGCTCACAGGCCGGCCTCCGTTGTGGAAGAAATGGATGTCTCGCCCGGGCCTCTCGAAACCGCCGAGGTGTCGCCGACCCGATACAGCCCCGGCCCGCTGATGCGCAGGCCGTCCAGAAAGCGTTCCGCTGTGAGGCATGCGGTGCTGATCAGCCGCTGGGTCTGGCCGAAGTCCCACGGGGCGGGCCAGGCTTCGATGCCGGTCGGCAGTACGACGGTCGGGATGTGCCGGGCCACCTCGTGCAGATCGCGCTCGATCTGATGACGGAACAGGAGCAGCCCGGCTCTGGCCGCGATCGCGCCGGCACGTCGGCGCGGAACGGTGGGGCGCAGCGGTGCGCTCTCCGGCCCGGTCGCCACCACCACCACGCTGGCCGCTCCGGCCTGCAGGGCCGCCAGCACCGGGACGTAGGCGATCAGCCCGCCGTCGACGAGCGTCCGGCCCGCCCGGACCACCGGGGGCAGCATTCCGGGGATGGCCGCGCTGGCCAGCAGCGCGGACTCGAGGTCTCCCCGGTCGAGCGGCACGGCGGTACCGGTGACCAGGTCCGTGGCCACCGCGATGAACGGGACCGGCAACTCCTCGATCCGGGGCGGCAGCCCGGCCCGGGCGATCAGTCGGCGCAGGCCGCGATCGGTGAAGACGCTGGTCCGCGTCGACAGGTACCCGAGCGGATACACGTCCCGGCGCCGCAGTTGGGTCCACACGTGGTCCAGCCACGGCGCCGCGCTGCGGGGATGGGCGGCCGCGATGGCCCCGTTGAGGGCACCCACCGAGGTTCCGACGATCATGTCCGGGACGAATCCGTGGTGCTCCAGCGCGTACCCGGCGCCGATGTGTGCCGCTCCGAGCACGCCACCGGCGCCCACCACCACGGCCACGGGACGCGGAAGGCTGCCCAGGCCCGCCGTTGTGGGATTCCCTTTCATGATCCACCTTTTCGCCATGGACACGGAATCGGAATGCTTCTCCCACTAGGACCGGGCTGACACACGATGTGTGACACCGTGGGGGCCGGCTTTCGGGACAGCACGGTTGCCCGGCGTCGAATGTCAGTGGTGCATGAGCAGCATGAGGGCCGTGCCCATGGCCGTCGATCCCTGCCAGAAGCGGGCACAGGGCCCGCCGAGGTCGGTGGAGATGCTCACGCCGCCCGAAGCTCCACGCAGCGTGGGCATGTCCTGGGTCAACGACCGGAGAGCGTGGGCCAGCAGAAAGAGCGTCAGTGCGGCGGTGACCAGGTCGCCGGTGCCCGCGTCCGTGACGCCGCTGTGCCGCACCGGCATCCACGCCATGGCCGCCATGCCGACCGCGTGCGGTGATCTGTGCACGAGGTCGGCCCATCCGGGGCCACGAAGGCGGAGGCCGAGAACCGCGGTCAACGGGAACCACAGGGCCGCGGCGGCGAAGAAGAGGGCTGTCCACCCCGGCGCCGGCCCGTCACCGATCGGTTGCCACGGCATCACCGCCATGGCCGCCGCCATGACGGTGTGCAGGAGAACGTCGCCTCGGCCGCGCCAGCCGGCGCCCCGGGTGAGCGCGGCCTGCCGCAGCGTGTGAACGGCCGCACCGGCGAACAGCGCTGTCAACATGCCGTGCACGACATCAGCGGCGCTCATGCCTCACCGTGCCCTCCCACGGAGCGGACGGGCTTCCCTCGCGGTGACCCTGTACGGCGGTCAGCCGGTGGGCCGTGGGGCGCGGAGATGGGCCCGCTGGGCCAGTTCCTCCTCCTCGACCAGTTCGAGCATGGGCTTGCCCGGCGCGCACAGCATCGTCACGACGAACCGGGTGCGCGCGTCGGGGAGCGCGTTGCCGTCCTGGTAGTGGATCGGGTCGCCGCCCGGCTCCCAGAACGTCCCGCCCGCCTCGACCACGCGCTCGGGCTCGCCTTCCATCTCGAAACGGACGGCGCCCTCGACGACGTAGCCGAACGCCGGTCCCGAGTGGCGGTGCGGCGGGGATCCCGGGTCTCCGGGCTCCCACTCGACGAAGATGGTCATCGCCGACGCGCCCTCGGGGACGGTGAGCGGAGCGGTGTCCTGCAGCATCTTCGCCGCCGTCTTCCAACCCTCCGACGGGGTCTGTACTCCGGTCCCCTGCGCTGATTCCTTTTCCGACATGTGTCGGCCTCCCTCGGATTCACCGGGCCATGGAAGCCATGGCCCTCTCCAGTGATGACCGAGCTCCGGACGAATCTGTGACACCCACGACCACATCAGTGTCACAACGTTGGTATGAGTTCTGTTTTAGGTGGTGTGAGGGCCGACACCACCAGCACCTCACGAAGCCACGAAGCCATCAGGGGGGCCGCCGGTCCCTCGACGAGCCAGCTCCCACCGGCTCGCCTGCCGCGGCACAGGACCGTACACGCGCTGCCGACGACGAGACGTTCTGGATGTGGCCCGCCTCCCGTGCGGAGATGATCGCGGAACTGGAGGAGGAGGGTTTCGTCGCGCTGCCCGAACGGCCGGACGCGTCCGTACCGGCCGTCCGGCCGGCTCGGCCATGACGTGCTCCGCCCGGTCGTGACCCGCCTGCGTACCATGGGCGAGCGTTTGCGCGAACGGGTCGGAACTGAAGGCGGCACGCATGGGTATGAGGGACGGCGCGGACTCCCTCGACGGTACGGGCTCTCTCGCCGGCATGGACTCCCTCACCGGTTGGGACTCCCTCGACGAGGCGACGACGGTGTTCATGGCGGTGCGGCCCCGGCTCTTCGGCATCGCCTACCGCGTACTCGGCAGCACCGCGGAGGCGGAGGACGTCCTCCAGGAAGCGTGGCTGCGCTGGCAGCACACAGACCGTGGCGTGGTCCGTGACCCCAAGGCGTTCCTGGCCACCGTCACCGCCCGCCTGGCGATCAACCTGGCCCAGTCCGCCAGGGTGCGGCGCGAGTCGTACACCGGTCCCTGGCTGCCGGAGCCGATCGACACCCGCGCCGACCCGCAGCTGGGCGCCGAACGGGCCGAGGCGCTCGACCTGGCGGTGCTCTTCCTCCTGGAGCGGCTGAACCCCGTGGAACGGGCCGCCTATGTGCTGCGCGAAGCCTTCGACTACCCCTACCGGCAGATCGCGGACATGCTGGAGACCAGCGAGACCAACACCCGCCAGCTGGTGAGCCGCGCGCGCAGGCGCATCTCCTCGGAGCGCCGCAAGCCCGTCGACGCCACCGAGCACCGACGGCTGATGGAGGTGTTCCTCGCCGCGGCACAGACCGGCGATCTGGCTGTGCTGGAGGACATCCTCACCGAGGACGTCATCAGCTACACCGACGGGAACGGGCTGCGCGGGGCGTCCCGGATTCCGGTCGCCGGCCTGGTGCACGTCTCCCGGTACCTCGCCGCCTTCGGCCCGCGCTTCTGGCCGCACAAGGAGATCGAGTGGGTCGAGGCCAACGGCGGGCCGGCCGTCCTCGTCTCGGACGGCGGGACCGCGGTGGTCCTGCTGACCCTCGACATCTCGGAGCGCGGCATCGAACGGGCCATGTGGGTCATGAATCCGGAGAAACTGGCACCTTACGTGGCATCGCTGGGTCGCTGAACGGGCCGGGTCGTCACACCACCGGGCCCTCGTCGGTCAACCAGTGGTCCGAGACCCCACACACAGAGGTGCGCTCGATGACCGAACCGGCCCAGCCGCCCGACCTGTCCATCGAGAAGGACTTCGACGGGGACTCCTTCGCGCCCCTCTACACCACGACGGTGACCGTCACCGGCGGGACGGCTGCCCACGGGAGGGCCTCGGGCAGGGCGCGCTCGGACGACGGAGTCCTCGACCTCGACCTGCGCCTGCCCGCCGAACTGGGCGGCGACGGCCGCGGAACCAACCCCGAGCAGCTGTTCGCCGCCGGGTTCGCGGCCTGTTTCCACGGCGCGCTGAGCCTAGTCGCACGCCAGGTCGGGCTCGACCCCGCCGCGATTTCCGTCGAGGCGACCGTGGCGTTCGGCCGCAGTCCCGAGGACGGTGGCTACGTCCTGCACACCGACCTGGTCGTCGGTTGGGCCGGGGTCACCCCCGACGTCTCCGCTCCGCTCCTGCAGCGGGCCGACGCACTGTGCCCCTACGCGAGGATGTCCTGGCACGGCGCCCCGACCACCATCACGCCGACCTCCTGAAGCCACGGCAAGGGTGTCACAGACAGCGGGACTGCCCGGTCGTACTGGATGAAGACCCCAGCGATCGGAGTGGACCGTGGCTGTCACCGAACAACGTCTTGCCACCATGGTGCTGGTGATCGGCACCGGAGGTGCCGGTCTGCGCGCGGCGATCGAACTGGCCGAGGCAGGCATCGACGTCCTCGCCGTCGGCAAGCGCCCCAAGGAGGACGCCCACACGGCACTGGCGGCCGGCGGCATCAACGCCGCACTGGCCACCATGGACCCGGAGGACAGCTGGCAGCAGCACGCCGCCGACACCCTGAAGGAGAGCTACCTCCTCGCCGATCCGCGCACCGTCGAGATCGTCACCCGGGGCGCCGCCCGGGGCATCGACGACCTGGAGCGCTACGGCATGGCCTTCGCCCGGGAGGGGGACGGCCGGATCTCGCAGCGCTTCTTCGGCGCGCACAAGTTCCGGCGGACCGCCTTCGCCGGTGACTACACCGGCCTGGAGATCCAGCGCACGCTGATCAGACGGGCCGAACAGCTCGACATTCCGGTGCTGGACGGGGTGTACATCACCCGACTGCTGGTGCACGAGGGCGCCGTGTTCGGCGCGTACGGTTTCGACCTCACCAGTGGCAGGCGCTACCTGATCCACGCCGACGCCGTCGTCCTGGCCGCCGGTGGCCACACCCGCATCTGGCGGCGCACCTCCTCGCGGCGCGACGAGAACACGGGCGACTCCTTCCGGCTGGCCGTGGAGGCCGGGGCCAGGCTGCGGGACGCCGAGCTGGTGCAGTTCCACCCGTCCGGCATCATCGAGCCGGAGAACGCGGCCGGCACCCTGGTCAGCGAGGCCGCCCGGGGCGAGGGCGGCATCCTGCGCAACGCGCTCGGAGAGCGCTTCATGGCCCGCTACGACCCCGAACGCATGGAGCTGTCCACCCGCGACCGCGTGGCTCTGGCCGCGTACACGGAGATCAAGGAGGGCCGCGGCACGCCCAGGGGAGGTGTGTGGCTCGACGTCTCGCACCTGCCCCGGCGGACGATCATGACGCGGCTGCCCCGCGTCTACCAGACCCTGCTGGACCTGCAGATGCTGGACATCACCCGCGAGCCGATCGAGATCGCGCCCACCGCGCACTACTCGATGGGCGGAGTGTGGGTGCGTCCGGAGGACCACAGCACGGACGTGCGCGGCTTGTACGCCATAGGTGAGGCGTCGAGCGGGCTGCACGGCGCCAACCGTCTCGGCGGGAACAGCCTCATCGAGCTGCTGGTGTTCGGCCGGCTCACCGGACAGGCCGCCGCCGCGTATTCGCGGTCCCTGGAGGCGCAGCCGCGGTCGGCGGCGGCCGTCGCGGAGGCCCGTGCGGAGATCGACGACCTTCTCGCCGCCGACGGGCCGGAGAACGTGCGTGCCCTGCAACGCGCCATCCGCGACACCATGACCGAGCACGCGGGTGTCGTACGCGACGAGGACGGCCTGCGCGCGGGACTGGCGGAACTCGCGGTGATCGAGAAGAGGGTGCGGGACGTCGGCATCCATCCGGACATCGCCGGCTACCAGGATCTCGCCCACGCCTTCGACCTCAAGTCCGCCGCGCTCGCGGCCCGGGCCACCCTCGAATCGGCACTGGAGCGCCGCGAGACGCGTGGCTGCCACAACCGCAGCGACTACCCCGGCCTGGATTCCGCTCTGCGGGTGAATCTCGTGTGGTCCCCGACGGAGGGCGTCACCCGCGAAAGCATTCCGGACGTCCCCGACGAGATCTCCTCCCTCATGGAGGACGTGTCGACCACAGGGAAACTCGTCGAATAGAACGTGTCACAGAAAGAACGTGTCACAAAAAGACCCGGTGCCCGGTCTCTACTGATACAGGCATCAGGAAAACCCGAAAGGAATTCCCTCATGAAGGTCGTAGTGATCGGTGGAACCGGGCTCATCGGCTCGAAGGTGGTCGCCGGGCTCGGCGAGCACGGGCACGAGGCGGTCGCGGCGTCGCCGAACACCGGCGTCAACACGCTGACGGGCGAGGGGCTGGCCGAGGTCCTGCGGGGTGCGTCGGTGGTGGTCGACGTGTCGAACTCGCCCTCGTTCGAGGACGAGGCCGTCATGGACTTCTTCCGCACCTCGACGACCAACCTGCTGAAGGCCGAGGCCGAGGCCGGTGTGGCGCATCACGTAGCGCTGTCCGTGGTCGGCACCGACCGCCTCCAGGGCAGCGGGTACTTCCGGGCCAAGCAGGTCCAGGAAGACCTGATCAAGGCGTCCGGCAACCCTTACACCATCGTCCACGCCACCCAGTTCTTCGAGTTCGCGAAGGGACTCGCAGACGGGGTCACCGACGGTGACACCGTGCGTCTGCCCGACGCCAGGATCCAGCCCATCGTCTCCGACGACGTGGCGGCTGCCGTCGCCCACACCGCGGTCGGCGCACCGGTGGGCGGCGTGGTGGAGGTCGGCGGCCCCGAGGTGTTCCAGCTGGAGGAGTTCATCCGCATGGGGCTGACCGCCCTGAACGACCCGCGCAAGATCGTCACGGACCCGCAGGCGACGTACTGGGGCGCCCCGCTGGAGGACGACACCCTCCTGCCCGCTTCGGACGCCCGCCGGGCCGAGACGAAGTTCGCCGACTGGCTCGCACGGCAGAAGTGATTCCTCGGGGGTGGCCCTCACCGAAAGGAGAGGGCCACCCCCGCTCTGTGAAGGCGGGCCGAATTCATCCCAGCGAGGAAATGGCTCGCACTCCTCGTAGAAGTCATGGAGACACGATGTCCCTCATCGATGAGGACCGCGTCGACCTCGCCGCCACCTTCGTGTCGCTGACCGCCGAAGCCGCCGAGCTTCGCACCCGGGTCACGGAACTGCGCCAGGAACTCGCGGACCTCGGCGAGCGCATGAACGCCGTCTCCTCCGAACTGAACCGGCACACGGTCCGCCACTGATCCCCGGCCCACACCTGCCACGACGCTCACCGGGTGCCGCTCGCATCGGCGGACAGCACCCTCTCCAGGTGCCCGAGGTCACCGGTCTGGGCTGCCGAGAAGAACGCCTGAACGAGACGCCGGTGCGCGACGGCGTCGACCGGTTGCCCGCGGTGGTCCCCGGTGAGACGCCGCTGGGCGCGGGCGACCTGCTGCCTCGTGTTGACGATGCTGAGGCCCAGGATCCCGGCGATCCGGTCGTACGGGCAGCCGAACCCCTCCCTCAGGACGTACGCGGCACGCTGCCTCGGAGTAAGGGTCTCCATCAGCAGGAGAACCGCTCGTTCCACGGCGTCCTGACGCTCGGCCACCGCCTCGGGGCCCGCGTGGTGGTCCATCGGCTCCGGGAGCGAGAGGTCGGCACAGGACTCCCGGCGCTTCCAGGCGGACCGGACCACGTTGATCGCCAGCCGGACGGTGGTCGTCCTGAGCAGCGCCGACGGGTTGGTGACAGCCGTCCGGTCGGTGCCCTGCCACCGCAGCCACGTCTCCTGGATGACGTCCTCCGCGTCGTGCGCGTTCCCGACGATCTGCCGGGCAAGGGTGAGCAGGCCGGGCCTGGCCCGTACGAACACCCAGGTCGCGTCGTCCGGCGCGATGACGGACGTGCCCGTCGTTGCCCGGCTCCGCCAGGTCTCGGTCAGATGTGTGTCCACGTCCGGCTCCTCTGCTCCGTGGGTCAGCAGCTCGAAGGCAACCGGCACAAATGTCGCTCCCGAGGGCCGCCCGGCGCGCCCTTGGAAGGCCGTAGGGGACTGCGTGGTCGTACCGTGGTGGGCCCGTGGCCGACCCTGTCCGGACCGCCGTCACGCACGGCACTCGGCCCACCGCACGCACTCGACGTCGGAAGTTCTCCGCTTACGCAGCCGTTTACGATGAGCGCGGCTCGCGTCGGCCGCACC
Source organism: Streptomyces sp. AK08-02 (assembly GCF_033795085.1). Classification (NCBI taxonomy): domain Bacteria; kingdom Bacillati; phylum Actinomycetota; class Actinomycetes; order Kitasatosporales; family Streptomycetaceae; genus Streptomyces; species Streptomyces sp. AK08-02. The sequence goes on from NZ_JARAZV010000001.1 coordinate 54,817, forward strand.
ACGGCCGCAGTGATCCGGCAATGCACCGGCCGACGCACCGCCGGGAGGATCTGACTGACGTGGGAGAGCGCCATGACGAGCCGCGGTTCCGGAGCCGGACTCCTTGACAGGCGGGACGAGCGGCGGGCCCTCGACGACCTGCTGGCCGGCGCGCGGGACGGGCGCAGCGGGGTCCTGGTCCTGCGGGGTGAGGCGGGGATCGGGAAGACCGAGCTGCTGAAGTACCTGCGAGGGCGCGCCACCGGATGCCGTACCGTCACCGCCGCCGGCGTGCAGTCCGAGATGGAACTCTCCTACGCCGGCCTGCACCAGCTGTGCGCGCCACTGCTGTCGGGACTCGACAAGCTGCCGGAGCCGCAACGCGACGCTCTGCGCACGGCGTTCGGGCTGCACGGCGGGGCCGCGCCCGACCGGTTCCTGGTGGGTCTGGCCACGCTGAGCCTCCTCTCCGAGGCCGGCGGGAGCGAACCGCTGGTCTGCGTCGTCGACGACGCGCAGTGGCTGGACAGGGTCTCGGCACAGACCCTGGAGTTCGTCGCCCGCAGACTGCTCGCGGAGTCGGTCGTGCTCGCCGTCGCCGTGCGCGAGCCGACCACCGGTGAGATGTTCACCGGCCTCCCCGAACTGTCCGTGACCGGGTTGTTCGAGGACGACTCCCACACACTCCTCGCCTCGGTCGTCACCGGCCCGCTCGATCGCAGCGTGCGTGACCGTATCGTCGCGGAGACCCGCGGCAATCCACTCGCCCTGCTCGAACTGCCGCACGCGCTCACCGCGTTGGACCCCGTAGGCGAGTCCGGGCGCCCCGGCGCGGGGCCCCTGTCCAACCGCCTGGAGCAGGACTTCCTCCGCCGCGTCCAGGCGCTCCCCGCCGAGACGCAACGCCTGCTGTTCCTCGCCGCCGCCGAGCCCGTCGGCGACGTGACGCTGCTCAGACGAGCCGCCGAGCGGCTGGGAATCACCGTGGACGTGGCCGCGGCCGACGCCGAGGCGGCCGGACTGATGACCCTCGGTTCCTGGGCGCGCTTCCGCCACCCCCTCGTGCGTTCGGCCGCCTATCGCGCGGCAGGCCCGGCCGACCTGCGCGAGGTGCACAGAGCTCTTGCGGACGTGACCGACGCACGGCTCGATCCCGACCGCCGGGCGTGGCACATGGCGCGTGCGACGGTGCGACCCGACGAGGCCGTGGCCGCCGAACTGGAGCGTTCGGCGGACCGTGCGCAGGCGCGTGGCGGAGTCGCCGCCGCGGCGGCCTTCCTCGACCGGGCCGCCCAGCTGACGCCCGACCCCACGCGCCGTGGAGCCAGGGCGCTGGCGGCCGCACACGCCAAATACCAGGCCGGCGCGTTCGACGCCGCCCGGGAACTGGCGGGTGCGGCCGAGCTGGGCCCCCTCGACGAGCTCGGAGCCGCCCGGTCGACCCTGCTGCGCGGCCGGATCATGACCGCCTCCAACAGCGCCGGCGCCGGCCTGCCGCTGCTGCTCGAAGCGGGCAGACGACTGGAGCCGCTGGACGCCGGGCTCGCCCGTGAGACATACCGGGACGCGATCTACGCGGCCCTCACCGCCGGCCGGCTGCCGCAGGGCGAGGGGATCCTCGAAGTGGCCCAGGCCATTCTCGCGACGCCCACACCCGCCGAGCCGACACGCGACGATCTCCTTCTGGACGGCCAGGCCCTGCTGACCACGGAGGGCTACGCCGTGGGCGCGCCGATGCTGCTCCAGGCGCTGGCCGCGTTCCGCGCGGACGGGATCTCGCCGAAGGAAGGGCTCGGCTGGCTCCCGCTCGCATGCCGCCTGGCCCACAGCACCTGGGACTTCGAGAGCTGGTCCGTGCTGTCGGCCCGGCTCGTCGACCTCGCGCGGGGGACGGGAGCGCTGTCTGTGTTGCCGTCGGCGCTCCTGCTCCGTCTGTCGAACCGGGTCTTCGCCGGTGATCTCGCCGGTGCCGGCTCTCTGGTCGCGGAGGCGACGGCGATCGGTGAGGCGACCGGCAGCAGTTTCTTCGCGCACTACAGCGCGCTGGTCGTCGAGCCCTGGAGGGGCAGGGAGGCCGAGACCCGGCAGGCGATCGCAGCGGTCACCCAGGATCTCCTCCTGCGCGGGGAAGGCAAGGTGGAGACAGCAACGCAGTGGGCTGCGGCGGTGCTCTACAACGGTCTCGGCAGATACGCGGAGGCGTACACGGCCGCTCTGCGGGGTTGCGAGAATCCGCGGGAACTCGGTCTCTCCCTCCAGTCCACGGTCGAGCTGATCGAGGCTTCCGTACGACTGGGCAGACCCACGGACGCGGCCGCGGCGGTACGCAGAGTCGTCGACATGGCGCAGGCCGGCGGTACCGAGTGGGCCCTCGGCACCGCCGCCGGCGTCCGTGCTCTGGTGAGTGAGGGGCAGGCCGCCGACGCCTTGTACCGTGAGGCGATCGAGCGGCTCGGTGACGCGGGCGTGCGGATGGACCTCGCTCGGACCCACCTCCTTTACGGGGAATGGCTGCGCCGCGAGAACCGCCGGGCCGACGCCCGTGCCCAACTGGGCGTCGCGCACGACATGCTCGGTCACATCGGCGCCGGGGCCTTCGCCGAGCGGGCGCGCCGCGAACTCCAGGCGACCGGAGTGAGGGTCCGCAAGCAGCCCGCCGCGACACACACGACCCTCACCCCTCAGGAGGAGCAGATCGCCCGCCTGGTCCGGGACGGGCTCACGAATTCCGAGATCGGCGCCCAGCTGTTCATCAGTCCCCACACGGTGGAATGGCATCTGCGCAAGGTGTTCTCGAAGCTCGGCATCACGTCCCGCAAGGAGATCCGCACGATACGGCTCGCAGGCGAGGCGGCACCGGCCTAGGAACGGTCGTCGGCGCGACCCTTGTGCAGCGCCCGGTATTCCTGCGCGGTCGGCTTGATGATCTGCGTGCCCTCTCCGTACAGCATCTCGCTGATCCGGGAACGCAACTGCTGTGAGAGGCGGACGCCGGGACCGATCGGCCCGTACTGCTCGTGCTGGGTGAGGAGGTGGAGTTGTTCCTGGCTCAGCGGCTCGTGCACCTCGATGAACTCGCCGTCGGGCATACGCTTGATGATGCCGGTCTCACGCCCGTGCAGCACTCTGTCGCGGTCCCCGCGTTGAAGGCCGAGTGCCATTCGTTTGGTCAGCACATAGGCCGCGACAGGCACCACGATCAGTCCTGTGCGGACCGCCCACGTCACGGACTCGACCGCGACGTGCAAACGGATCGCGATGATGTCGTTCGCCGCGCCGATCAGGGAAACCAGATAGAAACTGAGCCACGCGACACCAAGTGCCGTTCGCACGGGCCGGTTACGGGGCCGGTCCAGAAGGTGGTGCTCGCGGGTGTCACGGGTCGCCCAGGACTCGATGAACGGATACGCGCCCAGGGCGAGGAAGAGACCAACCCCCACGGTCAGCGGAATCAGGTTGTCGAGCGCCAGGGTATGACCCCACAAGTCGACTTCCCAGCCAGGCATCACCCGAAGCAGACCGTCCGCCACACCCATGTACCAGTCGGGCTGCGACCCGGCGGAAACCTGGTCGGCGCGATAAGGCCCGTACTGCCAGACGGGGTTGATCTGTGCGACCGCGGCCATGACGAACACGGCACCGCACACCAGCAGGAAGTACCCGGCGGACTTGACCACCCGTACCTCGGCCGGCACGCCCACGGCATTGCTGTCGGTACGTCCACGGCCCGGGTACTGGGTGTGCCGGTGGCGGAGCATCAGGGCCAGATGGGCGGTCAGCAGTCCGACCATGAGACCCGGGATGATCAGCACATGGATGGTGTTGAAGCGGGCCACCAGCTCGGTGCCGGGGAACTCGCCTCCGAACAGGAACATCGACAGGTACGTGCCGACGATCGGAACGGACAGGATCGTGCCGTTCACCACGGCGAGGCCGGTACCGGAAAGCAGGTCGCCGGGGAGGTCGTATCCCGTCAGACCGGCGAACATGGCGAGGACCAGCAGCAGGAATCCGAACAGCCAGTTGAGTTCGCGCGGTTTGCGGAAGGCGCCGGTGAAGAACACCCGCATCATGTGCGCGAGTACGGCGGCGACGAAGACCAGCGCCGCCCAGTGATGGGCCTGCCGGATCAGCAGACCGCCGCGGACGTCGAAGGATATGTGCATGGTCGAGTCGAAGGCCTCCGACACCAGCTGACCGCGCAGCGGCACGTAACTCCCGTCGTACCGCACCTCCTTCATCGACGGATGGAAGTAGAAGGTGAGATAGACGCCCGTGATGACGAGCACGACGAAACTGTAGAGACAGATCTCCCCCAGCATGAAGGACCAGTGGTCCGGAAACGCCCGCCGCGCCTTTCCTTCGGCCGGCCGGCGGATTCCCAGTCTTCCTTCGGCCCATTCGGCGACTCTTTCCCCCTTGTTCATGGCAATGCCACCCGCGTCTCGGTTTCTCGCATCGCTCGGCGCTCGATTTCCGTTGTTCCGCCCCAGACGCCGTCCACGGGTCCTTCCCGCACGGCCCAGTCGAGGCACTGCTGCGCGACGGGACAACCGCCGCAGAAGGCCTTCGCCTCGTCGATCTGCCGAAGAGTGGGACCGCTGTTGGATATGGGGAAGAAAAGCTCGGGATCCACGCGAAGGCAAGCTGCCCGTTCACGCCATTCCATGGCATGGTCACCTCGTTCGGCAGTCAAAAAGAAGTGCGGTGTTGTTCTGTAAGACCGGGCAGCCGCCGCAGGTGTGACACGTGGTCGCGACGAGCCCGTGTCACACCGTCCGGCAGTTCCCGGTCTTACGGGGTGAGCCGACGCCCCTGCCGCGTGCGGGGCAGCGCGAGCGAGAGCAGCGAGGATGCCCTGTGGACCCGAGCGATGCGGTGCCGATCGACGAACTGTGGGAGGAGCGCCGGTTCCTGCTCGATGTCGCCCACTGGATGCTGGGCGACCCGGGCGCGGCGCGAAGCGTCGTCGACGAGGCGTACCACCGGTGGTACGGGCTGTCCGACGCCGTACGCCGACAGGTCACCGTCCCCCGGTCCTGGCTGGCGAGAACCGTGGGAGGGATCTGCCTCGACCGCCTCGCACGACCCGGCGGGGGACCGGCCCGCTACGAAGGAGGCTCCGCGGAAGGGCACGGGGCACAGCCGTCGGAGGTGGAGGAGGAGGCCGGGCGGGTGGTGCTGAACGCGCTGGAGTCGCTGTCGACCGCCGAGCGCGCCGCGTTCGTGTTCCGTGCCTTCGGGATGGCCCCGGCCACGGTCGCCGACATCGTTGGCCGTACCGAACCCGAACTCGCCGAACTCGCCGCACGGGCAAGGCAGTGGCTGGAACTGCGCCGCACCAGTTCCACGACACCGCGGCAACATGACTTTGTCGCCCACGCCGTGCGCCGGGCATGCGTCACCGAGGACCAGGAACTGCTCACGTCGCTGCTGTGCTCGGACGCGACGGCGTTCTTCGACGGGGGCGGCAAGGTACGGGCGTTGACCGGACCGGTCCACGGCTGTCGGCTGGTCGCCGACAGCCTCCTGACGCTCCTGGCCCGAAGCCCGCACACCACCCTGAGCACCCATTCCGTCAACGGCCGGACCGGTCTCGTCGCCCGCTACGGCAGCGAGGTCGCCGCCGTCATCAGCCTCGACGTCTCGGACGGCCGGGTGGCCCAGGTCTGGGTCATGCTCAACCCCGACAAACTGCGCTCCTGGAACCACCGCCCCGCATGAGACCGGGCGTTGCTGTGACGCGGGAACGGGAATCGAGGAAGGCGGCGATCTTGCTCGGCGTGAACACCCACAGCACCTGGTGAACGCCGTGCTGCGAGGCGGCCGCGGTCATGAAAGCGACCGTGCGGCCGTCCCGCCGGACCAGCACGCCCGTAGCCCCGTTGGCGTCGACCAGCTCGGGCACCGTGTCCCGCCACAACTGCCGATAGGCCGCGAGCCTCGCCACCCGGGCACGGCCCAGCACAGGCACCCGGGCACAGCCCCGCATGCCGTTGCCGTCGGAAAGGCTGACGACATCGGGCGCGAGCAGGGCTTCCAGTGACGCCACGTCTCCTGTTCTGGCCGCTGAGACGAAGGCGCTGAGGAGCCGTCGGTGTTCAGCCGCGTCCACGGACTCCCGCCGCTCGTCCAGCAGGTGCCGCCGGGCACGGCTGACGATCTTCCGCACATTGACGAGGCTGACCTCGAGCATGTCGGCGATCTCGGTGTAGGCGTAGTCGAACGCCTCGCGCAGGACGTAGGCGGCGCGCTCGACGGGAGTCAGTTTCTCCAGCACCAGCAGCAGCGCCAACTCCACCGTCTCCGCGTGCTCGGCACCGATCGCGGGGTCCGCGCTGGTGTCGACGGGTTCCGGCAGCCACGGTCCGATGTACGTCTCCCGACGCAGGCGTGCCGACTGCGCGACGTTGATGGCGAGGCGGGTCGTGGCGCTCGACAGGAAGGCCCCGGGACTCAGCACCACCGAGCGGTCGGTCTTCTGCCAGCGCAGCCATACCTCCTGCACCACGTCCTCGGCCTCGACCGTGCTGCCGAGCATGCGGTAGGCGATCCCGAAGAGGCGCCTGCGGTGGCGCATGAAGACGGCGACAGCGTCCTCGATGTCGTCGGGTGAGGTGGGGAACGTTTCGACATGCATGATCCATCGGCCTCCGTTGCTACGGTTCATCCGCTGCATGGACCGTGACCGACCCGCCCTTGTGACAGAACCGGACGATGTGTTTTCACGGACCTGCGAAATGCCACTGTTCGAGACACTGAGATGCTCTGTCTGACACGCAAGCACTGCATATGATGTCGACAAGGGTTGAGGAGGGGAGAACCGATGGTCTCCGCGAGCCGTACGGCACACAGCATCGAGGTCACCGCCGAGGGCCTTCAGGAGGAACTGGCCCGCTTGCAGTTCCAGAAGCAGGCGCTGGAAAGGGAGTTGGCGGCAGTCGTCGCACATCTCGGCTCGGTACAGCTGGCCCTCGCTGCCCTGGAGAGCGCGTTGGTCGCACCGGCCGCCGCTCCTGGGACGGACGAGCACACCGCGCCCGGCTCCGCACGGACGGACACCGACGCGGACAAGCAGTACGGAAAGCTCACCGAGCAGATCCTGGCCTACTTCGCCGAGGCCGGTGACGTCGAGGTACGGGCCCGTGACGTCGCGGCCGCGCTCGGCCGTGACGCCGACAGCGGAAGCATCAACGCGGTCCGCAGCACACTCGACCGCCTCGTCGCCTCCTCCCGCGTCCAGCGCGCCGGCCGGGGCCTGTACCGCACCGGGCGTTCCTAGCGCACGGCGGTCACGGCGGTCACCGCGACGAACCGAGGATCACCACGACACACGCGATCATCGCCAGGGTGATCAGAGCCATCCCGGTGAGTGTTCCCCGCAGCCAGTGCCGGATCCTGACGCGGTGCTGCGCCTCCAGCGCGCTCGTGCGTTCGGCGATGTGATCGGTCACCAGGTGCGCGACGTGTCTCTGCTCGGCGACGTACCACTGCTCGATGTGCCGCTTCTGCTCGGGGGTGAGCCCCTCCACGCGCGCGGTGAAGTCCGCGACGCGGCGGTATGTCGCTCCCATGTGAGCCTCCCGGTACAGGAAGCCCTCGATGTCGGGCAGGCCGCGCGCGGCCTCCTCGCGTGCGGCCACGGTGTACCCCCGATGGAAACGAGAACCCCACATGGTCATGGTGTGCTGCCTTCCTTCGCACGGTCGGCGTCCGGGTTCTGCGTCCGCTCACCCGCGACGAAGGCGTCCCGCGGGTACTGGACGGAGGCGAGGGACACGAGATCCCGGCCTGTCAGGGCCGCGGTGAGCCAGACGGCCAGAACGCGTATCTTCCGTTCCCAGCTGGGCACCGCGAGCACGTGGTAGCCCCGGTGCATCAGCCACGCCGGGAATCCCTTGATGACGATGCCCTTGTACTGGAAGATGCCCCGGCCCAGTCCCAGCGTCGCCACCACGCCCAGGCTGTCGTGGCGGTAGTTCCTCACCCGGCGCCCGCGCAGGTCGGCCACGAGGTTCCTGGCGAGACGTCTGCCCTGGCGCACGGCGTGCTGGGCGTTCGGCACCGTGCGTGCGCCCGGCACCGGCGAGGCCAGGTCCGGGACGGACGCGTCGTCGCCGGCGGCCCACACGTCCGGTACGGGTTCGGCGTCGGTGCCCACGCGCAGATCGGCGCGGGCCAGCAGCAGGCCGCGCTCGTCGTGCGGCAGGTCCGTGTGGTTGTGCACGACCGGGTTCACGGCGTTGCCGGCTGCCCAGACGATCAGCTCGGAGTCGTACTCCGTCGTGTCGGAGAGGACGACGTGACCGTCCTCGGCGGACAGCAGTTGCGTGTTCAGATGGACATGTGCGCCGCGGCGTTCCAGGTGGCGCACCACCCAGGCACCCGGTCTGTCGCTCACCTCGGGCAGGATGCGGCCCCGGGCCTCGACCAGGTGGAAGGACAGGTCGTCGACGGTCAGTTCCGGATAGGACCTGAGCATCGCGGTCGCCAGTGACAGCAGTTCACCGAAGCCCTCGACACCGGAGAACCCGCCTCCCACGAACGTGACGGTGAGCAGCCTTCGCCGCTCGGGACCGGCCGGCAGCGACGCGGCCTGGTCGAAGGCGGTCATCAGCCGGTCACGGATGGCCACGGCCTCTTCCACATGCTTGAGGCCGATGGCCTGTTGCGCGAGTCCGGGAATGGGGAAGGTGCGGGTGACCGCGCCCGCCGTGACCACGAGGACGTCGTAGGGGAGCTCGTAGGTGTCGCCGCGTACCGGGCGGACGGTCACCGTACGGTCGGCGTTGCTGATCCCGGTCACGGTGCCCGAGATCAGCCGGGTGTGGCGCAGGTGCCGCCGTAGTGACACGACGGCGTGACGTGCCTCCACCGAACCGGCCGCCACCTCGGGCAGGAAGGGCTGGTAGGTCATGTACGGGCGCGGGTCGACGACCGTGACGCGCGCCTCGCCCGGACGCAGCTTCCTCTGCAGGCCCCAGGCGGTGTAGAAGCCCGCGTAGCCGCCGCCGACGATCAGAATCTCTCGCATGACTGCCTCTGCTTGTTGTCCGTCACCATGTAGACCGCGCAGGCCGGGCCGGTGTGACACGCACCGGTGACTCAGGCCGGGGTGGTGGGCATCCGCTCACCGTTCTCGCCGGAGTCGGTCCCACTCGTGGCCGCGGCGTTCACCGCTTTGTGGATCTCGACGGTGAGCGTGTGGACGAGTTCCGTGAGGTGCGTGTTGTGACGCAGTTCGAGTTCCTGCGCCTCGTAGTCGTGGTCGGCCTTCTTGCGGGTGAACTCGGCCTGTCGGTTCTGACCGATCATCACGAACGTGGACAGGAAGATGGCTTCGAGGGAGACGATCAGCGTGAGCGTCGGCCACGGGCTCCTCTCCGTCCACACCATCCATACCGCGAACCCGACCACGTGGAGGTAGACGAACCACATCGATCCGGCGAACCGGGTGATCCAGTCGGCGATCCGCAGCTGGACGTCCTCGGCGCGCTCCTTCTGCACCTCGAGATAGGCAGGGTGCCTGTGCCCCGGGGACGGGGACGGGGACGGGGACGGGGTCCGCGACGTCGTACGGCGCCGGGCCGTCCGGCTCGTACGGCCCCTATCGAAGCGACTCATCCGGGCCGCCCAGGAGTTGGTGGACGGCTCCGTCCATGTTCAGGTGGCGCTCCTCGGTACCGGTGGGCACCACCGCGAGGGTTCTTCGAAGGAAGCCACCAAGGGTTCGCGCCGGGGCGGTCACGACGACCGCCTTGCGTTTCGGCCATGGACACAGCGCGATGTGCACCCTGTCCGCCCCCGGGTCCCGGCAGGGCCAGATCTGGATGTCGCCGATGCCGGTGAGCTTCTCCAGCCCGTCCAGGAGGAGTTCGCGACCGACCACCCAACGCACGGTCGTGTCGGTGCACATGTGGAACGTCAGGGACACCGCGTAGGGATCCGCCCTGTCGTAGGACAGATCGAGCAGCACGGGCCGGTCCACCCCTTCGGCGACGATCAGGCGGACCAGCATCCGGCACACCACCGGAGCACAGCTGTCGGATTCTCTCATCACATCACCGCTCGGTGAATCGGTGGGATCAAGGGGATCAAAGGGCACACGGTGTGCTGCGTTCCGCGCTCACTCGTGTGATTCAGTGACATCACGAGTCTGCAGGGCTCCGGTGGGCCGGCACCATCAGTCAAATGACCCCCGAGTCGCCGCGCAGTCACGTGACTGATGTTCGCCCTCGCCGGCCGGTGCACGGTGAGCCGAGACCTTCCCGCCGTGTGGTGGGAGGGCGGAGCGAACGTACGGAGTACCCATGTCACTCGGCCCGCGCGTCGAACCGTCGCCCCGGACTCCCTCCGCGGACGCCGGTCGGGCCCCTGAGGTAGTGGGGCGTACGCGGCAACTCCAGGAGATCACGGCGCTGCTCGGGCGGGGCGCGACCGTCGGCCGTGCCCTGCTGCTCTCCGGAGAGCCGGGTGTGGGCAAGAGCGTGCTGCTCCGTGAGGTCGCCAGGACCATGTCGGAGGCGGGTGCCCGAGTTCTCTCGGCCGCCGGCGTCCGGTCCGAGGCCGAACTCGCCTACGCCGGTCTGCACCAGTTGCTTCTGCCGCTGAGCGACCTGATCGAGCGCCTGTCAGACCCTCATCGCAGGGTGCTGCGCAGTGCGCTCGGCTACGGGGGCGACCCGGCGCCCGACGGCCGTCACGTCGCCGACTCGGTGATCTCTCTGCTACGCCGGGCGGCAGTCGAACACCCCGTGTTCGTCGTCGTGGACGACCTCGCCGGTTTCGACCGGGCCAGTGCGGTGGTGCTGGGCCAGGTCGCGCGTCGGGCGGGCGGCCGCTTCGGATTCCTCGCTGCCTGCAGATCGGACACCGGGACCTTCGTCGAGCGGGCCGGACTCACCGAGTACGAGTTGCCGCCGCTGGATCGCGACGCGGCGGCGGAACTGCTCAGGGTCCGTTTCCCAGGGCTGGCCGAACCGGCGCGGGCGCGTGTCCTGGCGCAGGCGCGGGGCAATCCGCTGGCGCTCTTGGAGCTGCCCGCCGCGCTGGGCGGCCCGCAACGCGACGCGCTGGCCGATCCGCACCACGCACTGCCTCTGTCCCCGCGTCCACGCAGCCGCCACGCCGCGCGCGTGGCCCGCCTCCCGGCCGCATCGCGCCGGCTCCTGCTGCTCATCGCCCTCGACGACACCGGAGACCCGGGCGTTCTCCATGCCGGACCGGACGACCCGACGGTTCTCGCGGCGCTGTCAGCGGCGGAATCGGACCGTCTGATCACCTTCGTCGGTACGAACCGCCGGGTCGTCTTCCGGCATCCGCTGACGAGGGCCGCGGTCGTCGAGACCAGCACCCTGAGCGAGCGCTGCCAGGCCCATCGTGCGCTCGCCGAGATCCGCGCGGAGGTACCCGAGCGCCGGGCCTGGCACCTGGGCCGGGCGACCCTGGTTCCCGACGAGCGTGTCTCCGCCCTGCTGGAGGAGGCCGGGCACCGCGCCGTCCGGCGAGGCGACGCCACGGCAGCGGTCGCCGCCTTCACCAGGGCCGCCGAACTGAGCCCGCGCCCCGCGGACCGTGCACGCCGGCTGATCCGGGCCGCCCATCTGCGCGCCGACGCGACCGGTGAGCCGCGTGCGGCCTCGGAGCTTCTCGACCGGGCCCGGTGCGCGGATCCGGACGTCACCCGGTCTCCGCTGACCGCCGCCACGTCGGCGCTCCTCCTGCTCAACGGCGGTGACGGCGACATCGACATGGCTCACCGCCTCCTGGTGGAGGCCATCGACACCGGCAGCCACGGACACGACGACGAGGACGACACCCTCGTCGAGGCAATGCACCTGCTGCAGCGGGTGTGCTGGGCCGGGGGCCGGGACGCCCTGTGGAAGCCTTTCCACGCGGTCCTCGGCCGTCCGAGGCCGGCGTCGCCGCCGCACATGGCCGCCGTGCACCCCGACCGGGTCACGGAACCGCGGGACGTCTCCTGGGACGTGGTCCGCCGAGGACGCCGGGGCGGCCATGTACGCCGGTACATCGACGCGCTCACACAGCTGTGCATGGAGGATTTCCCGGCCGGCCGGTGGGCGGAGGCCGAAACGCTGGCCGCCGAGGGTCTGAGTATCTGCGAGGAGCGTCAATACCCCTTCTTCTCCTGGCAGTTCGTGTACCACCAGGCTCTGCTCGCCGCCGTCCACGGGCACTTCGAAGAGAGCCGGGGTGCCGCCGACCGGATCACGCAGTGGGCCGTGCCTCGTGGAGTTCTGACGGCGGCAACCTTCGCCGACCATGCGAGGGTCCTCGCCGAACTCGGTGCCGGCGACTACGAATGCGCGTACCGCCACGCCCTGGCGATCAGCCCCGCGGGCCGACTCGCCTCCCACGCTCCGTACGCGCTGTGGGCCTGCATGGACCTGGTGGAAGCGGCGGTGCACACCCGGCGCACCGCCGAGGCGAGGGCGCACGTGCGTGCGTTGCGGGAGGCCGGTGTCGCTGCCCTCTCTCCGCGGCTGGCGCTGCTGGTGGCCGGCTCGGCCGCGCTGGTCGCACCCGATGACGAGGCGGTCGGGTGTTTCGAGCAGGCGCTGGCCGTCCCGGGAGCGCGGGACTGGCCCTTCGATCTGGCGCGGATCCGGCTGGCCTACGGGGAGCGCCTCAGGCGCATGCGCTTCGTCACGCGGGCCCGAGCCCAACTGGACGCGGCAGCCGAGGTGTTCGAGCAACTGGGCGCCCGGCCGTGGGCCGACCGGGCCACGGGAGAACTTCGCGCCACCTACCGGTCCCGGAGCGGAGCGCGGCACGGTCCCGTGACCCTCACCGCACAGGAGCGGGAGATCGCCGCACTCGCCGCCGCCGGAATGACCAACAAGCAGATCGGGGAACGTCTCCACCTCTCGCCCCGAACCGTGGGTTCGCACCTCTACCAGCTGTTCCCGAAACTCGGCATCGCCTCACGCGCGTCACTCAGGGACGCGCTCGCGTCTCTTCCCGCGCGGTGAGGGCCTCGCCGAGGGTCACCCGCGAGGTGATACCGAGCTTCGGGAAGATCCGGTGCAGGTGGGCCGCCACCGTCCGGTGGGAGAGGAACAGACGTTCGCCGATCTGCCTGTTGGTCAGCCCGGCGGCGGCCAGTTCGGCGATCTGGTGTTCCTGCTCCGTGAGCGGGCTCGTCACCGGATGCTGCTGGGTCCCCCGAGTGGCGGTACGACCGGCGGCCCGCAGCTCCTCGGCCGCCCGCGCGGCCCAGGGAGCGGCCCCGAGACGGCGGAAGGTATTGAGAGCGGCGGCGAGGTGCGGTCCGGCCTCCTTCCCGGCCCGTGCCCGACGCAGGTGCTGCCCGTAGGCCAGCCGGACTCGCGCGAGGTCGAAAGGCCAGCGCTCGGCACCGGGAACGGCGAGCGCCTCCTCGAAGGCGTCGGTGGCCCGGTCCTCGGGGGCGGCGATCGCGGCCGAACCGGCGGTGACCAGTGCCAGCCGGCCGGAGATGCCCGGCAGGCCCGTCTGCCGCATCACGGCGACATGGGCGAGTGCCTCGGCTCGGCGTCCGGTGCGGACGGAGGCTTCCACGAGGTCCATGGGCACCCACAACGCCAGCGGGGCATGCGCGGCCAGCTCGCCCGCAGGACTGATCGCCGCCGCTTCGAGGTAGGCCTCCTCGTGGTCACCGCGTCCCAGGGCGGCCAGTGCCGTCATGTGACGCGCGAAGTGCTCGACGGTCCGGGCGCCGCGGGGTACCGCCCACTCCATGATCTCCTGTGCCACTCCCCGCACCGTGCTGTCGTCGCCCCGCGCCGCGGCCAGCAGCCCCCGGGCCCGGTGGAACTGCTGGGCCGGCATCTGGTATCCGTTGGCCTCGCACAGCGCCAGCCCCTCCGCGGCGAGACGGCCGCACTCGTCCCACCGCCCCGTCATGAAGTCGTCCTGGCACAGCACCACCAGCGCGATGAGAGCTGCGGCGACCGCGCCGCCCGCGCGACCGTCCTCGACGACGGGCCAGAGCGCCGCACGGCACCCCGTCGCCCGGTCCACGAAGAGCGCCGCCATCGCGACCCGTTCGACACGGCTCGGGTCCGTCTCCCGATGCAGGTCGTGGATCACCGCGTCGAGCAGGCCGAGGGCTGTCGCGGAGGAGCGTGCCGGATCGGAGTAGACGTCGCCGAGCAGTTCCTGAAGGGGAGGCATCGGCACCGTCAGTTGCGACATGGCGACGTGATACGCGTTCCAGAGCTCGGGTCTGCCCGCGCACAGACAGACCCTGCGCAGGGTGCACAGCGCCTCGAAGAGCGCCTCGTCGTCGCCGTCGGACCGGCCGTCGCGGGTCGTGATCGCACCGATGAGGAGCCGGTGCGCGGTGTTGACGTCACCGTCGCGGTTGAGCAGCACCTGGGAGGCGGCGGCCGCCGCGCGCAGCGACCCCCGCAGCCCGGGGTCGGCACGGCGGGCCTCCACGAGCAGTTCGGCCGCCGTACGCAGTTCGCCGGCGACGTCCGCGCCCACGAAGGCGGCTTCGGCCAGCCGTCTGCCGCGGTCCGCGGGCCCGGGAGTGAGGTCAGCGGACCGTACCAGCGCGTTGAACGCGCCGACGGCGTCGCCGCGTCGGCGGACCCGGTGGGCGGTGTGCTCCAGGAGCGCCGCGACCTGCTCGTCCGGATCGGGCGTGGCTTCGGCGAGATGCCAGGCCCGTCGATCGGGTTGTCCGGTCAGCGCCTCGGCCAGAGCGCGGTGGGCGTCCAGCCGCTGACCGCTGGTCGAGCCCGACACGACGGTCGCGCGGATCAGCGGATGGTGGAAGGACAGGCGCCCCAGTCCCCGGTGCTCGATCCGCAGCAGCTGCGCCCGCTCCGCGGGGGCGAGAAGGAGCAGCACGTCCTGGCCGGCGGCGGCGCGCAGCACCGACAGGTCGCCGCCGCCCTCCAGCGCGGCCAGAAGCAGCAGTCGGCGGGTGGGGGCGGGCATCTCGGCGACCCGGGAGGCATACAGGTCCCGCAGCCGACGGCTGAGCGGGAGCACGTCGGTCAGCACCACTCCCGCGCTGCCCCGCGCGTCGCCGAGCGCGCCCGGCAGTTCCAGCAGGGCCAGTGGGTTGCCCCGGGCCTGGGCGAGTACCCGCCGCAGCTCCCTCCCGGCGAGCAGCGGGAAGCGGGTGCCGACCAGGTCGGCCGCCGCCCTGTCGTCCAGTGGAGACACGGTGAGCTCGGGAAGTCCCGCGCGTTCGAAGAAACTCTCGAACCCGGGACGGCAGGCCGCGAGAAGGCCCACCCGGCTCCCGCCCAGCCGCCGCGCCACGAACGCGAGCGCGGCGGCGCTCGCCCGGTCGACCCATTGCAGGTCGTCGACGATCAGCAGAACCGGACGGCCGCTCGCCGCCCGGCGGAGCAGCGCCAGTACGGCCCCGTAGAGGACCAGCCGATCGACCGGGGCACCGTCGCCCCCGCCCAGCGACACGGTCAGGGCCTCGCGATGCACCGGGTCGAGACCGTCGTACTCGTGCAGCAGGGGTTCGAGTACGTGGTTCAGTCCGGCGAAGCTCAGATCCGCTGGGAACTCGACCCCGTCCGAGCGCAGGACCAGCGCACCGACCGCCGTCGCCGCCGTAGCCGCGGCGTCAAGCAGCACGGACTTGCCGACGCCGGGCTCCCCGGACAGCACCAGCACCCCACCGTGCCCGAGCACCTGGTCGACGTACGACCGAAGCAGCTCCAGTTCCCGGTCACGTCCTACGAGCACCTCGGTCCTGCTGTGTGGCAGCGACCCGTTACCGGCCACCGTGGCCCCCTTCGAGAACTGGTGCGGCGGACTCCTCGTCCTCGGACGGTGGTTCAGCCGGCGGACGGCCGGGGTGCGCGCAGATGGGACCGCTTCTCCAGCTCGTCCTCGTCGACCAGCGTGAGCATCGGCCGGCCGGGCGCGCACAGCATGATCACGACGTACTTGGCCGGCGTGTCCGACAGGGCGTTGCCGTTCTGGTAGTGGATCACGTCACCGCCCGGCTCCCAGAACGTCTCACCGGCCCTGATCACCCGCTCGGGCTCGCCTTCGAGCTCCCACCGGACGGCGCCCTCGGTGACGTAGCCGAAACACGGCCCCGAGTGCCGGTGCGGTGGCGTTCCGGGGTGTCCCGGAGGCCACTCGACCACCACGGTCATCGCGGAAGCGCCCTCCGGTACGAAGGGCGGCCTGACGTCCGCCAGCATCCTGGGCCCGGTCCCGTCCTGGCCCCCGTGCCCGTCCGCCCCGCTCATTGTTTCGTTGTCCAACACCGTGTCACGTCTCCATCCGATCGAACTCGCTTCCCCAGCAAGACAAGACGACGGGCGCGTGTGTGACACAACGAGCGACAACAGCCGGTCGCAGTCGAATGACTCATGCAACTCGCCTGCGGATCGCGGAAGCTGAGCCGGTAGCCGGACCGACGGCTAATCCATCGCCTTCACACGATTCACCATGTGAGGAACACACCATGTCTTTCGGCCTCGTCAGCCTGCACCGGTCAGGCGTACACATATGTCGGCACGCGCACCGTCGGTTCGACGGCGTGGGCGGTGCCGCGTGAACGAACAGAACGGCGGTCTGACCGTCGGCGTCGACCTGGGCGGCACGAAGATCGCCGCCGGGACGGTCGACCCCGCGGGGGAGGTCGTCTCCCGCGTGCGCATCCCCACCCCGAGCGACCCGGACCGGATCGCCGGCGCCATCGCCGAGGCGGTCCAGCAGGTGCGCGGGGACCGGGACGACGTCCGGGCGGTCGGCGTCGGGGCCGCCGGCTACGTGGACGCGGACCGCTCGACCGTCAGATTCGCGCCCAACCTCGGTTGGCACGACAAGGAGATCCGGGACATCGTCCAGGGGGCCACCGGACTTCCGGTCGTCGTCGAGAACGACGCGAACGCCGCCGCCTGGGGCGAGTTCATCCACGGAGCGGGTGCCGGACACGAGGACATGCTGATGGTCACGGCGGGCACCGGCCTGGGGGGAGGCATCATCAGCAGGGGCCGGCTCTTCCGTGGCCGCTTCGGCATGGCGGGCGAGATCGGCCACTACCGGGCGGTTCCCGACGGCCTGCGCTGTCCCTGCGGCCAGTACGGCTGCATGGAGCAGTACGCCAGCGGCGCGGCCCACACGCGCCGAGCCCGCGAGATGGCGGCTGCCGATCCGGCCCGCGCGGCGGCGGTGCTCGCGCTGGGCGACGGCACCTCCGCCGGCCTCGACGGGCACCATGTGACCGAGGCCGCCCTCGGCGGAGACCCCTTCTCCCTCGATGTGTTCGCGCGGTCGGGCCGCTGGCTGGGCCAGGCCCTCGCCGACCTCGCCTCCGTCCTCGACCCGTCCGTCCTCGTCATCGGCGGCGGCCTCGGCGACACCGGCGAGCTGATCAGGCGTCCGGCGGAGGTCTCCTACCGGCGGGCTCTCGGCGGCGGCGAGCACCGCGTCTACGCCGAGGTCCGCACCGCCACCGTCGGAGCGGACGCCGGCCTCGTCGGCGCGGCGAACCTCGCCCGTCTCCACGAACTGCTCTCCGCCCCGGTGGTCGGAGTCTGAGCGGCGGCACGCCCGCAGACCGGGACGAGGAGCCGTCCCCGGTCGTCACCTCAGCCGTCCTCCCGATCCACGTCCCCCACGACCGGTGCGGCCGCCTGCGCGGTCGGCACCGTCCTGTGAAGGAGTCCTTGTCCATGACCGCGAACGCCTCTTCCGCGGGGCGGGCCCACTCAAGGGCCGCGCTCCGCCCGGCCAACCTCAGGCGTGTCACCTTCATCTCGGCGGCCGCGTCGATCGGCGGCTTCCTGTTCGGCTACGACAGTGCCGTCATCAACGGTGCCGTCACCGGAATCCAGCATCGCTTCGACGTCACCTCCAGCGAGACGGGCACCATCGTCGCCTCCGCTCTGCTCGGTTCCGCCTTCGGAGCGGCTGTCGCCGGACGTCTCGCCGACCGCGTCGGCCGTCGGCGGGTGATGCACCTCGCCGCGGTCCTCTTCGCGATCAGCGCCCTCGGCTCGTCCATGCCCTTCTCCGTCTGGGACCTGGGCGCCTGGCGCATCGTCGGTGGTGCGGCGATCGGCCTCGCCTCGCTGATCGGGCCCACCTACATCGCCGAGGTCGCGCCGCCCGACCATCGCGGGCGGCTGGCCTCGTTCCAGCAGGCGGCCATCGTGCTCGGCATCACCGCCTCCCAACTCGTCAACTGGGGTATCGCCCAAGGAGCCGACGGCAGGAGCGAGAACCCGCTGGGCGCCCTGCACGCCTGGCAGTGGATGCTCATGGCCGCGGTCGTCCCGGCGCTCGCCTATCTGCTCCTCACCCTGCGCATCCCGGAGTCACCGCACTTCCTCGTCGCGAGGGGCCGCGAGACAGAGGCCCTTGCCGTACTGCGCGACCTGCGGGGCACGTACACGGGCGCCGAGGAGCGGCTCGCCGAGATCCAGCACGCGCTCAAGACCGACCACAGGCCGCGGGTACGCGATCTGCTCGACGGCCGCTTCGGGCTGCTGCCGATCGTGTGGGTCGGCATCGGACTGGCCGTCTTCCAGCAGCTCGTCGGCATCAACGTCATCTTCTACTACTCGTCGCTGCTGTGGCAGTCCGTGGGCATCGACCAGGCCAACTCCCTTCTGATCAGCCTCTCCACGTCGATCGTCAACATCGTCGGAACCGTCGTGGCGATGCTGCTGATCGACCGGGTCGGCCGCAAGCCGCTCGCCCTGACCGGTTCGGCCGGCATGGCCGTGTCGCTGGCCGTCGCGTCCTGGGCGTTCTCGTACAAGACGGGAAGCGGCGGCAGCCTGTCCATTCCGGACGCGCAGGGCGCCGTGGCGCTGGTCGCCGCCCACACCTTCGTGTTCTTCTTCGCGGTCTCCTGGGGTGTCGTGCTCTGGGTGATGGTCGGCGAGATGTTCCCGCTGAGGATCCGCGCCGCCGCGATGTCGGTGGCGACCGCCGCGAACTGGATCGCCAACTGGGCCGTCACCGAGAGCTTCCCCCGCATGTCGGACTGGAACCTGTCGTCCACCTACGCCGTCTACGCGGGCTTCGCCGCGCTCTCGTTCGTCTTCGTCGCCGTCCGTGTGCGCGAGACCAACGGCAGGAAACTGGAAGAGATGACATGACAGCGCAGGACACACCATCAGCCCCCGCCACGGAGAACTGGTGCGGGGCGGCCAACTGCAGGGACTCCGACATCAGGACCTTCTTTCCGGCCCCGGACGACCGGAACGCCGTCCGGCGGGCACTTGCCCTCTGTGACCGGTGCCCGGTGCGGATCCCATGTCGCCGGTACGCACTCGACCACCGGGAGCGGCACGGCATCTGGGGCGGCCTGACCGAGGAGACCCGCGAGACGCTCATCCGCATCGGGCCGCCGTCCGCCGTACCTGGAACCCCCGCGAAGCGGTCCTCCTGACGCCGGACCGATGCCCCACGCCGTCGAAGTCGGCAGAACCGGCCGAAGCCGGCGGCGCGGCCGGTTCTGCCGTGCGACCACCCGAGCATCAGGACTTCGACGCTGTGTCACGGACGAAACCCGAGTCGTTCTACTGATGATGTGATGGTGCCCAGGGTGTAACGAGCCGCGGCTAGGATGCCGTGCAAGTGACTCCCTGCACGGAGGAAACCGCACATGCTCAGCCCAGCAGCCGGGACCCTCCTGAGACCGAACCGGGCACCCGCGCGATGATCGGCCGGGACGAGGAGTCGCGAGTCCTGCGGGGACTGCTCGCGGACGCAGCGGCCGGACGCGGCGGTGCGCTGCTGATCCACGGAACCGCCGGCGTCGGCAAGTCGGCTCTGCTGCGCTCGGTCGGCGCCGAGGGAACCGAGGGCGGTTTCAAGGTGCTGAGCGTGGCCGGTGTGGAGACCGAGTTGTGGCTGCCGTTCGCGGCTCTGCAACTGCTGCTGCAGCCGGTCGCCGACGGCATCGGGAAACTGCCGTCCCCGCACCGGGCCGTGCTGGTCGACGCGTTCAGCGCCACGCAGGCCGAGCCCCATGTCTTTCGGGTCGCGCTCGCCGTGCTCGAACTGCTCGCCGACGCGGCCGACGGGCAACCGCTCCTGCTGCTCGTCGACGATCTGCAGTGGGTCGATTCGCCGAGCCGGGACGTCCTCGGATTCGTCGCCCGGCGCACCCGCGATCATCCCGTACTGCTGGTGGCGGCGTCCCGGCTCCACGCTCCCGACTCCTACGCCCCGAGCACGCAGCCGGATCTCCACCTGCGACCACTGGGCCGGTCGGCCGCCGCCGAACTGCTCGACGCGAACGCACCGGGACTGTCGGCGCCGCTGCGGGCCCTCGTCCTGGAGCGCGCCGCGGGCAACCCGCTGGCGCTCGTCGAACTGCCCAAGACGGTGCAGGACATGGGCACGCAGTCGGCCGACCTGCCCCTCACCCAGCGGCTGGAGGACGCGTTCGCCGCGCGTACGGACTCCGCGAGCCCCGGGTGCCGTTCCCTCCTGCTGGCCCTGGCCGCCGAGCCCGGCGCACCACTGAACCGGCTCCTGGACGTGGCGAGCGGCCTGAGTGACGCGGTGGTCTCACTGGACGCGGTGCAGGAGGCGGTCGACGCGGGCCTGGTCGGTCTGGTCGGTCGTACCCTCGTGTTCCGACATCCGCTGATGCGCTCGGCGATCTACACCCGCGCCACGGTCGCCGACCGGCTGGCGACCCACCGCGCCATCGCCGCGGCCATGACCGACACCCCCGAACGCCAGCTCCTCCACCTGGCCACCGCGACGCTCGGCCCGGACGAGGAACTCGCCGCACGGCTGGAACATCTCGCCGACACGGCGCTGGCCCGGGGCAAGCCGGCCTCGGCCGTACCGGCCCTGCGCCAGGCGGCCGAGCTCGTCCAGGACCCGCGCCGCAGGACCGAGATCCTGGTTCGGGCGGTCGAGTCGGCCAGCGAGATCAACGACCGTGTGCACACCCAACTGCTGTTGGACCGGGCCGACATGAGCGAACTCGGCCCACTGGAACGGGCTCGCCTCATGGTCGTGTCCGACAAGGCGGCGTTCGAGCCCGACGAGCCGCACCGCCGGATCGAGGACATGGTGACGACCGCGGCCGGCGCGTTCGACACAGGAGACGTGTCCGTCGCCGAGAACCTGCTGTGGCGGGCCGCCGCCAGGTGCTTCTTCCAGGACGGCGACGCACGCGTGCGCTCGCTGGCCGCGGCCGAGCTGGACCGATGGAACCCCGATCCGGACTCTCCCGTCGTCCTGACGGTACGGGCGTACACCGAACCGTACCGATACGGCGCCGAGGTGATCGCACGGCTCGGCAGCCTCGGGCCGGACCGCCTGGACGGCCGGATCATGCATTTCCTGGGCAGCGGCGCGATGGTCCTGGGCGACGCCACCCTCGCCGCCCGGTACCTGACACTGGCGGCCACGGTGTGGCGGTCGCAGGGCAGACTCGGGCTGCTCGCCCGGTCACTCGCGGGCAGTTGGCCGCGGGTGTACCTCGGTCAGCTCGATCGGGCCCGCGAGGAGTCCGGTGAGGGACTCGTCCTGGCGGAGGAGACCGGGGAGTGGATCGTCTGGTTGGGCGTCAAGGCGACGGGAAGTCTGGTGGCGGCGCTGCGCGGGGAGACCGAGGACGCGGCACGGATGCTCGGTGAGCTGCGCACCCACCGGCTGTTCCCCGGCATGCCGTTCGCCGCCGTGATGGCACAGCAGGTCGAGGGCCTGCTCGCACTCTTCGACGGCCGCTCGGCGGAGGCGTACGACAATTTCGCGCGCGCGTTCGATCCGACCGACCCGCACTACCACTCGGTCAGCCGCTGGCTGCTCGCACCGGACCTGGCGGACGCCGCGGTGGCCGCGGGCACCGTGGCACAGGCCCGGGAACTACTCGACGGGCTGCCCGAGTTGGCCGCCCGACTGCCCTCGGAAATGATGGTGGTGGCTCACGCCTACACCGAGGCGGTGCTGGCGCCGGACGACACGGCGACCGAGCGCTACACCGAGGCGCTGGCCGCGTTGCCCGCGGGCTGGGCCCTGGCGCGGGCCCGACTGCACCTGCACCACGGCCGCCGGTTGCGTCGACAACGCCACAACGTCGACGCCCGTAGTCCGCTGCGCAGCGCCCGCGACGAGTTCGACCGGATCGGTGCGCGGCCGTGGGCCGAGATGGCCCGTGAACAGTTGCGTGCCGCCGGTGAGTCGAGCGGCCGACGGCACGCGAACACCAGCGACCGATTGTCGGCGCAGGAGATGCAGATCGCGGTGCTCGCATCGCAGGGGCTGAGCAACCGGGAGATCGGCCAGCGCCTGTTCATCTCGCACCGCACCGTCGGAGCCCATCTGTACCGCGTCTATCCCCGCCTGGGCATCACCAGCCGCGGCAAGCTCGCCGCCGCGCTGGCCGCACTCCAGGACGGACACCCGGCGAGCGACACGGCAGGCACCGACGCCGGGTGACGACACGTCTTCGCCCCCGGGACGGGTGAGCCCGCTCAGCCGTTCTGCGGGTCCGCAGGCGAGCCGACCCGTCGCGGTCGATCATGGGCGTGGCGATCAACGGACGGATTAGCATATCGAGCGAAGAGTTCTGACAAGGGAGCTGCCATGGCGAGGCGCGGTTCACGGGCCGGGCTTCTCGGCAGGGAGAACGAATGCGAAGCCCTCGACGATCTCGTGGCAGGTGCCAGAGCCGGGCGCAGCGGTGTCCTCGTCCTGCGCGGTGAGCCCGGGATCGGCAAGACCGAGCTGCTGAGACACCTCCTCACCCGTGCCACCGGTTGCCGCACCATCAGGGCGGCAGGCGTCCAGTCCGAGATGGAACTCTCCTACGCCGGACTGCACCAGCTCTGCGCTCCGCTGCTCGCCGGTCTCGACCAGCTGCCCGAGCCCCAGCGTGACGCGCTCGGCACGGCCTTCGGTCTGCGCGCCGGAGCCGCGCCCGACCGGTTCCTCGTGGGTCTGGCCGCTCTGAGTCTCATCGCGGACGCCGGAGGTGACCAGCCGCTGATCTGCCTAGTCGACGACGCGCAGTGGCTGGACGAGGCGTCCGCGCTGACCTTGGCGTTCGTTGCGCGCCGTCTGCTCGCGGAATCGGTTGTGCTCGTCTTCGCCGTCCGTGAACCCAGTGCCGGCCACGCTCTCCGCAGCCTTCCCGAACTCTCCGTCACGGGACTGACCGAGCGCGACTCCCGAACCCTGCTCGACTCGGTCGTCACCGGTCCGCTCGACGAACGGGTGCGTGACCGCATAGTCGCCGAGTCACGCGGCAACCCGCTGGCCCTGCTCGAGCTGCCGCGCGGGCTGACCCCGGCGGAGATGACCGGGGGATTCGAGCGTCCGGACGCCTGGCCGCTGGCGAGCCAGATCGAGCAGGGGTTCCTCCGCCGCGTCCAGGAGCTGCCGTACGACTCCCGGCGTCTGTTGTTCATCGCCGCCGCCGAACCGCTGGGCGACGTCACACTGCTGAGGCGCGCGGCCGAACGCCTGGGGATCGACGCAGACACCGCCGGGTCGCACGAAGGCGCGATGGACCTGATCACCCTCGGCAACCGGGTACGGTTCCGGCACCCGCTGGTGCGCTCGGCGGCCTATCGAGGCGCAGACCCGGGCGAACGTCGAGAGGTGCACCGGGCGCTGGCCGACGCCACCGATGCCCGGCTCGACCCCGACCGCAGGGCCTGGCACCTGGCCGACGCCGCCTCGGGACCCGACGAGACAGTGGCCGCCGAACTGGAGCGCTCCGCGGGCCGAGCCCACGCGCGCGGTGGCGTCGCCGAGGCCGCCGCGTTCCTCCAGCGTGCGACCGCGCTGACACCGGATCCCGCGCGACGCGCACAGCGCGCGCTGGACGCGGCACAGTCGAAACTCCACGCCGGGGCGTTCGAGCCGGCTGCCACCCTCCTCGCCATGGCGGCGGCCGGACCCCTCGACGAGCTGGGCCGCGCGCGGACAGAGGTGCTGCGCGCCGGGATCGCGTTCGGCCAGAGCCGTGGCGGCGAGGCCCCGTCGCTGCTGCTCGCCGCCGCTCGCCGGTTCGGACGGCTCGACGAGGTCGTACTCGCTCGTGAGACCTACCTGGACGCCATCGCGGCGGCGATATTCGCCGGCCGCCTGGCGCGCGGCCCAGGACTGCTGGAGGTGGGTGAGGCCGCCCGTGCGGCACCGCCGGCACGGCAGCCACAGGTGTCCGACACGGTGCTGGACGCCCTCACGGTCCGACTCACTGACGGTTACCCGGCTTCGGCGCCGATGATGGAGCGGGCACTCGAAGCGCTCTGCGACGAGCGCCTCCCCGTACAGGAGCAACTGCGTCGACTCTGGTTCGGGTCCTTCATCGCCTCGGATCTGTGGGACGACGAGCACTGGCACGCGGCCGCGACGCGGCATGTGATGGTCACCCGGGAGGCCGGAGCGCTCAGCGCTCTCCCCGACGCACTCGACTCCCGCGTGTTCGTACACCTCATCGCGGGGGAACTGGCGGCGGCCGGGTCGCTGATCGAGGAGACCGCGGCGGTGTGCGCGGCAACCGGCAACAGCAGCACGCCACGTCTGGGCCCCCTCGGCCTGGCTGTCTGGCGGGGGCGCGAGGGCGAGGCCCGAACGTTGATCGACGAGGTCCTGGTCGGGGCGGTGCCGCGGGGCCAGGGGGCCATTGTCACCGTCACACGCTGGTACGAGGCGGTGCTCTGCAACGGGCTCGGCCAGTACCCGCGGGCGCTGGCCGCGGCCCGGGAGGCAGCAGCCGAGCAGCGGGAGTTCACCTGGCCGCGCTACAGCCTGGCCGAACTGATCGAGGCGGCCGTACGGAGCGGCTCGCCGGACTCGGCCACCGACGCGCTGGAGCGGCTCTCGGAGGCGACGCGAGCCAGCGGCACGGACTGGGCGCTGGGCGTGGAAGCGCGCTCGCGGGCGCTGCTCAGCGAGGGTGACACCGCGGAGCGGCTCTACCGCGAGGCGATCGAGCGGCTCGGCCGGACCCGGGTCCGCACGGAACTCGCCCGTGCGCATCTCCTCTACGGGGAGTGGTTGCGCCGCGAGAACCGACGCGTCGACGCCCGTGCCCAACTGGACATCGCACACGAGATGTTCAGCCGCTTCGAGGCGCTGGCGTTCGCCGAACGCGCGCGAGGCGAGTTGCAGGCCACGGGGGCGAAGGTCCGCACCCACACGGTCGCGACGCCCACGGCTCTCACCTCGCAGGAGGCGCAGATCGCCCGGCTCGCAGGGAAGGGGCTCACCAACCCCGAGATCGGTGCCCAGTTGTTCATCAGCCGGCACACGGTCGAATGGCACCTCCGCAAGGTGTTCTCGAAGCTCGGCATCTCCTCCCGCCGGGAGATCCGTGCCATCCAGTTCGACGGCGAGGCCACCTCGGCCTGATCCGGGTGGCTGGTGCCGCGGCTGCCAACGTTGTGACACTGTCACAGAACCTTCGGCTGCCCGGTCATCACTTCCGGACGAGTGACTCAGCGGGCGGGACCGGGGCTCAGCCGTGAGCCATGTGCGTGCACCGGCCCCCACGAACCGACATGACATGGAGACAACAGTGTTCGAGCACCGGACAGAGGCCGAGATGAGGCTGTACTCCGAGAAGAGGGCCAGGGAACTCGCCTCGGAGAAGCGGCAAAAGAAGAGTGACGGCAACAACGACTCCACCGAGAAGACGGACGCGGTGCACAGCGGCTCCCAAGAGGACAACGACATCACCGAAAGCGATGACGCCGTCGATCCTCCGTACCTGGCCGACGAGGCACACGGGACCACGGGAACGGCGACGACGACCCCATGAATGCCGGCTGTCGGCACTGCTCACCGAAGGCTGCCGGCGGCTTCACATGACGCTTCACGGTCGGCCCCGGCACAGGCCCGTTCCGGGACCGACCCGAACCTGGGATCGGTAGGAGTTCCGGCAGCGAGAACCTCGCCCCATGGACCTGCAGAAGATGCTCGGGCTGTGGTGGACGCTGCCCGCTGGGCTGGCCTTGTTGGGCTACGCGTGTTCGCTGGCCGGGCTGACCCGGCCGCAGCGGGCGGTGTGGGTGACGGCCCGGGTCGTGGAGGTGCATCCGCCGGGACACGGTGAGTCGGGCGAGCACGGGATACCGGTGACGATCGAGTACCAGGACCCCGGCACCGGGCGGGAGTTCAGGCTGCGCCACGAGAACAGGCGGGGCGACCGGGTGCTGGTGGCCTGGGTGGGGCAGGAGTTCCCGGTCCGGTTCCCACGGCGGCGGCCGGAGCGGTTCTACCTCATGCTGGACAGCGAGGGACGGACCTCCGGGGTCGGCGGACCGAACTGCATGGTGATCCTGCTGGTGTTGGGACTGGTCGTCCAGTCGTTCTTCGCCTGGGGCTGGCAGTGGGGGCTGATCTGCGTCGGTGGCCTGCTCCTCCTCGTCGTGGCGCTGAGCCGGGACGGCGCGTACGCCCGCTCCCGCGCCGCTCAGCTGGCCGAGGGCGTCACCGTCCAGGGGCGCGTGGTCGCCGTCACCAGGGACGTCCACACCGACGCCGAAGGCGTCGAGAGCGTCAGCCACGCCTCCGTCGTCGCCTTCACCACCCACGAGGGCGTCGAGGTCACGGCGCTGTGCGTGCAGGGGATCCGGGACATCACCGAGTCCCTCGGCCGTGACATCCCCCTCCGTTACGCGCCCGCCGACCCGTCCCTCCTCACCGCCGACCCCGACCACGAACGTCGTGAGCGCACGGCGCACATCAGGTTCGTCGTCACCCTGCTGGTCACCGGGACCGCCGCGATCGGGGTGGGCGCGTACTGCCTTCACCACCCCTGGCCCCTCACCTGACGATGCAGGTCAGGGCCGCCCAGAGGAGGGGCGAGTGCTCGATTTGGCCGTCGACGCGCCATTGGTCGAGCCTCTGTCGCTGCCAGGCGCCGAGATAGCGGACCGGGTCGTGGTCCTCGTGGGCCGCGTCCACGGCGACCACGGCCTCCGTGAGTGGCCGTACGGATTCCGGCAGACCGGCCAGACGGTGGTAGGCGAAGCTGGTGGGGAGCACCCAGCGGGTGGCGGTGACCAGCTGGGCGCCGTTGTGGATCATCGCCGTCGCCAGGCCGAAGGACTCCGCGAAACGGAGATCGCCGCCGCTCTCGCAGGCGATCAGCGCGACGCGCGGCGGTGCGGGCCACAGTCGGACGCCCGGCACGCCGTCCGCGCGCAGCGGGAGCGTGCCCAGGAGAAGGTCCTTGGCGGACAACGGGCGGTGGGTGCGCACCGGTTCGGTCATCCCCGTGGTCTCCGGGCCGCAGCACAGATGGAGGGTGACGTCCTCGCTCTGCCCGCCCGCGACGGGGGCGCCGCTGACGTGACCGACGTACATCAGGCGACGGGCGCCCTTGCGCAGCGCCTCGCCCAGCCAGTCGCGGTCGAGGTCGGTACGGCGGAAGGCCTCGGCGGGGGTGGCGACGGACGGTACGACGGTGCCCGCGTCGAGCCTCCGCTGTACGAGGGCCAGCAGCGCCGGGTCCGAGCCGGGCTGCCCCAGGACCGAGCCGAGCGGGGAGTCGGCGCGAAAGCCCGGGACGCGGGGGTCCAGGACGAGAACCACGGCGTCCGAGTCCGAGTCCGGGTCCGGGTTCTGATCGGTCGGGGTGGTGCCTGCCCGGCGTAGCGATGCCGGTGCCGTGGTGGCGATGTCCACGAGGTCGATCAGACGTACGTCGCTGTCGTCACCGTCCACGGCGAGCAGCTCCCACGGCACCTGGGCGACCCGGGGCGACGGTTGGAGTCGCATCAGCGGACGGCCCAGGCGGGCGGACACCTGGCGGATCTGGTCGGTCAGGCCCGGAGGCCACAGCACCTCGGCCAGCATGCGGGAGAGTCGGCGCTCGTCCTCGTGCGTGGCCAGCGCGCCGGACTCGAACGCGCGCCGCATGCCTTCCGTGCCGCCGCCCGGCAGTTCGGCGGCCAGCGCCCGAACGGCCTCGTCGACGTCCGGCCCCGGGGTGTACCCGGTGCCGAAGCCCTGGGCCCCACGGGCCCACGTCCAGGTCATGTGCAGATCACCGGCGTCGGCGAGGCGGACCTGGACCACCGGGCGGTTCGGGTCGGTCAGAGCGTCGGCGGACAGAACGGCACCTCTTCCTCGCTCACGATCCGCCGGTGATAGCGGAACTCGGCTGCCTGGACGTACTCCTGGAGCGCGGTACGGCCGCCCGCCTCCGCTGACATCACGATCTTCGGCGGCGGTGCGACCCGCAGACCGACGGAGGCGGCGGCCTCGGCCGCGATGCCACCCAGCGTCAGGGGAGCGTCGCCATCCGGGGCGTACGTCTTCATGGCGGCGTCCGGGAAGACCGCCGCCGCCCTGTCGGCGGTGGACGTACGGCTCAGCGCCAAGGAGGCGCCCGCGCACCGGTGTTCCACCAGTTCGAAGATCAGCCCCTGGTCGTTGCTGCGGAGGGCCAGGCGGAAGACCAACTGCATGGCCTCGTCGGCCAGTTGGAGCCACTGGCTGCGAGCGTGGGCGGTGGCGAAGTCGTAACGGGCCGCTTCCAGCGTCAGGGCGGCGGGCAGGGCGAGGGAAAGGGCATTGGCGAGCGAGGTGCGTTCGTGGACGCCGTGGTCGGTCCGGTTCAGGTTGTCCTCGAGTGTTCGCGCGAGCATCAGGTCCACCTGGGCGCACCGCTCGAACACCCCGCGCTCCTGGTACACGTCCCGCGCGCCCTGGGCGAGCTGCTTCATCTCGTCGATGTCGCCCCGCTCGTACGCGTGCCGGGCGCCCAGCAGCATGGTGTCGGCGGCGGCGATCGCGGCACCGACCTGCTGGAAGCGGGCCAGGCTGGACGCCGTCAGAGCGGCGGCGCCGGCCGCGTCCCCGCGGTGTGCGGCGATGGCGGCACGGGCCTGTTCGCAGACCGCCAGGTCCTCGGCCTGGCCCTGCCGTTCGAAGATCTCGGCGGCCTCCGCGTACAACTCCTCCGCGCGGTCGAGGTCGCCGGCCTGCAGCGCCGCGTACGCCCGGTGGGAGAGCACCTGTTGGCGCCCCGCGTGGTGGCCCAGCGTCAGATAAGCCTCCTCTGCGCGGGCGAAGTAGTCCTCCGCCTGCTCGAACCGCACGGTCGAGGCGCAGACGACCCCCAGACAGTCCAGCAGATACGGCTCGGCCAGCGGCGCGTCGGCCAGCAGTGCGGTGGCCAGTTCCTCGGCCGCGCCCCACGCGCTGCGGGCCATCAGCAGATGCACCCGGCTCAGGCCGATCTCGGCGGTGCGCAGCCCCTCCACGTCGTCGAACTCCGACAACAGGGCCGTCGCCTCGTCCATCGCCTCCTGCGCCTCGTCGATCTGCCCGGTCCTGCGCAGCAGTTCGACCCTGGCCAGCAGGGTCTTCAGCAGGATCTCCAGCCACAGCCGGCGGCCGTTCGGTCCCATCGGCACGGAGGCGATGCCCCGCACGAGATCGAGGGACCGCCCGATGGACAGGGCCGCCCCGGGCAGATCCGTGGCCGCGAGCTGAACCGTCCCGGTGTCGGACAACAGGTGCCCGCGCAGAAGTCGTACGTCGGGGGAGTCCTCGAACGACTCGGCCACGGCGAGGAGTTCGCCGTAGACGGCCATCGCTGCCGGGAGATCCGGGGTGAGTTGATGGTGCTCGGCGAGTGCGAAGCCGCTGTCGAAGGGCTCGCCGTAGCTGAGCCCGGCCGACTGCTCTTCCTGTTCCGCCGCGATTTCCGGGCCTTCAGCGTCTTCCAGGCATTCCGGGTCTTCCAGGTGCTCCGGCATGGGCTAGAAGTCCTCCTCCATGGCAGCGGCAGCCGCGATCTCGGCGAGGAACGGGTCCGGGTGTGCGGCCACGCCGTTGTGCGGTGTCGCCGCGACGCCGAGCCGGTGCCGGGCCAGGGCTCGTACCCCCTCACGTGCCGTACGGTCGTCGGCGCCCGGTCCCGGGTCGAACCCCGGCAGCAGGATGCCGACTTCGATGCCCGGTGTCGTCGACGCCGGGATGTCCAGATCCGCCCGTCCGGTCCACACGTCGTCCCGCCTGGCCAGCGGAACGCGGTTCGGCGGGCCGCCGTCCACCTGGACCTCCGCTGCGAGGTACACCCCGCCCATCGGGGCCGCGATGTCGGCGACGACCTCGACCTCGATCCGACGCCCGGCGCCGACCGCGTACGCGGTCCAGGACACGGCCTCCTCGGCCGCGTCGACGAAGCCGGGGGGATAGCGGCACCAGTCGTTGGTCCCCGAGCCCCGGGCGATCACACGGCCGGTAGCGGTTCGGGGACTGCCCGCAGCGAGGGCGAACTCCCGCTGCCGTACGACGAGTTCGGCGAGTTCGAACGGCGGGACGGTCGGCCGGTGATCCCGTTCCAGGGCCGACCGGAGGCGCCGCGCTGCCTCTCCGTCCAGCCCGAGGTTGTCGGCCGCGTCCTCGATCAGCCGTAGGACTCGGTGCAGTTGGCGAGGCGGGGCCGCCGACTGCTGCCAGCGGATCAGCGGGTCGAGTGCGGCCAGGTGCTCCTCCAGCAGTTCGGATCCCTCCGACTCGCCTGACTCATCGAGGAGTTGTTGGCATTCGTGAGTCAGCGCGGCCAACTCAAGGCCCAGCAGCGACGGTTCGAGTGCGGGAATCCCGTCCAAGTGCGACGTCGGCCACCAGCGGGCCGCCCAGTGTCCGAGGGCGAGGCGGGCGGCGGCCTCGGCGAGAGCTGTCGGCTCCTCCGGCAACATCGGCTCGGCGGCCGGCGTTCCCGATGCGACGGCGTCGACAGCGGCGGCCGTACGCTCGCCGTAGACCGCCCACAGCCACTGCTGGGCCTGCCCCACGTCGTGAATCTCCGCTGCCGGCAGCCCTGTCGGGCCGAGGACGGGCCAGGTCAGGACGGCGCCCGCGACGTCGAGGACGGCACGGGCGAACGGGGGACCGGTGGCGGGTCCCGAGATGTGTACGGTGTGGTCCTCGGCTCGTGTGACGGCGCGGCGCCGTTCGGGCATCACGCGCTCCTCGGCTCGGCGGCGGGCACGGCGGTCGCGGACAGGGAGCGCAGTGCCGTACGGACTCGCGCGCGGTGGTCCATCATCACCGAGCGGGCGACCCCGTCGAGCACACCCCAGGCCGATGACGCGTCGTGCAGTGCCGCGTCGCGGACGTCGCGCCCGTGCAGCCGTACCCAAAGGCGCCGCATATAGGCGGCCCACGGGGTGCGCAGGTCCTGGGCGAGGGCGTCCAGCGCACCGCCGTCCGGGTCGGGGCGGGGGGAGACGGTCATCCTGCGGGCCCGGAGGACCGAAGCCTCCCGCTGCCAGCGGCTGTTGACGATGCGGTGTGCCGCCGTCGCCCCCGCCACGGAGGCCCCGGCGCCCAGCGGATCGAGGCCCACCGCGAGTCGGCCGCCGAGTACGACGGTGACGCGGAGACTCTCGTCGTACAGGCCGAGCGGGGCGCAGCTGCGGTCGACCTCCCGCCGGACGAGCTCCGGCACGGTCGGCAGTTGTTCACGGTGGGCCGACGCCTGGAGGACGGTGAAGAGCCGTTCGAAGAGCGTGCGGTCGAACGGCGCGGGGAGTGTGGCGGTCGAGGCGCTCCGGCCGACCTCGGGGCGCGGGGGCGTACGGTGCGCGGTCAGCCCGAGGTGCGGAGGTACGTCGGCGCGGTCCCAGACGTCGGCCGGGTGCGCCGCCCACAGGGCTCGCCCGAGCAGGCTGCCGTGCCCGGCCCGGACCATGGCGGCGAAGGCCGGCGAATCGGCCCCCGCCGCGCCGCAGGCCTCGAGAACCTCGGCCGCGAGGCTCGTGTCGGCGGCGCCCGCCACCGCTTCGTGTCCGTCCCACGCGGCTGTCAGCTCGGCGTCGAGCCGGGCGCGCCGGGCCGTGTCCGCGAGATGCTCCTTCAGCGCCTCCACCGTCCGTCCGCCGGACGCGTCCACGACGTCTTCGAGTACGGCCCTCGCCACCGCGTCCGCGCCGGGCCCCGGCTCCCCGTGCTCGGTCGCCAGCTCGAAGCACCGCTGGAAATACAGGTCCTGGGGATTGCCCGCCACGATCCCCAGTGCCCGGCGGGTCTTCTTCAACAGCGTGAACCACCGTGCCGTCGCCTCCAGAACCGCACCGGACTCCCGTATCAGCGCGGTGAGTTGCTCCGCCCCCGGCGCGTCGAGGAAGTCGGCGGCGAGCTCCGGACGCAGCGCGGGCCGGACGATCAGCGGCAGCACGATCAGCTTGACCGTCCGGGTCAGCGGCGCGCCACCGGGCCCGCTCAGCGCCTGGGGACCGGGCCCGAGGCCGCGCCAGGCCGTGTCGATGACCATGGCGCGCGGACGGCGCTCGCCGGTCGACGGCTGGCTCGGGGACGGCATGGGCAGAGCGTACGTCGTGGGGGAACTGGTGGTCGAACCTGGGATCGGTAGGCGCTGTCCGCCTCCTAACGTCCACACCACCAGGCAGAACGGACCGGAAGGGCAGGCACGGAATGGGAATCTTCGGCAAGCGCAGGAGCCGCGAGGAGAAGGCCGCCAAGATCGTGGAGCAGGTGGCCGGCGGCAAGGGTTTCTACGGCCGGATGACCCGCGCGACGCTCGGCGGGGAGGACTACGCCAAGCTCCAGCAGTCGCTCGGCGCATACAACTCCGGTGCCAACGTGCGGCAGTTGCTCGCCATGGGTGTACCGACGGTCCCCGCCGTCGTCGTGTCGATCGGCGATACCGGCAAGCTGGTCAACTTCGATCCGGTAGTCGACCTGGTCCTCCAGCTGACCGGGGCCACCGCCGACCCGTTCACGCTCCAGACCATCGTGTCGAAACTGCGCATCCCCCGCACCGGCGATCAGGTACTACTGATCGCGGACCCCGCCAACCCCGGCGGTTACCTCTACGCGGGAGACGGAGCGACGCCGTGACGAACACCGCCGTACGAAGTGACGGCGAACTACACCACCCTGCTCACCCTCGACGGCCGGGTGCCGGCACGGGCGAGCGGAGCACGAGCAGGGTGATCTCGCTGGGGGCGAAGACGCGGAACGGCGGGCCCCAGAAGCCGGTGCCGCGGCTGGTGTAGAGGAGGGTGCGGGTGCCGTGGTGACTGAGGCCGGCGAGGGCGGGCTGGTCGAGGCGGACCAGGTGGTGGAAGGGCCAGATCTGGCCGCCGTGGGTGTGGCCTGAGAGCTGGAGGTCGATGCCCGCGTCCGCCGCCCGGTCGACGAACTTGGGCTGGTGGGCCAGGAGCAGAACGGGGAGATCGGGATCGGCGCCGTCCAGGGCCCCGGCGAGGTGGGCGCGGTGGCCTGCCAGGCCGGAGGACTCGGCGGTGACGTCGTCCACGCCGGCGACGACGAGGGTGTCGCCGCCCCGTTCGAGCAGCAGATGACTGTTGCGCAGCGGTTCCCAGCCCAGCTCGCCCATCAGGTCGACCCAGCCCTGGGCCTCGCTGTAGTACTCGTGGTTGCCGGTGACGTAGACCCGGGCCCGGCCGGCCCGCACGGTGCCGAGCGGGGCGGCCTGGGCGCGGCGTCGCTCGGCCGTGCCGTCCGCGATGTCACCGGCATGGCAGACCAGGTCGGCCTCCAGGGTGTTCACGACCTCGCAGACCCGTGCCGACCAGCGGGCGCGGTCGAGGGGCCCGTAGTGCGTGTCGGTGATGAGGGCGACACGGGTGCCGTCCAGCCCGGCGCCCAGGCGCGGGAGCAGAACGTCCAGCTCGCGGACTCGTGGTACGCGACGGGCCTCGGCGTACCCCCAGGCGAGCAGTACGGCGGCGACGCCGAGGACGGCCCAGGTGACGACGCGGGCCCGATCCTGGCCGTCTCCGACGCCGGCCACGGTCAGGGCTGCCCGCAGCAGGACACCGAGCAGGACGGACCAGGTGAACACGACCCAGCTGGCGCCCAGCAGGGTGCCACCAGTGATCGCCGCCCAGTCCTGCTGGCGCCGTCCGTGGCCGCGCACCATCGCGAGCGGCATACCGATCAGCCCGAGGGCGAACAGGGCGGTGCCGGCCAGGGTGACGGGCAGCGGCCAGTGCTGCCCGGCGTACAGCAGCACCCAGCAGGGCACGGTCCACAGCAGGACGGGTGCGACCAGGGGGAGATAGCGCAGCAGGCGGAGCACGCGGCTCTGCCGTGGACTGCGCACATCGCTGTCGGCGGATCGAGTGTCGCTGGTGTCGGTCACGCTTCCCCTCTCTGCCACGCTGCCTTCTCGCGCACTGTATCCGGCCGCTTCGCGGCCGGCCGGAGGGGGCGTTCCCGGATCACGTGGATCCGTCTCGGGAGGTGCGGCTCCTGGAGAAGGCGAGTGATGTGGCCGCGTCGGTGATGTGCGGCAGCGGGCCGGTGCCGGCATCAACCGGAGGACTGGGCCAGCGGGTCGGCGCCGGGTCGCCAGGGCCGGCACAGGGCGAGGAAGCAGCAGGCCGCCGCCCGGGCGAGGCCGAGAACCGACGCGGCCATGGGCAGGGCGGTCGTCCGGCCGCCGAGGCCGGCCACGTCCACCCGGTCGGACCACCACTGGAACAGCTCGTCGCTCGGCACGCTCCAGCCGAGGTCGTCGCCGGGCGCGGCGATGTAGCCGTCCAGGCTCACGTTCATGGCAAAGGTCAGTTTCCGCATGGTGTCAGCCTCTCGTGAGTCGGCGTTCGACGTTACGCATTTACTGCCGCAGTGCCGGAAGGGCGGAGTCGGCGTAGCTCCCCGTCCGGGCATCGTGAAGTCCCTCGCGCGGATGGGAGGTCCCTCATCTTTGTCCTGTAGGTGGAAAAAGAATGCCCGACTGCCGCACAAGTGCTTCTCAGTCTGGAAAATCGCTGTTACGTTCCTCTTCGACAGCCTGACGACGCAGTCGGCGAAAGCCGGCCTCCGGGACCCCAGTCGTGGGTGAGGGGAGGGAACGTGAGACGGATGACTGCTCGACCTGAGAACGCGCATCAGGCGCGACTGCTTCGCCTGCTGCGTGACAACGGGTCCAACTCGCGTGCCCAGCTGGGTGATCTTGTGGACCTGTCCCGTTCGAAACTGGCAGTCGAGGTCGACCGACTGCTGGAGACGGGTCTGGTCGTCGCGGACGGGCTGGCCCCGTCCCGGGGCGGCCGTCGGTCGCACAACATCCGGCTCGCG
Source organism: Streptomyces sp. AK08-02 (assembly GCF_033795085.1). NCBI lineage: Bacteria > Bacillati > Actinomycetota > Actinomycetes > Kitasatosporales > Streptomycetaceae > Streptomyces > Streptomyces sp. AK08-02. The sequence goes on from NZ_JARAZV010000001.1 coordinate 89,809, forward strand.
CCGACACTGCGTTTTCTCGGCGTCGACATTGGTGCCACGTCGATCGATGTCGCCGTGACCAATGCGGAGTTGGAGGTCCTGGGGCAGCTGAATCACCCGATGGACGTACGTGAGGGCCCGGTCGCGGTCTTCGAGCAAGTCCTGGTGATGGCCGCGAAGTTGAGGGCTTCCGGGCTCGCGGAGGGGTTCGACGGCGCCGGTATCGGCGTCCCGGGTCCGGTCCGCTTCCCCGAGGGTGTGCCGGTCGCCCCGCCGATCATGCCCGGCTGGGACGGCTTCCCCGTACGGGAGGCGCTCAGTCAGGAACTGGGCTGCCCGGTGATGGTCGACAACGACGTGAACCTGATGGCGATGGGGGAGCAGCACGCGGGCGTCGCCCGTTCCGTGGGCGACTTCCTCTGCGTCAAGATCGGTACCGGTATCGGCTGCGGCATCGTCGTCGGTGGTGAGGTCCACCGTGGGGTGACGGGCAGCGCCGGCGACATCGGACATATCCAGGTGGAACCGGAAGGCCGCTCGTGCGTGTGCGGCAACCGGGGCTGCCTGGAGGCCCACTTCAGCGGTGCCGCGCTGGCCGCTGACGCGGAGCGGGCCGCGCGTGAGGGCCGCTCCGCACACCTCGCCGCCCGGTTGGAGGCATCCGGACGCCTGACGGCCGAGGATGTGTCGGCTGCCGCGGCGGCCGGGGAACCGGTGGCTCTGGAGCTGATCCGCGAAGGCGGACAGCACCTGGGCCAGGTCATCGGATGGCTCGTCAGTTTCTTCAATCCGGGACTGGTGGTGATCGGCGGCGGAGTGACCGGGCTCGGGCACACGTTGCTGGCCAGCGTCCGGACCCAGGTGTACCGGCAGTCGTTGCCGCTGGCCACGGGCAACCTGCCCATCGTGCTGGGGGAGTTGGGGTCGGCTGCCGGAGCCATCGGCGCGGCCCGGCTCATCAGCGACCATGTCTTCTCGCCGGCCTGACCACTGCCCGAACCCGGCGGCAGCGGATCACCGGGCGCGCCGGTGCAACCCGGTGGCGCCACCGACCAAGCCCACAACCAAGTGTCAGCGCACCCTCGTTGACGATCCCGCACCCCGCGGTGCGCCGCGGCAACCCCGTGACGCCCCGGCGACATCAGCAGAGCCACTCGCGCGCCAGTGAGGTCACCGGTGTCACCGCGAATGCCACAGCAAGACCGTAACCCCCATGAAGTGTCGGCGGCCGTCACCCCCTGCACCTTGGCCGGGCGATCACTCCTGCCCCGCCGTTCCCAGCCTCCGCGTCGGCCCGGCGCGGACGACACCGGGGCTCCCACAGCCGCCCACGCAACCGAGACATCCAGCCCAGCCCAGCCCTGTCCTGCCCGCTCACGGACCGCACCCGCCGAGGGGATCCTTCATGGCACCACAACCACCCCTGCTCACCATGTCCGGCATCACCAAGTCGTTCCCCGGAGTCCGGGCCCTCGACGGCGTCGCCCTCGACGTCCAGGCCGGCGAAGTGCACTGCCTGCTCGGCCAGAACGGAGCCGGAAAGTCGACTCTCATCAAGGTCCTGGCCGGCGCACACCAGCCTGACAGCGGTGAGATCACCTGGCAGGGTGAGCCCGTGACCCTGCGGTCGCCGATCGCCGCCATGCGTCTCGGGATTGCCACCATCTACCAGGAACTCGATCTGATCGAGGGGCTGTCCGTCGCGGAGAACGTCTATCTCGGACATGAACCCACGTCGGCCGGGTTCGTCGTGCGTGGCTCCGCCGCCCGTACGGCGACCACGGAGCTGCTGAAACGGCTGGGGCACGCGGAGATCGATCCGACCCGGCTCGTCGGTGACCTGTCAGCGGCGCAGCAGCAGATCGTCTCCATGGCCCGCGCACTGTCCCACGAGGTTCGGTTGATCGTGATGGACGAGCCGTCGGCGGCGCTCGACCCCGAAGAGGTGGACAACCTGTTCAGGATCGTCGGCGATCTGACGGCCGACGGCGTCGCCGTCATCTACATCTCCCACCGGCTCGACGAGATCCGGCGCATCGGCGACCGGGTCACGGTCCTGAAGGAGGGCCGGTCGGTCGCGGGCGGCCTGCCCGCCAAGAGCACACCGACCCATGAGGTCGTGGCCCTGATGACCGGGCGGAACGTGGAGTACGTCTTCCCCGAGCGGCCCGAGGCCGGGTTCGCGGCGGAGCGGGAACCGGTGCTGAAGGTCGAAGGGCTGAGCAGGCGAGGGGAGTTCACCCCCGTCGACCTGGAGCTGCGGCCCGGTGAGATCGTCGGTCTGGCAGGGCTTGTCGGTTCCGGGCGCAGCGAGATCCTGGAGACGATCTACGGCGCTCGCAAAGCCGACGAAGGCCGTGTCCTGGTCGACGGCACACCCCTGCGCCCCGGAAGTGTCCGCGCCGCCGTCCGCGCCGGCATCGGTCTCGCGCCCGAGGAGCGCAAGGCACAGGGCCTGCTGATGCTGGAATCCGTCAGCAGCAACGTCTCGATCTCCACGCTGTCCCGGTTCGCCCGCGCGGGGTGGCTCGACCGCCGTACCGAGCGGGCCGCGACGCACCAGGCGGTGCGGGAACTGTCCCTGCGGCCGGACAATCCCGACGCCGCGATCAGGACCCTGTCCGGCGGCAACCAGCAGAAGGCCGTGCTCGCCCGCTGGCTGCTGCGCGGCTGCAAGGTGCTGTTGCTGGACGAGCCGACCAGGGGTGTCGACATCGGCGCCCGGGCGGAGCTCTACGCGGTGATTCGCCGCCTGGCCGACGAGGGCCTTGCCGTACTTCTCGTGTCCAGTGAGGTGCCCGAGGTCCTGGGCCTCGCCGACCGGGTGCTGGTGCTGCGCGAAGGCAGCGTTGTGCACACGGCGGACGCCCGTGAGCTCGACGAGCACCGCGTACTTGATCTTGTGATGGAAGGGAGCCCGACGCCATGACACAGCCAGGCACCGCGGCGCACGAGGGTGCGCCGACGTCCGCCGCCAAGTTGGCGGGGGAGCACGGGAGTTCGCGCCGATCGGGTCCGCGGTGGGGGTGGGACGTGCGCACCCTGTCGTTGCTCGGAGTCCTCGCCGTCCTCGTCGCGGTCGGCGGGATCACCGCACCGAACGAGTTCCTCGCGACGAGCAATCTGCAGCTCGTCCTCACCCAGGCGTCCGTGATCGGCGTCGTCACCGTCGGCATGACCTTCGTCATCACCAGCGGCGGCATCGACCTGTCGGTCGGCGCGATCGTGGCGCTCGCCTCGGTGTGGGCGACGACCGTGGCCACCCAGGAGTTCGGCTTCGCGGGCATCCTCTTCACCGCGATGATCGTCGGTGTGGGCTGTGGTCTCGTGAACGGTCTGCTGATCGCCTACGGCAGGATGGTGCCGTTCATCGCGACGCTGGCCATGCTCGCCTCCGCCCGTGGCCTCGCGCTGCAGATCACGGACGGCAGCACGCAGATCGTGAGCGTCGAATCGGTGCTCGATCTGGGTGCCAGGGACTCCTACATACTCGGCGTCCCACCCCTCGTCCTGATCTTCGCCGCGGTCACCGTCATCGGTTGGCTGGTGCTCAACCGCACCACCTTCGGCCGCCGTACCGTCGCGGTCGGCGGCAACGCGGAAGCGGCCCGCCTCGCCGGCATCGACGTGCGCCGCCAGCGCCTGTACCTGTACCTGCTGTCCGGGCTGTGCTGCGGTATCGCCGCCTTCATGCTGATCGTGCTCGCCGGATCAGGACAGAACACCAACGGCAACCTGTACGAGCTGGACGCCATCGCCGCGGCGATCATCGGCGGCTCCCTGCTCAGCGGCGGCCGCGGCACCATCGTCGGCTCCGTCCTCGGTGTCCTGGTCTTCACCACGATCACCAACATCTTCGCTCTGAACAACCTGGAGACCGCTGTCCAGCAGATCGCGAAGGGCGCCATCATCGTTGCCGCGGTCCTGGTCCAGCGCCGCTCGCCGCACGGCGACACCTGACACCGTGCGGCACGCCGGACGGCGGTGCCTGACCACCGCCGTCCGGCCCCCCCCGCCTCCTCCCGCTCCCGCACACCACCCAGCCGAAGGGTCGATCCGTCATGGCAAAAACCCCCGCCACCAGCCGTAGAGCACTGCTGTTCGGCACCGCCGCCGTTTCCGCCGGCGCGTTGCTCACGGCCTGTACCAGCAACGAGTCCAAGGACCAGGAACAGGCCGCGGACAACGCCGCCCCGGTCGCGGACGACAAGCCGGGCAAGGCCGTCACCATCGGCTTCGCCGGACCGCAGGCCGACCACGGCTGGCTCAACGCCATCAACTCCAACGCCAAGTCGCGTGCGAAGAAGTACTCGGACGTCACGCTGGAGATCACTGAGGGCTCCAACGACACCGCCCAGCAGATCGGCCAGGTCCAGACACTGATCAACAAGAAGGTCGACGTCCTGGTGATCCTTCCGGCCGACGGCAAGGCGCTCACCCAGGTCGGCCTGCAGGCCATGCGGGCAGGTATCCCCGTCGTCAACCTGGACCGCGTGTTCGCCTCCCCGCAGGCCTACCGTTGCTGGATCGGCGGCGACAACTACGGCATGGGCCTGAACGCCGGGCACTACATCGGCGAGCAGCTCAAGGGCAGGAACAACGCCAAGGTCGTCGAACTGGCCGGCCTCGACAACCTCGAACTGACCCAGCAGCGCACCAAGGGCTTCGACGACGCCCTGAAGAACTACCCCAACATCCGCAAGGTGGCCCGCCAGGCGGCCGACTTCACGGTCGAGTCCGGCCAGGCCAAGATGGCCCAACTGCTGCAGGCCCAGTCGAGCTTCGACGCGCTGTGGAACCACGACGACGACCAGGGCGTGGGCGCGCTGCGGGCCATCGACCAGGCAGGCCGCGACGACTTCCTGATGGTCGGCGGCGCGGGCGCCAGGTCCGCGATGGACGCCATCAAGGCCGGCAACAGCGTGCTCAAGGCGACCGTCCTGTACCCGCCGACCATGGCCGCCTCCGCCATCGACCTGGCCCGCGCTCTGGGCCAGGGCAAGGGGGTGAGCGGCCTCTCCGAGTTCGAGATCCCCTCCTCCCTGACGCTCTACTCGGCGGTCGTCGACAAGACCAACGTCGACCAGTACATGCCGACCGGCTTCAAGTAGAGGTAACGGGGCCAGGGGCTGGGCGGCTGATTCAGGCATGCGGTTCAGCCGCGCCCGATGGGGGCGCGGGGAACTGCGCGACCAGCCACGACGGACCTGCGGCCGACCCACTGAATCACCCCCACCACCAGGAGGACCTCCGTATGGGACAGGCAGACGCCGATACGCCGACACTGGGCGTCGGCATGGTCGGCTACGCGTTCATGGGCGCAGCCCACTCCCAGGGCTGGCGCACTGCGGGCCACGTCTTCGACCTGCCCCGGCGCCCGGTGCTCGCCGCGATCTGTGGCCGCGACCCGGGTGCCGTCCGAGCGGCAGCGACCAAGCACGGCTGGGCCGCGACAGAGACCGACTGGCGCGCCCTCATAGCCCGCGACGACGTGCAACTCGTCGACATCTGCACACCGGGCGACAGCCATGCGGAGATCGCCGTCGCGGCGCTGGCGGCAGGCAAGCACGTGCTGTGCGAGAAGCCCCTGGCCAACTCGGTCGCCGAGGCGGAGGCCATGGTCGCAGCCGCCGAAGCGGCCCGCTCTCGCGGGCAGTTGGCGATGGTGGGCTTCAACTACCGACGCGTGCCGGCCCTCACCTTCGCGCGCGGCCTCATAGCGGACGGCAGGCTCGGCACCCTGCGCCACGTACGGGTCGGCTACCTCCAGGACTGGCTGGTCGACCCCGACTTCCCGCTGACCTGGCGGCTGCAGCGGGAGCACGCGGGATCGGGGGTACTCGGCGACCTCGGCGCGCACATCGTCGACCTCGCCCAGTACCTGGCTGGTGAGGCCCTGGTCGGCGTCTCCGCCCAGATGGAGACCTTCGTGAAGGAACGCCCCCGCCTCAACGGTGCGTCCTCCGGGCTTATGGCGTCCGGCGGCCCGCTGCGTGGGCCCGTGACGGTCGACGACGCCGCCGTCTTCACGGGCCGGCTCGCCTCGGGAGCGCTCGCCACGTTCGAGGCGACCCGCATGGCGTCCGGGCGCAAGAACGCCCTGCGCCTGGAGATCAACGGTGAGTTCGGCTCGCTCGCCTTCGATCTGGAGCGGCTCAACGAGCTGTCCTTCCACGACCATCGGGAGCCCGCCGCCACGGCGGGGTTCCGCAGGATCGTCGTCACCGAGGCCGATCACCCCTACCTGGAGGGCTGGTGGCCGCCCGGCCACGTGCTCGGCTACGAGCACACCTTCGTCCACCAGGCCCGCGACCTCGTCGAGGCCATCGCGTCCGGAACCGACCCGAGGCCGTCCTTCGCCGACGGTCTGCAGGTCCAGCGGGTGCTCGCCGCCGTGGAGGAGAGCGCGCGGAAGAACTCCGTCTACACCCCTGTCCAGGCCGTCGCGGCCGAAGTCCGGTAGAAAACCGGCAAGGAACCCCGCTCGGAGGCACCATGCCACGCCCGTTCACCCTGTTCACCGGCCAGTGGGCCGACCTGCCTCTCGAAGAGGTCTGCCGTCTGGCCCGTGACTTCGGCTATGACGGTCTCGAACTCGCCTGCTGGGGCGATCACTTCGAGGTCGACAAGGCGCTCGCGGACCCTTCCTATCTGGCGGGCCGCCACCAGCTCCTCGACAAATACGGCCTCAAGTGCTGGGCGATCTCCAACCACCTGGTCGGCCAGGCGGTGTGCGACGCCATCATCGACGAGCGGCACCAGGCGATCCTGCCCGCCCGTATCTGGGGCGACGGTGACGCGGAGGGCGTACGGCGGCGGGCGGCGGCGGAGATCGCCGACACCGCGCGGGCGGCGGCGGCCTTCGGCGTCGACACCGTCATCGGCTTCACCGGCTCCGCGATCTGGCACCTGGTCGCGATGTTCCCGCCCGCCCCCGAGTCGATGATCGACCGCGGCTACCAGGACTTCGCCGACCGCTGGAACCCGATCCTCGACGTCTTCGACGCCCAGGGCGTGCGGTTCGCCCACGAGGTCCACCCCAGCGAGATCGCCTACGACTACTGGACAACCCAGCGCGCCCTGGAGGCAGTCGACCACCGGCCCGCCTTCGGCCTGAACTTCGACCCCTCCCACTTCGTGTGGCAGGACCTCGACCCGGTCGGCTTCCTCTACGACTTCCGTGACCGGATCTACCACGTCGACTGCAAAGAGGCCCGCACAAGGCTCGACGGCCGCAACGGCCGCCTCGGCTCACATCTGCCCTGGGGCGACCCCCGCCGCGGCTGGGACTTCGTGTCCGCCGGCCACGGCGACGTCCCCTGGGAAGACGTCTTCCGCATGCTGCGCTCCATCGACTACCGGGGCCCCGTCTCCGTCGAGTGGGAGGACGCGGGCATGGACCGACTCCACGGCGCACCCGAAGCACTGACCCGCCTCAAGGCGTACGACTTCGACCCGCCGACGGCCTCGTTCGACGCGGCGTTCGGCGGCAGCGACAAGTAGGCGTCCTGCCACCTTTCGGCCTGGTGAGAGCCAGGAACCGGTCGGTGCGCGGCAGTGGGAGAGCCGCCGGGTCGATGCGGGCTGCCCGGAAACCGCTTTGTCCTGACTCTGGAGAAAGTTAGCCGTTTCCCTGCGCGAGGGGTTCCGGCCAAGGACGAACGAGGCTACGGTCCCTTCGTGTACAAGAGCCGCACAGTGGTTCGAGACTGACGACGCGTCACAGCCGTACGGCGCACCCCTCGATCGACCGGACAACCGAAGACGACGACCCTGCACGGCGCAGGGCCAAGGACCTTCAGGCACCGCGCACTTCTCAGCGGCGGCCCCTTGCCGCCCCCTCGCACGCCGCAACCGCGCGCATCACGGAGCAGACCTCCGAGCCGCGGCCGAAGCCGTCCCCATGCCGACGGTGGGCGGGAGGCCACCGAGCCCCTGCCCACCGTCCGCCAACCACATCGGAATATCGACATGGCAGGGAGGCAGCACGTGAACCAAGACGGGAACGCATCGAAGCCCCGGACCGGCGGGCGGACAACACGTACCGGTGTCTGGTTCGTCGGAGCCCGCGGATCGGTCGCCACCACCGCCGTCGCCGGATGCGCGGCGATCACCGCCGGGCTGTGGCCGCCGACCGGCATGGTCACCGAGACCGCACCCTTCGACGGCACAGGTCTGCCGCCGCTGCCCACGCTCGTCTTCGGCGGCCATGACACAGCCCAGAGCCCGCTGCCCAAGCGGGCCGAACAGCTCACCGACGCGGGTGTCCTGCCGCACGGGCTGGGTCCCGCCGTGCGGGCCGAACTCCAGGCCGCGGACGAGGAGATACAGCTCGGCGGCCCGCTCCCGGGCGACACAAGAAGCGACGAGGAACTCATCGCGGCCTTCGCGGCCGACCTCACCTCCTTCCGCGGGCGCAACGCACTGGCACGGGTGGTCGTCGTCAACGTGTCCTCCACCGAGCCGTTGCCCGCGCCCGACACCGTACGGCTGCCACCCAGCTCTCTGTACGCGGCCGCCGCCGTTCGAGCCGGCTGCCCCTACGTCAACTTCACGCCGTCCACCGGATTGCGTACCTCGGCCCTCACGGATGCCGCCGCGGCCGGCGCACTGCCCCACGCGGGCCGTGACGGAAAGACCGGCCAGACCCTGTTACGAGCCGCGCTCGCCCCGATGTTCGTCCAGCGCGCCCTCGAGGTCCGCGCCTGGTCCGGCACCAACCTGCTGGGCGGCGGTGACGGGGCGGCCCTGGCCGACCCGGGCGCGGCCGCGGCGAAGAACGCCGGCAAGGAACGCGTCCTGGCCGACACCCTCGGGCACACACCACAGGGCGAGGTGCACATCGACGACGTACCGGTACTCGGCGACTGGAAGACCGCCTGGGACCACATCGCCTTCGAGGGCTTCCTCGGGTCGCGCATGATCCTGCAGACCATCTGGCAGGGCTGCGACTCGGCCCTGGCCGCACCGCTCGTCCTGGACCTGGCCCGCCTGGTCGCCCGCGCCCACGAGGTGGGCCTGTCCGGCCCGCTCGCGCAGTTGGGGTTCTACTTCAAGGACCCCGACGCGGGCCCGTCGGGTCTTTCGGAGCAGTTCACCGCGCTGCTGTCGTTCGCCGACCGTCTGAGGGAGGCACAGTGATCCGCGCCCTCCTCCTGGCCCCCCTCGGCCTGTCCCCTCCGGCTGCATCTCTCCTGCGGCGGCACGGGGGCGCCTACCCGTGGCATGCGCCCCCCCGCACGAAGGTGAGCCACACATGACGCCCGCCGGCGACGCCGCCTCGGCCATGGCACCCACAGCGTGACCGGCCCGCGTCCCGGCAACGCCCTCGGCCTGCTCGCGGGCCCGGGCTACGACGGGGTCGGACTCAAACTCGGCCACCCGCACCTCGACCCGCACGCCCCCGAACTCGCGGCCCGGTGCTACTTCCGCGAACTCGGCGACGTACCGCTGGGGCGCCGGCACATCGGTTCGGCGGCCGGCGGCAAAGTCTGGGCACCACGATCCGGGCGAAGCGTTCATGGAGCCGCTCGCCCCCCACGCCAAGGCCCCCGGCAGCCGCAGCGCCCGCCCGCGAGAAGCACCACCCGCATCGCCGTATGACGGTCGTGCCCCTCGGCCCGTCACCTGTTCGCGGCAGCGACGGACGCTTCCCCCCGAGCGACGACGACCGTTCGCTCGTCCTGTTCTCCATCCCGCCCGCAGTGCCGGCCGTGGAGCGGCCACGGCCACCGAAGTGAAGTCAATTCTCCTGCGGCACGCCGGCCTGGCCGGAGGCGACAGCCGCCGGGCACCCGCAGCACCACAACAACGAAAGAGAGAACCACTGTGACCGCGTTCAACGACGAAGCCGTCACCGACGACGCCCTGCGCCGCACACTCGGCGTCAACCGCCGCCGCTTCCTCAGCACCTGCACGGCCGTCACCGGAGCGGCGATCGCCGCCCCGGTCTTCGGCGCGGCGCCCGCCCTGGCGCAGAACAGATCGACGGCGGCCGCAGGCCATGACCGTGACCGTTCCGCGCTGGTTCCGCCGCACAAGCGCGGCATCATCCTCTACACCGTCCGGGACGCGGTCGGCCGTGACCCGCTGGCCTCCGACCTGCCCTCCGGCTTCCGTGAGGTGTTCAAGCAACTGTCGCGCTTCGGCTATCGCCAGGTGGAGTTCGCCGGCTACGGCCAGCACGCCAACGCGCCCGGCGGCGCCGATCTGGGCACGGTCAAGGGCGCGAGGCTCCTGCGCTCATGGCTGGACGAGTACGGGCTGCGGGCGCAGGGCAGCCACGGCTACATCCCGCCGTCCTGGCCGCTCACGTCGTCCGACCGTGACACCTTCAAGGGCTGGCTGGAGATCGCCAACATCCTCGGCATGGAGCACATGGGCACCGGCGCCGACCCCACCAACACCCCCTACCGGGCCGACTGGGACGTCGCCGCGCAGAAATGGAACACCCTGGGCGCCGTCGCACGCCGCGAGGGCATCAAGCTCTACACCCACAACCACGACGCGGCCTACGACTTCCTGCTCGACGGAGGCCCGCTCGACGCGCAGGGGCGGCCCACCCGCAGCTCCGGAATCCGCAAGCTGGAGTACTTCCTGAAGGTGACGGACCGGGGGAGCGTCCACCTGGAGCTGGACGTCTTCTGGGCGCACGTGGCCCAGTACAAGTTCCACACGTACACCGCCCACGACGGCTCCCAGCGCGAGCGCGTCTTCGATCCGGCCGCACTCGTCGAGCGCAACAGCGCCCGGTTCCCGCTGTTCCACGCCAAGGACGGTGTGGTCAACACCCAGAGCGGCCTGGGCTACGACATGGTGCCGTTCGGCACGGGTGACATCGACTACCGGCGGTTCTTCACCCGGGTGGGAGCGAAGAACCACCGCAACCCGATGGTCGAGCAGGACACCGCACCGAGCGCGACCGTCCCCGGCCAGTCCCTGGAGTTCGCCAAGATCGGCTACGACAACCTCGCGGCCCTGCGCGCCTGCAACTGACGAAGCGTCACCCGCCTTCGGCCAGACGCGCTCCGGTGCCGGACGTACCGAGCGCGCCTGGCCCTTCAGCCCCTCCACCCGCAACCGTCGGCCGGCCGCGGACCCTTTCCGCGGCCGCCGCCCAGACCGAAGGAGTTCTGAGTGCGCAACAGACGGATCGTCACCCTCCTGGGGGCCGCAACCCTGACCGGAGCCGTCGGGCTCCTTCCCCTCCCCGCAGCCCAGGCCACCCCGTCGGCCCCCGCACCCCCGGCCGCGTCGGACTTCCAGAAGGTCACCCTCAACGACCGCCCGGGCGAGCCCATGGCCCTGGCTGTCCTGCCCGACCGGCGGGTACTGCACACGGCACGCACCGGAGAAGTCCGCGTTCACGACCCCAAGAGCGGCGTGAACTTCCTCGCCGCCGACCTGAAGAAGAGCCCCGCGGGGCTCTATCAGCACGACGAGGAAGGCGTGCAGGGCATCGCCGTCGACCCCGGCTTCGCCAAGAACCACTGGGTCTACCTCTACTACTCGCCCCGCCTCGCCACCCCCATGGACGACCCGGCCACCCCGGGGGTCAACGAAGGGGACGCGCCGCAGTTCGGCACGGACGCGGACTTCGCCAAGTACAAGGGCGTCACCCGTCTGTCGCGGTTCAAACTCGTGGGCAACAAGCTCGACTTCGCCACCGAGCAGAAGGTCATCGACGTACCGGCCGACCGCGGCATCTGCTGCCACGTCGGCGGCAAGATCGACTTCGACGGCAAGGGCAACCTGTTCCTGTCGACCGGCGACGACTCCAACCCGTTCTCCTCCGACGGCTACGCCCCGCTCGACGACCGCCCCGAGCGCAACCCGGCGTACGACGCGCGACGCACCGCGGGCAACACCAACGACCTGCGCGGCAAGGTCCTGCGCATCCAGGTCAAGCCCGGCGGCGGATACCGGATACCGAGCGGCAACCTCTTCGCGAAGGGCACCGCGAAGACCCGTCCCGAGATCTACGCCATGGGTCTGCGCAACCCGTTCCGCTTCGGGGTCGACGACAAGACCGGCGAGGTCTACGTCGGCGACTACTCGCCCGACGCCCAGAGCGGCAACCCCAACCGCGGCCCCGCCGGCCAGGGGCGCTGGATGGTCGTCGACCGTCCCGCCAACTACGGCTGGCCGTTCTGCGTGACCCAGGACATGCCGTACCAGGACTACGACTTCGCCACCCAGACCTCCAGCGGCGCCTTCGACTGCGCCAAGCCCGTCAACGACTCGCGTCACAACACCGGCCGCAGTGTGCTGCCCCCGGTCGAGGACGCGGAGATCGTGTACGGCTACGGCGCGTCGGCGGAGTTCCCGGAGCTGGGCACGGGCGGCATCGGCCCGATGGGCGGCCCGGCGTACCAGTACGACAAGCGCAACAAGGCCCAGAACCGTTGGCCCCAGTACTTCGACGGCAAGCCGCTCTTCTACGAGTGGACCCGCGACCAGATGAAGGCCATCACCCTCGGCAAGAAGAACCAGGTGCTCAAGATCGAGGACGCGATCCCCACGATCAAGACGGACGGCCCGATCGACGCCGAGTTCGGCCCGGACGGCGCGCTGTACGTCCTGGAGTACGGCACCGGGTACTTCGCGGAACTGCCCGAGGCCCAGCTCTCCCGTATCGACTTCACCCGGGGCAACCGCACCCCCGAGCCCAAGGTCGCCGCGGACCTGGTCAACGGCACCAGCCCGCTGACCGTCCAGTTCTCCAGCGCCGGCACGAAGGACGCCGACGGCGACGCCCTCCGCTACGCGTGGGACTTCGACGCCGACGGCCAAGTCGATTCCAGGGAGGCGAACCCGAAGCACACGTTCACCAACAACGCGGTCTACGACGCCACGCTGAAGGTCACCGACAGCACCGGGCGTTCGGCCTCCGCGTCCGTCCCCGTAGTCGTCGGCAACAAGGCGCCGGTCGTCGCGCTCACCACCGACCCGGCCCCGCACGGCGGCACCCCGTTCCACTGGGGTGACACGGTCACCTGGCAGGTCACCGTCACCGACGACCAGCCGGTGGACTGCGCCAAGGTCAGCGTCTCGTTCATCCTCGGCCACGACTCGCACGGCCACCCGCTGTCGACGAGCAACGGCTGCTCCGGTTCGTTCAAGACGTTCGTGGACGGCGGTCACTCCGGTTCGGACAACCTCAAGGCGGTCTTCAACGCCACCTACACCGACACGCCCCCGGACGGCCTGCCGTCCCTCTCGGGCAGCGCCGAGGTCGCCCTGACACCGGCCGACTGACCGGGGCGACGAAGACACCGCGACGGGGCGCCACTTCGGGGCGCCCCGTCGCCGCACGAGGACACCACGTGACCAAGCTCAAGCAGACCGACGGCGGCCTGCTGACCACGCTCGCCGGTGGGACCGCCGATCCGACTGATTGCCTTGGGCGGTTGTCGTGTCGGATCGCCTGGAGCGCAACGAGGTGAGGTTCCCCCGCCGGCCGGACAGCTGATCGTCTGGGCTGACCGCGTCGTAGAAGCGGTGGCGGTGACGTCGGACGCGTTGGCGGCGTGGTTCACGGCTACGAGGCCACCGCCCCCTGCCAGGAGCGCCGTGACCGCCATGACGGCGTTGCGGCGGCTACGGCCGCGCCTGTGATCTGCTCGCGTGAGAACTCCCGAGGTGCAACGTGGTTCGTGGCCCAGCGGCGATACGCATCACTCGCCGCCCGGATGTCCCCAGCCTCACCTGAGTGGTCGGCGCTTGGCAGTAGTTCACGCTGCGCGTCATGGACACGTAAGACCTGAATCTCGCCCGAACTCCCCCCGTCCAGCACGACGTTCAACGTCGCGCAGTCCGCGACTCCAGTTCGGACAGCACCGCCCGGAGCCGCTCCGGGGCCGCCGTCGAGCTCGAACGCCGTCTCCTGAGCCTCCTCGACATCGTCACGATCGATCGGCAGCCCCACGAAGACGAACTCGACGAACGCTCCGGTCCTGCCTCGAAACCCGGCGAACCACAGCGGTCGGAGCACCTGGCTGTTCGCCGGTCGACCGTTCGGCGGCGTCTCGGTTCGCCGGCCGAGGAGGATCGTACGAAGCGCCTGTTCGACGAGGGAGCGGGCCCGATCGTTGCCGACGCTGCCGAGGTAACTGAGCGACGCGATGCCGTACAGCGTGCCCCAGAGGATCTCACAAGCCTGGTCGAAATCGGTCGGACCACGTCGTGCGCAGCCGACCAGGCGGAACTCGGTCAGCATCAGGTGGTGACCGTGTGCGACCAGCTCCAGGTGGGCGGCCGCCCCGGCTACTCGACCGTCGCCAGGGCCGTGTACCAGAACATGCCCAGCCTCGTCGCCGCCCGCTCGCGCTACCCCGAGGTCAAGGCACCCGTCCACCTCGTCCACGGCGAGAAGGACTGGTCGCGGCCTTCGGACCGGCCGACCGACGAGGAGTTGCTGCCGGCCGCCGATTTCGCGCAGGTGCCGGGAGCGGGCCGCTTCATCGCCCTGGAACGGCCCGACGGGCTGGCGGGACTGTCCCAGGAGCGCCGTAGTCACCCCCGTTCGGGTGTAGTGCGGTACGGGGACCAGGTTCGACCATGTGCCTGACAGCGTCGTGGCATGCAAAGGAGCGGCACATGGCAGAGATTCGGATCGAGTTCGATGTTCCGGCTCAGATGAGTGACGGCACGGTGTTGCGCGCGGATGTCTACCGGCCTGGTGGCACGGGACCGTGGCCGGTGCTGCTGAGCCGGCTGCCGTACGGCAAGCAGACGCCCATGATGGGCGTCGTACTCGAACCTCTGGCGGCGGCCCGGCGCGGTTTCATGGTGGTCCTCCAGGACACGCGGGGCCGGTTCGCCTCCGAAGGGGAGTGGGAGCCGTGGACATACGAGGAGAGCGACGGCTACGACACCGTGCGGTGGGCCGCCACCCTGCCCGGCTCGAACGGCTCCGTCGGCATGATCGGCGGCAGCTACTTCGGCAACACCCAGTGGATGGCGGCACTGTCGAAGCCGCCGGAGCTGAAGGCCATCGCGCCGATGATCACCTGGTCCGATCCGGACGACGGGCTGTTCTCGCGCGGCGGTGCGATCGAGCTCGGCATCACCGTGCCCTGGTCCCTGATGCAGGGCGCCGACACCCTGATGCGCCGTCACCGCACCGACCCCGGCGCGCTCGTGGGCAGTCTCGGCGGGCTCGTGCAGGATCTGGACGGCCTGGCGGGCGACGGTTACGGAGAACTGCCGGCTGGGCGGTTTCCCGCGTTCGCCCGGCACGACTTGCCCGAACTGGGCTACGAGCGTTCCCGGCGGGAGCTCGGCTGGGCGCGGTCCTGCACTGTCGCGGGCCGGCACGACGAGGTGGACCTGCCCACCTTCCAACTCGGCGGCTGGTACGACATCTTCACCCAGGGCACGCTCGACAACTTCACCGCCATGCGCCGGGCAGGCCGGTCCGCCACGTTGATCATGGGCCCATGGACCCACACCAACTGGCAGCACGTGGTCGGTGACGTCAACTTCGGATTCGCTGCGCACTCCGAGTTCATGGGCATGCGGGGACGCGTGCACGACCTGCAGTTCGACTGGTTCGCGCGCACGCTCGGCGAGGGGGCGGCGCTGGAGCCTGACACGGGCACGGTGTTGCTGTTCGTGATGGGAACCAACCAGTGGCGCGAGGAGACGGAATGGCCGCTGTCGCGGGCGGTGGACACGGACTTCCACCTGCGTGCGGGCGGACGCCTGACGCGGGAGCCGCCGACCACCGCCGAGCAGGCCGAGGAGTTCACCTACGACCCGATGGATCCGGTGCCCACCACCGGCGGCGCGCTCCTGATGACCGATGAGTTCCGTACCGGGCCGCTCGACCAGACGGCCGTCGAAGCGCGTGAGGACGTCCTGGTCTTCACCACCGAACCGCTCACCGATGACGTCGAGGTGACCGGCCGGGTGCGGGCGGTGCTCTTCGCGGCCACGGACGGACCCTCGACCGACTGGGTGGCACGCCTGTGCGACGTCGACGAGAACGGGGTCTCCCGCAATGTGGCCGACGGCATCGTGCGGGTGCGTGCGGCGACGCCGGGCGAGGCGGCCGAGCACGTCGTGGACCTGTGGTCGACCAGCATCGTCTTCCGGGCGGGTCACCGGATACGGGTCCAGGTCACCTCCAGCAACTTCCCCCGCTGGGACCGCAACCTGACACGGGCGAACCGGAGGAGAGCGCGACCACGGCCCGAGTGGCCCGCCAGCAGGTCTTCCACGACCCCGCCCGGCCCTCCCGCGTCATCCTGCCCGTAGTCCCGGCCTGACGAGAAGCGACAGGAGGCCCACATGGACGACGTCAACTCCCCCCGGCGAGTTTGTCCGCCGGGCCGCGGCATTGTTCGGGGACAAGCCCGCGCTGGTGACCTCGACGCGGACGCTGAC
Organism: Streptomyces sp. AK08-02; assembly: GCF_033795085.1. Classification (NCBI taxonomy): domain Bacteria; kingdom Bacillati; phylum Actinomycetota; class Actinomycetes; order Kitasatosporales; family Streptomycetaceae; genus Streptomyces; species Streptomyces sp. AK08-02. Next base: position 106,177 of record NZ_JARAZV010000001.1, read on the forward strand.
CTCCCGCAAGCTCGACACGGAGAGTGACCGCGTCGCGGCGGCGCTGATCGCCCGCGAGGTTGGCCCGATGACGCGGTCTCGTTGTACGCCCAGAACCGGGGGGTACCCCTGTCTGTTTCGTCAACCCTGGTGGGGTCGTCAATCCCGTGAACGTCATGATCACCCCGGAGGAGCTGGCATTCGTGCTGCGCGACTGCGCCGCCGCGGCGGTGTTCACCAGCGCCGAGCAGGCCGCCGGGGTCGTCGCACTGACGCGCGACCCGGATTGCGGCAGTCGCCGAGGGCCGAACGCCTGACCGTCCGATCGTTTTGGCCGGCTGACGAGCAGGCCCCCCACGCCCGCTGGAGTGGGCGCGGTGCTGGGGCCTGTGAGCGGGCTGTCGATGACCCGGACGAGGTTGAACTCGCCGCTCACGGCGGCGCCTGCGGTGGGCGCCGAGCGGCGACGCCGGTGTCAAGAGACAGGGCGGCGACGGCGGCGAGCCGGGGGTTCTTGCTGAGGATGCCTGCGAGGTGGAGTGCGGCCTGGCAGGCGATCGCGAGTTTGTCGGTTCGTGCGGCCAGGCCGCGCCACTGCTTGTAAGCCTCGCTGTTGAAGCCGGGTGGACGGCCACCGAAGCGACCTCGCCGCAGGCGGTGGCCGACTTGGGCGGACGGCTGCGGGATGACCGCACGGAGGTTCCCAGCGCCGCAGGTGGGCGCGGATATCGCGTGAGGAGTACGCGCGGTCGGCCAGAACGGCCAGGGGCCGGGTCCGGGGCCTGCCCGGCCGGAGCGGGGCGCACGGATGCGGGACATCGCCCTTCGAAGGCGGGTGCATCACCTGCCTGGCCTGCGGTGACGGTGAAGGCGAGGGGCCGTGCGTGGCCGTCTGCGGCCAGGTGGATCTTGGTGCTCAGCCAGCCGCGCGAGCGTCCGAGCGCGTGATCAACGGGCTTGCCGAAGTGGGCCGCCCCTTTTTTGACTGCTCCCTGGTGGCCATCGACACCCAGTCCGTACGCGCGGCCGCGGGTGTCCCGGCGATCACGGTGAGTGACGTAAGTGACGAGTCATCGGGGAGGACGTGACGTGGTCCGTGGGCGTCATGATCGAGGCGTCGTCGATGTTCGGGTCGTTGACACCGTCGTACGGGAGCCGGTCGCCCTCTTCGTCATGGATCACCACCAGAGCGGGGGACGGCGAAGTGCCCGCCGGCCCAAGGCCGGCGGGCACTTCGGATCTCAGGGGTGCCGCCACGCGTCAGTTGCAGTCGTTCCGCGTGTTGGCGCGCCCGTGGAGGATGAAGCGGAACTGCGGCTGCTTGCTGCTGTTGAGGACATTGGCCGTGCCGTCGTAGTAGTAGTCATGGTCCACGAGGGCCCTGTAACCCCAGCCGCCCCAGTTCTGGGAGGTTTTGGTGGTCCCGCCGGCGTTCCACGTGTAGCTGTCCAGCCAGAAGTGCGGGTTGATCCGCACCACGCGCTTGAGGGGTCTCGCGCCGAACCATTCCGTCCTGCCGGACGGGACGCTCATGCCGACAGTGCGTCCCCAGCCGATGGACTTGCCGTAGGACCACGAGTACTCGAACTCGGCACCGCCGCCGACTTCGAACATCTTGCCGATCTTGCCGACGCCGGAGAGGCTGCCGCCCACCGTCTTGGTGGTGCTCTCCGTCGTGGTGTAGCTCTGGGAGACTTGGTAGTTGAGGGGGCCGCCGTTGTCGCAGTTGCTTGCCGGCTCGGACCAGGCTGTTTCGGCCCCCTCATACGTCCAGGAGGACGATTGGGGGTAGTAGCAGTGGCCCTTGATCTCGCGCCAGTTCGGGTTCAGGACGTGAAGGGTGTTGCGAGGGCCGCCGTACTGGCTCGAATAGACCGGGGCCCTGCCGTAGTAGCTCCTGTCGTGCAGCTCGTGCGTCGCGATGTTGTAGTACCAGACGCTCTGGCCGCTCCGGTTGGAGCCGTCCTGGCAGATGTTCGGGAGCAGGTTGTCCCATTTGCCGTTGAGGTCCGTCTCGTTGCCGTTGCCCGTCGCGCTCGCGGTCGTGGCGGAGGCCAGGCTCAGGCCGCTGAGCGCCAGGGCGCAGGCTGCGACGGTGAGCAGCCACTTCTTGACAGGGGTGGGGACCATTTTCGAGTTCCTTCGCTCGGTGGGACCAAACGCGGGTGAATCGGGTAGGTGGTGGTCAGGGGGGTGTGAGCGATATTTCGCGGCCGTGAGTTGTCCGGCAACCCGATTCAAGGGCGTAAACAAACAGGTCAGCGGCGCGTTCCCGGGCATCCGGCCCGTCGTGTCACGCGCGGGATCGCGGGGGCCGGAACGGCATACGTGTGCCCGCGCCGCCCGGCGACAGGGTTGCTCGGCGAGCGGAGGTCACTCCACGGTCAGGGAACGCCGACCGTCAGGGAACGCCAACCGTCAGGGAATGCCGACCGCCGGGGACCGTGGTGCGGCTCGTCGTCGACACCAGTTGGAGCCGGTACCGGCCCGGCCGCAGCAGCGGACCGCCTCGCGGGCGCCGGTGCGGTGCAGCGGTGGTCAGTGTGGGCGGCGTGTGTCGCAGACGGGGTGGTAGGGCGCGTCGGGGATGTACAGGTGCCATTGGGCCGCGGTGAGGGTGGTGCCGGTGCGGGTACAGGCCTGGGTGATGGCGTGGGAGGGGGTGATGGGGTACCGCTGGAGCGGAGTGTGGTCGCTGGTGGCGTAGAGGGTGGCGCTGTCGGAGCTGAAGGCGAGGGAGCGAATGGGCTCGCCGGGGGTGGGCAGGTTGCCGCCGAGGGGTTGTTGGGTGGCGGTGTCCCAGAGCTGGAGAGTGCCGGAGTCGCCGGCGACGGCGAGGGTGCTGCCATCGGGACTGAAGGCAAGGGCGTTGACTGCTTCGGGGGTGTCACCGAGCGCCGCGGGGAAGAGGTTCGGCAGGACGCCCGTACGGTGGCGGAGGGTTCCGTCCCACAGGGCTACGCGGCCGGTCATGTCACCCGCCGCCATGCGGGAGCCGTCGGGGCTGAAGGTCAGGGCGTTGATCTGCTCGCCCTGGCTGAGAGTGCGTCGGGTGACCCGGCCGGACGGCAGCTCGGTGAGGTCCACGTCTCCGGCGAGCAACCGGCCGTCGGGGCGGACGGCCAGGTGGATACTGTCGAGGCCGTTGAGCATGGCCGCTCTGCTGCGGCGCGCGGTGTTCCACACCTCGCCGCTCCGATGACCGATGTCGCGCGTCCTGGAGGCCACCAGTGTCCGGCCGCCGGGACCGAGCACGACCGCGAGGACTGCTGCGCTGGATGACTGGTGCGCCAGGTCCAGCGTGGTCCGTTCGCGGTCGCGGGTCAGGTCCCAGATGACAAACCGCTGGGGGGAGGCTTCGCGGCCCGGGGCGGAGACGCTGTAGGTGAACGCCGTGCTGTCGGGGCTGAAGGCCATCAGCGGCATGGTGTCCTGTGTGTCCAGCTCCACGGCCGGCTCGGCGGGATCGAGGGAGGCGGGCAACGGGGGTGAGGGCAGCGTACGAAGCAGGTGCCCGTCACGGGTGTCGCGCAACTGGAAACGGTAGCCGCTCCCGGACCGCTCGGCGGTGGCGAGCGTACCGCCGTCCGGGCTGAGCAGCGCGTTGTCCAGGGGGTGGCTGCTCCACCGGGCGGTGAGGGCCGCCCCGAGGTCGAGGGAGTGGACGGTGCTGCCTTCGAGGTAGCGCAGGACCGGCAGACCGGGATCCCAGGAGAGACCGCCGTAGAGGAGCTGTCCGTTCAGAGGATGGCGGAACACCGGGGCGTCGGGGGCCGACAGCCGCCACACCGTGATCTCGTCGTGTCCTGAGACCGCCAGGAATGCCCCGTCGTGGCTGAAGGCGATGCTCTGGATGTCCGGTTCGGCGATATCGGCGAATTGCCGTCCTGAAGCGGTGTCCCAGACGCGCACGCCGACGCTGGAGACGGCGGCGAGCCGGTCGCCGCCGTCATCGAACGCGAGCCACGATTTGTCGTCGTCACAGTGGTTCGCTCCGGGACGCCGCCAGCCGCCGGGGAGGCTGCGGTGGCGGACGATGTCCCGGACCGTCGTCGGACCGGCACGGGGGCAGACGGCCACCAGCCGGCCGTCCGCACTCAGGGCCACGTTCGCCGGGTTGTCCGCCGCCGTCCGGAACAGCACCCGGCCGTCCGTGACGGAACGCAGCTGCACCTCATCGCTGTCGAGGTTGCTCACCAGGTAGCTGCGGTTGCTGGAACCGAAGCCGGGAATGTCGGACAACGGCAGATGCTGTCCGGTACCGCCGGTCCACTGCCCGGCCGACGCGTCCCACAGGCCCGTGCCGCTGTCCGCGGCGACGGCCAGCACCCGGCCATCCGGACTGGCCCCCGTCACCTGGCCGTCCGGCAGTAGCCCCGAGGCGGTACGGCGGTGCGTGACCACGTCCCAGGTCTGCCACTTCCGGCCGTCCGAGCTGAGCAGCGTACGGCCGGAATCGACGAGCAGGTGCAAGGCGTCGCTGCCGGGCCCGGAGTCGGTGAAGGCGTCCAGTTCGGTTTGGGCGGTGGCGCCGAGCAGAGCCGAACGGGTTTCGGGGAGAGGGGCGATCCGCCAGGCGGCGACGCTGAGCAGCATGGCGGTCCTGGGGTCGGTCGTCCGCATCGCGTCGGCGACCGCGGCGACCCGGCGGGCGGCCGTGTCGGTTGCTTCCTGCCGGCTGGTTCGGTGCTGCTGCCAGGCGACCATGCCGGCGATCAGCGCCACAGCCAGGGTGGCGGAGAGCGCGGCGACGAGGCGACGTGCCCTGCGAGTGGTCCGGGTGGCGACCCGGCGTTCCGCTTCGCGGGCGTCGAGCGCGGCGGTGAGGAACGCCCGCTCGGAGGAGGTCAGCTCGTCGCGCTGCCCGGGACGAGCGAAGAAATCCTCAGCGCGTACCAGGTGGGTGCCCCGGTACAGGGTTCCGGGGTCGCGGCCGAGTTCCTGCCAGGTGCGGGCGGCCTCGGTGAGGCGACGGTGGTGGCGCAGCCGCTCGCGGTCCTCCTCGATCCAGCCGCGCAGCCGAGGCCAGCAGGTCATCAGGGCCTCATGGGCGAGTTCCACGCCGTTCGCGTCCGCGATCACCAGCCGGGCGCGGGCCAGTTCCTCGACGACCGCGGGCACCTCGGGATCCGACCACTCCTCCAGTTCGGCGCGCTCGACCGGGCGCCGGGTGTCCGCGGCGCCCTGTCCGGGCTCGATGAGCCGGAGCAGCATCTGTCGGGCCGTCCTGGCCTGGGCGGGCGACAGCTGTCCGTAGACGTGTTCGGCGGTGGTGGCGATCGCGCCGTGCACACCGCCGGCCGATTCGTAGGAAGTCATCGTCAAGGTCCGGCCCCGGCGCCGCCGCCAGGTCTCCAGCAGGGCGTGCGAGAGCATCGGCAGTGCGCCGGGCTGATCGACGACCTCTTCGACGAGCCTGGCGGTCAGCGCCCGCTCCACCAGCAGCCCGGCGGCCGCGGCCGGCTTCACGACCGCCTCCCGCAACTCCGCCCGGGTCATCGGCGCGACCAGCAGTTGGACGTCCCGCAGAGCATCCACGAGCCCCCGGTGTTCGGCGCACCGCCCGTAAAAGTCCGCCCGTACCGCGACGACCACCCGCAACCGGCTGCCCGGTTCCTGGGCGGCCAGGAGCAGATCAATGAATCGCGCACGTTCGGCCCGGTCCCGGCACAGCGTGTATATCTCCTCGAACTGGTCGACGACCACCCAGCTGTCCGGCTCGCCCTCCTGCGGGGCCAGCAGCCGGCCGTGCGTCGCCGCCGGAGTGGCCCCCGGGGTGAGCACCCGGAGTACGGCCGTGCGCCCCAGTTCCCGCACGGTCCGCTGAAGCAGGGGTATCAGCCCGGCCCGCAACAGCGAGGACTTCCCGCTGCCGGACGCACCGAACACCACCGCGAACCGGTGTTCGTGCACCAGATCCGACAACTGCGCCACGAGCCGGTCGCGGCCGAAGAACAGCCCGTGGTCACCGGGCTCGAACCGCATCAACCCCCGGTAAGGTGCCTGCGGTTCCTTCTCCTCCTCGCGTGCTGCCGCCTCCTCGTCCGACGCTTCCTCGGTTGCCGTCTTCCACCGAAGCTCCCACTCGGCCGGATCCGCCCCGCACGCCCGCGCGTACGCCAGCACCACCGCCAGCGACGGCAGCCGCTCACCCGACGCCGCCTGCGCGAGCACGGTCACCGAAAAGTCCGTCCGCCCGGCCATCACCCGGTACGTCGGCTTCCCGGCCGCCTCGCGCAGCACCCGCAACTCATGGGCGAAACGCTGCACAGCACCGGCCCGAGGATCCACCGGCCGCTCAGGACGTCCCATAACCGCACTGTTCACTCGCCTGTCGTGGTTACTGTTCGGCGGCCTCTCGGGCGATCTGCTCGAACTGGGCGCCCATGGCCTCGCCCAGCGCCTGGGCGGCGGAGAGCGGGCGCACCATCACCGTGAACTCGTCGATCTTCCCGTCGTCGTCGAAGTGCAGGAAGTCGCATCCCTGGAGTTGCTTGCCGGCGACGGTGGCGGTGAAGACGAAGGCGTGATCGCGGCCGTCGGGGTTGGCGATCTCGCGGATGTAGGTGAAGTCCTCGAAGACCCGGAGCACGCCGCGCAGGATCGCCGCGGTGATGGCCTTGCCCGGGTACGGCTTGAAGGTGACGGGGCTGGTGAAGACGACGTCGTCGGCCAGCAGGGCGGCCACGGCGTCCGGGTCGCCGTTCTCGACGGCCTTGCGGAAGGGATGCACGAGCTCACCTCGATACTCAGAAATATGAATAAGTGTGTTGGAGACTAGATGGCCCGTCAGGGCTTGTCTACAAGGAATGGAGTGGCTATTGATCACGTTGTTGATTAATCTGCTAGCGCGCATTCATGGCTTTGCGGAACGCGGTGATGGCCGCGTTGTTGAAGGGCGAGGCGTCCGGGTACGACCTTGCGAAGGCGTTCGACGCGACGGTGGCCAACTTCTGGATGTCGACGCCTCAGCAGCTCTACCGGGAGCTGAGCGCCCGGGTCGTCAACGGCATGCACAACGAGGACGCGGTCGGCTTCACCATCGCCCGTCGTGTCACGCCGAACCGCCCGTACCGGGTCACCTTCACCGGTGGCGTCCACGGCCCGGGCGGCAACGCCTACTGCCGGGCCGCCATGCCCCGGCTCACGCAGGCGTGCGTGCCGTGGCTGCGTGAGAGCCTGTGCCGCGGGTGCGTCGCCAATGTGGCGTCCCGCACCTTCTTCGCCGGCGCGCCGGGCCAGATCGCCTACGTGGCCGGCAAGGGCGCGCTCATCGGCATGACCCGGGTGATGGCGCGCGAGCTGGGCGAGCACCGGGGCACCAGCGCGGTGGCACCCGCCCAGGCCGCGACCGCCGGGACCCGGGCGCACTCGGGCGACGAGGTCTTCGCCGCGACCTTGCGGCAGCAGTCCACATCTGATTGCAGGCGCGCCGGCTCTCCTCCAGTCGCTCGAAGCGCTCGCCTGTCGGTGGGAACGGCACTCTGAGGCCGGTGTGCTCACGCTGGTACCGGGCTGTGCCGAGTCCGGGGAAGGCCCGGCCGCCGGATGGCACGTCGGGCGTGGTGACGATCTTGGCGAGCAGCCCGGGATGACGGTACGTCACCCCTGTGACGAGCGGACCGAGTCGGGTCGTCGAGGTGTGGGCCGCGAGACGGCCGAGGGTGGTGCAGCCCTTCAGCACGGCTCGCTCGCGGTGAGCCCGTACTCCTCCATCTGGATGTAATGGTCCCCATTGCGGAGAGCCGGCTGATACCGGCCTCGTCCGCGACCGCACACGCCGCGGCCGGCCCGGGTCCGAGGGTGGTCGGGCCGATGGGGTGGTCGGGCCGTCGAAGTGGTCGAAACGGCTGATGTGTACGCCCAGTCTCAGGCGGTCTCCAGTTCAGTCCGTGCGGTGGCGGAGTCCGTCGAGGAGCAGATCGAGCATGCGGCCCGCGCGGTCGCGCAGCCCCATGTCGGTGGTGATCAGCAGGATGCCGCCGAGGCTGAAGCCGACGTCGAGGGGGTCGACGTCGGAGCGCAGGACGCCCGCCTCGGCCCCGGCCTTCAGCAGCGTGCTGATGGCCGTGCTGATTCGGTCCAGGCTCTCGGCGAACGGGTCCGAGTCACCGGAGGCGATGACGGCCTTCAGTGCGTCCGCCATGCCCTGCTTGGTGGTCAGATAGTCGATGAACCGGTCCATCCACACTCGCATCGCCTGGTCGGGCGGGTACTGAGTCAGCAGTTCCTCGGCGCTGTCGCAGACCCGCGCGACCTCGTTGCGGTATGCGGCCTCAAGCAGGGCCTCCCGGGTGGGGAAGTGCCGGTACAGCGTGCCGATGCCCACACCGGCCTCTCTGGCGATGCCCTCGAGCGACGCGTCCGTGCCCCGCTCGGAAAAGGCGCGTACGGCCACGTCGAGCAGGCGTTGCCGATTGCGGCGCGCGTCGGCACGCAGTCCGCGTGTGTTGCCGGTCACAGCATTCCTTCCTCCTGGACAATCGGAGGACCCTCCGCTTAAGGTTCAAGCAAAACGGAGGAGCCTCCGATTTTTGATCGTAGCAAACCGGGAGCACGTGCGGATATGACCACGAGCACACGTATCACCACCCCCTTCCACGCCGGATCCACGGCCGCCGACGTCATCGCGGGCACGGATCTCACCGGCCGCCGTGCCGTCGTCACCGGAGCCGCCTCCGGCATCGGTGTGGAGACCGCCCGGGCGCTCGCCGGGGCCGGCGCGCAGGTCGTCCTCGCCGTGCGGGACACGGCCGCCGGCCGCCGCACCGCGGAGGACATCAAGGTCACCACCGGCTCCGAGGGCGTGACGGTCGCCTCCCTGGATCTGACCGACCCGGCGTCCGTCGAGGCGTTTGTGACCGCATGGCGAGGGCCACTGCACATCCTCGTCAACAACGCGGGCGTGATGGCGACTCCGGAGACCCGGACGCCGCGGGGCTGGGAGCTGCAGTTCGCCACCAACCACCTGGGGCACTTCGCCCTCGCCACCGGGCTGCACGGCGCTCTCGCGGCGGCCGGCGGTGCGCGCGTGGTGTCGGTGAGCTCCAGCGGACACCTCTTCTCACCCGTCGTCTTCGACGACCTCCACTTCACCGAGCGGCCCTACGCCCCGTGGCTCGCCTACGGCCAGTCCAAGACGGCCAACGTGCTGTTCGCGGTCGAGGCCGGCCGACGCTGGTCCGACGACGGGATCGCGGTCAACGCGCTGATGCCCGGCGGGATCCGGACCAACCTGATGCGTCATGTCGGGGACGCCGAGATGGCGCAGTTCGGGGCCCACCTCCAGGCCCTGATCGGCGAGGGAACGCAGCCGCCTGAGCTGTCCCTCAAGACGGTGGAGCAGGGCGCCGCGACCTCTGTGCTGCTGGCCGCGTCGTCCGTGGTCGACGGTGTCACCGGCCGGTACTTCGAGGACTGTGACGAGGCCGAACCGCACCGGCCCGGCACCAACACCGGAGTCGCCGCGCACGCTGTGGACCCGGAGGCGGCCGCGCTCCTGTGGCAGGTCTCCGAATTGCTCCTGGCCTGACCTCCCGTTCCGTCAACTTCCTTTCCCCACTGGAAGGTTCTCGTGTCCAAGACCTGGTTCGTCACCGGCTCGTCCCGCGGCTTCGGCCGCTCGTTCGTCGAAGCCGCGCTGGATCGCGGAGACAGGGTCGCCGCGACCGCACGGAACACGGAGTCCCTGATGGACCTCGCGATCGCCTACGGCGAGCAGTTGCTCGCACTGCCCCTGGACGTCACCGACAAGACCGCCGTGTTCGAGGCGGTCCACAAGGCCCACGCGCACTTCGGCCGACTCGATGTCGTCGTCAACAACGCCGGCTACGGCCACTTCGGCATGGTCGAGGAGCTGACCGAGGCCGAGGTGCGCGACCAGATGGAAACGAACTTCTTCGGCGTGCTCTGGGTCACCCAGGCCGCGCTGCCGCTGCTGCGCACCCAGGGCGGCGGCCACATAGTCCAGGTCTCCTCCGTCGGCGGCGTGCTCTCCTTCCCGAGCCTGGGTGTCTACGCCGCCTCCAAGTGGGCGGTGGAGGGGCTGTCCGAGGCCCTGGCCGCCGAGGTCGCCGGGCAGGACATCAAGGTCACCCTGGTCGAGCCCGGCCCCTATCCCACCGACTGGCCCGGCGCCTCCGCGGTCAACTCCGAGCCCGACCCGCTCTACGACGGAGTCCGCCAGGCCCTGGCCGAAGGCCTGGACCTGTCCGACATGGGCGACCCGAAGGCCGTCGGTCCCGCCCTGCTGACGATCGTGGATGCCGAGAACCCGCCGCTGCGGGTGTTCTTCGGCAGGACGCCGATCCAGCTGGCCAAGGACCACTACGCGCGCAAGCTGGCCACCTGGGCCGAGTGGGAGCACGTCTCCCTCGCAGCCCACGGCTGACCCCATGGCATTCATGGCCCAGGGTACTTTCTGACCAAATACTTGAACTTTCAAGATCAACTAACCGGTCATCTGTCTCCCGGAGGAACCAATGGCACGCACCACCCCCAGACGCTGGAAGCGCCGGCTGGTCGTCGGCGTTGCCGCCGCCGCCCTCGTGGGCGTCGGAGGCCCGTACGTCTACATCAACTACGTCCAGGACGACCCACCAGCCGCGCTGTCACTGGACAGTTCACCGACCAGGCCGGAGAGCACCTCCGGCTCCGGCGAGCAGGAGCGGGAGGGCGTCGAGGGCGCGTGGCGGGTCGGCAGCGGCTCGCAGGCCGGCTACCGCGTCGACGAGGTGCTCTTCGGCCAGAACGTCACGGCCGTGGGCCGTACGGAAGAGGTCACCGGAGAGCTGGAGATCGAGGGCGCCCAGGCTGTGAGCGGGAGCTTCACCGTCGACCTGGCCTCGGTGCGGAGCGACTCCGGCCAACGCGACGGCCAGTTCCGCGGCCGGATCATGAACACCGAGCGGTACCCCAATGCCGTCTTCGAGCTCACCGAGCCCGTGGACTTCGGCTCGGTGCCGGACGGGAGCGAACGGGTCACCGGCGAGGCCACGGGGGATCTGACCATCCACGGCGAGACCAATTCCGTCACGTTCGACCTCAACGCCCAGCGCACCGCCGACGGCTTCCGCGTGAACGGCTCGATCCCCGTCACCTTCGCCGACTACGGCGTCGACGCACCGAACTTCGGCGGGATCGCCGTCGAGGACGAGGGGACCGTCGAGTTCCTCCTCGCCTTCAGCCCCGGGTGATTCCGCCGCCCACAGCCAGCACGTAACGCATCGCTCATCGCATCCGTATTGGAGAACACCGTCATGAGCAAGACCCACTTGTCCAGGAGGACCGTCGCCGCTCTGCTGGCCACGGCGACCATCGGATCCATGGCCGTATTCGTGCCCGCCGCCACGGCGTCCCCTCCCACCTCCTCCCTGACCGTCGCGGACTCCCGGCAGGCGAACCCCTACGCCGAGGAGCGCAACAAGCGCGTCGCCGTCCGCGTACTCAGGCAGCTCTTCGAAGAGGGCAACCTCAAGGTCGCCGACCAGTACATCCGTGCGGACTACATCCAGCACAACCCGATGGCCCCCGACGGCCGGGAGGCCATCAAGAACTTCATCCGCGACTGGCACGCGCGGTTCCCGGACCACGTGTACAACGTCAAGCGGGTCATCGCCCAGGGTGACCTGGTCATGGTCCACTCCAACCCGGTCTACGAGCCCGGCACCCGCGGTTCGTCCGTGGTCGACATCTTCCGCTTCGACAGGAAGGGCATGATCGCCGAGCACTGGGACGTGGTCCAGGACGTACCGGCGACCACCGTCAACGGCAACGACATGTTCGGCACGGTCAGCCGGCCGCGCACGAACCAGCCCGGCCCCCGCTGGATGACCGCCTTCAGTCGGAAGGTGGCCACCGCCTACTTCGACACACTCCTCGTCGACAAGAACCCCGACGCGGTCAGGTACCTGACGCCGGAGTACTACCAGCACAACCCGACCATCCCCAACGGCTCGGCCGGCCTGCGCGAGCAGTTCACCGGCTTCTTCCAGCAGTTCCCGAACCTGATCGTGGAACGCAAGCGCGTCATCGCCCAAGGCGACCTCGTGGCGATCCACGCCCACTACCGCCTCAACCCCGAGGACCGCGGCCAGGCCGTCGTGGACATTTTCCGCGTCGGCAAGGACGGGAAGATCCTCGAACACTGGGACTCCGTCCAGGACGTGCCGTCGACCCCTCCCCTCAACGACAACACCATGTTCTGAGCCCATTCCGCCACGAGGGCTTGCCACGGGGGCTTGCTATAAGCATCGGAAAACAGGAAGCCACTGGTGGCACGGTTCGGTGGGGTCCCACTCCAGCGGCAGGGGTCCGCGGAAATCGCCGACCGTCAGCCGGTCCGGGTGGAGTATCCGCAGAAGGAACTCATCGCGAGACTCTGACGGAGATCTGCGAGAGTGGGGGCAATGTGCCAGTGCGTCATGTCCGTGCTCTCGCCGACCTCGCACATTCCGGATGGCGGCCTTTGGCCGGGCGCGCGTAATTCCGCACCGGCGTCGCAGGGCGGTTGTGGCCTGCGATACCTGCCATGACCGAATCCATCCAAAACGGCCTGCCAGTGCATTCGTGCAGTAGTCGGTGGAGGGCCGGACGGCCGGGAAACCGGCATGTCCAATTCGGCGGGAGGCCGCGCGGAGCCGACAGGCACCCCGCCCGCGCGGCCTCCCCAGCCTCCCGCCTGTCGGGCCACCGCCGACTGAAACGTCGGCATCTCGTTCTGGCCGGCCTCCGCAGTCGACCCGGCAGAGTGCGCACGCCGCGCGGGGCAGGGCATCCAGGTTCTCTTCCGCTACTACGCCAAGTTCCTGGCCGAAACGCGTAACCAGGCCAACCGGGTGACCGAGGAGTCCATGCAGCGGTGGGCTGCGCCGAGGGACAACGCGCAGGGTGTCGTAGCTTGACTCTGGCCCGGAAAAGGCCCGGAACTGCTGGTCGGGTCTGGGGCACAGGTGGGAGATATCGAAAGTAAGGGCCTGTTTCGAATCGCGGCCTGATCGTGCGTCTCGAAGGGCGCCTGAAGGGCATAGTCCCTGTTCAGGCGCCCTTTTTCAGCACCTAGAAGAAGCCCAGCTTCTTCGGCGAATACGACACCAGCAGATTCTTCGTCTCTTGGTGGTACACGAGCAGTACCCACGCTGACCTGCGGTGACGGTGCGCTGTCGGCGGGCGAGTGGCAACGTGGTCCGGGAACGGTCCGGATCTCCTTGCCCCGGGGCAGCCGCCTGGGGGTATGCAGCGGTCCAGCGGTCGGGCTCTGGGGCAACTGCTCGTACTTCCGGCCAGGCGGTGGCACCGGTGCCCATCGCGGGTGGTCGCGGCAGAAGGAGAAGGCGTAGTCGACCAGGGTCTGGTGGCGGCGGATGGCGCGGTCGGAGCGAACCTGGAAGTCGGCCCAGCCGAGTTCGTCCTTGGTCTGCTTGTAGCTCTGCTCGATCCATGGCCGCAGTCCGCGGAGTCCGACGATTGCGGCGAGGCGGCCGGCGGGTGCGGGCAGGCGGCTGTGTGGGGTGAGTCGGGGCTGTGGCCGCCGAGGCGGACATCGGCAGCCAACCAGGTCTGTGCGCCCGTCGCGGAAGTGACGCTCTACGGGTGTCCAGTCGCCTGGATGCTTGGCATCGCGCCAGGTCAGGGCGTGGGCCGCTTCGACAGGGGTGTGCGGCTGGTCGGCGCGGGCCCAGGTGCCGCGGTGCGGCTTGAGCGCGACGACGTAGGCCAGGCCGGCCTCGCGCAGTGCGAGATACCAGGTGTCGGCCTGGATGACGCCGCGGGTAGACAGGTCGGCCCGTTGCGCACCGGGGTGCGTCCGGCCACATACCGCGTGCGGTCCGGCGCCTCGTCCGGACACATGGTGCGTGGTACGCCGTGGCCCGAGAGTCTCGACGTCGCCAGCTCCCGGGCCGAGGGATGGAAGACAGGGCTGCGGCGACGTCACACAGGTGGCAGCAGGCGGGCGACGAGGCCGGCGACGAGGGCCGCCCGGCGGGGCATTTCGGCGATGACGGCGTACTCGCCTTCGGCGTGCGCGTGTGCGCCGACCGCGCCGAGGCCGTCGAGAGTGGGGATGCCGATCCCGGCGGTGAAGTTGCCGTCGGACGCGCCACCGACACTGACCGCGCGGATGTCTCCGAGGCCAAGGTCCCGGGCGGCGAGGCGCGCGAGATCCAGCAGGGGCAGGGCCTGGCCCGCCTCCATCGGCGGGCGGTTGGGGCCGCCCTCGACGGTGACCGAGGCACTGGGCAGCACCGGGGACAGTGCGGCCATCCGGGCATGCAGGGTGTCCTGCTCGGCGCGGGTGCCGGCGCGGGCATCCACGTGGAAGTGGGCCTCGGCCGGGACGGTGTTGGTCGTGGTGCCCGCGGCGGCGAGAGTGGGAGTGACGGTGAGCCCGCCGGAACCGAACGAGGCGACGGTGCGGGCCTGTTCGGCGAGCTCCAGGAGCGCGTTCACGCCCTTCTCGGGTTCCAGGCCGGCGTGCGCGGCCCGCCCCTGGACCCGTACCACATACTGGCTGACGCCCTTGCGGCCGGTCTTGAGTGCGCCGTCCGCGCTGGCCTCCAGCACCAGAACTGCCCCGGCACGGGCGGCAGCCTTTTCGATCAGCGGTCGGGAGACAGGTGAGCCGATCTCCTCGTCGGTGGTCAGCAGCATGCCGCAGCCCGCGGGGGAGCCGAGCGCCGCCATCGCGTACAGGCCCTGCACTACCCCGGCCTTCATGTCGAAGACGCCGGGGCAACTGAGGGTGGTTCGAGTGCGCAACGGCTTCGGCCAGCGGGCCAGGGTGCCGACCGGCCACACCGTGTCGAGGTGGCCGAGCAGCAGCACGCCACCCGGCGTCGGCTCCCAGTACAGCGCCGGCCGGTCCTGCTCGGTGATCCACTCGGGCGCGCGGCCGAGCAGGCGGGTGCCCAGCTCGGCGGTATGCTCCGCGACCTGGGCCAGTCGGCCGAAGTCATCGGACGGCGACTCCGCCAGGCACAGGTCGAGGGTTGCCCGGGCCATCTCCTCGGTGCGCGCGGTCAGTTCGTCCAGGAGGGTCATGGCTTGAGCACCTGCGCGGTGACCGTGAGTTCCGCCAGTACTTCGGGGATCGGGGCGACGCCGATGCCGGGCCCGGTCGGGATTTCGATGCGGCCGTCCTCGGTCATCGTGATCGGCTCGGTCAGGTCCTGCTCGAAGTAGCGGTCGGAGGCCGAGATGTCCGAGGGCAGGGTGAAGTTGGGCAGGCCGCCCAGGGCGAGGTTGGCCGCCCGGCCGATGCCGGTCTCCAGCATGCCGCCGGCCCAGACGGGGATGCCGGCTGCCGCGCAGACGTCGTGCACGCGCCGCGCTTCGAGGTAGCCGCCGACCCGGCCGGGCTTGATGTTGACGATTCCGCAGGCGCCGGTGCGGATCGCCTCGTACGCGGCCTGGGCGGAGACGACCGACTCGTCGAGACAGATCGGGGTCCGCACGACGCGGGCGAGCTGGGCGTGGCCGGCGATGTCCTCTTCGTCGAGTGGCTGCTCGATCAAGAGGAGCCCGAACGCGTCGAGGAGCGCGAGGTGGCGGGCGTCGGAGCGGGTGTAGGCGGAGTTGGCGTCCACCTGGAGGAGCACATCGTCGCCGAATCGCTCCCGCACCGCGGCGACCGGTTCGATGTCCCAGCCCGGCTCGATCTTGAGCTTGATCCGGCGGTATCCGGCCTCCAGGTAGCCCGCCACCGCGTCGAGCAGCTCCGGTACGGCGTCGTAGATGCTCACCGACACGCCGGAGTCGACATGCGTCGCGGTCGCCCCCAGGTGGCGGCTCAGCGGAACTCCGGCGGCCTTCAGCTGGGCGTCGAGCACGGCCGTCTCCACCGCCGCTTTGGCCATCCGGTGCCCGCGCACCGGCTCCAGCAGCGGGGCCACCAGATCGGCGTTGAGCCGGTCCGCGGCGAACAGGCGCGGCAGCAGATGGTCCGCGACAACCCGGTGCGCACCGTCGGTGAACTCGCTCGAGTACAGCGGGTCGGCGATCGCGACGCACTCGGCCCAGCCCTCGGCCTGGTCGGTGATCACCCGTACCAGCAGCACATCGCGCTCGGTCTGGGTGCTGAACGAGGTGCGGAACGGGGACGCCAGCGGGATGGCGACCCGCCGCAGTTCGACAGCTTCGATGTTCAGGTTCATTGGTTCCTCGGGCTCGTCGGGATCTGCAGGTCAAGGGGAGTGGTGAGGACGTAGGTGCCGTTCCGGTCGGCTCCCGTCCATCGGTATCCGGACCGCAGCAGCGGCCGCATCGCCTCGCGCAGAGCGAGGCGCCAGTCCAGGACCAGGGAAACGTCATCAGGCAGCAGCGCAGGGACGCGCAGCCGCACCTCCTCGCCCGGCCGGGGGCCCACGGCCCGGCGCACCGGCCCTCCCGCCTCACCGATATCCAACAGGGGGCTGTCACAACGGGCCGGAGCGGGCGAGCGGCCGGGCTCGGTGGCCGCCAGATCCCAGTGCACCAGGACCCGGTCCGTCGGTATTCCGCGGTTGAAGGCATCGTTCATCTGCCCGTAGAACTCCGCGTGGTACGAGACGCCCGTGGCGCCGAGTCCGGCCAGGTTGAAGGAGGCGTTGGCGGTCCGCAGCGGGTCGAACGTCCAGGCCATCCGCCTGATGCCGCGCTCCAGGCACCAGTCGCGCTGGCCGAGCTTGATCGCCCGGCCCACACCCGTGCGCCGCCACTCCCTGCCGACGCCGACCACATGCGAGTGCAGCAGAGGCCCGTCAGGATCGGAGCCGAGGAAACCCACCGCCACTCCGGCGAGCCGCCCGTCGACGAGGCCGCCGAGCACCTGTGCCCCGGCTTGGCTGAGGGCCCGCATGAAGGGAAACGGCACCGGTGGAATCTCCGCCTGCCATACCTCGGTGATCAGGTCGGTCGCCGCCAGCAGTTCCTCGACGCCGGTCAGCTCCCGTACCTCCGTGTTCACGACCATGGGCTGTAGCCTGCCGGATCATGCCCCACCAGGTTTTGTGCTGAGCATCAAACCTGAGGTCGTCGAGTGGGTGTCTACGACAATCCGGCTAGGGTGGCGCCATGGAGCAAGCCCCCACCCTGCACCGCCTCGTCCAGGACATCGGCGAGCCCCTGCTGCGGCTCGCCGTCGATCCGGGCGGCGCTGACCAGCCCCTCGCCGGGGTGGCCATTCACGACCCGGCCGACGCGGAGGGAATGGAGGCGGGGTGCTTGGTGCTGTGCGTGGGCGTGACCCGGGGGGCAGAGCTGCTCACCCTCGGCAGTGCCGCGCAGCGCGCCGGTGCGCGTGGCCTCGCAGTGAAGGGACCGGTCCCCGCTGAGACAGCCGACTGCCCGGTGCCGGTCGTCGAGGTCAACCCTGACGCCTCATGGATGCACGTCGCGACGATCCTGCGGCAGCGCCTGCTGGACCACTCGCGGGCGCAGTGGGAGCCCGCGGGCGCCACCAGCGACCTGTTCGCGCTGGCCAACACGGTCAGCGCGATGATCCAGGCCCCGGTCACCATCGAGGACGCGGCCTCGGCGGTGCTGGCCTGGTCGGCAGGACAGGACGACACGGACGAATCGAGGGTGGAGACGATCCTCAGCCGCGCGGTGCATCCGAGCCGGCTGCACAAGCTCGCGGAGCAGGGCGCCTTCGACCGGCTGCACTCCTCCACCGCGCCGGTGTACATCGAATCGTACGAACCGGGCCTCCTGCCCCGGGTGGCGATTGCCGTACGTGCCAACTCCGAAGTCCTCGGCTACGTCTGGGCAGTCGTCACCGCCCCGCTACCGGAAGAACACACCCGATGGCTCGAACTGTTCGCCCCGGTCGTCGCGCTGCACCTGGCCAACACCCGCTCCGACGGCTCCGCCTGGGCCCGGCAGCAGCGCTGCGAACTGGCCGCGGCGGTGCTCGCCGGGGGCCCGGCCGGGGAAGGCGCGGCCCGTGAGCTACAACTGCACACCGGGGCGCTGTGCCTGATCGCCGTGGGCCTGCGC
This sequence comes from Streptomyces sp. AK08-02, assembly GCF_033795085.1. Lineage (NCBI taxonomy): Bacteria > Bacillati > Actinomycetota > Actinomycetes > Kitasatosporales > Streptomycetaceae > Streptomyces > Streptomyces sp. AK08-02. The sequence continues at coordinate 124,129 of NZ_JARAZV010000001.1, forward strand.
TCAGGGGACACCGCCTCGGACGCTGCCTCGGACACCGCCCCCGCAGAGGCCGCCGTCGCAGCCGCCGGCCTTCGCAGGCTCGAGGACGCCCTGACGCTCTACCTCACCGCAATGCGCCCCTCGGCGGTGGCCGTGCGCGGCGACCGTGCGGTGTACGTGCTGGTGGCCTGGCCGCAGCCGTCCAGAGACGAGATCCTGGCCGCGGCCCGCTCGCTGGCCGCGGACTTCGTCGCCCGGTCGCCGGGAGGACCTGGAGGGGACTATCTGGCCGCGGTCGCCGGGCCCGCCGCCGAACCCGGCCGTGTGCCCGCCGTCCGGGCTCAGGTCGACGCCGTGCTGCGCGCCCTGCGCGGTGCCGGGGGCTCGGCGCCCGCCGTGGCCACCCTCGACGAGACGGCACTCCAGGTGCTGGTCGACCGCCTCGGCGACGTCGCCCAGTCGCTCGGCCTGCCGCCGACCACCGGTCCGCTGCGCCGCCTCGTCGAGCACGACGGCCCAGACGGCGTCCTCACCGAGACCCTCGCCGCCTACCTGGCCGCGGGATGCCTGACCGAAGACGCTGCTGCCCGACTGCGGGTGCACGTCAACACCTTGCGATACCGGCTGCGCCGGATCAGGGAGGTGTCAGGTCTGGACTTCCATGACGCCGATCAGATGCTCCTGGCCCAGCTACAGCTGCGGCTGCGCGAGACGACCGCCGCCTTTCACACGGACGAGAAATCTCGGCTTCTCACGTTCTGATTGTCGTCACCTGGCCGCGCACAGAGCTCGTGAAACGATAACCTCGGCGACACCCCTTGTCCGCCGGCGTCCGTGTTCGCACCAGGATCGGCTCGCCTTCGTCGGTCAAGTCCTCGATGACCCGGGGTATCAGCCCCGAGAACACCACATCTACAAGATCGTTGACATCTCGCACGTGAATGTCAACGACCTTGGCAACCCTCCGGCACCGCCGAAGGTGAGACAGGGCCGTTGATCAGACACTCCCGCGTCCCGGGTGCAGGCCGAGCCACCCAGGGGAGGGCGCCCCCGTCACCTCGCCGACGCAGAGAGTGAGCTGCTGCCTGAAGCGTTCGACGAGGCTCCGGTCCGCCATGAAGCCCTCGAAGCCGTCGAGGTGGGCGTTGCGGTACTCCCAGATGGGGTGGTAGCCCGCGTGGGGCTGGACGTCGGTGCGTACCGACCACATAGAGAAGTCGGACTGGGTCCTTTTCGACAGCCACCAGTTCAAGTACAGCTTCGCGGCAGCGGGACGCTTCGCGTGCCGGAAGATGGCGGCGCGCTGGGCCCAGGCCATGAACGGGTCGTGTTTCGGGATGACGAAGCGGGTCTTCACGCCCGCCGCCGGGCTCAGCATGCCGTCCGTGCCCAGTGCGACGGCCGCGGTGCCCGCCTCGACCCGGTCGGCGGGTTCCTGCGTACCGCGCACCCAGGCCACGTCCTGGCCGACGAACCGCCGCAGCCACTCCCAGCCGTACTTGTCCACGATGAGCTTGTACAGGTACAGCACCGCGTCGTCGTCGTTCGGGTACGTCGAGACGATCTTCCCCTTCCACCGGGGGGCGAGGAGGTCCCGGGCCGAGGCAGGTGCCTTCCCGCCTGCCTTGTCGACGTTGTAGATGGTCGAGAAGGCGTCGACGAATATGCCGGTCCAGGTGCCGTCGGGGTCCTTGAAGGCCGGGTGGACGCGGGAGAATCCGGCGGGCTTGTACGGAAGCAGAAACCCTTCCTTCTTCCAGCGGGAGAAGTCCTGCAGGGTCTGCAGCTGTACGACGTCCGGGACGAGGGAGCCGGTGGCGAGCTGGTTGTCGATGCGGGCGTCGTGGAACTTGCTGTAGTCCACCACCATGTTCAGTGTGATGCCGGGGAACGCCTTCTCGAAGGCGGCCTTGTTGCCGTCCTGCTGGGTGGCGGTGTCGCCGCCCGCGTAGACAGTGAGGGTGCCACCCTCCGCCTTCGCCTCGCGGTACAGCTGTTTCAGACTCTTGGTCTCCTCACCTGGCCGCGCGGCGTATCCCGTTCCGGCGCCCAGTGCGACCCCTGCGGCCGTGAGCGAACCTGCGGCGAGTACCTGACGTCGTCCGACCGGCATGGCTGTTCCCCTTCAGTGCGGTGCTTCAGTGCAATGGTCGATGGAGAAGATACCTGCGCCAGCAGCTTTATTCCAGTCTTCAACTTTGGCTGTATGGCATGATTTCCCCCTTATTTGCTCATGAGGAGAGTATCAGGGTAGCTGTATCGTCAGCTTCATGAATGAGCTGCTGAACGACGAGACAGTCGTCCTGTACGGCGACATCCTGCGGCTGACGGATGCGATCGGCGGACGGGCCGAGCGCACCATCCGTGAGGCCGCCGGACTGGGCGGTTCCGAATTCGAGGTGCTCCTTCGTCTGGCCCGCCACCGGGAGAACCGGACCACCAGTGCCCGCCTGGCCGAGGATCTGTCGTTCACCTCGGGTGGGCTGACCCGTCTGATCGCCCGCATGGAGGAGGCCGGGCTGCTCGCCCGCCACCCCCACCCCGACGACCGCCGGGCCGCGCTGCTGGAAGCCACCCCCAAGGGTCGCGAACTGCTGGAACGTGCCCTCGCCGCGCACGTCCCGCAGGTCACCACCGACCTGATGGAGCCGCTCACCCCGGTCGAGCGGCTGATCCTGCGCGAGCTCGTGACCAAGCTGCTGGCCCACTCCGCGCGCGGAACGGTGCACGGCCCCGCGCGACCGTGACCGGTCAGCCCCGCCCTCCCCTCCAGCCTCTCCCCACCTGAGACTCATCCGGAAACGAACAGGAGTACCCCTGTGGAGATCCTTTTGATCGGCGGCCACGGACATGATCGGCTCAGGCCTATTCGCGGAGGCGCTGAGCCGCGGCCATGAGGTGACAGCCGAGACCCGCTCCGGCTCGGCCGCCGGCCTGCCCGAGCACCCGGCCCTGACCCCGCTGGTCCTCGACGCCTCCGTGCCCGGCAAGGTGGCCGAGGCCGCCGCTGGCCATGACGCGGTGGTCTCAGCGCTCTCCCCGCCCCGCGACGGCTCCGACCCGACCGCCCCGCTCCCGGCGGTCCGCCGCTCTGACCGGACACCCACATTCGCCCGGCTGATTGAGTCAACGTACAGGCCGGATGCCCGGTGCACGGTGACGTCCCGGTGAGCGCCGACCCTCATCGGCTCCGCCGGTACGGTGATCGCGCTCGCGCTGGTGGGCCAGCCGCCTTCCGCGGACGGTCGTTGCCGAGTGAGCCGGAACTCGAGCATCGCCGCAAAGCGTTCGTCGGGATCGTGCAGGTTCAGTTGCGCGATTTCCCCGACCGCTACATCCGGCACGAAGGGTTCAGGGCCAAGACCCAGGCGAACGTCACCAACCTCGCCGACTCCCAGTTCCGCGGCGTCCCCGGCCTCGCCGGCACCGGCACGGTCTCCCTGGAGTCGGCCAACTTCCCCGGCTACTACCTGCGTCACAAGAACTTCGAGGTCTGGGTCGAGAAGAACGACGGCACGACCGTCTTCAGAGGCGATGCCTCATTCACCCAGCGCGCCGGTCTGGCCGACTCCGCCGACGGCATCTCCTTCGAGTCGTACAACTTTCCCGGCCGTTACACCCGCCACTGCAACAACCTGCTCTACCTCCAACCGGTCAGCACGCCACTCGACCGGCGGGACGCCACCAACTGCGCGGAGTAGCAAGCTCTCCGCTCGCGACACCACGGTGCGGTCGACGCCCTCCTGTCACGTGGGGCTTCGTGCCGCCGTCAGGTGCGTCGCGCGCGCCGTGATGCGCGTCTGGATGGCGTCCCGGGATCCCGAGGTACGCAGCGGGCTGCGTACCGGCTTCGTTCCTCGCCCGTGGGCCCAAGCGCCACCACCCGCCGCGGGAGAGAGAACAGCCCGGTGACCACCAGCCGAGGAGCAGATCGGTGCCGTGCCGACGCCGTGAAGCAGGCGGTGGCGGATTCCGGCTCCGGTGACGCAACCATCGTGTTCCGGATGACCGTCAGTGGTGCGGAGCGGATGGCGTTCGCCTGTTCGCCGACGAACGAAGCGCACTGAGGCTGTCACCGGTGTTGACGACGGAAATGCGCCAGAGAGTCAGTCGTTTCTGATCAGCCTGAAAGTCGAGTGCGACGTCTGACTGTTCGCCCGCGGTCAGTCGTGCGGCGGCGCCGACGCTGTGGTCAGTCGCGACGCGATGGCGGTGAGGCGTTCGGCCAGCGCACCAGGTTCGGACCTTGTCATGGCGGTCAGTTCGATGGTCGCCGTCGCGTGACGGAGTGGTCTGAATCGTACGGCGGGGTGTGACGCGGACGCGGCGGCCGGTACGACGGTGACGCCGAGCCCGCACTCGACCATGGCGATCTGCGAGGTCACCGACCGTGCCCAGTGGTTGGGAACGGGGCTGAAGCCGGCGGCTCGGCACATGGTCGCCATGGCGTCGTGGTAGTCGGGCGAGATGTGGCGGTGCAGCCACACCCAGGAGTCGCCCGCGAGGTCCGCCAAATCCAGTGGACCGGCGTCGTCCGCCGCCGGGTGACCCGAGGGGAGGGCCGCCACGAACCTGTCGGCGTAGAGCGAGGTTGCCGTGGTGCCGCGGACCGGGGCGGTCTGGCGGACGATCGCCCAGTCGAGCGAGCGGTCGAGGAGGCCCGGGCCGGCCTCGTGGGTGTCGATTTCCTGGGTGCGGATCTCGACGTCCGGCAGCGCCTCGTGGAACCGCTTCAGCACAAGGGGCAACGGCCAGGAGAACGCCGAGGTGACCGCACCCAGGGTCAGTCGCCCACCCTGTCCGGTGGCGGCCTGGCGTGCGGCGATCTCCGCCTCCTCGGCCTGCCGGATCAGTGCGCGGCAGTGGTCCAGGAACACGGTCCCGGCGGCGCTGAGGGCGACCGACCGCTGGGTGCGGTGCAGTAGTTCACAGCCGAGCTGCTGTTCAAGCTGCTTGATCGCCTGGGAGAGCGGCGGCTGGGACATCTGCAGGCGCTGCGCCGCACGGCCGAAGTGGAGTTCCTCGGCGACCGCGACGAAATAGCGGGCCTGCCGGATCTCGACCATGATTCGCTCCGCCTCTTACTGAGAGATGAAATCAGACCTTCACAATATAATTGGTGGCTGTTGAAGTGGAAGCCATGAGCAACTCATCTCTCCTGGACCGCTTCGCGGCGCTCGACTCCGCCGCGGTCAGCGACGCGCTCGACCAGCTCGGGCTTCCCTCCGGAGTCGGCGGCATCCGCCCGGTGTGGGGTCCGGCGGCCGTCGTGGGATTCGCCGTCACCGTCGGGCTCGAACCACGTACAGACGGCCCTGCCGGAGCCCACATCGCCACCACGGCCATCGAGAGCGCGGACGACACAAGCGTGATCGTCGTCGACAACCAGGGCCGCACCGACGTGTCCTGCTGGGGCGGCATCCTGAGCCTGGGCGCTTCCCTTCGCGGTGCGCGCGGTGTCGTCGCCGACGGTGTGTGCCGGGACGTGGCGGAGGCCCGTGAGCTGGACTTCCCCGTGTTCTCGCGGGGGTCGATACCCGCCACGGCGAGGGGCAGGCTGCAGCAGCGCTCCACAGGCGAGCCGGTCGCCGTCGCCGGGCTCACGGTCGCGCAGGGCGACGTCGTCCTCGCCGACGAGACCGGTCTCGTCGTCGTCCCGCGGGACCGTGCCGAGGAAGTGGCCGAGATCGCCACCGGGATCGTGGCCCGGGAGCGCGCCATCGCGGACGAGGTGCGCGCGGGCGCGCCCCTCTCCCGGGCCATGCACGACGCCCGCCTCGCCGGAGAGAAGGAGTCGGTCCGATGAGTGACCCCACCGCCACCGCGAACCTCGCCCCCGCCCCGTCCACCGCTTCCCTCTCCGACGCCCTTGATTCGCTCGGGCTCCCCGGATCCCTCCACGGCATAGGCGCGCTGCGCCAGGGCCAACGGACGGTCGGACCGGTTTTCACCGTGACCTACGAACCGGTCGACGAGGCCGGCGGCACCGTAGGCGACTTCCTCGACGACGTCCCTGCCGGAGCGGTCATCCTGATCGACAACGCCGGACGCACCGACTGCACGGTGTGGGGCGGCATCATGAGCCAGATCGCCCACGTTCGCGGCATCGCGGGCACCGTCATCCACGGCACCTGCCGGGACGTCGCCGTCGCGACAGACGTCGGCTACCCGATCTGGTCGGTCTCCCGCTTCATGCGCACCGGCAAGGACCGCGTGCGGGTGGCCGCGGTGCAGACGGCCGTCACCGTCGACGGCGTCCTCATCCGTCCCGGCGACATCCTCGTGGCCGACGACGACGGCGCCGTGGCCGTCCCGGCCGCCCGCTGGGACGAGGTCGCGGACATCGCCCGCCGTATCGACCGCGTCGAGGACGCCATCGTCGACGCGGTCCGCGCCGGTGCCACGCTCGCCGAGGCGCGTGCGCGGCACGGCTACCACTCGCTCCAGACCCCGAACGACCAGACCCGGAAGGACCCCTCGTGAGCACGAACGACCTAGCCCGTGGCCACTCCAGTGCGACGTTGTCCGAGGCGTCCGGACTTCCCGTGGCCCTGTCCTCCCAGATCCGGTCCCTGTGGTCCGGTGCCCGGCTGTGCGGCCCGGCGTTCACCGTGCAGGGTGCCGGCGGCGACAACCTCGCCCTGCACCACGCCGTACTGCAGGCCCCATCCGGGTCGGTCCTGGTCGCCGACCTCGGCGGCGCCCGCTTCGGCCACTGGGGCGAGATCCTCACGGTGGCCGCCCAACAGCGCGGGATCGCGGGCCTCCTCATCGACGGAGGCGTCCGCGACGCGGCGGAGACCGAGGCGCTCGGCTTCCCGGTCTTCTCCCGCAACAACTCCATCCTCGGCACCCGCAAGGACTTCCGCGGCGTTCTCAGGCGACCCGTCAAGGTCGGTGGCGTCACGGTCCACGCCGGCGACCTCGTCGTCGGCGACGTCGACGGAGTCGTGGCGCTTCCGGCGTCCGAAACCGAGCGGATCCTCGACCGCGCCGACGTGCGCGTGGCCCACGAGAACGAGCTGATGAAGCGGCTCCGGGAAGGCCGCAGCACCCTTGACCTGTACGACAACTTCGAACCTGCCGGGCGGTGACGACACCCATGACGGACAACCCGATCTTCGCCGTGGCCGCCCAGGCCGAAGCGCTACGGGCCCAGGGCGCGGACGTCATCACCCTCGCTGCCGGTGAGCCCCAGGCGGCCAGCAGTGCCGCGGTGGTGGAGGCCGCCGTGGCCGCGGTCCGCGACCCCGCCACCCACCACTACGGGACCGCCCAGGGCGACCCCACCCTGCGTGCACTCGTGGCCACCACTGTCGCCGGTGACACCGGGCTCCCCTGGAGCGCGGACGACGTGCAGATCGCCCTCGGTGCGAAGCACGCCCTCTTCCTCGCGGTCCAGGCACTGATCGACGCCGGTGACGAGGTCCTGGTCGCCGCGCCCGGCTGGCCCGGGCACGCCGAAGTCGTCACCGCCGCCAGCGGTGTCGCCGTCCCGGTCGCCACCGACGAGGCGTTCCGGCTCTCGGCCGAGGCACTCGACCACTGCCGTACCCCGCGCACCCGGGCGGTGATCCTCTCCAGCCCCGGCAACCCCACCGGCGCCGTCCACCCCGAGGCGCGGCTGCGGGAGATCGCCGACTGGGCACAGCAGCACGGCATCTGGGTCATCAGCGACGACATCTACCGGGCGTTCGACTACACCGGGACCTACCGGTCGATCCTACGGGTGGCACCGCAACTGCGCGGCCGTACCGTCGTCGTCGGCGGAGTGTCCAAGGAACATGCCATGACCGGCTGGCGCGTCGGCTGGCTCGCGGCGCCGCCGGAGGTCATCGCCCCGGCGCGACGGCACGTGTCCCGCACCATCACCCATGTCCCTACGGTCAACCAGCGGGCCGCCCTCGCCGCCCTCGGTGACACCGGCACCCCCGTCGAGGCCGCACGCGACTACCGGCGCCGGCGCGCGCTTCTGGTGGAGGCGCTGAACGGGATCGACGGCATCTCCTGCCCGCTGCCCGACGGCGGCATGTTCGCCTTCCCCGACGTCAGCGGACTGCTCCGCAGCCGCGGTTGGATCAGCAGCGCCGACCTCGCCGCGTGGCTCCTCGACACGGTCCATCTCGCGGTCGTACCCGGCGAGGCGTTCAACGCGCCCGGGCGCATCCGCGTGTGCTTCGCTGTCGACGACGACACGCTGATCACCGCGATCGAGCGACTGCGGACCGCCTTCGGAACCACGGCGCGAGAAGCGGCCGCACAACAGCTGGAGGAGGTCCGATGAGCCCGGTGAGGAAGCTCGAAGGCTTCACGCTTCCCCTTACCGTCGGCGCGACCCGCGTCAAGGTGTCCGGCCTCCACCGCGGTGGGACCGGCACGCCCCTGGTCTTCCTGCACGGCTTCGGCTCGACGAAGGAGGACTACGCGGACGTCGTCCATCAGACCGCGCTGGCCGACCGGCCCGTCCTGGCCTACGACGCGCCGGGCTGCGGCGACAGCACCTGTGCGGACCTGGGCGCCGTCTCCATCCCCTTCCTCGTCTCCGTCGCCGAACAGGTCCTGGAGGCCCGGCAGATCGACCGCTTCCACGTCGTCGGACACTCGATGGGCGGCCTGACCGCACTCATGCTCGCCGACGGTGACCCCGCCAGGGTCGCGAGCTTCACCAACATCGAGGGCAACGTCGCACCCGAGGACTGTTTTCTCAGTCGGCAGATCGTCACCCACTCCCAGGACGACCCCGACGAGTTCCTGGCCCGGTTCGCCGAACGCGTCGGCGGCTCACGCTTCTACGGCGGCGCCCTGTACGCGTCGAGCCTTCCCCACAAGGTCCGGGCCGCGGCGGTCAGGGCCATCTTCGAGTCCATGGTCGACCTCTCCGACCACGGCAAGCTGCTCGACCGGTTCCTCGCACTCCCCACGCCGAAGACGTTCATGTACGGGGAGCAGAACAGCACGCTGTCCTACCTCCCCGCCCTGGCCGAAGGCGGCGTCGAACTCGCCGAGATCGAACACTGCGCCCATTTCCCGATGTACTCCAACCCGCCGCAGATGTGGGCCCGTATCGCGGACCTCGTCTCACGCGCGGACGCCGACGCCTGACGGGTCGGGCCCCGAGGCGACGTCGGCCGTGCCGGCGGCGACGTCCAGCCGCCACAGGACCGACCCCGCACGAACCGTGACGGCCCCGTCGACGGGGCCGTCCTGTCGGACGGGAGCCCTCGGGACAAAGGGACCGGCTTGGCGGCTTCCACCTCGTGAACAGCCCGGAAGCCCGGAGCCGGGCACCGGGCAGAGCGTGGCCTGCCAGCGGGTTTCCGAGTGGGCCTCGGAGACGACGGACGGCCGGAAAGAGCACTCATGACTGGCTCGGCCGTCGCTTCGGCGTCGGACAGCTCTTGCGTCGTCCCGAAGGCCTGTGCACAGACACAGAGAGGCGATATTGCCGTAGGGCACGCCTGACGGGGTCGTGCGGGCGGCGTACTGCGGCGCCGACCCGTTCTTGGCCATGGAATGCAGGATGCGGCCGGTGGAATAGAGACCCGCGTCGAGTGACGACAGAACCGACTCCGCCGCCGCGGCCCGGCACGTGCGTCGTACTTCGTCGCGCCCGCGTTCGGAGCACCAGCCCTGTCAGGTTGCGGGGTGCGGTCCGTGGGCCTGTGCCAGGACGCGGCGTGCGCGTTCCAGCACCGGTTTGTCGACCATCTGCCCGTCGACCGTGGTGACCGAGTGCCCGGCGTCGAGGACCGCGCGCGCCCACCGCACTTCCTCGGCCGAGGGCGCGAACCCCGCGGCCACTCGCGGGAGTTGGTGGGGGTGGATGCAGAGTTTGCCGGTGAAGCCCAGCCGTCGGGCGTGGGCGATGTCGGCGGAGAGCGTGTCCATGTCCCGCACGGCGGTGGTGACGCCGTCGACGGGCGGGGAGATGCCCGCCGCGGCCGAGGCGACGACCAGTCGGGAGCGGGCGTGGGCAAGCGCCGTGTGATCGTCCTGGGCGATGCCGAGTTGGGCGGCCAGGTCGACGTTGCCGAAAGCGGCACGGGTGACGCCCGGTGCGGCGCACACCTCGCGCGCCCGTTCCACGCCGAGCGCGGTCTCGACGAGTGGGACGAGGCCGCATCGGCCGGCCGTCCGGGCGGCCAGGCTGGCCAGTACGGCGGGGTCCTCCGCCTTGGGCACCATGACCGGGCAGCCGTGGTCGGCCGTCACGCGCAGGTCGGCCTCGGACCACGGGGTCCCGGGCGCGTTGATCCGTACGATCGCGCGGTTGCCGAGGGCGAGCCAGGCCGCGGCGTTGGCGCGGGCGCGGTCCTTGTCCTCGGCGGCGACCGCGTCCTCCAGGTCGATGATCACCACGTCGGCGCCGGAGGAGGCGGCCTTGTCGAAGCGGTCGGGCCGGTGTCCCGGCACGAAGAGGAGGCTGCGGGCGGAGAGGACCGGGATCATGCGAAGGTCACCTCCGCCCCGGCGTGCCGTTCCTCCCGATGGGTGGCGACGCGCAGTTCGGCGCGGTCGCCGCGAGGCGTGCCGCAGACCAGGAGGTGTTCGCCGGCGAACACGGGCCGACGCAGCCGGTACGACAGGGAGCGCACCTGGCGGTCGGGGGCGTGACGGCGGGCGAGTTCCAGCATCAGCAGGGCCAGCAGGGGGCCGTGGACGACGAGTCCGGGGTAGCCCTCCTCACCCCGGCAGTACGGGGCGTCGTAGTGGATGCGGTGGGCGTTCGCGGTCAGGGCGCTGAAGCGGAAGAGCAGGGCAGGGTCGGGGTGCAGGGGAAGCTGCCACGGCTCGTCCCCGTGAGGGCGGGTCAACTCGTCAACGCCGGAAGGGTGTTGTCCGGTGCTGCGTCCGGAGCGGTAGACGATGTCCTGTTCCTCCACGAGGCAGGTCCGCCCGTGCTGGCGGAACTCGCGGCGCTCGGTGACGAACAACATCTCCCCGGTGCGCCCCAGCTTGGCGGTCACGGAAGCGAGAGAGCTGACACGTTCGGCGGGTACGCCGAGGCGGAGCGGCTCGGTGATCTCGCAGCGGCCGCCCGCCCACATGCGCTGCCGGTGGGGAAGGGGCGGCAGGAAGTGGCCGTTCGAGGGGTGGCCGTCGGCGCCGAGTTCCCGCCCGGCGGGCCAGTTCAGGAAATAGAGCCACTGCCACAGCGGGGGGAGCAGCCCGTCGGCCCTCGGGCCGGGGCCGGGGAGGTTCAGGACCGCCGACAGGGCCGCCGCCGGGCCGGCGTCCAGCGGGTCCTCCTCCTCGACCGGCCCCGGAGTCCACGACTCCACGTAGGTGCTGAGCGGGGGTGGGGTGGGCTGCATCGTCCTTCTGTCCTTGAGGTCTGGCGTGCGGCTTGGCTGTGGTCAGGTGAGCGGTGCCGTCTTCGGCCGGGGATGGGAGGCGGGGGTCTCGGCGGTTTCCAGAAGCGAGGTGCGGGACGGCTCGGGTACGAGGAGGGTGGCCAGGAAGGTCAGCGCGATGCACCCGGTGACGTACCAGAAGAAGACCGTCTCGTGGCCGCTGTTCTTGAGGCCCAGGGCGATGGGTTCGGTCATCCCCCCGAAGGTGGCGGCGACCAAGGCGTGGGGGAGGCCGACGCCCAGGGCCCGGACCTTGGTGGGGAACATCTCCGCCTTGATGATGGCGGCCAGGGCCGAGTAGCAGCTGACGAAGGTGAGGGCGATCGTCATCAGCAGGAAGGCGATCCACGGACTACCGGTGTGGCCGAGGACGGTCATGATCGGGACGGTGAGCAGCATGCCGCCGACGCAGAAGACGAACATCACCGGGCGTCTGCCTACGCGGTCGGACAGATGGCCGGCCACAGGCTGGAGCAGCATGAACACGAACAGGGCGGCGAAGCCGATGACGGAGACCGTCGACTTGGGGATGCCCGCCGTGTTCACCAGGTACTTCTGCAGGTAGGTGGTGTAGGTGTAGAAGGCGACGGTGCCGCCGATGGCCAGCCCGAACACGGCGATCAGCTGGCGCGGGTACTCGGCGAACAGAGCCCGCAACCCCTTGCGCTCGTTGACGTCCGCCTCCTGCGCGGCGGCCTTCGCCTGTTCCTCCTGGAAGTGCTGCGACTCCTCCATGGTGCGGCGCAGGTACATCACGACCAGACCGGAGACGGCGCCGATCACGAAGGGGATGCGCCAGCCCCAGCCCTGCAACTGGTCCTCGGTCAGCAGGTTCTGCAGCACGATCATCACGAGCAGCGCCGCCAGCTGGCCGAGCACGATCGACACGTACTGGAAGCTGGAGTAGAAGCCTCGTCGGCCGGGCGGGGCGATCTCGGCGAGGTAGGAGGCGCTGGAGCCGAACTCGCCGCCGACGGACAGTCCTTGGGCGAGCCTCGCCAGCACCAGGAGGGCCGGTGCCCAGAGGCCGATGGCGTCGTGGGAGGGGGTGAACGCGATGGTCAGCGAGCCGATGCTCATGAGTGTGACCGACAGGGTCAGTGCCTGACGGCGGCCGTGCCGGTCGGCGTATGCGCCGAGCAGCCAGCCGCCGAGCGGACGTATCAGAAAGCCGACGGCGAAGACGACCGCTGTGGACAGGAGTTGGGCCGTCTGGTTGCCCTTGGGGAAGAACACGGACGCGAAGTAGATGCTGAACGTGGCGTAGATGAACCAGTCGTACCACTCGACGAGGTTGCCCAGACAGCCGCGTATGACGTTGGCGGTGACCCGGGTCGGTGCGGGGACGGGGGTGCTGGACTGCGACATGGGAAGCTCCGTTGCTCGTGTCGCCGGGGAGATGTCTTTGTGGGGCCTTTCAGCGCAGGACGAACGGATTGCCGGTGGCCGCGCCGGTGTTGATCCAGACGCTCTTGTCCTCCAGGTACGCCGTGACGGCGCCGATGCCGTTCTCGCGGCCGATGCCGGAGTCCTTGAAGCCGCCGAAGGGCGTCAGGTAGCTGACGGCGCGGTAGGTGTTGACCCAGACGGTGCCGGAGCGGATGCGGTCGGCCATGCGGAAGGCGCGGCCGATGTCGCTGGTCCAGACGCCGGCGCCGAGGCCGTAGCGGCTGTCGTTGGCGAGGGTGACGGCCTCGTCCTCGTCGTGGAAGGGGATCACGGCGAGGACGGGACCGAAGACCTCCTCCTGGGCGATGCGCATGCTGTTGCGTACGCCGGTGAAGACGGTCGGCTCGACGAACCGGCCTCCGGTGTCCGCGGCCTTGCCGCCGAGAACGAGCCGGGCGCCTTCGCGCTGCGCGATGTCGATGTGGTCGAGGATCTTTGCGTACTGGGCCGGGGTGGTGATGGGTCCGACCTGGGTGGCCTCGTCCATGGGGTCGCCCATCCGGGCGGTGCGCGCGAGGTCTACCAAGTTGCCCACGACCTCGTCGTGCACGTCCTGCTGCACCAGGAGCCGGGATCCGGCGATGCAGGTCTGTCCGGTGGCGGCGAAGATGCCGGAGACGGCGCCGTTGACGGCGGCGTCCAGGTCGGCGTCGGCGAAGACGATGTTGGGCGACTTGCCGCCGAGTTCGAGGCTGACGCGCTTGAAGTCGCGTGCGGCGGCCTGGTTGATGCGGCGGCCGGTGGTGTCCGAGCCGGTGAACGTGATCTTGCGGACGAGGGGGTGCTCGACGAGGGCGGCGCCGACGTCCTGGCCGAATCCGGTGACGACGTTGACCACGCCGGGCGGCAGTCCTGCCTCGTGGAGGAGCTGGACCAGTTCGAGGGTGGAGGCGGAGGTGAATTCCGACGGTTTGACCACCACCGTGCAGCCGGCGGCCAGGGCCGGGGCGATCTTCCAGGCGAGCAGCAACAGCGGGGAGTTCCAGGGAGTGATGACCGCGACGACCCCGACGGGCTCCTTCTTCGTGTAGGCGAAGTAGCCCTTCTTGTCCAACGGGGGGACGGTGCCCTCGATCTTGTCGGCGAGCCCGCCATAGTAGTGGAACCACTGGGGGACGTAAGTCAGTTGGCCGTACATCTCCGTGAACAGCTTGCCGTTGTCGCGGACTTCGGTCTCCGCGAGGCGGCGGGCGTGCGCGGCGATGGTGTCGCCGAGCTGTCGGAGCAGCGCGCCGCGGGCGCTTGCGGTGAGTTCGGCCCAGGGTCCGCTGTGCAGGGCGCGGTGGGCGGCTCGGACGGCGTCGTCGACGTCTTCCGCTGTGCCCTTGGCGATCTCGGCCCATGGGGTGCCCAGGTAGGGGCTGTCGGTGGGGAACCATTCGCCCGCGCCGGGCTTCCGGTTCTCCCCGTCGATGAACATCTCGTAGCGCTGCATGGAGAGTCCTGTCGGCTAGAAGGTGCTCAGACCGAGTGCGGCGCGGAAGGAGTTCTTGTTGGCGACCCCGTCGCGGGGCGGAAGGGCGCGCGGCGGCTCTTCGGTGGTGATCAGCACCTGTGCGTACGTCGTCGCCGCGCGCGCCTTGATCCGCAGGGCGAGGTCCTCCGTCCGGTCGGCGTCGGTGATCCGCACGACATCGCGGATGCCGAAGCCCTGGGCGACGGCCATGAGGTCGGTGCCGAGCCCGGTGTGACTGGGCTGCATACCGGTCTCGCCGAAGTGGGCGTTGTCCAGCACCACGACCGTCAGGTTGGGCGGGAGTACGGCCCCGATGGTGGCCAGGGCGCCGATGCCCATGAGATGTTCGCCGTCGCCGGTGATGGCGACGACCGGGCGGTCCGGCCGGGCCAGGGCGAGGCCGAGGGCGAGCGGGGCGGCGGCGCCCATCGCGCCCCAGAGGTAGAACGTGCCGGGGCGGTCGCCGGCGGCGAACACGTCATAGCTGGGCGAGCCGAGGCCGGTGACGATCAGGGCGTCCTCGGGGAGGCGGCCGATCAGGTCGGCGACGAAGCGGCGCCGGTCGAGGCGGGGGAGAGCGGCGGTCATCAGTTGCGCTCCCACTTCTTGCGGCCGATCAGTTTCTGTCCGAGGAGCACGGCGACGCGCTCACCGGCCTCGAACACCGAGTCCAGAGCGGCCTCGACGGTCTCCGCGACGTCCTCGGGGTCGTCGGCCCGCAGGACGGTGATGCCCATGAGCTCCAGGGCCTGCTGGGTGGTGCGGCCCATGGGGCTCTGCCACGGGTTGAACTCGGCGTACTCGCCGCGCATCGTCACCAGCGTGAGGAAGGGGAACCGGGCCATCTGCGGCAGGGAGAACATGTTGACGCAGTTGCCGACGCCACTGCTCTGCATCAGCAGTACCGCTCGCTGACCGCCCAGCCACGCCCCGCTGACCACGGCGACCCCCTCCTCCTCGGTGGTCAGCACCACGTCGTGGATGGCCGGATCGCGTCGGGCCTCACGGATGGTGTGGGAGTGACCGGAGTCGGGGACGTAGGCGATCTGCTGGACTCCGCGCTTCTTCAGCGCGGTGAACACGTCCTCCTGCCAGGAGGGTGCCGGGGCATGTGTCTGGCTCATCCGTAGCGACTCCGCTGATCGGTCGGCTCAAGGTGCCACACATCATGGGTGCTGATGGATGAGGTTGGACAATAGAAATGCGTGATATCCGCATGCCTTGCTCGCATAGCGGGAGCCGCGGGCCCCGATGGCCCGTGGTTCGGCTACGACCGCTCGCCTTCGCCGAGGAACGCCTCGACGAGCGGACCGGCCTCCGTGCGGCACTCCTCGAAGTAGGCGTGGCGGGCGCCAGGGAACAGATGCGTCCGGGCGTCGGGTATGCGGGCGGCGAGCAGGGGGAGGTTGTCCGGCGGAGTGAGCCGGTCCTGGTCGCCGTGCAGGATCAAGGTGGGCGCGGCGATGAGGGAAAGGGCGTCCCAGGCGTCGTGCCCGTTGCTGGCGATCAGATGGCCGTGGCGGGCGTGCGGGGGCATGCCGGGATCACCGAGGGTGGTGTAGGGGCCGGGGTGGGTGGCGCGCCAGGCGGGGGAGTACATCAGGTCGGTCAGCGCCTGCCGGGCGGCCTCCGGGTCCGGCTGGGCCAGGGCCCGTCGGACGGACCTGTCGCGCTCGACGGCGTGCGGGCCGCCTGGCGAGGTGCAGCCCAGGACGAGCCGCCGCACGCGGTCCGGGTGGCGGGCGGCCACCCACTGGGCCACGCGGCCACCCATGGAGGTGCCGTAGACGTCGGCCCGCTCGACGCCCGCGTGATCGAGGACGGCGATGACATCCTCGGCGAACTGCTGCGTGGAGTAAGGCCCTCGTGGCTTGCCGCTGTCACCGGTGCCGCGCTGGTCGAGGGTGATGGTGGAGTGCGTGGCGTGGAAGTCCCCGCGTACGGCGTCCCACCAGTGGTGGTTGTTCGCCTGCCCGGCCAGGAGGACGAGCGGATATCCGTCGCCTTGGAGCTGGTAGGCCAGCGCGACGCCGTCCTGGGCGCGGGCGATGGCGGTCGACCGGGGGCCGGTGTCGTTCATGGAGGTTCCTTCGACGGTGTTCTCGGGGTGCGGCGCGTCACTCGTCCTCGGCGGCGTCAGTGCCCTGGATCCGGGCGGACGGCCATCTGCCCTCGGCCACCGCCGAGTTGATCCTGCGGACCAGTTCACGCGCGACGACCTCCACGGCGGGCGGGGTGCGCCCGGACCGCGGAGTGCCGAGGACGATCGACCGCCACACGTCGGGCTCGCACAGCGGCGCGGCGCTCAGGGTGCCCTGTGCGACGTCCTCGGCGATGCCCACGCCGGGCAGCACCGTCCAGCCGTGCCCCGCACGGACGAGTTGCTTCTGCACCCGCATGGAGTTGGTCTGCACGACGACGTCCAGGGCGGAGTCGGCGCGCACCGCCGCCGCGTCGATCAGCCGGCGCAGCGCATGCCCCGAGGCGGGCATGACGAGCCGATGCCCCGCCGCCTCCGCGAGCGGCACCGGACGGTCGGCACGCAGGCCGGCCGACGGCGGAGCGACCGCCCACAGACGCTCGCGCACCAGCGGGTGGGCGTTGAGTGAGGGCGTGCTGTCCAGGTTGTAGAGCAGGGTCAGATCCAGGTCGCCGTCGTCGAGCCACTGCTGGAGGTGACCCGAGTAGGCGGTCATCAGTCGAAGCTCGACGCCGGGATGGCTGCGGGCGACAGCGGTCACCAGCGGCTCGGAAAGCAGGTCGCTGGTGCTCTCCAGCAGGCCGACGGTGACGATGCCGGACACCTCGCCCGGGGCCGGTTGCACCTCGGCGCGGGCCCGCTCCAGCTCGTTCAGGGCCCGCCGGGCACGGTCGACCATGATCGAGCCCGCCTCGGTGGGGCGCATGCCCGTCCCGGTCCGCTCGAAGAGGTCGACGCCGAGTTCCTGTTCCAGGGTGCGGATCTGCCGGGTCACCGCGGGCTGCACCAGATGCAGCAGCGCCGCGGCACGCGTGACGCTGCCCACCTCGGCGACCGTGACGATCGCCTTGAGCTGCTTGACGTCCAAGAGGGGCCTTCCTTCCGCAGCCATCCGGTGTGTGCATGGGGGTATCACGCAATGCTATTTCACTGGCATCACCATGAGCATTCATGATGGTAGCCCCGGTTCGGGACCCGCATCCCCCTGGAGGTCACCCATGACCGAGCCCACCGAAGCGCTGCCGCTGGCCGGCCTGACCGTCGTCAGCCTCGAACAGGCGGTCGCCGCCCCCTTCGCCACCCGCCAGCTGGCCGACCTCGGTGCCCGGGTCATCAAGGTGGAGCGGCCGGGCGGAGGCGACTTCGCCCGCCGCTACGACACCACCGTGCACGGCGAGTCCAGCTACTTCGTGTGGCTCAACCGGTCCAAGGAGTCCGTCACGCTCGACCTGAAGTCGGACGCGGGAAGAGTCGTCCTGGAGCAACTCCTCACAGGAGCGGACGTGTTCGTGCAGAACCTGGCCCCCGGCGCAGCCGCACGCATGGGTCTGGGCGCTGATGCGCTCGCCGAACGATTTCCCTCTCTCATCCCGTGTTCCATCTCGGGCTACGGTTCCAGCGGCCCATGGGCCGACCGCAAGGCGTACGACCTGCTGGTGCAGTGCCAGACCGGCCTGGTCTCGCTCACCGGCAACGAGCACGGTTCCGCCCGTGTCGGCGTCTCGATCGCCGACATCGCCGCAGGCATGTACGCCTACTCCGGCATCCTCACCGCGCTGCTCACCCGCGCCACCACCGGCGTCGCCCGTGCCGTGGAGGTCTCGCTGTTCGAGGCACTGGCCGAGTGGCTGAACCAGCCCGCCTACTACACCCGTTTCGGCGGCACCCAGCCCCCGCGCCTCGGCACCCAGCACGCCACCATCGCCCCGTACGGCGCCTACACCGCCGCCGACGGCAAGGCGGTGCTGTTCTCCGTCCAGAACGAGCGCGAATGGGCAGCACTGTGTGACCGGTTCCTCGGTCTGCCAGGGCTCGCCGCCGATGCACGTTTCGCCGGCGGCTCCTCCCGGGTCGCCCACCGCGAAGAGCTGAACGCGATTGTGGCCGAGCGGTTCGCTGAGCTGGACGGCGACGAGGCGATGAAGCTGCTGGACGCGGCGGGCATCGCGAACGCCGGGGTGAACGACGTGACGGAGTTCCTGGAGCACCCGGTCCTCGGCGGCCGGGACCGCTGGCGGGACGTACGGATTCCCGGCGGAGCCACGGTGCCGGCGTTGCTGCCGCCGACGGACCTGGCGGGTCTCGCGCCGCGTATGGATCCCGTCCCCGCGGCGGGCGAACACACCGAGACGGTCCTGGCCGAGCTGGGGTACGGCACGGCCGACATCGACAGCCTGAGGGCCGAACGCGTCATCTGAACCGCCTTTCGCCATCCGCCAGTTCAGCAAGGAGCCCCGTCCCATGAGCACCCTCGACATCCTGTCCGAGGACGAGCAGTTCATCGTCCGTACGGTGCGCGACTTCGTCGACAAGGAGGTGAAGCCGGTCGTCCGGGAACTGGAGCACGCGAACACCTACCCCGAGGGTCTGATCGAGCAGATGAAGCGGCTCGGCGTCTTCGGCCTCGCCGTCCCCGAGGCGTACGGCGGCACCCCCGTCTCCACCCCGTGCTATGTCCTGATCACCGAGGAACTGGCGCGCGGCTGGATGAGCCTGGCCGGCGCGATGGGCGGCCACACCGTGGTCGCCAAGCTGCTGCTGCACTTCGGCACGGAGGAGCAGAAGCGTCGGTACCTGCCGAAGATGGCCACCGGCGAGACCCGCGCGACCATGGCCCTGACCGAGCCGGGCGGCGGCTCCGACCTGCAGGCCATGTGCACTGTCGCCCGCAAGGACGGCGATCGCGGATACGTGGTCGACGGGGCGAAGACCTGGATCACCAACTCCCGCCGGTCCGGCCTGATCGCCCTGCTGTGCAAGACCGACCCGGACGCCACGCCGGCCCACAACGGCATCTCGATCCTGCTCGTGGAGCACGGTCCTGGGCTGACCGTCTCCCGTGACCTGCCCAAGCTCGGCTACAAGGGAGTGGAGAGCTGCGAGCTGTCCTTCGAGGACTACCGGGCCCCGGCCGACGCCGTACTCGGCGGTGTGGAGGGCAAGGGCTTCGCGCAGATGATGAAGGGTTTGGAGACCGGACGCCTCCAGGTCGCCGCCCGCGCGATCGGGGTCGGCCGGGCGGCGTTCGAGGACGCCCTCGCCTACGCCCAGCAGCGGGAGTCGTTCGGCAAGCCGATCTGGAGGCATCAGTCGATCGGCAACTACCTCGCGGACATGGCCACTTCGTTGACGGCTGCCCGCCAACTCACCCTGTACGCGGCCCGGGAGGCGGACGCCGGACGCCGGGTGGACATGGAAGCCGGAATGGCGAAGCTGTTCGCCTCCGAGACCGCCATGCAGATCACCCTCAACGCCGTTCGCATCCACGGCGGTTACGGCTACTCCACGGAGTTCGACGTCGAACGCTACTTCCGCGACGCTCCGTTGATGATCGTCGGCGAGGGCACCAACGAGATCCAGCGGAACGTCATCGCGAGCCAGCTCGTCAAACGCGGTGGTCTGGACGCATGAGGATTGTTGCCACTGTGAAGTGCCTTTCCGATGCCGCAGACGACCGGCATCTCGCCGACAGCTGACCTTCGCCCGGGAGAATGTGGACTGCCTGCCGCCCGATCTGGGCGAGTTCGAGGTCGAGCAGGCACTGCAGATCTCGGAGATCCCCGGCGACGACGCGGAGATCGCCGGGCTCACGCTGGGGCTTGAGGACGCCAAGGACGAGGTGCTCCGAGATCGGACCCCGCGCCGGCGCCTGCGGTGCTCGCCATGCGCGAGGAGGCCAGGCGCTGACGTGAGGCTTTCGTGATCGCCGAGTACTGCGATGCCCTGCAGCATCGTCCTGCTGGACAGCGTCGTCGTCCTTGCCGTTCATCCGGGCACACAGCATCAGGGCGGCAACAACCTGATGCTGAACGAGTTCCGCCTCGACGTCAGCGTGCTGGATCAGGTCTGCCGCTTGCTCGGCGAACTCTGACAGGGCATCACCTGGGGGCGAGCACGCGAGGCCGCCCTCACGCCTGAGGAGCACACCCTGGAACTGGCCAAGCGCCCCTACGACCTGCGCCATGCAGGCATCTCGTTCTGGCTGGCCTCCGGCGTCGACCCCGCAGAGTGCGCACGCCGAGCCGGACAGAGCATCCATGTCCTCTTCCGCTACTACGCCAAATTCCTGGCCGAAACACGAGCCCACGCCAACCGGCTGATCGAGCGGTCGATGAAGGGGTGGGAAGAGCCGGCCGGCCACCCCTGAAGGCGTGTCAGCTGGGATCTGGCCCGGACATATCCCGGAACTGCTGGTCAGATGTGGGACAGCTGTGGGAGGTATCGGGAGCAGAGCCATATTCCGACTCGCGGCCCAGGCATACGCCATCAAGGGCGCCTGACGGGCATCTGCCCAGGTCAGGCGCCCTTGATCTCTGCCTAGAAGAAGCCCAGCTTCTTCGGCGAATACGACACCAGCAGATTCTTCGTCTGCTGATAGTGATCCAGCATCATCTTGTGGGTCTCACGGCCGATCCCGGACTGCTTGTAGCCGCCGAACGCCGCGTGTGCGGGATACGCGTGGTAGCAGTTGGTCCACACCCGGCCCGCCTGGATCGCGCGGCCCGCCCGGTAGGCGGTGTTCATGTCCCGGGTCCACACGCCCGCCCCGAGGCCGTACAGCGTGTCGTTGGCGGTTTTGATCGCGTCGTCGAAGTCGTCGAAGGAGGTTACGGACACCACCGGTCCGAAGATCTCCTCCTGGAAGATCCGCATCCGGTTGTCGCCCTCGAAGATGGTCGGCTGGACGTAGTACCCGCCCTTCAACTCACCGTCGTAGTCGATGCGTTCGCCACCCGTGAGGATCCGGGCACCCTCCTGCCGGCCGATGTCCAGATACGAGAGGATCTTCTCCAGCTGGTCGTTGGAGGCCTGCGCGCCGATCATCGTGTCCGTGTCGAGCGGGTGACCCGGCTTGATGAGCTCGGTGCGGGCGACCGCCGCCTGGAGGAAGTCGGCGTAGTTGCCGCGCTGGACGAGCGCCCGGGACGGGCAGGTGCACACCTCGCCCTGGTTGAGCGCGAACATGGTGAAGCCTTCGAGCGCCTTGTCGCGGAAGTCGTCGTCCGCGGCCCACACGTCGTCGAAGAAGATGTTCGGCGACTTGCCGCCCAGCTCCAGCGTGACCGGCTTGATGTTCTCCGAGGCGTACTGCATGATCAGCCGCCCCGTCGTGGTCTCACCCGTGAACGCCACCTTCGCCACCCGCGCGCTGGACGCGAGCGGCTTGCCCGCCTCCACGCCGAAGCCGTTGATGATGTTCACGACACCCGCCGGCAGCAGGTCCGAGATCAGGCTCATCCAGTAGTGGAGGGACGCGGGTGTCTGCTCGGCGGGCTTGATCACGACCGCGTTGCCCGCCGCGAGAGCGGGCGCCAGCTTCCAGACCGCCATCAGGATGGGGAAGTTCCACGGGATGATCTGCGCGACCACCCCGAGCGGCTCGTGGAAGTGGTACGCCACGGTGTCGTCGTCGAGTTCGCCGAGCGACCCCTCCTGCGCTCGGATCGCGCCCGCGAAGTAGCGGAAGTGGTCGATGGCGAGCGGGATGTCGGCGGCGAGCGTCTCCCGTACCGGCTTGCCGTTCTCCCAGGTCTCGGCGACCGCCAGCGCTTCGAGGTTCGCCTCCATCCGGTCGGCGATCTTCAACAGGATGTCGGACCGCTGGGTCACGGACGTACGGCCCCACGCCGGCGCCGCCGCGTGCGCCGCGTCGAGCGCGCGCTCCACGTCCTCGGCGGTGCCTCGCGCGATCTCCGTGAACGGCTGCCCGTTCACCGGGCTCGGGTTCTCGAAGTACTGCCCTCGGACAGGCGGCACGTACTCGCCGCCGATGAAGTGGTCGTAGCGCGCCTGGTAGGAGACGATCGCGCCGTCGGTGCCGGGCGCCGCGTAACGGGTCATGCTGGCCTGCCTCCTTCAGCAGAGCCGCCCGCCGTTGGGCCGCTCTCGCCGCGAGGCTAGGACCGGCGAGGTTGCAGACAGGTTGCGCCTGAGGGATGCGCCGACGTGTGACACGTACGAGGGTGCCGTCCCGTGGGGCGCCAGGTGAAGCCGGGTATGCCGGTCAGCGCCGGGCGGACTGCCGCGCCCATCCCCGTGGCGCCGCCTGTTCCGACTCCAGCCCGTTCAGGCGTGTCCGTACGGCCACCGTCGGTCGCACTGCCGCCAGCGCACGCCATACGTCGAGGTCGTCCTCGCCCCACGGCGCGTGGACCCAGTCGGCCAGCAGGTCCGGGTCCCGGCGGGCGACGAGCGCGGTGCGCAGACCGTCGGCGAGCCTGCGCCGCAGCCGCGCCACCGCCGGTGCCCGGGAACCGGGCAGCAACGGGCCGGAGTACGCCCGCACCGCCGTGGTGATCGCCCCGGTGTCGAGCGCGCGCTCCACCACGGCGATGTCCGACTCGACCGGCATCGTCAACCGGTACGGGCGCGACGCCAGCAACCCGGGAGCCAGGACCCGGCGCAACCGGGCCAGTTCGGCGCGCAGCGTCACCGGTGTGACCGACTCGTCCTCGTACAGCGCGCACAGCAGCTCGTCCCCGGTCAGCCCTTCCGGATGGCGGGCGAGCAGGACAAGGAGCTCGCTGTGCCGACGGCTGAGCCGCAACGCGCGCCCGGCGGCCAGCAGATGAGCCTCGTCACGGCCCAGCGCGCTCAGATCGAGCGCGTCCGCGGCGGGGCGGGCCGGGGCGAGCAGCGCCAACTGGGACTCCGCCGCCCGTGCCACCGCCTGCACGAACCCGAGACTGTGCGGATGCGCGAGCCCGTCCCGACCGGTGATGTCCACGGCACCGAGCACCCGCCCGGTGCGCGGATCGTGCACCGGAGCCGCCGCGCACGTCCACGGCTGCACCTGCCGGATGAAGTGCTCGGCCGCGAACACCTGCACCGGCCGGTCCACGGCGACCGCCGTCCCCGGCGCGTTCGTACCGACCGCCGACTCCGACCAGCGCGCCCCCGGTACGAAGTTGATCCGCCCCGCCTGCCGCCTGGTGGCCGGATGCCCCTCGACCCACAGCAGCCTGCCCTGCACGTCGCACACCGCCAGCAGATGCTCGCCGTCGGCGGCGAAGGTGCCCATGAGCTCCCGGAACAGGGGCATCACCCGGGCCAGCGGATGTTCCGCACGGTAGGAGCCGAGCTCACCGTCCGCCAGCTCCACGCTCGCGGAGCCGTCCGGCCCCACCCCTGCCCGGGCGGAACGTCTCCAGGAGTCGGCCACCACGGAACGCACCGGCCGGGTCACCGTCCCCGCCTCGGTGAACGTCTCGTGCGCGCGACGCAGCACCCGTCCCCGTTCGACGGGGTCGGCTCCCGACTCCAGGGCCACCCATGGATCGGTCAACTGGGCCTCCCTGCGGGCGATGCGGCTGGTGACATCGTCACTCGGGCGAAGGAAGCGGACAACCGTTTCGACGCGGTGGACCGATCGGCGGCACCACCGTTCCGCTCAGGCGGCGTTGACGAGGCGCATGTATCGCGTCCAGTCCCAGTTCGGTCCGGGATCGGTGTGATCGGTGCCGGGCACTTCGTAGTGCCCGATGATGTGCGAACGGTCCATCGGTATGCCGTAGCGCGCGCAGACCGTCGCGGTGAGCGTCGCGGACCGCTCGTACAGGGCGTCCGTGAAACAGCCGGGCCGGTCCACCCACCCTTCGTGCTCGATGCCGATGCTGCGCCGGTTGTGGTTCCAGTCGCCCGCGTGCCAGGCGATGTCGTGCTCCCGTACGCACTGGGCCACGTGCCCGTCGCCGGACCGCACGACGTAGTGTGCGGACACCTTCTTCCGCGGGTGCTGGAAGACGGCCAGGGTCGTGGAGTAGGACGCTTGAGTGACATGGATGACGACGAGGTCGGGACGCAGGGTCAACGGGCGCTGCGACGCCGTGTAGTTGGCGGTGGTCGCGGGCTCCCAGGTGGCCGGCGGGTAGTCGGGCGACGGGGGCTGGGCGCCGACCCGCGGCCCGGGCAGCAGGGCGTAGGGGCCGACGGCGAGCGCGGCGCCCCTCAACAGTCGCCGTCTGCTGGGGAACGCCCGGGTCCGCTCCATCCGTGAAAGGCCTTTCGAGGAAGGTGAAGAAGGTGAGGAGTACTGGTTGAGGGACGCACCGGTGTGCCCGGGGGTTGCGGATGCCCGGAAGGTCGCCCGCTCAGCCCCGCCCCGCCACCGCCCCCGGATCGTCCAGCACCGCCCGCACCACCGAGTGCGCGGCGCCCAGCAGCGGGCCCTCGGGCCCCAGCCCCGACACCGTCACCGCACAGGCGGGTCCCGCCGTACGCCGGGCCAGTTCCGCCTCCAGCGCGGGCAGCAGCCACGGCGCGAGCCCGGACAGCGCGCCGCCCAGGACGACGGTCTCCGGGTCCAGCAGATTGACCGCCCCGGTCAGCGCGATACCGAGTGCCGTGCCGGCGCCGTCCAGGGCTCGCCGTACGTCCGGATCACCCTGAGCGGCGCGCTCCGCGAGCAGCCCGACGCGATCCTCGCCCGGCTCGACGCCCGCCGCCCGCAGGACCGCCTCCTCACCCGCGTACTGCTCCAGACACCCGCGACCACCGCACGCGCACCGCGGCCCGTCCGGATGGACCGGCACATGTCCCAACTCGCCCGCGAATCCGCGTGTTCCGCGCAGCAGTCGCCCGTCCACGACCACCGCCGCGCCGATGCCGATCTCGGCCGACACATGCAGGAAGTCCGGCGGAGTGCCGTCCCCGAGCCAGAGTTCCGCCAGCGCGCCGAGGTTGGCCTCGTTGTCCACCGTCAGGGGCAAGTCGACGGGAAGCAGTGCGCCGAGGTCGGTGTCGTGCCAGTCGAGGTTCGGGGCGCGGACGACGGTGTGCCCGTCGCGGGCCACGAGGCCCGGTACGGCGACCGCGAGCCCGGCCGGCCACAGGCCCTCGCACTCCGCCTCGGCGATCACCTCCCGCACCAGACCGGTCAGTTCCGCGATCACCGGTTCGGGGGAGCGCCCGCGGTTGGCGCCGTGACGTACGGCGCGCGCCCGGACCACGCCCCGCAGATCGACCGCGCAGACCGCGAGATGGTCGACACCGACCTCTGCCCCGATCCCGGCCGGTCCGCGCCCGCTCACGGCGAGCGCCGACCCGGGGCGCCCGACCCGGCCGGGCCGCTCGGGCCCCAGCTCTTCGAGCAGCCCCGAGCGGATCAGCTCGTCCACCAGCGTCGACACCGCAGCCCGGGTGAGCCCGATGCGTGAGGCGACCCCGGCACGGGACAGCGGCCCCTCGGCGCTGACGGTGTGCATCACCCGCGCGAGGTTGCGGCGGCGCATGCCCTGCTGGGTGTCGGGCAGCCGGGCGCCCGCTCCCGGCGGACGGGCCTCGTGCAGCGGTGCGGTCATGCCTCCGTCAGTCCTCGGTCGGTGTCCGTGAGCCGACGTCCACGGACGGGCGTACGCCGACGTCCTTCAGCTGGTGCCGGCTGATGTCGGTGCGGCTCCGTCGCCTCGTGTCCGCCTCTCGGGCCGTCACTCGGCGGCCGTCCCCCGCTCCAGCAGCGGCGATGCGTCGGAGAGTACCCCGGCGATCCGGTCCAGCGTCGCCTGGTCCCGCTCCACGGCGTCCAGCACCGGCCCCCGGGCCGTGTCCCAGCGACGCGCGACCGCGGCCGGGTCCTCGCCGGTCAGCAGGCCCGCCGCCTGCGCCGCGGCGCCGAGCGCGACGAGTTCCTTGGCCTCGGGCACCTGGACCGGCCGCCCGGACAGCCGTCGTACGGTCTGCTGCCAGGCCGTGCCACGTGCGCCGCCGCCGATCAGCAGCAGCGGTGCCGATCGGTCCGCCTCCGCGTCGAGCACCAGATCGAGAGCGCCGAGCAGCGAGTGCACCGCCCCGTCGTACGCGGCCTGGAGGAGCTGTCCGCCGGTCGTGTCGTGACGCAACCCGTGCAGCAGTCCCGAGGCGCCCGGCAGGTTCGGGGTGCGTTCGCCGTCCAGGTAGGGCAGGAGCGTGACGCCCGTGCCGGGCTCGACGGCCTCGCGGTCCAGGCCGAGCAGCGCCGCCACGCGGTCGACGGCGAGCGTGCAGTTGAGGGTGCAGGCGAGCGGCAGCCAGTCGCCGCGTGCGTCGGCGAAGCCCGCGACGGTGCCGGTGGGGTCGGCGGGCCGGTGCGTCGAGACCGCGTACACCGTGCCCGACGTGCCGAGGCTCAGTACCGGAGTTCCGGGGCGCAGCCCGAGGCCCATGGCGGCGGCCGCGTTGTCCCCCGTGCCCGCGGCGACCAGGGTGCCCTTGGAGAAGGGCAGGTCATGGCCGTCACGGACGGTTCCCGCCACCTCGCCGGGCCGGACCACCCGGGGCAGCAGCGCGGGGTCGAGCCCCACATGGGCGAGCACCTCCGCGTCGTAGGCCTCCGTCCCGGACGCCCACCAGCCCGTGCCGGAGGCGTCGCCGCGGTCGGTGGTGCCCAGGCCCGTGAGCCGCTCGGTCAGGTAGTCGTGGGGGAGGCGTACGGCCTTGACGGCCCGAAGCGCCTCCGGCTCGTGCTCCGCGAGCCAGGCCCACTTCGTGACCGTGAAGGAGGCGCCGGGAACGCTTCCCGTGCGCTCCGCCCAGGTCTTCGCGCCGCCCAGTTCCTCGACCAGCCGACGGGCCTGGGGCGCGGAGCGCACGTCGTTCCACAGCAGCGCCGGACGGACCGGCTCGCCGTGCGCGTCCAGGGTGACGAGCCCGTGCTGCTGGCCGCCGATCGACACGGCGGCCGCCTCGCGGGCCGCGTCACCGCATTGGCTCAGCGCCTCGCACAGGGCGTCCCACCACTGCCGCGGGTCGCTCTCGCGGCCCGCCCCGGTGGTGACGGTGTGCGACGCCTGGCCGCTTGCCACCACCCGCCCCGTGGCCGCGTCGACGACCAGCGCCTTGGTGGACTGGGTCGACGTGTCCACGCCGACAACGAGCGGACCCTCGGCTGCTGACATCGAGCTCTCCCTCTTCCGCGGCTCCGCGGGATCTGGCCTGGTGTTTTCCGTGTGTGTCCGGGTCGCGGCGACCCGTCCCCACCCTCAGTCTCTGCTCAGGGAAACGTTTCAGGGACACGTTGTCTCTTCCCAGAGATGCTTCCGCATACTAATTTGTAAACCGCCATGACGAAATAGTCGGAGCAAACGCAAGGAGCCGCGGCATGAACTACCAGCCCACCCCCGAGGACAGGTTCACCTTCGGCCTGTGGACCGTCGGCTGGCAGGGACGGGACCCGTTCGGCGACGCCACCCGCCGTGCGCTCGACCCGGTCGAGACGGTGCAGCGCCTGTCCGAGCTCGGTGCTCACGGAGTGACCTTCCACGACGACGACCTGATCCCCTTCGGGTCCTCGGACACCGAGCGCGAGTCGCACATCAAGCGCTTCCGCCAGGCCCTCGACGCGACCGGTATGCGCGTACCGATGGCCACCACCAACCTCTTCACGCACCCCGTCTTCAAGGACGGCGCCTTCACCGCGAACGACCGTGACGTGCGCCGCTACGCGCTGCGCAAGACGATCCGCAACATCGACCTCGCGGTCGAACTCGGCGCGGAGACCTACGTCGCCTGGGGCGGCCGGGAAGGCGCCGAATCCGGCGCCG
The DNA here is from genome assembly GCF_033795085.1 of Streptomyces sp. AK08-02. Classification (NCBI taxonomy): domain Bacteria; kingdom Bacillati; phylum Actinomycetota; class Actinomycetes; order Kitasatosporales; family Streptomycetaceae; genus Streptomyces; species Streptomyces sp. AK08-02. The sequence continues at coordinate 152,083 of NZ_JARAZV010000001.1, forward strand.
CCAAGGACGTACGCGTCGCCCTCGACCGCATGAAGGAGGCCTTCGACCTCCTCGGCGAGTACGTGGTCGCCCAGGGCTACGACCTGAAGTTCGCGATCGAGCCCAAGCCGAACGAGCCGCGCGGCGACATCCTGCTGCCGACGGTCGGCCATGCCCTGGCCTTCATCGAGCGCCTGGAGCGCCCGGAGATGTACGGCGTCAACCCCGAGGTCGGGCACGAGCAGATGGCCGGGCTGAACTTCCCGCACGGCATCGCCCAGGCCCTGTGGGCGGGCAAGCTCTTCCACATCGACCTCAACGGCCAGTCCGGCATCAAGTACGACCAGGACCTGCGCTTCGGCGCCGGCGACCTGCGTGCCGCCTTCTGGCTGGTCGACCTTCTGGAGAGCGCCGGTTACGCGGGCCCGAAGCACTTCGACTTCAAGCCCCCGAGGACCGAGGACCTCGACGGCGTGTGGGCTTCGGCGGCCGGCTGCATGCGCAACTACCTGATCCTGAAGGAGCGGGCCGCCGCCTTCCGTGCCGACCCGGAGGTCCAGGCGGCCCTGCGCGCCTCGCGGCTGGACGAGCTGGCGCAGCAGACGGCGGCGGACGGCCTCCAGGGGCTGCTCGCCGACCGCTCGGCGTTCGAGGAGTTCGACGTGGACGCCACGGCCGCGCGCGGGATGGCCTTCGAGCAGCTCGACCAGCTGGCCATGGACCATCTGCTGGGTGCGCGAGGCTGAGTCGCGTTCCGGGGGCGCCTGTCTTCTGAGGGGGTCCCCGGTCGCCGGCGTGGACAACCGCGCCGCGGTTGGTCCTCTGTGGCCGATCCTGGCTCGGATTGCTCCGGAATCATGCGGTCCATGGCATGAGTCCGTATCAACTTCCGTGTGGGGGTCGCGTGCTGACCGGTTCGCGGCGACTCTGGACGGTATGGCCATGCCGCCCGTACCGCCCCAACCGCCCGGGCCTCCGGGGGACAGTCCGCCTCCGGGCGGGGGCTTCGGCCCGCCTCCCGGGGGCTTCGGCCCGCACTCCGGGGGAGGTCACGGAAGCGCGGACCACCCGGGCGGACACCGGGGACCCGGCGGGAGGCCGGGTCCTCTCCTCATCCTGATCGCCGCCGTCGTCGCGGTCGCAGCTGTCGTCGCCGTGGTGCTCATGGTGTCCGGCGGCGACAGCGGCCCGGACAGGAATCCGCCCGAGGGCAGCCGCAGTCCGAGCCGTACCACCGAGCCCTCCCTCGGTATCCCGACGGCACTGCCCACCGAACTCCCCACCAGGCTGCCCACGCTGCCGTCCGGGCTCCCCACCGACCTTCCGTCCGGCTTCCCGACGGAGCTGCCGAGCGAGTTCCCGAGTGACCTGGACTCGCTCCTTCCGCAGGTCGGTGACGCGGCGTACCAGAGCCAGGTCGTGAAGGCGGCCGAACTCGAAGTAGGTCCCGGCGGACGGCGGTGCCTTCAGCCAGGCTCTTCCACGGTTATGTGCTCCATCGAAGCGAGCGCGGTCGCCGGGTCCTGAGCTGCTCGGCCGGCGGGCACCCACCTGCCGCCGTGCTTCCGGTACGGCCACCAGCGGCCGTCACGCCCCAGGCGCAACTGGCTCTCGGCGCCGAGCACGGTCCACCGGTTGCGAGCCGCCCGCAGCGTCGGCCGCTCGTCCTCGTCCCAGGCGGAGTCGATCGCGGCACGCGCGCGGGCTAGCTGTTCGCCCCCGACCGTCCACTCCTCCTCCAGGACCGACAGGGCTGCCACGCCCCCGACCCGCCAGGCGCGCACAGCCGACGCCAACTGCTCCCGACTGCGCCCAGACCCCTCGGCGAGACGGTCCGAAACCTCCGGAGGACCGCCCACGGCCAGTCGCACCGCGTCCTGGCCGACCGTCAACTCCGCTTCCGAAGGCCGCCGTTCATGACCGTCCGCGAGCGCCTCGGCGAGCAGCCGGTGTGCCTCTACGGCCGTCCGCGCGGCCAGGAACTCCAGCGCGCCGGGGTCCACCCCGGGCGCGGGCGGCGTGTCGGTGTCCAGGGCCGGCGGTGTGCCGGGGATCTCGGGCAGCGGGGGCAGGGCGGGCAGCGCCGGGAGGACGCTCCCGGCCGCGTACGCCTCGGCCCCGTCCACACCCTCCGGCCCGCTGGGCACCTCGGCGGGGACGGTGCCGCGACTCTGGACGTCGTCCAGCAGGGCGCGTTCGCCGCGTCCCCGCATCAGCAGCAGGACGAACGGGTCCTGGTCCAGCAGCCGCGCCACCTGATAGCAGAGAGCGGCCGTATGACCGCAGTGGTCCCAGGCGTCGCAGTCGCACCGCGGCTCCAGATCACCCATGCCGGGCAGGAGTTCGACTCCGGCGGCAGCGGAGTCCTCCACCAGTTGCGAGGGCATGTCCCGGTCGAGCAGGGCCGCGATATGGCCGGCCCGCTCGACCGCCATGTCCAGGAAGCGGTCCCACTGTTCGGCGGACAGCTCCTGCAGCAGGACGTCGGACCGGTGCGCGGTGCGGTCGCGGTCAAGGACGACGGCGGTGATACGTCCTGGGCGCACCGAGACGGCACCCACCGCCCCCGCACGGGCGAGCCGACGGCCCACCCGCACCTGTTCGGCGTCCAACGCCGCGTCCTCCAGCGACTTCAGCCACGCGCGCCCCCACCACGTCTCCGCGAATCCGCGCCCCGGCGGGGGAGGGAGCGCGGCGAACGTACGTTCAAGGTCGGCCCCGGCCACGGCGCCGCCGGGCGCCTCACCGTCGTGGTCACCCTCGTACTCGTCACCGCCGTGCCGACTCATCACGTCCCCTCTCGCAGCCGCACCAGATCGGCCAGTTCCGTGTCCGTGAGCTCGGTGAGCGCCGCCTCACCCGAGCCGAGCACCGCGTCGGCCAGTGCCCGCTTGCGGTCCAGCATCTCGGCGATACGGTCCTCGATCGTGCCCTCGGCGATCAGACGGTGCACCTGAACGGGACGGCTCTGGCCGATGCGGTACGCGCGGTCGGTGGCCTGGGCCTCGACCGCGGGGTTCCACCAGCGGTCGTAGTGCACTACGTGCTCGGCCCTTGTCAGGTTCAGGCCCGTGCCGGCGGCCTTCAACGACAGCAGGAAGACGGGTACCTCGCCTTCCTGGAAACGCTCCACCATCGCCTCGCGTTCCGCGACGGGCGTACCGCCGTGGAGGAACTGCGAGGGCACCCCGCGCGCCGTCAGATGCCGTTCCAACAGCCGTGCCATCTGCACGTACTGGGTGAAGACCAGAACGCTCGCTCCCTCGGAGAGGATGGTGCCGAGCAGTTCGTCCAGGAGCTCCAGCTTTCCGGAGCGTCCCGCGATCTTCGGGCGGTCCTCCTTGAGGAACTGCGCCGGATGGTTGCAGATCTGCTTCAGGCCGGTCAGCAGCTTCATGATCAGCCCACGTCGGGCCATGCTGCCGGCGGCGGAGATCTCCGCGAGCGTCTCCCGCACCACCGCCTCGTACAGCCCCGCCTGCTCCTTGGTGAGCGACACGGCGCGGTCGGTCTCCGTCTTCGGCGGCAACTCGGGTGCGATGCCAGGGTCCGACTTGTGCCGCCGAAGCAGGAACGGGCGTACGAGGCGGGCCAGCCGCTGGGCGGCGGCCGGGTCCTGGCCGCCCTCGACGGACTGCGCGTACCGCGCACGGAAGGTGCCGAGCCGGCCCAGCAGACCCGGGGTCGTCCAGTCGAGGATCGCCCACAGTTCCGACAGGTTGTTCTCCACCGGGGTGCCGGTGAGCGCCACGCGTGCGCGTGCACCGATGGAACGCAGCTCCCGCGCCGTGTCGGAGTAGGGGTTCTTGACGTGCTGTGCCTCGTCCGCCACGACCAGACCCCAGGGCGCCTCGGCCAGCCGCCGGGCGTCCAGGCGCATCGTCCCGTACGTGGTGAGTACGAACTCGCCGTCGACCAGGGACTCCAGGTCGCGCCGCGACCCGTGGAAGCGGCGTACGGGCGTCCCGGGCGCGAACCGCTCGATCTCGCGCTGCCAGTTGCCCATCAGGGACGTCGGGCAGACGACGAGGGTGGGCCCGGCGGCCGACCGGTCCGTCTGCCGGTGCAGATGCAGTGCGATCAGGGTGATCGTCTTGCCGAGGCCCATGTCGTCGGCCAGACAGCACCCGAGACCCAGGGACGTCATCCGGGCCAGCCAGTTCAGGCCCCGCAGCTGGTAGTCGCGCAGCGTGGCGTCGAGCGAGGCCGGCTGACCGACCGGGTCCTGCGCCTCCGGGTCCGAGATGCGGTCCCGGAGGGTCGCCAGCCACCCGGTGGGCCGTACCTCGACCGATCGGCCGTCGACCTCCGTGGAACCCGTCAGGGCGGCGCTGAGCGCGTCGACAGGCGTGACCTTGCGGTCCTGCTGCGCGTGGGCGCGGCGGATCTCCTGGGGGTCCACGAGGACCCACTGGTCGCGCAGCCTGACCACGGGCCGGTTCGCCTCGGCGAGCCGGTCCAGCTCCTCGCGGGTGAGTTGCCGGTCGCCGAGTGCGAACCGCCAGTTGAAGCCGAGCAGCGCGTCGGCGGACAGGAACGACGGAGTGTCCGACGCGACTTTCCCGGGGCCCGTGTCCTCGTCGGGCGGCCCGATGACCGCGCGGGCGGTCAGCTTGCGGGCCAGCTCCCTGGGCCAGTGCACCTCCACCCCGGCGAGGGACAGGGTGCGGGCACCTTCCCCGAGCAACTCGGTGATCTCCTCGTCGGCCAGTTCGACGGCGTCCGGCACGGTCGCGGAGAGCAGAGGCGTGAGTGGCGGCCAGGTCCGGGCCGCACGGCGCAGCGCGAGCAGGGCGTCCATCCGCGCGCGGGGGCCGAAGGATCGGCCGGGTGCGCCGGCCGAAGCCCACACCTCGGCCGCGTCCGCGACCAGTCCGGGCTCGCTCACGCTGTGCACCTGGAGCACGGCACGGAACCGCAGGGCTGTCTCGTCCGGCCCGGCCGATGCCAGCCCAGGTACCTCCACCCGCAGTGAGATCCGCACCCCCGCGTCGTGCCCGGCGGCGACCTCCGCGGCCCACACGCGCTGTTCCGGCACCTGTCGCGGTTCCCGCGCCGCGTAGGTGGTCCCGCCCGCGGCGAGGGAGGCGGCGGGGGAGCGGGGCAGCGCGTCGGCCACGGCGTCCAGAAAGGCCCGCAGCAGCCGCTCGGGGTCGGGAAGCCGTGGCGGCTCCGTGTCCTCCAAGGGCACGGCATGCGCCTCCGGGGGCATCGCGGCGGCGAGTTCGCGAACGCGTTCCATGTCCGCCGCGCCGAGCGGTCCGGCCCGCCAGGCGTCGTGGTCCGCCGCGGAGAGGCCGGGCAGCAGCAGTCCGCGCGCGGCCAGTTGCAGGGCGACAACGGCGGCCGTACCCCAGAACGCCGTCGCCCTGTGCCCGTGCGCGGCGGCACGCGCCCGCGTGAGGACCGGCAACGCGGCACCCACCGGGAGCAGGACGGCGGTCACCGCTGTCCGCTCGACACCCCGGTCTCCGGCCAGGACCACGGTCAGGTCGTCGACGGTTCCAGCGGACACGGCGGGCGGGGCGGCGCCGTCGGGTCGCCAGAACGCCACCCGGCCGGTGCGGGCCGGATCGCCGGGTACGAACACGGCACAGCAGCCGGCCAGTTCGGAGATCTCGGACGGCGTCGCCGCGGGAATCCTCTGCACGGTGATGGGCATTCCTCAAACTTGACTACTGGGGGTACGCGTCGCCGAGGGTACAGCACCCCTGATGGCACCAGGGAATTCTCCCGCCGGGAGACGGGTGGTGGTGCCAGGGTCGCCACGGGCGCCGTTTCGTACGTTTCCTCAGGTCGGCCCGATCCATCTCTTCCGAGCATGCCCCGCACCCATCTGCGGCTCGCCCGGCCGACGGTGCGCGCCTACTGCCGTGAGGTGGGTATGCCCTTTACGGAGACAGGGCTCGTCGACTCGCACCGGCAGGCCCTGCGGCACATGTACGAGGTGGGAGAGCCCCTCAGGGGCGAGTAGGGGTCGAATCTCAGGGACGTCTCAGGGGCGTGGTCCGGAACCGTGCGAGGCGCGGGCCCGTTTTTCAGAGCAGAGAGCGGCACTGGCCGCGAAGGAGGCGACACTCATGTCGAGGAACGCGAAGATCGCCGCAGGGGGCGTGGCAGTCGGGATCATCCTGTTGTTCTGGCTGCCGTGGTGGGCCGCGCTGCTGATAGTGCTGGGAGTCCCGGCAGCCGCCTACCTCACGCTGGACCCCGCCCAGCGGCGCAGGCTGCGCCGCGTCACACGCAAGGAGATCGGTCGCTGAGGGGGCGTCGCCCGATGTCCCGCGCCCACTGCCGCTGACCCTCCGAAGGGCCCGCAAAAGCGCCTGGAGTACCGACGCGCTCAACTGGGGCGTACGGCCATCTTGTCGAGCGCTTCCAGGAGACCGGGCAGCTCCGGGCCCCGGCCCACCGGCAGTACCTCTCCGGGCTGGTCGTCGAGCAGGACGAACGCGATGTCGTCGGTTCTTGCCACCATCGACCAGCCGGGACCGTCGGCCCGCAGAGTCCGCGCGTCGCCCGGAGCGAAGGAGGAGCGGACACGGCCGAGGGGCGGCGGTGTCTCCACGTACGCCCGTGCCTCCGCCATGACGCGCCGGATGCCCGCGGCGGGTCGCTTCACGCCGCCGCCCGCCTGCCCCGGGGTGGCTTCGGCAGGTGCCGCGCCCACCTCGGACGTGCCCGCGGTCTCCGCGGCCCGGCCCGTGTCCGCCTCGGCCGTCACCGGTTCACTCCCGGACGCGGCCGCCCCACCACCCGCAGGAGCGAAGTCCTCGTCACCGAGCTGCTCCCGCCAGGTCGCCCACTGGCGCGCGATCTCGTCGGCGCCCAGACGGCGCTGGGCAGGGCCCCATGAGGTGGTGTCCGGCGGAGCGAGTGGCGGCCGGTCCGCGACCTCGGGGCCCGGGTCGTGCGGGGCGGGGACGTCGGGAGCCGCGACGGCCACGGCGAGAGGCCAGCCGGGCAGAGCCGCGACGACCGTGTGCTCCTCCGGCGACAGGTCGTATTCCATTCCGCAGTCCCACGACGCGATCGCGACCGCGACCAGGGAGACGTCGTCGATGGCGACGGTCCATCGCGCACCGTCGCCGTCCTGGCCGAGCACCAGCCCGTAACCGTCGGCCAGAGGCGCCAGTCCGAGCGCCGCACATGCCTCCGGATAGTCGTCGCCCAGCACGCTCGGGAACTGCGCGGGCGTCAGCAGCGCCGCAGTGAGCACGTAGAGCGCGTCGTCCGCGGTGGCGACGGCTTCCTCGTCCGTCTCTGCCATCCCAGCCTCCCCATCGGTTCTTCCGTCGGCGCGCACCCTAATCCGATCGGAAGGCTGTTGTCACGACTCCCACCCCTCCCGGAGCTGCTGCTTTCCCGCCGGGCAGGGGGAATCGACCGGATGTACCCGCTTCGGTCAGGTCGTCGGCAGCCCGAGGAGTTCCCGGGCCACCGTCCGCGGCGACTCGTCGCGCTCTCTGGCCAGCGCGATGACGGCACGGCACGCCAGCTCGTTCACCCCGAACGACAGTGCCTCCGGGGACACCCAGGCCACGGCCTCGTCCATCCGGTCCTGGTCGTCCTCCGCGCACGCCGACACATACACGGCAGCCGCCTCGAAGAGATTGTGTGCGGGTTCCTTCCGCCTCGCGCTCCCTTCCGCTTCCGAGCGCCAGGATCGGAGGAACCTCGTGATCGATTCATGGATACCGCCGAACACGCGGACCACCTTCCCCCTGTGTGGTTGCCATGGCTGAGCGTCCACCTGCCGCTGTCCAACGTAGAGTCGCGGCGCCCACGGCAGAAGAGGGCATCAGCGGTGACGCCGCCCCGCACGACGAGGGCCTCGGTCAGCCCGGGCGCACGGCCAGCGCCAGAAATCGTGCGTCCTCGTCCACGTACGACGTCATGTGCCATCCCGCACCGGCCAGCAGTGGACCCAGATTCGCCTCCGCCCGCAGGTCCCGCGAGGTGATTCGCCGGCCCTGCCGGGCAGCCAGTGCGGCTCTGCCGACCGGGTGGAACAGCGCCAGGGTGCCGCCGGGGCGCACCACGCGCGCGAGTTCCCGCAGATTCTCGCCAGGACGCGGCAGATGCGCGATCAGGCCCGCCGCGAACACGGCGTCGAGCGACTCCGAACGCAGGGGAAGGGCCGCCGCGTCGGCGAGCAGCAGCTGTCCGTCAAGGCCCCGTCCGGCCCGAAGCGCGGCCTCCAGCATGGCCGGGGTCAGATCCGCGCCCAGGACCACTCCCGAGGGTCCCACGGCGGCACGCAGCGGCTTCAGGGCGCGCCCGGTGCCACAGCCCGCGTCCAGCACACGGGACCCCTCACGCAGCCCCAGGTCGGCGACCGCGGCGGCGTAGGCGGGCCCGTCGTCGGGGAATCTGCTGTCCCAGTCGGCCGCGCGGACGGTGAAGAACTCCTGGACGTGTGTGTGGTCGTCGCTCATGTTCCGCATGATCCCGTACAGACGCGAAGTACCCCAGGGCGCGCATGTTCGAGCTGGACGCGATCGTTCAGGCGCATTTCCCTGCCATATTTCAATACCTTTCGAAATGCGCCCCCGGTGTGCGCCCATGCCCCCACTAGCGTCCCCTGGTCATGGGACACCTGGACCACGCCGCCTTCGGCTGGCTGACCCCCGCACTGTCATACGTGATGGCCTGCACAGGCGCCGCCCTCGGGTTGCGCTGCACCGTCCGCGCGCTCGGCGCGACCGGGCGCTCGCGCCGCAACTGGCTCTTCACCGCGGCCTCCGCGATCGGCACCGGCATCTGGACCATGCACTTCGTGGCCATGCTCGGCTTCAGCGTCGGCGGCACCGACATCCGTTACGACGTGCCGCTGACGATCCTCAGTCTCCTCGTCGCCATGGCCGTCGTCTCCACCGGAGTCTTCGCCGTCGGCTACGGACACGACCGATCCCGCGCCCTCTTTGTCGGCGGACTCACCACCGGGCTCGGCGTGGCGAGCATGCACTACCTCGGCATGGCCGCGGTACGCCTGCACGGCGACGTGAAGTACGACCCGGCGCTCGTCGCGCTCTCCGTGGTGATCGCCGTCGTCGCGGCCACCGCGGCCCTGTGGGCGGCTCTGAACATCAAGTCGCCGATGGCGGTGACCGTCGCCTCGCTCGTCATGGGGGCGGCCGTCAGCAGCATGCACTACACCGGGATGTTCGCGGTGCACGTGGACGTCACGCCCTCCGGCGAGACGCTGCCCGGGGCCACGGCGATGCAGTTCATCTTCCCCCTCGCCGTCGGCCTCGGGTCCTACCTCTTCCTGACCTCGGCGTTCGTCGCCCTGTCGCCGACGGCCGGCGAACGCCAGGAATCCGCGTCCGCCCAGCGACCGGTCGGCAGCGTCGCCGCCCGTCAGTGACGCGCCGCCGCCGTCGACGACCCACGGGCAGACCCCGAACCACCACGAGCGAGGAGGCCATGCGCACACCCCGAAGGACCTCGATACCCGGCGCCGGGACGGCGCCCCCGCCCCCGACGCGCGGACGACGCGCGCACGCCGGTCCGCCGGCCGACGAAGGCTCCGACGAGTTGCTCGGCACCCTGCCCGACGAGGTGCCCTCGCGCGCGGGACGCAGGCGGTTGCGGCCAGGAACCGTCCGCGCCAAGATCGTCTGCCTGCTGATGGTGCCGGTTGTCTCGCTGCTCGCGCTGTGGGCCTACGCCACCGTCACCACGGCCCAGGACGTCGCCCGGCTGCGGCAGTCGCAGCGCGTCGACTCCCAGGTGCGCGCCCCGATCGCCGCCGCCGTCGCCGCGCTCCAGGCCGAACGCGAGGCCGCCGTACGCCGCGCCACCGATCCGGCCGCCGTCCCGGGACCCGAACTCAGGACGCTCGGGGAGCACACCGACCGGACCGTGGCGAAGCTTCGCCTCGGCGAGCGCAACACCGTCGCCGACAGCGAGGAACTGCCCGCCGGAGTCGCGGAGCGACTGGAAACCTTCGTCGTCGGCGTCGAACAACTGAGCACGCTGCGAGCGTCGGTGCTCGACCGCCGCACGGGATGGGCCGAGACGTACGCGCGGTACACCGAAAGCATCTCCGAAGCCTTCGCCGTAGGCGGTGCGCTCACCGGCATCCAGGACGCCCAACTCGGCTCCGACGCGCGCGTACTGCTCGAATTCTCCCGCGCGGGAGAGGCGTTGGCCCAGGAGGACACCGTTCTCGCCGGGGCGCGGCTCGCCGGTCGGCTCGACGGACAGCGGCTGCGCCTCTTCACCGGAGCCGTCGACACGCGCCGTAACCTTCTGGAAGCCACCGCCCCGGACCTGCGAGGCCCGGAGCGCACCAGCTGGCAGACCCTCGCGGCGGGCAACGCGTACGCCACGTTGGCCGCCGTCGAGGACAAGGTGCTCGGTGTCCGCCCCGGCGTCAGGGCGATCGTCGCCGCACCCGAAGCGACCTGGGCCAGGACACACGCGCGCGTGCAGGGCGGAATGCGAGCCATCGAGACGGACGCGGGCAACGACGTCGCGCACCGGGCCGATCCCTTCGCCCGGGGCCTGCTCACCCCGGCCGGCGCCGCGGTGCTCTTCGGCCTAGCCTCCGTCCTCGCCTCCCTGGTGATCTCCGTACGCATCGGACGCGGCCTCGTGGTCGAGCTGGTGAGTCTGCGCAACAGCGCCCTGGAGATCGCCCGCCACAAACTCCCGCAGGCCATGCTGAGGCTGCGCGCGGGAGAGGAGATCGACATCCGGGCCGAGGCACCCCCCGGAGCGCCGGCCGAGGACGAGACCGAGCAGGTCGCGGAGGCCCTCGCCACCGTGCACCGGGCCGCGTTGCGGGCCGCCGTGGAACGCGCGGAACTCGCCAGCGGCATCTCCGGGGTCTTCGTCAACCTCGCGCGTCGCAGCCAGGTCCTCGTCCACCGCCAACTGAGCCTCCTGGACAGCATGGAGCGCAGGTCCGACGACCCGAACGAACTGAGCGACCTGTTCCGGCTGGACCACCTCACCACCCGTATGCGGCGCCACGCGGAGAGCCTGATCATCCTTTCCGGAGCGGCGCCCGGCCGGGCCTGGCGTCTGCCGGTCTCCCTGACGAACGTGGTCCGCGCCGCCGTCTCCGAAGTCGAGGACTACGCGCGCGTGGAGGTACGCCAATTCCCCGAGGCGGCCGTCACCGGCGCCGCCGTCGCCGACCTCACGCATCTCCTGGCCGAGATCGTCGAGAACGCCGCCCAGTTCTCACCCCCGCACACCCGGGTACGCGTCACCGGCGAGCCGGTCGGCAACGGCTACGCGGTGGAGGTCGAGGACCGGGGGCTCGGGATGGGCCGGGAGACCCTCGCGGAGGCGAACCGCCGCATCGAACAGTCCGAGACGCTCGACCTGTTCGACAGCGACCGGCTCGGGCTCTTCGTGGTCAGCAGGCTCGCCGCGCGGCACGGCATCAAGGTGCACCTGCGGACCTCTCCCTACGGCGGGACCACCGCGGTCGTCCTGCTGCCCACGGCACTGCTGCACGGCGGCGCGGCGGAACGCTCGCCCCGCGCGGCGGTGGACCGGGAACGAGCAGTCGAGCGCGAGTACGCGCGCGTGCCCGCTGCCACCGCCCCGTCCCAGGAGCCGGTGCGGGCGTCGGCGGACCGCCCCGCACTCGTGGCTCCCGTACAGGCCGTGGCGGAGTCCGCCTCCGAAACCCCACCACCAGGAGTCACCGCCCTGCGGCTGCACCGTCCTCCCGAGGACCCCGGCGACGCGGAGGAGAGCGACGACCTCCCGCGGCGCGTCCGCCAGGCGCACCTCGCTCCTCAACTCCGGGAACAGCGCCCGGCGGAGCCGCCTCGGACGCCGGGTCCGGGCAACGAGGAGAAGCGCACCCCGGAGGCCGTACGAGACCGCATGGCGGCGTACCACGCCGGCTGGGTGCGAGGCGGCGGCAGATCACCCGGCCGCGGAGCCGCCCGAGGTTCCGAAACCGGCAGAGACAGCAGTGAAGGAGACCGCGCATGATCAAGGATCCGGGCACGAGGGCGGAGCGGCGCTCCGGCGAACTCGACTGGCTGCTGGACGACCTCGTACTGCGCGTCAGCGAGGTACGGCACGCGGTGGTGCTGTCCAACGACGGGCTCGCGGTGGGCGCCTCCACCGATCTCGAACGCGAGGACGCCGAGCACCTCGCCGCCGTCGCCTCGGGCTTCCACAGCCTTGCCAAGGGCGCGGGACGGCACTTCGGCGCCGGTGGCGTGCGGCAGACCATGGTGGAGATGGACGACGGCTTCCTCTTCGTCGCCGCCGCGGGCGACGGCTCCTGCCTCGCGGTGCTCACCGCCGTGACCGCCGACATAGGTCTCGTGGCGTACGAGATGGCGCGGCTGGTGAAACGCGTGGGCGAGCACCTTCACACGGCGCCGCGGGCAGCGGCCCGCCCGCCCGCAGCCGGATGAGGCGAGAGGGCACTCCGCACAGATGACCGAGGACACGACAGGCACCCTGCGGGAGCCGGGCAGCCAGTGGTACGACAACGAGGCCGGGCCCCTCGTCCGCCCGTACGCCATGACGGGCGGACGCACCAAACCCGGCCCCACGGGGGTGCGCTTCGACCTGATCGCGCTCGTCACGCTCGACCCGGGCGCTCCCGGCACGGACGACGACACCGCGCTCGGCCCCGAGCATCGGACGCTCATCGACCTGTGCCGGACGGAGACACAGTCCGTCGCCGAACTCGCCGCGGACGCCGACCTCCCCGTAGGGGTGGTGAGGGTGCTGCTCGGCGACCTCCTGGAACTGGGCTGTGTCACCGTCAGCCGCCCGGTGCCGCCCGCACAGCTGCCCGACGAACGCATTCTGCGCGAGGTGATCGAAGGACTGAGGGCGCTGTAGATGAGAGGCCCAACTCCTTGGCCAGGAGAAGCCGTTGCCGTGACGCCGACCTCGCGCACACGCTGCGACGCCGCGCGCGGAGCCACCGCGGGAGCGCGGTACACATCAATGAACGTCGACCGATGCCGGCCCTCCCGAGAGAAGTGATCGATGGTCTCCGAGCACCCCGAAGCCACGGAGGACGACATGTCCGCACTGGCACTGAAGATTCTGGTCGCCGGCGGATTCGGCGTGGGCAAGACCACCCTGGTCGGTGCGGTCAGTGAGATCAGGCCGCTGCGCACCGAGGAACTGCTGAGTGAGGCAGGCCAGTTGGTGGACGACACCGACGGCGTCGACCAGAAGGTCACCACGACCGTCGCCATGGACTTCGGCCGCATCACCATTCGCTCGGGGCTGTCCCTGTACCTCTTCGGCACGCCGGGCCAGGACCGCTTCTGGTTCCTGTGGGACGAACTCTCGCAGGGCGCCCTCGGCGCCGTCGTCCTCGCGGACACCCGCCGACTGGAGGACTGCTTCCCCGCCGTGGACTATTTCGAGCACCGCCACATCCCGTTCGTGGTGGCCGTCAACTGCTTCACGGGCGCCCGCTCCTACAACGCTCAGGACGTGTCGCGCGCCCTCGACCTCGACCAGGGCACACCCGTGGTGCTCTGCGACGCCCGCGACCGCGACTCGGGCAAGGAAGTGCTGATCCGACTGGTCGAGTACGCCGGGCGGATGCACACCGCCCGGCTGCTCGACTCCGTGAGCTGAGGCGAGGAGTACGCGGGTGGGCCGCGCCCCTCCTCAGTGGGCGACGGCGGCCTGCGCCAGCACCTTCTCGATGCGGACGCGGACGAGCAGTTCCCCGGGAACACCGTTGCGGGCACCGAACTCCTCGGCTCGCTCCTCGCCCATGTAGCGCGCGCCGATGCGCGCGGCCCAGTGCCGGACGTCGGCCAGCTCCTCCGACAGCGTCGCCCGGCCCTGGATCACGACGAAGTCGAAGGGCGGCCGGTCGTCGTCCACGCACAGCGCTATCCGGCCGTCGCGGGCCAGGTTGCGCCCCTTCACCGTGTCCTTCCCCGTGTTGAACACCAGGTCGTCACCGTCGAGTAGAAACCAGATCGGGGCCACGTGCGGGCTCCCGTCGGCGCGGACGCTCGACAGTTTTCCGGTGCGGGTGCCGTGCGAGACGAACGCCCGCCATTCCTCGTCAGTCATCTTGTGTGCCATGCGCCCATCCTGCTTGCTCGGAGGGCGGCCGTGGGGAAGTGTGACTGACCGGATCCTTCGGCTTGGAGGACCTGCCGTACGGGGAGATTCGGAAACATGGCGGAGAACCAAGGACTTGGCTGGCTTCTCGACGATCTGACCGAGCGTGTCGAACACATACGACATGCGCTCGTTCTGTCGAACGACGGGCTGGTGACCGGCGCGAGCACGGGACTTCGACGTGAGGACGCCGAGCATCTGGCCGCCGTGTCGTCGGGCCTGCACAGCCTGGCGAAAGGCTCGGGACGCCACTTCGGCGCGGGCCGGGTGCGCCAGACGATGATCGAGTTCGACGACGCGGTGCTGTTCGTCACGGCGGCCGGCACCGGCAGCTGTCTGTGCGTGCTCAGTGCCGCCGAGGCCGACATCGGCCAGATCGCCTACGAGATGACACTCCTCGTCAACCGGGTCGGCGAACACCTCGACGTGGATGCCCGACAACCCGAACACATTCCGACATCGGACATCTGACCTGCGGATATGGCGTTCCGGCAAGAGTTATCCACAGCCTTGCCGGGCCGGCCGCCAAACCGGATACGGTTTTTCCCGAGGCCGGCGCACACCGTGCGGGCCATCCACTCCACGGGGGAGACCGACCATGTCAGGCGTCAGCATCACGCGACCCGCTCAGACCGCCACCACACCGCCCACCGACACGCTCCGCACCGCCGGAGCGCCCTTCGCACCGAGCCGTGCCGCACGTGAACTGGGCTTGAAACGGCGCGAGTTCGATCTCGCGGTCCACCTCGGTTGCGTCCGGACCGTTCCCGACGAAGGGGGCGGCGGCCGACGCGTCGACCGTGACGAGATCCACCGGCTGCGCAACGACGAACACTTCCCGGAGACGCTGCGCCAACGCGTCCGAGCGGTGGGCACGGCCGACGGTGCGAAGCTCATGGAGGTGACGCCCACCCGGTTCACCCGCCTGGCGCGACTGGGCCTGGTGACACCGGTGACCTTCTATCTCAATCGCTACCGGGCCGTGGTGTGGCTGTATCTCGCGGACGAACTACGGCAGTTCGCCGCCGGCAAGGACAGCGCCCCGCTGCTGACCGGCCGCACCTCGCGGAGCCTGCGGGACCAACTCGAAGCAGGCCTGGACCTGAGGCCCCGCAACTGGCGGGGACGGCAACTGGGATTCCTGCTCCGCGCGGCCGACGACCCGTGGGCGCGGGCCGCGGTCGTGGCGTCCTTCCTCGACCCCGCCCAGGTGGCGGAAATCGTGGACGACCCCTACGAACGCGCCCATGTGAACCGCTTGCGGCCGCAGCAGCCGGCCCACGGCGTTCCGGGTTCACCCACCGCCGGTCTCGCTGAACGGATCATGACGGCGGACGATCCGGACGAGATCCTCTGGCTCCGCGCGGACCTGACCGTAACCCTCGCCGAGGCCCGCGACCACCGACCCGCGCCGCGCCCTACGTCGGAACAGACCCCGCCCGCGCACGAAGCTCCCGAACAGGGTCGCGCCAGGCCGGAGCCCCCGCTGCGGGACGGCCGCCCGGAGGTGTCCGGGAAATCCGGTGTACCGCAGCGAACCCGCGGCCTGTTGGGCCGTCTGCGAGGCAGAAGCCCACGACCCGCACGGGGCCGCAAGCGCGCCGCGCGGGTCTGAGCCGGACGACGCTCAGCCCAGCTTCCGGAACAACCCCTCCTGGACCACGGAGACGAGCAGCCTGCCCTCGACGTCGTAGATCCGGCCGCGGGCCAGCCCGCGCCCACCCGTGGCGATGGGTGACTCCTGGTCGTACAGGAACCACTCGTCCGCGCGGAACGGCCGGTGGAACCACATGGCGTGGTCCAGCGAGGCCATGTCGAAGGTCCGCGGGCCGAACAGGGGCTCCACCGGCAGGCGGACGGCGTCCAGCAGCGTCATGTCGCTGGCGTACGTCAGCGCGCAGGTGTGGACGAGCGGGTCGTCCCCCAGTGGGCCGACGGTGCGCATCCACACCGCGCTGCGCGGTTCCAACTGCTGGACCTCCTCGGGGGTCCAGAGCAATCGGTCCACATAACGGATGTCGAAGGGCTGACGGCGCGCCATACGTTCGAACTGCTCGGGCAGCGCGCCGAGATGCTCCTTGATCTCCTGGGTGACGTTCGGCAGGGACTCCGGATCGGGGACCTTCCGGGCCGGCGGCAGTTGATGTTCGAAGCTGCCTTCCTCGGGTTTGTGAAAGGAGGCGGTCAGATTGAAGATCGTGCGGCCCTGCTGCACGGCCGTGACCCGCCGGGTCGTGAACGACCGGCCGTCACGGACCCGTTCGACCTGGTACACGATGGGCACGCCCGGACGGCCCGGGCGCAGGAAGTACGCGTGCAGCGAGTGCACCGGACGCTCGCCGTCCGTGGTGCGCCCGGCGGCGACCAGCGCCTGGCCCGCCACCTGGCCGCCGAAGACCCGTTGGAGGGATTCGTCGGGGCTGCGGCCACGGAAGATGTTGACCTCGATCTGCTCCAGGTCCAGCAGGTCGACGAGTCTCTCGGCTGCGTTCGTCATGGGTGCGATTCTCCTGTGTTCACAGCTGACCGACGGCCGTTACCTTGATGACCGCACGGCCCTCCGCGTCGGACGCCACGAGGTCGACCTCCGCGCTGATTCCCCAGTCGTGGTCGCCGTTCGGGTCGGCGAAGGTCTGGCGGACGCGCCACAGCCTGTTCTGCGGCTCCTCCTCGATCATCAGCAGCCGGGGGCCGCGTGCGTCGGGGCCGGTGCCGAGGTCCTCGTACTCGTCCCAGTACCTGTCCATCGCCTCACCCCACGCGTCGGCGTCCCAGCCTGCCTCCGCGTCCAGTTCGCCGAGGGCCCCCACCTGGTCGAGCGCGGCCAGTTCGACGCGGCGGAACATGGCGTTGCGGACGAGCACACGGAAGGCCCGCGCGTTGGCCGTGACCGGCTTGACCTGGTCAGCCCTCTCCTGGGCCTCCTCAGCGGTCATCACCTCCGGGTTGGCGAGCTGTTCCCACTCGTCCAGGAGGCTGGAGTCGACCTGGCGCACCATCTCGCCCAGCCAGGCGATCAGATCCTGCAGGTCCTCGGACTTGAGGTCGTCGGGGACGGTGTGGTCGAGGGCCTTGAAGGCGCCGGCGAGATAGCGCAGCACGATGCCCTCGGTGCGGGCCAGATCGTAGTAGGAGACCAACTCGGTGAAGGACATGGCGCGTTCGTACATGTCACGGATGACGGACTTGGGGGAGAGAGGATGATCGCCGACCCACGGGTGGCTCTTGCGGTAGGTGTCGTAGGCGTGGAAGAGCAGCTCTTCCAGCGGCTTCGGGTACGAGACGTCCTGGAGGCGCTCCATGCGCTCCTCGTACTCGACGCCGTCCGCCTTCATCGCCCCGACGGCCTCGCCGCGCGCCTTGTTCTGCTGGGCCGCGAGAATCTGGCGCGGGTCGTCCAGCGTGGACTCGACGACCGACACCATGTCCAGGGCGTACGACGGCGACTCCGGGTCCAGAAGCTCGAACGAGGCCAGCGCGAAGGTCGACAGCGGCTGGTTCAGCGCGAAGTCCTGCTGGAGATCCACCGTCAGGCGCACGATGCGTCCCGTCGGGTCGGGCTCGTCCAGCTTCTCGACGACACCGCCGTCCAGCAACGAGCGGTAGATGGCGATCGCGCGCCGGATGTGCCGCAGCTGCTGCTTGCGCGGCTCGTGGTTGTCCTCCAGAAGGTGCCGCATCGCGTCGAAGGCGTTGCCGGGGCGGGCGATCACCGACAGCAGCATGGTGTGAGTCACCCGGAAGCGCGAGGTCAGCGGCTCCGGGTCGGAGGTGATCAGCTTGTCGAAGGTGCCCTCCGTCCAGCCGACGAAACCCTCGGGCGCTTTCTTGCGGACCACCTTGCGCCGCTTCTTCGGGTCGTCGCCCGCCTTGGCGAGCGACTTCTCGTTCTCGATGACGTGCTCGGGAGCCTGCGCGACGACGAAGCCCGCAGTGTCGAAGCCCGCGCGGCCCGCCCGGCCGGCGATCTGGTGGAACTCACGCGCGCGCAGGGTCCGTACGCGATTGCCGTCGTACTTCGTCAGCGCCGTGAACAGCACCGTACGGATGGGCACATTGACGCCGACGCCGAGGGTGTCGGTGCCGCAGATGACCTTCAACAGGCCTGCCTGGGCAAGCTTCTCGACCAGCCTGCGGTACTTGGGAAGCATGCCGGCGTGATGGACACCGATGCCGTGCCGGACGTAACGGGACAGGTTCTGGCCGAACTTGGTGGTGAAGCGGAAGTTGCCGATCAGGTCGGCGATCTTGTCCTTCTCCTCACGGGTGCACATGTTGATACTCATCAGCGCCTGCGCCCGCTCCACCGCCTGCGCCTGTGTGAAGTGCACGATGTAGACGGGCGCCTGCCTCGTCTCCAGCAGCTCCGTCAGCGTCTCGGTCATGGGCGTCAGCCTGTACTCGTACGACAGCGGGACCGGACGGGTCGCCGAGCGGACCACCGAGGTCGGGCGGCCGGTACGGCGGGTGAGGTCCTTCTCGAACATCGCGACGTCGCCCAGCGTCGCCGACATCAGGATGAACTGCGCCTGCGGCAGCTCAAGGATCGGGATCTGCCAGGCCCAGCCGCGGTCGCCCTCGGCGTAGAAGTGGAACTCGTCCATCACTACCTGGTTGACATCCGCCTGTTTGCCGTCGCGCAGCGCGATGGAGGCCAGCACCTCGGCCGTGCAGCAGATGACGGGGGCATCGGAGTTGACGGAGGCGTCGCCGGTCAGCATGCCGACGTTCTCCGTGCCGAAGATCTTGCACAGCTCGAAGAACTTCTCCGAGACCAGGGCCTTGATCGGAGCGGTGTAGAACGTGACCTCGTCCCGGGCCAGCGCGGCGAAGTGCGCACCCGCCGCGATCATGCTCTTGCCGGACCCGGTGGGCGTCGACACGATCACGTTCGCACCCGAGACCACCTCGATCAGCGCCTCCTCCTGGTGCGGGTAGAGCGTGAGACCGCGCTCCTGGGCCCACGACTCGAAGGCTTCGTAGAGGGCGTCGGGGTCTGCGGTCTGCGGCAGCTGATCGATGAGGGTCACGCCCCCATCTTGCCTGTGATCCCAGGTGATGGGGGAATCGGCTGCCCGTCCGAAGATCATGGCCGCTACGCTGTGTCGCCGACGGAGCGTCAGCGCGCCCGGTCAACTGGACAGCGGCGTACGAGGAATAGGGCGGGAAACGGCCATGATGGGACCAGCACACTCACTCTCGGGGGCCGCTGCCTGGCTCGGTGTCGGAGCCGCCGCGGCCGCGGCGGGCAAGCCGATGCCCTGGCCGGTGGTCCTGGTCGGTGCCCTGATCTGTGCCGGAGCGGCACTCGCTCCGGATCTCGACCACAAGGCGGCGACGATCTCGCGGGCCTTCGGACCGATCTCGCGCGGACTGTGCGAGATCGTCGACAAGCTCTCCTACGCCGTCTACAAGGCGACGAAGAAGCAGGGCGATCCGCGCCGCTCGGGCGGGCACCGGACGCTGACGCACACCTGGCTGTGGGCGGTCCTGATCGGCGCGGGCGCCTCCGCCGTCGCGATCACCGGGGGCCGCTGGGGAGTGCTGGCGCTCCTCTTCGTGCACATCGTGCTCGCCATCGAAGGCCTGCTGTGGCGGGCGACCCGTGGCTCCAGCGCCGACATCCTGGTCTGGCTGCTGGCCGCGACCAGTGCCTGGATCCTGGCCGGTGTGCTGGACAAGCCGGGCAACGGCTCGGACTGGCTGTTCACCGACCCGGGGCAGACGTACCTGTGGCTCGGGCTGCCGATCGTGCTCGGCGCGCTGGTGCACGACATCGGGGACGCGCTGACGGTGTCCGGCTGCCCGGTTCTGTGGCCGATCCCGGTCGGCCGCAAGCGCTGGTACCCGATCGGTCCGCCGAAGGCGCTGCGGTTCCGGGCGGGCAGCTGGGTGGAGCTCAAGGTGCTCATGCCGGCGTTCATGCTGCTCGGGGGAGTGGGCTGCGCGGCGGCGCTCAACTTCATCTGAGGCCGGTTCGCCGGACAACGGCTACTGAGACGGTGGTCTCAGCTCTTGCCCTCCGCGCCGCCGTATCGCCGTTCGAACGCGGCGACGCGGCCCTCGGTGTCCACCGTCCGGGCCTTGCCGGTGTAGAACGGGTGGCTCTCCGAGGAGATCTCCACATCCACGACCGGGTACGTCTCGCCGTCGTCCCACTCGATGGTCTGTTCGCTCGTCGCGGTGGACCGGGTCAGGAAGGCGTATCCGGCGGCCCGGTCCCGGAAGACGACCGGCTGGTAGGCGGGCTGCTTGTCCTGCTGCATGAGTGTTCTCCTCGTTCGAACGTTCGACGGCCCCACCGGGCCCTCGGGACAGGGGGACGGTCAGCCGGACAGGGCGTCCTCGTCGACGATGTGCATCGCGGCCTCCTCGGCCGAGGCCGCGGCGCCGTCGATACCCACGTCGGTGGCGATCAGCCCGCTCTCCCCGTCCTCGTGCGCGCCCTCGTTCGGGGCCACCAGACGGCCGGAGCGGGCGGCGCCCACCTCGTTGTCCAGCGGCTCGCCGTCGGTCCCCGCGCAGTCGCCGATGCCGTCGCCGTCCGGTGCCGCGATGTCCGGCAGTTCCTCGGCAAGGCGCTGGTCCAGGGTCTCGCCCCGACGACGCTCCGCCGCCGTCACACCGGAGCGCTCCACCGCCCAGGGCCGGTCCGGAGGGGACCAGCCGCGGTCGAGGGGGTCATCGACCCCGTCGGTGACCAGGGTGTCCTCGGCGTCCAGCAGACCCGCGTCGTCCTGTACCTCGGATCCGTCGGGCTGGTAGACGTCGTCTCCCCATCCCTCGTCACTGTCCACGGGTACCTCCAGGTGCGTGGGGACCGGCCCCGGCGCCGCCCACAGGGGCGGGCAGCCGCTTCCAGCGTTCCACTCATCGTCGGGACCGCGCAACGGGACGACGCCGAACCGGCCCCGTCCCGATGCCCGGCCACCGGTGATTCACCCGTGCCACGACCGCCACAGCGCCGCGTAGGCCCCGTCCGCCGCGACCAGGTCGTCGTGGCTGCCCAGCTCGCTGATCCGGCCGTTCTCCACGACGGCGATGACGTCCGCGTCATGGGCCGTGTGCAGCCGGTGGGCGATGGCGACGACCGTACGGCCGTCCAGGACCCGGGCCAGGGACCGCTCCAGATGACGGGCCGCGCGCGGGTCGAGGAGCGAGGTCGCCTCGTCCAGGACCAGCGTGTGCGGGTCGGCCAGGACCAGCCGGGCCAGCGCGATCTGCTGGGCCTGCGCCGGGGTGAGCGTGGCCCCGCCCGAGCCGACCTCGGTGTCCAGGCCCTCGTCCAGCGCACGGGCCCAGCCGTCCGCGTCGACCGCGCCCAGCGCCGCCCACAGCTCGGCGTCCCCCGCGTCCGTGCGGGCGAGCAGCAGGTTGTCGCGCAGGGAGCCGACGAAGACGTGGTGCTCCTGGTTGACCAGCGCGACGTGCGAGCGGACCTCCTCGGCGGGCATCCTGGACAGTTCGGCGCCGCCCATCGTGATACGGCCGGCCCTGGGGGCGTAGATCCCGGCGAGCAGCCTGCCCAGCGTGGACTTGCCCGCGCCGGAGGGGCCCACCAGAGCCAGTCGGGTGCCGGGCGCGACCTCCAGGGAGACCTTGCGCAGTACGTCCACACCCTCCCGGTAGCCGAAGTGCACCTGGTCCGCGTGCACGTCCCGGCCCTGCGGGGCCAGCGAGGAGTCCCCGGCGTCCGGCTCGATGTCCCGGACTCCGACCAGCCGGGCCAGCGACACCTGGGCGACCTGGAGCTCGTCGTACCAGCGCAGGATGATTCCCACCGGGTCGACGAGCATCTGGGCGAGCAGGGCGCTGGTGGTCAGCTGGCCCACGTCGATCCAGCCCTGGAGCACGAACACCCCGCCGATCATGAGCACCGAGCACAGCACGGTCACATGGGTGGCGTTGATGACGGGGAAGAGCACGCACCGCAGCCACAGTGTGTAGCGCTCCCAGGCCGTCCACTCACGGACCCGTCGGTCCGACAGCTCGACCCGGCGGTCGCCCAGGCGGTGGGCCTCGATCGTCCGCCCGGCGTCCACGGTCTCCGCGAGCACGGCGGCGACAGCGGCGTACCCGGCGGCCTCCGCGCGGTAGCCGGAGGGCGCGCGCCGGAAGTACCAGCGGCAGCCGACCACCAGCAGCGGCACGGCGAGCAGTACGGCGGGCGCCAGCGGCGGCGCGGTGACGACGAGTCCGCCGAGCAACAGCGCCGCCCACACCACACCGATGGCGAGCTGAGGCACCGCCTCGCGCATCGCGTTGGCGAGCCGGTCGATGTCGGTCGTGATGCGGGAGAGCAGGTCACCGGTGCCCGCCCGCTCCAGGACACCCGGCGGCAGCCCGACCGCCCGGACGAGGAAGTCTTCGCGCAGGTCGGCCAGCATCCGCTCGCCGAGCATCGCACCGCGCAACCGCACCTGCCGTACGAACACGGCCTGCACGACCAGCGCCGCGGCGAACAGGCCGACGGTGAGCTCCAGATGGAGCTCCCGCGTGTGGTCCGAGACCCGCTCGACGAGGTCACCCAGCAGGTAGGGGCCGGCCATGGAGGCCAGGACGGAGACCGTGTTGACCGTGACCAGGAGCAGGAAGGCACGACGGTGCCTGCGGAACAGTTCGGCCACGTAGGCGCGTACGGTCGCGGGGGCGCCGACCGGCAGGGTGCTCGCCGTTGTCGGGGCCGCCGGGTCGTACGCCGGTGGCGCCACGCCGATCATGCCGTCTCTCCGATTTCCTTGAGTTCTTCCAGATCTTCCAGCTCGTTCAGGTCACGCAGGTCGTCCAGCTCGTCGCCGACGGACGCCTCGTCCTCGGTCTCCCGGGTCACCACGGCCCGGTACCGCGGATCCTTGCTCACCAGTTCGCGGTGCACACCGACGGCCGCGACCTCGCCGTCGTGGACCAGCACGACCCGGTCGGCATGGTCGAGGAGCAGCGGTGAGGAGGTGAACACGACCGTCGTCCGGCCGGCGCGCAACTCCCGCACCCCGTCCGCGATCCGGGCCTCGGTGTGCGAGTCGACCGCCGAGGTCGGTTCGTCGAGTACGAGCACCTCGGGGTCGGTGATCAGCGACCGGGCCAGCGCCAGGCGTTGGCGTTGTCCGCCCGACAACGACCGTCCTCGCTCGGTGATCCGCGCGTCCAAGGGGTCCTCCGCGTCCAGCGAGCCCTGCACGAGCGCCTCCAGCACGTCCCCGCACTGTGCGGCGGCCAGCGCGTCGGCGGCGCTCACCGCACCCGAGGAGGGCACGTCGAGCAGTTCGCGCAGCGAACCGGAGAGCAGCACAGGGTCCTTGTCCTGGACGAGGACGGCCGTGCGGGTGCTGGAGAGCGGCAGTTCGTCCAGCGGCACGCCACCGAGGAGTGCCGAGGTGCCCTTCTCGGAAGGATGTCCGCCGAGCCGCTCCGCGAGCAGACCCGCCGCGTCCGGATCGCCGCACACCACGGCGGTCAGACACCCGGCGGGTGCCAGCAGCCCGGTCGCGGGGTCGTACAGATCCCCGGCCGGCACCATCGCGTCGAGTGAGCCGGCGGTGTCCGTGGCGCGCTCCAGGGAAAGCACCCGCGCGGCCCGTTTCGCGGAGGGTCGGGAGAAGGAGTACGCCATGGCGATCTCCTCGAAGTGCCGCAGCGGATACGACAGCAGCATGACCGCGCTGTACACGGTGACCAGTTCTCCGACGGTGATCCGGCCCTGCCTGGCCAGATGTACGCCGTGCCAGACGACCGCGACCATCAGCAGGCCCGGCAGCAGCACCTGGATCGCCGAGATCAGTGCCCACATACGGGCGCTGCGCACGGCCGCGTGCCGTACTTCCTGCGAGGCCCGGCGATAGCGGTCGAGGAAGAGTTCCTCGCCGCCGATACCGCGCAGCACCCGCAGTCCCGCGACGGTGTCCGAGGCCAGTTCGGTGGCGCGGCCCGCCTTCTCGCGCTGGAAGTCGGCCCGCCGGGTGGCCCTGGGCAGCAGCGGCAGTACCGCCAGGGCGAGGACCGGGATGCCCACGGCGACGACGATGCCGAGTGCCGGCTGGTAGACGTAGAGGCCGACGCAGACGAGGACGACGGTCAGGGCGGCGGCGGTGAACCGGGAGACGGCCTCGACGAACCAGCCGATCTTCTCCACGTCCCCGGTGGAGACGGCGACGATCTCACCGGCCGCGACCCGTCGCGTCAGCGCGGAGCCCAACTGGGCGGTCCTGCGGGCCAGCAGTTGCTGGACCCGGGCGGCCGCCGTGATCCAGTTGGTCACCGCGGCCCGGTGCAGCATGCTGTCGCCGAGCGCGATGGCGACGCCGCACAGCACCATCAGCCCGCCCGCGAGGGCCAGCTTCTGGCCCGAGCGGTCGACGACGGCCTGGACGGCGAACCCGACGCCGAAGGGCAGCCCGGAGACGGCCACGAAGTGCACCAGTCCCCAGGCGAGGGCGGTGAGCTGCCCGCCGAGCTGGTTGCGGAAGAGCCACCACAGAAATCTGGGGCCGGAGCGTGCGTCGGGTACACCGGGGTCCGGATACGGAAGGTCTTGGATCTTCATGACGTCCCAGTGGCTCGCATCTCGCATGAGGGGGTGAATGTGGGGGTGGGAAGGGCCGGGAAGGCCGACAACGGGCCGTGAAAGGTTCGCGTCACACAGTGCTCGGAGGCAAACGGTTTTCCGGCGAGAGGCGTGGATTCGGCCCGATTGGCGGTTGTTCGCCTCATTGCCGTACGGGGCCGACTGGCCGTAGAACACCGGCCATGAGAAGCCGGATCTTCATGTCCATGCTTGCCGGAGCGACCCTTCTGGCCGGCACCCTCCTCGGGGCGGGTCCCGCCCAGTCCGCCGCCGCTGTGGCGGCGGCCGCCCGCCCGGTCGACGTTCCCGCCGAGTTCGGCACCGACTGGCACGACCCGGTCACCGCCGCGCCACCCGTCACCCGGCCGGCCGGCCGGACTTCCTGCGAAGTCACCGTCGCGGAGGCCCGGTTCAAGGACTTCACGCCCTTCGAGGGCACGTACACGCCCCCGAGCGGCTGCGGCGCGAACTGGAGCAAGGTCGTGCTCCGGATGGACGGCAAGGTGAAGGGCCGTCAGTACGACCGCCTCGGCTATCTCCACATCGGCGGCGTCGAAGTCCTCCGGACCTCCACTCCGCAGCCCTCGCCCGACGGGATCTCCTGGTCCGTCGAGAAGGACGTGACGCGCTACAGCGACACCCTGCGCAGGGCCCAGCCCGTCGAGATGCTCATCGGCAACGTTGTCGACGACACCTACACCGGCATCCTCGACATCAGGGTCACGCTGACGTTCTACGCGGGCACACCCGCCGCACAGGACACTCCCGACCGCGTTCTCACCCTCCGCGACGGCACCCTCACCACCCCGCGCAACAGTGAACGCATCGTCGCCGAGGTGTACGCGACGGGGTCCGGCGGCGGCTGCGAGGAGTACTGGTACCTCACGGTCCCGGACGCCGCTCCCTACTCCTGCAAGGCGGCGGGTGGCCCGTACCGCGAGGTGCAGATCAAGGTCGACGGCCAACTGGCCGGAATCGCCGCCCCGTTCCCGACCGTGTGGACAGGCGGCTGGTCCAACCCCTTTCTCTGGTACGTGATCCCGGGACCGCGCGCCTTCGACATCAAACCGATCGAATACGATCTGACACCGTTCGCCGGGCTTCTCAACGACGGCCGTCCGCACGACGTGGAGGTCTCCGTCGTGGGCGTCCCACAGGGGCAGGCGGGCTGGAGCACCCCCGTCAACGTCCTCGTCTGGCAGGACACCGAGCGTGCTCGGGTGACCGGACGACTCATCGCCCACCGCGCGGGTGACCTCGTAAACTCCTCCACGTACACCCCCGGTTCGGCCGACCGGCAACACCGCCTCGACACCGACGGTGCGCACCGTCTGACCGTCGCCGGGTACGTCGACACCTCGCACGGCCGGGTCGTCACCACCGTCAGCCGTGCCCTCACCAACACCTCCACGCACCGCTGGACCGACGGCGAGAACACCGACGGCCTCACCGCCACCTGGACGGACGCCGAGAACGTCACCGTCGACGGGCGCGGGCCGGCCGGAACGACCCGCACGGCCCGGACGTACACGATGGACGGCACGACCACGCTCGGCGCGGGCGACCGGCTGCGGACCGTGCTGACACTGGGCGACCGGGAGGCCGTCACCGAGACCTCGGCGGGCCGGCGTACGGCGTGGTCGTGGCTCGACGACGCGTACACGGGCGACGCGACGTTTACGGCGAACGTGCCGCGCGACCAGCGTCACGCCGTCGGGACGACGAGCGAGCGCTACCGGCTGTACGGCTCGGCGGGATGTCACGACCGTGCGCTGGTGACCGTGCAGGGGGTGCTCACGGAGGACCGCGACCGCTGCTGACAGTGCGGTGAGCGTGCTGTGGTGGCGGCCGATGATTTACACGGCCGTCATACGCAGGTCGCAGACGGCGCGAACAGCTGATCAATAGTGTGCGACGCGGAAGCAGTTTTCCGCATCCCAGAAACTTCTTGGAGGAGTGCTCGTGCCGCAGTCCGTACCGTCCCTGCCGCGACGCGTCGCACGCATACTGCGTACCTCACTGTTCGCGCAGGTTGCCTGCGCGCTCGTGCTCGGCATCGTCGTCGGGAAGCTGTGGCCCGACGTGGCCACGGATCTCAAGCCGCTCGGCGACGGTTTCACCCGGCTCATCAAGACGATCATCTCGCCGCTCGTGTTCTGCGTGGTCGTCGTCGGCATCGCCAAGGCCGGAGACCTCAAGGCGTTCGGCCGCATCGGGCTCAAGGCCCTGATCTGGTTCGAGGTGGCGAGCACGCTCGCCCTGATCATCGGGCTGCTCGCCGCCAACCTCGTGCAGCCCGGCTCGGGGATGAACGTCGACCCGTCCACGCTCGACACCTCGGCGGTCGACGCGAAGACGGGCGGCGGCTCACTGCCCTCCACGACCGAGTTCATCGTCAACGCCATACCCACCAGCTTCATCGGCGCCTTCGCCGAGAACGAACTCCTCCAGGTGCTGATCCTGGCCTGTCTGGTGGGTGCCGCACTGCTCCATCTCGGCCACACCAAGGTGCCGAAGGTGCTGCCCGCCGTCGAGCAGGCCCAGGAGATCATCTTCGCGGTCGTCGGCTTCATCATGCGCCTCGCCCCGATCGCCGTGTTCGGCGCGATGGCCGTCCTGATCGGGCAGTACGGACTCGGCGTGATCGAGACCTACGCCAAGTTGATCATCCTCTGCTACGCGGCTGCCGCGCTCTTCGTCGCGCTGCTGGCCGTCGCCCTCAAGATGGTCACCGGGCTCAGCCTCTGGAAGTTCCTCCGCTACATCCGTGAGGAGATGCTCCTCGCGCTGGGCACCGCGTCCACCGAGTCCGTGATGCCCCGCGTGATGCTGAAGCTGCGCAAGGCCGGTGCCCGCGACGACGCCGTGGGGCTGGTGCTGCCCACCGGGTACTCCTTCAACCTCGACGGCGCCTCGCTCTATCTCTCCATCGGCACCCTGTTCATCGCCCAGGCCGTGGGTGTGGACCTCAGCCTCGGCCAGCAGATCACCGTGGTCCTGGTGCTCATGCTCACCAGCAAGGGCATGGCCGGCATTCCCGGTTCGGCCTTCCTCGCCCTGTCCGCGACCGCCTCCTCGCTCGGCGCCATCCCGGCCGGAGCCGTCGCCCTGCTCCTCGGCGTCGACCGCATCATGGACTCGATGCGCGTCGTCACGAACCTGCTCGGCAACTGCGTCGCCGTCTTCGCGGTCTCCCGCTGGGAGGGCGCCCTGGACCTGGAGCGCGCGAGGAAGGTGCTGGACCGGGAAATCGTGATCACCGAAGAGGCTGAGGACGATGAGAACGGCGCGGAGGCCGAGGCGTCCGACGTCGACCACGTGAAGGAACCCGCGAGCTGACCTGTCCCGCTGATACGGGCCGTGGGTCTTCTCCGGTGGTCACCGGAGAAGACCCACGGCCCGTATCCATGTCAGCAGTGGCGCTCGGGCGGCGCGCCGACGCCGTCCGTCAGCGTGTCCAGCAGTCCCCCCAGTACCGTCCGCTGTTCGTTCGTCAGTGGCGCCAGAATCTCCTCCGCCGCCGCCCTGCGGGCTCCGCGCAACTCGCTCAGCGCCTTTCGTCCGTCGTCCGTGAGTTCGATCCGGATGACCCGACGGTTGTCGGGATCGGGCACCCGGCGCACCCTGCCGCTCGCCTCCAGTGCGTCCACCAGCGTCGTCACCGCCCGGGGTACGACCTCCAGATGCTCCGCCAGATCGGCCATCCGGGGCGGAGTGCCATGGCGCTGGAGGTGGTGCGAGAGGCTGCGCAGCAGCCGGGACTGGGCCGGGGTGATGCCGACTCCGCGCTGTTCCAGCTGGTGTTTGTGGATGCGGTGCAGACGGCGGGTCAGGCTCAGCAACTGGTCGGCGAGCGGACCGTCGGCGTCGGGGGAACTCATACGGGAACAATATCAGGATGCAGTTCATTGTGAGTATAGGTAACAATGAGCTAAGCTCCGGCAGTCGTCTTCGTCGCCGGTTCTCCCGAAGGAGCCCATGAAGCCCGAACAATCCACCTGGACCCCCTCCGCCGACTCGGCGGAGCAGCCGCGCCAGGTCCGCCGCATCCTGAAACTCTTCCGCCCCTACCGCGGCCGACTCGCCGTGGTCGGCCTGTTGGTGGCCGCCGCGTCCCTCGTGTCCGTCGCGACCCCCTTCCTCCTGAAGGAGACCCTCGACGTCGCGATCCCCGAAGGCCGCACCGGACTGCTCAGTCTGCTCGCCCTCGGCATGATCGTCAGCGCCGTCCTCGGCGGTGTCCTCGGTGTGCTGCAGACGCTGATCTCCACGACCGTGGGCCAGCGCGTCATGCACGATCTGCGCACAGCCGTCTACGGCCGCCTGCAGAACATGTCGCTCGCCTTCTTCACCCGCACCCGCACGGGCGAGGTCCAGTCCCGCATCGCCAACGACATCGGCGGTATGCAGGCCACCGTCACCTCCACCGCGACCTCCCTGGTCTCCAACTTCACCAGCGTCGTCGCCACGATCGTCGCGATGATCGCCCTCGACTGGCGACTGACCGCCGTCTCGCTTCTCCTACTGCCGGTGTTCGTCTGGATCAGCCGCCGCGTCGGCAACGAACGCAAGCGGATCACCACCCAGCGGCAGAAGCAGATGGCCGCGATGGCCGCCACGGTCACCGAGTCGCTGTCGGTCAGCGGCATTCTGCTCGGCCGAACGATGGGCCGCTCCGACTCGCTCACCCGTTCGTTCGCCGAGGAGTCCGAGGGCCTCGTCGACCTCGAAGTGCGCTCCAGCATGGCCGGTCGCTGGCGGATGGCCGTCATCGGCATCGTCATGTCCGCCATGCCCGCCGTCATCTACTGGACCGCGGGCCTCGCCCTCCAGTTCGGCGGCCCGTCCGTCTCGATCGGCACGCTCGTCGCCTTCGTCTCGCTCCAGCAGGGACTGTTCCGGCCGGCCGTCAGCCTGCTGAGCACCGGAGTCCAGCTCCAGGCCTCGCTGGCGCTCTTCCAGCGCATCTTCGAGTACCTCGACCTGCCCATCGACATCACCGAACCGGAGAATCCGGTCCACCTCGACACGGTCAAGGGCGAAGTCCGGCTGGAGGGCGTCGAGTTCCGGTACGACGACAAGAGCCGCCCGATTCTCGACGGCGTCGACATCACCGTCCCGGCGGGCGGCAGCCTGGCGATCGTCGGCCCGACCGGCGCCGGCAAGTCCACGCTGGGCCACCTCGTGCCCCGGCTGTACGACGTGACGGGCGGCCGGGTCACCATCGACGGCGTCGACGTCCGCGACCTCGACTTCGACACGCTCGCCCGCGCGGTCGGCGTCGTCTCCCAGGAGACGTACCTCTTCCACGCCACGGTCGCCGACAACCTGCGCTTCGCCAAACCCGACGCCACCGACGAGGAGTTGCACGCGGCGGCGCGCGCGGCCCAGATCCACGACCACATCTCGTCCCTGCCCGACGGGTACGACACGGTCGTCGGCGAACGCGGCCACCGCTTCTCCGGTGGCGAGAAGCAGCGCCTCGCCATCGCCCGTACGATCCTGCGCGACCCGCCCGTCCTCATCCTTGACGAGGCGACCAGCGCCCTGGACACCCGCACCGAACACGCCGTCCAGGAAGCCATCGACGCCCTGTCGGCCAACCGCACCACACTCACCATCGCCCACCGGCTGTCCACCATCCGGGGCGCCGACCAGATCGTGGTCCTGGACTCCGGGCACGCGGTCGAACGGGGTACGCACGAGGAGCTGCTGCGGCGGGACGGGCGGTACGCGGCGCTCGTCCGCCGGGATGCCCAGCTGGAGCCGACCGGGTGACACCAGTGGTCGGACAAGATGAAGATATGCCCGGTTTGTGACTCTTTGCGGGTTACCGTGCCCGCATGCAGATGAACACTCCGTCACGGAGCACGATTCGCCTGACGCGCCGTGGCCGGGCCCTCCTCATCGCGACCGGCGCCGTCGTCGCGGCCACCGCCGTGGCGGTGCCGCTGCTGAGCGTCGACAGCGAAGGGGACCCCCGGCCGACCTCCCTCCTCATCCCCGAGGGCTGGCGCTCCATGCAGGTGTACGAGGCGGTCGACAAGGCTCTCGCCCTGCCGGCCGGAAGCACGAGGAAGTCGCTCGGCAAGGCCCGGCTGAAACTGCCGGGCGACGCCGAGGGCAACCCCGAGGGCTATCTCTTCCCGGCGACGTATCCGCTGAAGGAGAAGGCCACCCCGGAATCCCTGCTGTCGGCCATGGTCGACACCGCCAACCAGAGGTTCGGCGGTCCGCCCATCACCGCCGGCGCGCAGCGCAACGCCATGAATGTCTACCAGGCCGTCACCATCGCGAGCATCGTCCAGGCCGAGGCCGCCACCAGGCAGGACATGGGGAAGGTGGCCAGGGTCGTCTTCAACCGGCTCGAACGCGGGATGCCCCTCCAGATGGACTCCACGATCAACTACGCGCTGAACAGGTCCACGCTCAGGACGACGGCGAACGACACCCGACTGAACAGTCCGTACAACTCCTACCAGCGCATGGGCCTGCCCCCCACGCCGATCGCCAACCCCGGCGAGGAGGCGATGCGCGCCGCCATCAACCCCGCTCCGGGCGACTGGCTGTACTTCGTCACCGTCAAACCGGGTGACACCCGCTTCACGGCCGACTACGCCGAACACCAGCGCAACGTCGCCGAGTTCAACCAGCACCAGAAGAACCAGAAGAGTCAGCAGAGCCCAGGTCGGCAGAGCCCGGGTCAGGGGCAACAGAGCGGACTGCCCGCCAGATGATCCGGGCCGCGTAGTCGTACGGGACGTCAGACAGCGGCCGGCTCCTGGTCGAGCAGCCGCCTGATGTCCCGTACGGCTGCCCGGCCGGCCCGGTTGGCGCCGATCGTGCTCGCCGACGGGCCGTAGCCGACGAGATGGACGCGCGGATCGGCGACAGCGCGTGTCCCCTCGACACGGATGCCGCCGCCGGGCTCGCGCAGTCTGAGCGGGGCCAGATGGTCGATCGCGGCCCTGAATCCGGTCGCCCAGAGGATCACATCCGCATCGACACGCTCTCCGTCGGCCCACTCGACCCCGTCCGGGGTGATCCGGTCGAACATGGGCCGCCGGTCGAGGACGCCGTCGGTGAGCGCCTGCCGGATCGCGTCGTTCAGGGGCAGTCCGGTCACCGACACGACGCTCTTCGGCGGCAGACCCTGGCGTACCCGCTCCTCGACGAGCGCGACGGCCTCCCGCCCGAACTCCTCCGTGAAGGGTCCCTCACGGAAGACCGGCGGACGCCGGGTCACCCAGGTGGTCGCGGCGGCGTACGGAGCGATCTCCATCAGATGCTGGGTACCGGACGCGCCACCGCCCACGACGACCACCCGTTGTCCCGCGAACTCCTCGGGCCCGGGGTACTGCGCGGTGTGCAACTGCCGTCCACGGAAGGTCTCCTGGCCCGGATAGCGCGGCCAGAACGGCCGGTCCCAGGTGCCGGTGGCGTTGATCAGCGCCCGCGCGGACCAGTCGCCGTCCGAGGTCTCGACGAGCAGCCGTCCGTCCCCGCCGTCCTCGCGCACCGCCCGTACCTCCACGGGCCGGCGCACCCGCAGACCGAACGCGCGCTCGTAGCTGTCGAAGTACTCGCCGATGACCTGGGCGGACGGCCGCGCCGGATCGGCGTCCGTCAGCTCCATGCCGGGCAGCGCGTGCATCCCGTGCACCTTGCCGTAGGTGAGCGACGGCCAGCGGAACTGCCAGGCGCCACCGGGACGCGGGGCGTGATCGAGCACCACGAAGTCACGCTCCGGCACGAAACCGGTGCGCTGCAGGTGATAAGCGCTGGACAGACCGGCCTGACCAGCGCCTATGACGACGACATCGACTTCTCGTACGCCATCACGAATCCCGGTGTTGTTCACGCTTCTACCAACCGGGGGAGGGGCGAGGATCTTCCCGACCCCGGTCGGACGGATGGTCGTCGCGCGGTCACGACTCCTTGCTGGGGCGCGGCGCGGTGGTGGACGGGGGCAGGTCGTCGTTGAAGCGCCGGTCCACGTACTTCGCGAAGTCGACCTTGTTCGGAATGAGCTTGAGGCCCGTGAACGTGTCGGCGATGCGCTGCTCGGAGGCGACGAGCGCGTCGTCGATCGCCACCGGGACGCGGGTCGCGTTGGACCGGTTCACCGACGCGAGCGCCACCTCGTACGGCAGCCCGGTGTCCTTCGCCCACACCTTGGCCCACGCGTCGGGGTGCGCGTACACCCAGTCCTGAGCGCGCCGCAGTCGCTCCACGAAGTCCTTGATGGCTGCCGCCTTCTTGCTGTCCCCCAGCGCGGAGGGCGCCGCCACCTGGAAGTTGAGCCCGTTGACCACACCCTCGCCGTCGGCCAGGACGCGCCCCTGTCCGCCCTTGAGGATCTGTGAGGTGTACGGGTCCCACACCGCCCACGCGTCGACGCTGCCGCTGGTGTACGCGGCCAGCGCGTCGGCCGGCTGGAGGTACTTGACCTTGATGTCGTCGAGGGTGAGCCCGGCCTGCTTGAGGGAGGCGATCAGCTGGTAGTGCGCGGAGGAACCCTGCGCCACGGCAACGGACCTGCCCTTGAGGTCGGCGGCGCTCCTGAGCTTCGAGTTCCTGGGCACGAGGATGGCCTCGCCCTTGGATCCGCCGCGCAGGGCGCCCACGACGGTGATGTGGGAACCGGCGCCGGCCGCGAAGACCGGCGGGGTGTTGCCGACGCTGCCGATGTCGACGGCCTTGGCGTTCACGGCTTCGAGAAGGGGCGGTCCTGAGGTGAAGGTGGACCACTTGATCTTGTAGTTCAGGTTCTTGAGTTCCCCGGCGGCCCGCAGCACGGCCTCCGAACCGCCCTTCTGGTCACCGACGTCGAGCGTGATGGACCCCTTGCCGTCCGTACCGCTGCCCGAGCCGATGGAGGAGTCGGCGGCCGAGCTCCCGCCGCAGGCCGAGGCGAGAAGGGCGAGGGGCAGGAGCAGAGCGGCGGTGACGAGGTGTCGTCGCATGGTGGTTCGTTCCGATCGTTTCTATGCGGTGAGGGGGCGAATCAGGCGCAGCGGAGGGGTGTTGCGCGTATTCGACGGATCAGGCGGCTTCGGCGGCGGTGTCGACGCCCAGGCGTTCGAGGAGCCGGGCGCGCAGTTCGGCGAATCGTGGGTCGGTGATGTCGCGCGGACGGTCCAGGTCGACCGTCGTCTCGTACGCGATGACACCCTCGTCCATCACCAGGACGCGGTCGGCGAGCAGTACCGCCTCCTCGACGTCGTGCGTCACCAAGAGGACGGCGCAGCCCCTGCGTTGCCAGAGTTCGCCGACCAGCCGCTGAGCCTTGATGCGGGTGAGCGCGTCCAGCGCCCCGAACGGCTCGTCGAGCAGCAGGAGATCGGGCTCGCGAACCAACGCCCGTGCCAGTGAGGCGCGTTGGGCCTCGCCGCCGGACAGCGTCTTGGGCCAGGCGTCGGAGCGATGGCTGAGGCCGACCTCGGTGAGCGCCTGCTCGGCGACCTCGCGTCCGGGCTTGCCGGGCAGCCCGAGCAGGACGTTGCGCCACACCTTCTTCCACGGCATCAGCCGGGGTGCCTGGAAGGCGACGGCCTTGTGGCGCGGAACCAGGACGGTGCCCGAGATGTCGCGGTCGAGGCCGGCGAGGATACGCAGGAGTGTGGACTTGCCGCAGCCGCTGCGGCCGAGCAGGGCCACGAACTCGCCAGGCCGGACGTCGAGTCGCAGGTCGTCGATGACGGCGCGGCCGTCGAAGGACCGGGTCAGTCCGTCGACCCGGACGGTCGGTGTGGTCAGCGTCCGGTGAACGTGGGTCGCCATTGCAGCAGCAGCCTTTCGAGGGAGCGGACGACGAAGTCGGCCAGCAGGCCGAGGAACGCGTAGACGATGAGGCAGACCACGATCACGTCGGTCCGCAGGAAGTCCCGCGCCTGCACCATGAGGAAGCCGATGCCGGCGTCCGCGTTGATCTGCTCGGCGAAGACGAGGGCCAGCCAGGCGATGCCGAGGGAGTAGCGCAGGCCGGTCATCGCCCCGGGCAGCGCGCCCGGCAGGACGACGTGCCGGACCAGTCCCCACCGGGACAGTCCGAGCGACTCCCCGGCCTCGATCAACTGGGCGTCCACGCCTCGGATCCCGGCGTAGACGTTGAGGTAGAGCGGGAAGGTCACGCCGAGGGTGATGATCGCGATCTTCGGGGCCTCGCCGATGCCGAACCAGATGATGAAGAGCGGGATCAGACCGACGAACGGCACGGTCCTGAGCATCTGGACAGGCGCGTCGACGAGGTCCTCACCGACCCGGAACAGGCCGGACACGAGGGCGAGTCCGGTGCCGATGACGGTGCCGAGGAGCAGCCCGAGGGCCACCCGCTGGAGGGAGGTGCCCATCGCGTTGCCCAGCGAACCGTCGGCGATCAGATCACTGCCGACCTCGGCGATGCGCTCCGGGGAGGCGAGGATGTCGGCGGTCAACACGCCCGTGCTGCAGAGGACCTGCCAGAGCGCCAGGAGCAGGAGGGGGCCGGAGGTGCGGCGCAGCCAGCGGGGGACGCGGGTACGGCGTGTGGAGCTGGGGACGATGGGTTCGAGGTCGGGGAGGGCGCGCCCGGTGTCGCCGCCGACGCCGCTGTCGGTGTGACCGCGGTCGGGTTCGGACGAAGCGGAACCCGATTCAGTCGATATATCGGGCTTGGGGGAGCCGGGCGGGGCATGGCTGATGCTCATGAGTGCTCCACGAGGAGGTGAGCGACCGGGGAGGAGGTGTGCCTCGGCGCCGCCGCGTCCGGAGCGGATCAGAAAGGATCCCGGACGTGCGGGTGGGGCGGCGCCCAGGCGGGCGTGAAAGGAGGAGGAGAAGGCGTCAGCAGCCGCGGCGACACGCGGCGGAGGCCACCCGCAGCAGGTCGATGTGACCGCGCGTGGTGAGCATGGCTGAACGCAACATGCCGCTGAAAGTAGCCAGGTGACGTGACCACGGTCAATGGTGTCTCGCGGAATGGACCGCTGGTGTCAAGTGGTGGAAGCGGGGCCGGGCGGCGCCCGGTCGGCGGGTGATGATGGGAGGCATGTCCCATGCCTTCACCACTCAGGTCCTGAACATCGTCTCCGGCAGCCGGGAGGCGATCGTCGACCTCACCCATGACTGCGAGATGTTTCTGAGGGAGGTGGCCGACGGCCGGGACGGTCTCCTCAACGTCTTCGTCCCGCATGCCACCGCCGGAGTCGCGGTCATCGAGACGGGTGCGGGCAGCGACAGCGACCTCCTCGCCGCGCTGCACACCCTGCTTCCCGCCGACGACCGCTGGCAGCACCGCCACGGCACCCCCGGCCACGGCCGCGACCACGTCCTGCCGGCCCTGGTCCCACCACATGCCACGCTGCCGGTGCTGGGCGGGCGACTGGAGCTGGGGACTTGGCAGTCGGTGTGTCTGGTGGACACGAACAAGGACAACGCCAACCGTCAGGTTCGACTGAGTTTCCTGGGCTGAGCGGGATCGGACCCGGGCGTTCCCGCCCTTCGCCGGCTACAGGGGCGCCGGGGACGAGGCCCCCGCGATCAGCAGGCGGGGGCTGCCCGTGCCGTTCGCGGGTACCGTCCACAGGTCGCTGCTGCCGACCTTGCCGTTGGTGGGCAGGGCGTAGGCGATCGTCCTGTTGTCGAGCCAGGTGGCCTGGTCGTCGACGCTGTGGCGTTCGGCGAGCGCCGTCTCCTTGAGGGTGCCGAGGTCGAGGACGTACTCGTGCCAGAGGGCCGTACGGGACAGGACCCGCTTCTTGAAGGCGACACGCGTCCCGTCCGGCGAGAGCGAGGGGCACTCCACGTTCTCGATCAGGGTGGTGACCTTGCGCTCCGAGAGCGAACCGCGCACCAGATAGGTCTTGTTGCCGGTGTTGAGGGTGGCGTAGAAGGTGTCGTCGTCGGAGGCGAAGGTGACGCCCCAGAAGTTGATGTCCGAGGCGCGGTACGGCTTGCCGTCCAGCACGACGGAGAACGTCTCCAGGCTGGGCGTCAGTTTCATGGTGCGGGTGTCCAGGACCGAGGTCCGGGTGGAGAAGAAGGCGGACGCGTAGGACTCGCCGGAGACGAAGACGGTCCAGGCGACGAAACGGCCACTGGGGGAGACCCGGGCCCGGCTGGGGGCGCCCGCGAGCGGGTAGGTGCGTACGGTGCGCAGGTTCGCGTCCAGAAGCAGGGCGCGGTTGCTCTGCTTGAGGACCCCGGGGACGGACTGGAGACAGACGCCGGTGCCGGCCGCCGCGTAGAAGCGCGCGCACTTCAGGTCCGAGGCGGTCCGGCCGGCGCCGGGGTCGGCGGACGGGACCGAGGCGACCGCGGTGCGGTGCGGGCCGGCGGCCGCGTTGACGAACGTCAGGCGGCTCTTCTGGTCGAGTGTGAGTTTGCCCGTACTGACGGCGGGCCCGCCCGGCTGCGACCGGTTCGCCCGGTCGGCGCGGTCGGCGGCGTGCAGGACCACACCGGTTCCCACGCCCGCGAGGACCAGCACTCCCGCGACGAGTACGAGCAGGCGGCGGCGCAGCGAGGTCATCCGGATCCTTGGGGCATCGTGGCTGTGGTGGTCATCGGGTCTCACCGGCCGGCCGCAGCACCATGGCCGCGACGACCGCGCAGCACAGCAGACCGACCGCCGATCCGGCCAGCGCGGGACCGTCGCCCCACACCGTCCAGGCGGCGCCGAAGGCGAGGGAGCAGCAGAACCGGGCCAGCGCCTGGCTGGTCCCGACGATGGCGAGGCCGCTGGCGCGCAGTTGTTCGGGCACGACGTCGGCGAGGGCGGCCGGCAGCACGCCGTCGGTGGCCGCGTAGAACACGCCGTGCAGAGCGAGGACGAGGAAGGGCAGGGCCGGCGTGGCGGGGGCCCACAGCAGGAGGCCGTAGCCGGTGAGCAGACCGACGTGCCCGGCGAGGAACACGGTGCGGCGCCCGACCCGGTCGGCCAGCGCGCCGAAGGGCACGGCCAGCAGCAGGAACACGGCGGCGGTGCCCAGCGGCAGCAGTGGGAACCACTCGTCGGCGATGCCCGCCCGCCGTTGCAGGAGCAGGTAGACGAAGGCGTCGCTGACCGTCGTCAGACCGAGGAGTGCCGCGCAGAGGGCGAGTGCCCGCAGCCGGGGAATCCGCAGCAGGGCCAGCGCCTCGCGTACGCGCACGGGCGGCTTGTCGTCGGCCGAGCCCGCTTCGTCCGCGGGAGTGTCGCGCCGTCTGCCCGGTACGAACAGCACCAGTACGAGCACACCGAGTACGGCGACGCACGCGCTCACGCCGAACACGGCGTCGTAGCCGTCGGTCGCCGCGCGCAGGATGAAGAAGGCGGCCAGCGGGCCCAGCATCGCGCCCGTGGTGTCCATCGCCCGGTGCACGCCGAAGGCGCGGCCCTGCCGCTCGGGAGGCGTGGACAGGGAGATCATGGCGTCGCGCGGGGCGGTGCGCAGGCCCTTGCCGGTCCGGTCCAGGGCGAGGACGGTGCCGAGGGCGCCGATGCTGCTCACGAGCAGAAGCAGTGGCTTGCACAGTGCGGACAGACCGTACCCGAGCCCGGCCATCAGCTTGTGGTTGCGCACCCGGTCGGCGATGTGGCCGCCGGTGAGCTGGACCAGCGCGCTGACGCCGTTGTAGACACCGTCGAGGGTGCCGAACACCAGCGGGGTGAAGCCGAGCGTGGTGACGAGGTAGAGCGGCAGAACGGCGGTGACCATCTCCGAGGAGATGTCGGTTATCAGGCTGACCGAGCCCAGCACGAGCACCACCGGGGCGACCCCGCGCCCCGGGCCACGTCTTCGGCCCTGTTCGGTGTCCGCCCGTGCGGGGGCGGAACGGTCGGTGAGATACATGATCGAGAACTCCAGGTGCGGTGCTCAGTTCTGCCGGCTGCTCTCGTCCCGTAGCCAGGTGCCGAAGTCCTGTGCCCGGATGGCCTTTCTGGCCCCCCGCCGGGCGGCGACCGCTGCCGCGACGAAGACTACGACACTGGGCAGGAGCTTCGGATCCCTGCGGACCAGGGCTTTCAGATCCGCCACGCTCGTGCGCGCCGAGGCTTCCTCCGGTGCCTGGTGCTGTTCCACCTGGGCGGTGGACACCGCGGCCCGGACGCGCCGTCTCATCAGGTCCGGCCAGGTGCGCGGCGGGTGGACCACGACAGCGGCGCCGTCGACCACGAGCCGCTCCCGCGGGGTGAAGGCGAGGGAGGCGGCCAGATCGTCCGCCATCAGCGGCGGCAGCGCGGCGATCCTGGTGTGCCCGGCCTTGGAGACCGCGATGACGCCCCGGCCGAACAGTCCCTCCCGGACGGCGGGGAGCCGCTGCCACACCCGGTAGTAGGCGCGGACCCGCCAGGCGCAGCCGGCCAGCGGGATCCGCCGGTCGGGGGCGGTGGCGAGGATGTCGGAGGTGTCGTCGTCCAGGGGCTCCGTCAGCGCCCGTACGTCAGCCCCCGTGAGCACGACGTCGGCGTCCACGTAGAGGCGGGGGAAGCCGCGGGCGTGGTCGTCGCCCGCCCGCAGAGCGGCGTGCTTCGAGGGGGTGGGGATCTCGACCACCCGGACGCGCGGTCCGTACGCGGCCGCGATTCCCGCGGTGTCGTCCGTGCAGCCGTTGCATACGACCACGATGTCGGTCTCGTCCTCGGGAAGGTCGGCCAGCAGCGAATCGAGGAGTCGGCCGATGACTCGTGCCTCGTTGTGGGCCGGTATCACGATGCTCGTCACGTGGGCAGTATGCCGTCAGTGTCACTAATGCGATGTGTGTTTCGTTCAACCGTTCCCGTCACTGCGTTTGGTGGTCTAGATTGAGTGCCGCCGGACCGGTTTGGGTGGGGAACTTGTCCTTGACTACATGTCACGGTGCGGCTTTTTGCACGAATTTGAACTTGTAGGAAAAGCATGCTGGGGGGCATGAGGCGGTTGGGGAACCGCTGACGCTCCCTCGCTTTCCAGTGTCGCTGTGTGGAGGGCACTTCGATCGGGGGGTAGCCGCGCATGTGGTGGGGGGAGCATGGCCATTGAGGTCACGCATGAGCAACTGGTTGCGGAACGCAGAACTCCGGAAGCTCGCCGAAGACGTTGGGATCGCAAATACCGGATCGTTCTGTTGGTCGCGGACGGCCTTGCCGCCGTTGTCGCGGCCATCCTGATCCACGCGGTGTACGGCCGCTGGGCGGTGGCTCTGGTGCTGCCTCCGATGTGGATCGTCGTCATGATCGCCCACCGCTCCTACGACCGCACCGCCCTGGGTCTGGGAACCGAGGAGTACCGACGGGTGCTTCGTGGGGCCCTCGTGCTCCCGGCGCTGGCCGCGGTCGCGCACTATGTGTTCGCGCACGACGAGGGGCTCCTCCATGACATGATCATGGCCACCGTGCCGGCTGTCGTGATCGCCCTGCCGGTCAGATACGCACTCCGCCGCCGACTGCACCGAAGATGGGCGCGGGGCCGGGACCGGAGCACGACACTCCTGGTCGGGCCCTCTCGCGGCGTCGTGGAGCTGGTCTCCGTACTCCGTCGCGGCGGCGCACAGGAACTGCAGGTCGCCGGGGTGTGCCTGAGCGATCCGAAGAACCGGGCGGAGATCCACGCGCTGGGGCTTCCCGTCCTCGGCGGCGTCGGCGAC
Source organism: Streptomyces sp. AK08-02 (assembly GCF_033795085.1). NCBI lineage: Bacteria > Bacillati > Actinomycetota > Actinomycetes > Kitasatosporales > Streptomycetaceae > Streptomyces > Streptomyces sp. AK08-02. The sequence goes on from NZ_JARAZV010000001.1 coordinate 192,302, forward strand.
ATGGACGACGTCGTCCGGGTCATGGGCATCAGCACCGTGGTCGCACTGCCGGTCCCCGAGGCCGATGCCTCCGTCCTGCGCCGGATGTCATGGACCGCGGCCGTACAGGGCGTCGACTTCCTGCTGGCCCCCGTACTGACCGACGTGTCCGCGTCCCGGCTGGCGGTACGCCCCACCAACGGGGTGCCGTTGATGCGGATACAGGCACCGAAGCTGACCCGGATCTCCCGGCTGCCCAAGGAGCTCCTCGACCGGTCGCTCGCGGCGGTGCTCCTGGTGCTCCTCGCGCTGCCCATGCTGCTGATCGCCCTGATCGTCCGGCTGGACAGCAGCGGGTCGACCCTGTTCAGGCAGCGGCGGGTGGGCCGGTACGGCGACCACTTCACCATGTTCAAGTTCCGCACCATGCGGCCGGACTCGGAGTCCCTCCGGGCGGAACTGGAGCACCTCAACGAGAACAGCGACGGTCTGCTGTTCAAGGTGAAGGAGGACCCGCGGATCACCCGGGTGGGTTCGGTGCTGCGGCGGACGTCGATCGACGAACTGCCGCAGCTCATCAACGTGGTCAGCGGCCACATGTCGCTCGTCGGCCCCCGCCCGCCGCTGCCGGAGGAGGTCGAGGAGTACACGCCGGAGGTCAAGCGCCGGCTGCTCGTCAAGCCCGGCCTCACCGGGCTGTGGCAGGTCAGCGGCCGCTCGGACCTGCCCTGGGACGAGGCGGTCCGGCTCGATCTGGGATACGTGGACAACTGGTCGATGGGACTCGACCTGGAGATTCTGGCGCGCACCGGGTCCGTTGTGGTGCGCGGAACGGGGGCCTACTGATGGACCGAGGGAAGAAGAGCCAAGTGACGCAGACCACGGAGCCGTTGGGGATCGCGGTCGTCGGGGCGGGCTACTGGGGCCCCAACCTCGTACGCAACTTCCAGGCCAGCGAGCAGTTCCGGCTGCGCTGGCTGTGCGACCTCGACGTGGACCGGGCCCAGCGGGTCCTCGGCGGTTACTCGACCGTCCAGGCCACCGCGGACTACGCGGCCGTCCTCGGCGACCCCTCCGTGGACGCCGTCGCTGTGGCCACGCCCGCCGGCACCCACCTCGACATCGCCCTGGCCGCCCTGCGCGCCGGAAAGCACGTCCTCGTGGAGAAGCCCCTCGCGGCGACCTACGCCGACGGGGTGCGGCTGGTCACCGAGGCGGAGGAGCGCGGCCTCACCCTGATGTGCGACCACACCTACTGCTACACGCCCGCTGTCGGCCGCATCCGGGAACTGGTCCGCTCCGGGGAACTCGGCGAGATCCACTTCGTCGACTCGGTGCGCATCAACCTGGGGCTCGTCCAGAAGGACATCGACGTCATGTGGGACCTCGCCCCGCACGACCTGTCGATCCTGGACTTCATCCTCCCCGACAACGTCGAGCCGGTCGCCGTCGCCGCCCACGGGGCCGACCCGATCGGTGCCGGACAGGCCTGCGTCGCCTACCTGACACTCCAGCTCAACACGGGGGCCATCGCCCACGTACACGTCAACTGGCTGTCCCCGACCAAGGTCCGCACCACCATGGTGGGCGGCGCCAAACGCACGCTGATCTGGGACGACCTCAACCCCGCCCAGCGCGTGGCGATCTTCGACCGGGGTGTGGACCTGTCCGCGCCCCAGGAGATCGGCGCGGACGAACGCCGGGACATGCTCGTCTCGTACCGCTCCGGAGACATGGTCGCGCCCGCCATCGGCGAGAAAGAGGCGCTGCGCAGCATGGTCGACGAGTTCGGCGACGCGATCAGACAGCGCCGGGCGCCGCTGACCGACGGCCGGGCGGGCCTGCGGGTGCTGGACATTCTCGAGGCGGCGTCCCGGAGCCTGGAGTTCAAGGGCGCGGTCGTCGGCCTGCGTGCCGGCCGTTGACGGTCACCATCACTGAGAGGGCAGGGCAGTTGAGCAGCGTACGAGGCAAGAAGATCCTGGTCACCGGGGGAGCCGGCACCATCGGCTCCAACCTTGTCGACCTCCTGGCGGAGGGCGGCGCCCGCGAGATCGTGGTGCTGGACAACTTCGTCCGGGGCCGGAGAGCCAACCTCGCCAAAGCCATGCCCAGCGGGGTCGTGGAGGTCGTCGAGGGTGACATCCGGGACGCCGCCACCGTACGGAAGGTCACCGAGGGCGCCGACCTGGTGTTCCATCTCGCCGCGATCCGAATCACCCAGTGCGCGCAGGAGCCCCGGCTGGCCAACGAGGTCATGGTCGACGGCACCTTCAACGTCCTGGAGGCGGCGGCCGAGGCCGGAGTGGGCAAGGTGATCGCCTCGTCCTCGGCGTCCGTCTACGGCATGGCCGAGACCTTCCCGACGACCGAGCGGCACCACGCGTACAACAACGACACGTTCTACGGCGCGGCGAAGGCCTTCAACGAGGGCATGCTGCGCAGCTTCCACGCCATGTACGGACTGGACTACGTGGCGCTGCGCTACTTCAACGTCTACGGCCCGCGGATGGACATCCACGGCCTCTACACCGAGGTGCTCATCCGCTGGATGGAACGCATCGAGGCGGGCGAGCCGCCGCTGATCCTCGGCGACGGCACCCAGACCATGGACTTCGTCGACGTCCGGGACATCGCCAGAGCCAATGTGCTGGCCGCCGAGTCGGATGTGACGGACGAGGTGTTCAACGTCGCCAGCGGCACGGAGACCTCGCTGCGCCAGCTCGCCGACGGCCTGCTGGAGGCCATGGGCGCGTCCGGCCTGGAGCCGGAGCACGGGCCCGCCCGCGCGGTGAACGGGGTGGTCCGGCGGCTCGCCGACACCAGTCAGGCCGCAGAGCGGCTCGGCTTCACGGCGCGGATCGACATGCGTACCGGGCTCAGGGACCTGGTGGAGTGGTGGCGTGCCGAGCGCGTCGCCGACGCCGCCGCAGCGGAGGCCGCCAAGTGAGCACCGACCGCATCCCGGTGATGATCCCCTGGCTCGGCGAGGAGGAGGCCAGGGCCGCCTCCGACGCCGTGCTGTCGGGGTGGGTCGCCCAGGGCCCGCGGGCCGCCGCGTTCGAGCAGGCCTTCGCCGAGCGGGTGGGCGCCGAGCACGGCATCGCCGTCAGCTCCTGCACCACCGCCCTGCACCTGGCGCTCGTCGCGCTCGGCCTCGGACCCGGCGACGAGGTCGTGGTGCCGTCGCTGTCGTTCATCGCCACCGCCAACGCCGTGCGCTACGTCGGCGCCGAACCCGTGTTCGCCGACGTCGACCCCGCCACCGGCAACCTGACCACGGCCACCGTGGACGCGGTCCGCACCCCCCGCACCAAGGCCGTCCTCGCCGTCCACCAGGGCGGCGTACCGGCCGACGTGCACAGCCTGCGCGCCGCCTGCGCCGACTGGGATCTGCCGCTCGTCGAGGACGCGGCCTGCGCCATCGGCTCGACCGTCGGCGGCAAGCCCGTCGGACAGGGCGCGCTGATCGCCGCCTGGTCCTTCCACCCCCGCAAGCTCGTCACCACCGGCGAGGGCGGCATGATCACCACCGACGACGCCGAGTGGGCGGTACGCCTGCGCCGGCTGCGCGAGCACGGCATGAACGCCTCGGCCGCCGAACGCCATTCGAGCAACAAGCCGGTCCTGGAGAGCTACCTCGAGGTCGGCTACAACTACCGGATGACGGACGTCCAGGCCGCCATCGGCCTCGTCCAGCTCGGCAAACTCGACGCGATGATCGCCCGCCGCCGTGAACTGGCGGCCCGCTACGACGCGTTGCTGCGGGACGTCCCGGGCCTCACCCCCGTACGTGACCCCGAGCACGGGCAGAGCAACTTCCAGTCCTACTGGGTGCTGCTGGACGAGGACTTCCCCGTCGGCCGGGACGACCTGCTCGGCGCGCTCGCCGACGCCGGTGTCTCCGCCCGGCGCGGAATCATGGCCTCGCACCTCGAACCGGCCTACGAGGGCCACCCGAGCGCACCGCTGCCGGTGACCGAGCGGATCAGCCGGGATTCGCTGATCCTCCCGCTGTTCCACACGCTGACCGAGGCCCAGCAGGACCGCGTCGTGGCGGCGCTGCGTGAACAGGCCCGAAGATGAGCGGACTGCTGATCATCGGCGCGGGCGGCTTCGCCCGGGAGACCGCCCAGGCCGTACGGGACGCGGGTGACATCGAGCTGCTCGGGCACCTCGACGACAACTCCGACCTGCACGGCACCGAGGTGGACGGTGTGCCCGTACTCGGCGGCTGCGACCTGGTCCACGACCTGCCCGAGGCACGGGTCGTGATCTGCGTCGGCAATCCCCGGGACTACGCGGCCCGCGCCCGGCTGGTCCGCAGGCTCGGTCTGCCCGCCGACCGCTACGCCACGGTGATCCACCCGACGGCGTCGGTGTCGGCGACCTCGGAGGTCGGCCCGGGCTCGGTGCTGCTCGCGCACTGTGTCCTGACCGCCGCTGTGCGGGTGGGCGCGCATGTCGCGGTGATGCCACAGGCCGTCCTCACCCATGACGACGTGGTCGAGGACTTCGCTACGATCACCTCCGGCGTCCGGCTGGGCGGGGGAGTGCGGCTGGAACGGGGCGCCTATGTGGGCTCCGGTGCCCTGGTCAGGGAGGGCACGGTGATCGGCGCCTGGTCGCTGATCGGGATGGGAAGTGCCGTGCTCGGCGATGTGCCGCCGGGCGAGGTCTGGGTGGGGAGCCCGGCCCGGCGGCTGCGCGAGGCGGCGGCGCCCGCGCTCGACGAACTCGCGACACGAACAACAGTGGGGGGACCGCTGAGATGAACCAGATACCGCTTGTGGACCTGAGAGCGGCCCACGAGGAGGTCGCCGACGAGGTACGGGCCGGATTCGAACGAGTCCTGGCCAACACCGCGTTCATCGGCGGCGACGAGGTGCGGGCCTTCGAGCGCGAGTACGCCGACTTCGGCGGTGTCGCGCACTGCGTGGGCGTCGCCAACGGCACCGACGCCGTCGAACTCGCCCTGCGCGCGAGCGGGGTCGGGCCCGGCGACGAGGTCGTCATACCCGCCAACACCTTCATCGCCACCGCGGGCGCGGTGGCCAGGATCGGCGCACGACCCGTCCTCGCCGACTGTCTGCCCGACACCTACCTGCTCGACCCGCAGGCCGCCCTCGACGCGGTCGGCCCCGCCACCCGCGCGGTCGTGCCGGTGCACCTGTACGGGCAGATGGCCGAAGTGACACACCTGGCCGCCCGACTGCCCGACCACGTACGGGTCGTCGAGGACGCCGCCCAGTGCCAGGGCGCCACCCGCGACGGCCGGTCACCGGGCAGCGGCGGGATCGCCGCGACCAGCTTCTACCCGGGCAAGAACCTCGGCGCCTACGGAGACGCGGGCGCGGTCCTCACCGACGACGAGGAGTCGGCCGACCTGATCCGCGCCATCGCCAACCACGGCGGCGTCGCCAAGTACCGCCACGACGTCCCCGGGTTCAACAGCCGGCTGGACGGGCTGCAGGCCGTCGTCCTGCGGGCGAAACTGGCGCGGCTCGCGGACGGCAACGCGGCCCGGCGGTCGGCGGCGGCCCGCTACGACGAGCTGCTCGCCGACCTGGCGGCCGCCGGGCGCGTCGTGCTTCCGGCCACCGCCGCGGGCAACCTGCACGTCTGGCACCTGTACGTCGTCCAGGTCTCCGGCACGGACCGCGACGACCTCGTGGGCAAGCTCAACGCGGAGGGCATCGGCGCCGGGGTGCACTACCCCGCTCCCGTCCACCTCACCGAGGCGTACCGCCATCTCGGCCACGCCCGGGGCGACTTCCCCCACGCCGAGAAGGCGGCGGACCGGATCCTGTCGCTGCCGCTCTTCCCCCAGATAAGCCCCGAACAGCAACAACGCGTCGTGGACACGCTCACCACGGCGCTCGACAGCTGATCGGCCCCCACATCACGCTCCACCCCGACTCCATGGGTCGGCCCTGCACAGTGCACAGCACGGCTGAGAGGTACACATGAACAGATGGAGCAGACGGATCCGGGGCGGGCGCCTCGCCGTCGTAGCAGCGTTGATATGGGCGGTGCTTCCGCAGGCCCTGCCCGCCCAGGCGGCGGTCTCCGATCCGTGCGGCACGGGCTCGAACCCGGTCGTCTGCGAGAACTCCAAGACGGGCAGCCCCATGTCCGACTGGTACGCGCCCAACGCCTACGGTGGCATCAAGGGGTTCTCCACCAAGGAGAGCGTCCAGGCCGGTGACACCGTCCAGTTCAAGATCCAGTCACCGGTCACGTACCACGTCGAGATCTACCGGCTGGGCTGGTACAACGGCGACGGGGCGCGCCTGATATCCACCGCGGCCCAGGTGGCCGTGAACTATCCGGCCAACTACGGCGCGAACCCCGCCAGTTGCACCACGAAGAGCAGCACCGGCCTGGTCGACTGCGGCAACTGGCCCGTGACCGTGAACTGGACGGTGCCCAGCGACGCGGTGTCCGGCCTGTACATCGCGAACCTGACGCAGAACGACGGCGACGGCGTCATGCCGTACCCGTTCGTCGTGCGCAAGGACTCCAGCACCTCGGACATCGTCGTGCAGACCAGCGACCAGACCTGGCAGGCCTACAACGACTACGGCGGCCAGGACCTCTACGGGGGCGCGGGACCCGCGCCCGACGGCCGCGCCTACGAGGTCAGCTACAACCGGCCGCTGGACATCGGCGGTGACAACGGCATCTACGGCTCCGAGTTCATGATGCTGTCCTGGCTGGAGCGCAACGGCTACGACGTCAGCTATCTGTCGGGCGTGGACGTGTCGACCAACGGCGCGACCCTGCTGCCGAAGCACAAGGTGTACCTCTCCTCCGGCCATGACGAGTACTGGACGCAGAGCCAGTACTCCAACGTCCTGGCGGCCCGGAAAGCAGGCGTCAAGCAGGCCTTCTTCAGCGGCAACGAGGTCTTCTGGAAGACCCGGCTCGCCGCCAGCAACGACGGCACGAGCACCGCGAACCGCACCCTGGTCTGCTACAAGATGACCAAGATGTCGCAGGGCAACGGCATCGCCGACCCCAGCGGCACCTGGACCGGCACCTGGATGGACCCGACCAGCACCTCCTACGGTCAGACCTACCAGCCGCCGAACATCCTCACCGGCTCCATGTTCACGGTGAACGGCTACCGCGCCGACGCGATCACGGTCCCCGGCTCGTACGGCAAGAACCGGATCTGGCGCAACACCTCCATCGCCAACCTCACGTCCGGCCAGACCGCCACCTTCCCCACCGGCACCCTCGGCTACGAGTGGGACAGCGACCTCAACAACGCCACCAGGCCCGCCGGAGCCATCGACGTGTCGTCCACGACCGTGGACATCAACGACGGCAAGTACCGCCTCGACTGGGGCAACATGTACGGCAACGGCACGGCGACGCACAATCTCGTCGAGTTCCGCGACCAGGACTCCGGAGCCCTGGTGTTCGGGGCGGGGACCGTGCAGTGGTCGTGGGGGCTCACCAACCTTCCGGTGTACGACCCCGATGACGTCGTCGTCACCGAGGACGCCCGGATGCAGCAGGCGACGGTGAACGTCCTCGCCGACATGGGCGTCCAGCCGCTCACCCTGCAGAGCAACCTCGTCTCCGCCACGGCGACCACCGACACCACCGGCCCGGCCGTCACCGTGACGAGCCCGGCCTCCGGGGTCACCGTCCCGGCACTGAAGCCGGTCACGATCAGTGGCACCGCCAGTGACTCCGGGGGCGTGGTGGCCCGCGTGGAGGTGTCCACCGACGGCGGCACCACCTGGAACGCCGCCACCGGACTGACGTCCTGGACCTACAGCTGGACACCGACCGCCCCGGGCTCCGCTTCCATCAAGGTCCGCGCGGTCGACGACAGCGTCAACATCGGTGCCGTCACCACCCGCCCGGTGACCGTCGGCCCGCAGGCCTGCCCCTGCACCGTCTGGCCCGCCACCGCGGTGCCCGGCACCCTCAACGCGGGTGACAACGGCCCGCTGGAGCTCGGCGTCAAGATCCGTACCACGGTGGCCGGTTCCATCACCGGCGTCCGCTTCTACAAGTCGCCCGCCAACACCGGCACCCACACCGGCAGCCTGTGGAGCGCCTCCGGCACCCGCCTGGCCACCGGCACCTTCACCAACGAGACGGCCTCCGGCTGGCAGCAGCTGAACTTCGCCACCCCGGTGACCGTCAAGGCCAACACCACCTATGTCGCCTCGTACTTCGCCCCCAACGGCGGGTACTCCTACGACGGCGGCTACTTCTCCAACAGCGCGGCCGGCCTGGCCCCGCTGACAGCGCTCCAGTCGGGCACCGACGGCGGCAACGGCGTCTACCGCTACAGCTCGACCAGCGCCTTCCCGTCCTCGGCGTCCTCGGGCAGCAACTACTGGGTCGACGTGGTGCTGGACACCGCCGGGGCCAGTACGACCCCGCCCGCCGTCACCTCGACGTCCCCGACGTCAGGCGCCACCGGCGCGTCGATCACGGCACCCGTGTCCGCCGTCTTCGACCACGCCATCGACACCGAGGGCCTGGCGTTCACCCTGAAGGACCCGAACGGCAACACCGTGCCGGGCACCGTCACGCTCCCCGCGTCGAACAAGGCGACGTTCACCCCGTCGACGGAACTGGAGCTGCACACCACGTACACCGCCTCCGTCCAGGCCTCCGACCTGTGGGGCAACACCATGACCGCCCCGGTGACGTGGTCGTTCACCACCAGCTCCACCCCGCCCGCGGTCACCTGCCCCTGCACGCTGTGGAACACCAGCACCGTGCCGGCCAGGACGGCCGTCACCGACGACCCCAACTCCCTCGAACTGGGCACCAGGTTCCAGTCCTCGGCGAGCGGCTGGGTCACCGGTGTCACCTTCTACAAGGGCGCCACGAACACCGGCACCCACACCGGCAGCCTCTGGTCCGCCGACGGCACGCTCCTCGCCACCGGCACCTTCACCACCGAGTCGGCCTCCGGCTGGCAGACGATGACGTTCGCGACCCCGGTCGCGATCAGCGCCGACACGGCGTACGTCGTCTCCTACCACGCGCCCAACGGCAACTACGCGGTGGACGGCGGCTACTTCGCGTCGGCCCACAAGTCCTACCCGCTGACCGCCACCGCCGACATCAGTACCGCCCACAACGGGCTGTACCGGTACGGCAGTGACGTGGCCTTCCCCAACGGCTCCTACGGATCCGCGAACTACTGGGTCGGCCCGATCTTCACCGCCGACAACCCGTCCGCGTCGCTGACGTCGGGCACGTCCTCCTCGGAGGTGACCAGCTCCTCGCTGGCGCACACCGCCGACGCGGACCACGCGCTGGTCGCGGCCCTGCCCAGCACGGCCAAGCTGTCCACGGTGAAGGCGACAGTGACCGTCCTGCCGGGCGCCAAGGCCGCGGCCGCCGGGAAGCTCAAGGTCAAGGCCGTCGTCTCCTACAACCGGGCCACCCACAAGGTGTCCGTCCACCTGTCCGCCCCGCTGCCGGACGGCACGCGGTTCAAGATCACGGTCACGGCCCTGGACAAGCAGCGCCACACGGTGACGGCCCGGGTCTGGACCCTCACCAGCAAGACCGTCCGCAAGAAGAACTGACCGACCACAACCCACTGTCGGTGGCCTCCCGCACACTCGCGGGAGGCCACCGCCGGGGATTGGCTTTCCCAACCGATGAGCACCGTCAGTGTCGTGATCCCGTGCTACAAGTACGGCCATTTCCTCGCCGACTGCGTGAGCAGCGTCCTGGACGAGCAGGACGGCGTTGACGTCCGGGTACTCATCATCGACGACGCCTCTCCCGACGACTCGGCGGAGACCGCGCTCAAACTGGCGGCCTCCGACTCACGCATCCAGGTCCGCGTCCACGAGACCAACAAGGGCCACATCGCCACCTACAACGAGGGCCTCCTCGAATGGGCGGACGGCGACTACGTGGCTCTCCTCTCCGCCGACGACCGGCTGGTCCCCGGCGCGCTGGTGCGCGCCGCCGCCCTGCTCGACGCCCACCCGGAGGCCGGGTTCGCCTACGGCCGCCCCCTGCGCTTCCAGCACGGCGGCCCGCTGCCCAAGGCCCGAACCAGTGGCACCGGTTCGACCGTCTACCCCGGACACTGGTGGCTGGACCGCCGGTTCCGCGAAGGCACCGGCTGCATCACCTCACCCGAGGTCGTCGTCCGCACCAGCCTCCAGCGCGAGGTCGGCGGCTACGACCCCACGCTTCCCCACGCCGGCGACATCGAGATGTGGATGCGGCTCGCCGCCCGCGCCGACGTCGGCTACGTACGCGGGGCCGACCAGGCCTTCTACCGCGTCCACGGCAACAACATGTCCACCACCGACTTCGGCGGCCAGCTCGACGACCTGCGCCAACGCCTCGTCGCCTACGACTCCGTACTCGACAAGTGCGCCGACCTGCTGCCCCAGGCCGACCGGCTCGCGGAGGCCGTGCACACCCGCCTCGCCCGCTTCGCACTGCGCCGCGCCTACCGCGCCTACGACCGGGGACGCACCGAGGTCGTCCCGGTCGACGAACTGGTGGCCTTCGCGGAGGAGTGCCTCCCGTCGTTCGAGGCGCTGCCCGAGTACCGCGCGCTGCGGCTCAGACAGCGGATCGGAGCGAAGACGATGCCGTACCTGCAGCCACTGGTGTGGTCGGCGGTGGCCGAACGCGGGCGGGAGTGGCTGTGGTGGGAGTCGTGGAAGCGCCGCGGCATCTGATGCTCCCGTTCAGTCCGAGGACCGCGACCGACCGGCGCCGAGGTGCCGCGCGCCCGCTGCGGGGCTCAGCCCGTCACCGGAATCCCGCCCGGGTGGTGACGCGCGTCCGGCGAGACGCCCTTCCTGCTCCTGCGGCGCAGCGCGTACTGGTCGAACCACAGCGCGCTCAGCAGCGCGGCGGTCGCGCCCAGCAGGGCCGTACCGGCCAGCACGCGGCTCCTGGTGCCGAGCACCTGGGCCGCGCTCGGGGCGACCAGCACAGAGGCGTTGATCCGCGCGGCCGCCGAGATCCCCTGCGCCTCCTGGATGTCCGCGACGTGTTCGGCGTAGACGCCGATGATCCGGCGGACCGCCGTGTCGGCCGCCACCGGGTCGGCCGCCCGCGCCTGTATCTGCAGCGAGGGGATCAGATAGGCGGGCGTCGCGCTGGTGCCGCTGTTGCGCGGGATCAGCTGATACCTGCCGTGGACGCCCGTGGAGCTCAGTTCCCTGCGTCCGGCGGGCGATTCGAGCTGCTGGATGACACCGTACGAGAGGGTGGCGAGCGGCGGTTGGAGATTCGTCAGCTGGTTCGGCTGGTTCCCCGTCACCGGCGGTTTGAGGACCACGACCGCCGAACTCAGGTACTCCGGGGCCGGACGGATCACGGGGTAGGCCCCGGCCGCCGTCAGCAAAAGCGCGAGAACAAGCACATACCAGCGGCGGAGCAGCGCTTCGGCGACGTCACGGGGCGACACGGGGATTCCTTCCGTCGGCACCGATCCTCGCAGGCGCGGGGGCGGATCGCCACCAGATCGCGAGGCCTATGCTTGGCCGGAGCCCGGACGTCCGGTCACGCGGCACCGGGCCGGGGGGAGAAGTCATGAGCCTTGGCGACATCTGGGCGATCATGTGCAGGCGTTGGTACTTCATGGTGCCTCTCACCCTGCTCAGTCTGTTCGCGGGCGGATATCTGTACCGGACCATCCCGGTGTCCTACGAGTCGCAGAGTTCCGTCACGCTGCTCGACTCCACCGCGGTCGCCGATCTGGCACCTACCTTCGGCAACCCCATATCGAACGCGGGCGGTTCGCTCGTCGTCACGGCGGACGTGCTCATCAGGACGCTCCAGTCGAGCGACTCGGCCAAGGAACTGCACTCCCGCGGCGTCACCGACCGCTACACGGCCGGATTCGCGCCCGAGGCCGACAGCCCGCTGCTCACCCTGAGCGTCACCGGCACCGACCGGGCGAAGGTGCTGCGGGAGACCACCACCCTCACCAACTTCACCGGGGAGCAGCTGAAGGCCCTGCAGGCCGCCTCCAAGGTGCCGGCCAGGTACTCCGTGCAGGCCGCGCCGGTCGTGCTGCCACAGACACCGGTCTCGCAGTCGAAGGCCCGCTACCAGAACATCGCGTCGGTGCTCATCGTCGGGATGGTCAGCGCGTTCCTGCTGTCCATCCTGGCCGAGGGCGTCGCGGTGGTCCGTCGGCGCGGTCGTGCCACGGCCGGGTACGTTCCCCGGCGCCATCGTGTCAAGCCCCCCGAGCGGGCGCCCAGGGGCCTGCTGGTGCGGAAGCTGGACGCCACGACGATCCTCACCGGCTATCTGGTGCTGGCCTTCTTCGTCCCGTCGAACCTCACCCTGCCCGCGCTGGGCGGCGTCGGCACCCCCGCGAACGTCTTCGCCCTGCTGGGACTCCTCTGGTATCTCGCGACCTGGCTCGGCGGCCGTATCCGTCCCGCCGAGGGCACCAGGCTGCCGCGCGTGGCGATGTGCCTCCTCGCCGTCGCGGTACTGCTGTCGTACCTCGCGGACGCGAGCCGCGACAGCTCGCACGAGGAGGTTCTCGGGGCCGACCGGGGGCTCATCGGGCTCGGCGTGTGGGTGGCACTGGTGGTGCTCGCCTCGGCAGGCATCCAGGAGCGCGGCCGGCTGGAGACCCTGATGCGCCGGCTCGTCGTCCTGGGCACGGTGGTCGCCCTGATCGGCTACTACGACTTCTTCGCGGCGACCAACATCGCCGACTCCATCCACATCCCCGGCCTGCAGTCCAGCACCGCCGGGATCAGCGCCATGGACCGCGGCTCGTTCACCCGCCCGCGCTCCACCACGGCCCACCCGCTGGAGTTCGGCGGGATGCTGGCCATCCTGGTTCCCTTCGCCGTCCACCAGGCGTTCGATCCGGTACGCCGTCACGCCGGCGCGCTGCGCCGCTGGGCCCCGGTGGCGATCATGGCGGGGGCGCTTCCGCTGACGGTGTCCAGGACGTCCATCATCGGTGCCGCCATCGTGATCCTGGTGATGGTGCCCCGCTGGAAGCCGGGGCGCCGCTGGGCCGCGATCGGGATCACCCTGGGGTCGGTGGCCGGTTTCAAGGTGATAATTCCGGGGCTGATCGGCACCATCACCAACCTGTTCGCGACCTTCTTCGCCGGTTCCGACAGCAGCACCCAGGCGCGCACGGTGAAGTACAGCGCGATCGTCCCCTATCTCGACGAACACCCCTGGTTCGGCCGTGGGTTCGGCACCTTCACCCCCGACCTGTACTTCTTCACCGACAACCAGTACATGCTGACCCTGGCCGAGATGGGCATCGTGGGACTCGTCGCGCTGCTCGCCCTGTTCGTCACCGGGATCCACACCGGCGGTGCCATCCGCCGGATCGCCCGCACCGAGTCGGACCGGGAACTCGGACAGGCGTTCCTCGCCTCGGCACTGGTCGCCCTGGTCATCAGCGCCACCTTCGACGCGCTCAGCTTCCCCATGTACGCCGGGATGTTCTTCCTGACCCTGGGCGCCGGCGGCAGCTACCTCGGCTTCATCCGCCGCGAGGCGGCCGAGGCACCGGTCGAGGCAGCGGCATCGGCGGACGAAGCCGTCCCGGTCCCCGTGCCCCGTAAGGCATCCGAGGCCCAGGCCCCCCAACTCGCGGAGTCCCGATGAGTCCTGTCGCCGTCATCGTCGTCACCTGGAACAGCGCCTCAGTGCTCCCCGGGTTCCTCGCCGCGCTGCCCGACGGGATGGCCGGCCTCGACTGGCGGCTCGTCGTCGCCGACAACGACTCCGCCGACGACACCGTCGAGGTGCTCAGGACACTGGCCCCCGACGCCACCGTCGTCCAGACCGGCCGCAACGCCGGCTACGCGGCCGGGGTCAACGCGGCACTGGGCGCTGCCGGTGAGTACGGGAGCGTGCTGATCTGCAACCCCGACATCCGGATGCGGGAGGGCTGCGCCAAACGCCTCGTCGACAGTCTCGGTCAGGGCGTCGGGATCGCCGTACCCCTCCTCTACGAAGAGGGCCGGGACACGCCCCACCGCTCGCTGCGCCGTGAGTCGAGTGTGACCCGGGCGCTCGGCGAGGCACTCATCGGAAACACCCGCGCCGGGCGCTTCCCGCGTCTGAGTGAGCTGGTGACCGACCCCGCCGCGTATCAGCGGTCCACGCGCGCGGACTGGGCGACCGGCGCCCTCATGGCCGTCTCGGGGGACTGTCTGGCCGCCTGCGGCCTGTGGGACGAGTCCTTCTTCCTCTACTCGGAGGAGACCGAGTACTGCCTGCGCGCGCGGGACCTGGGCTACGCCACCCAGCTGGAGCCGACAGCCGAGGCCGTCCACCTGGGCGGCGACTCCCAGGTGTCGCCCCGCCTCTGGACCATCCTCACCCTCAACCGGGTCCGCCTGTACCGCAGGCGCCACGGCCCCCTCGCCACGGCGGCGTTCCGCTCCGCCGTCCTCCTCCGGGAGACCTCACGCGCGGCCCTGGGCCGCCCGGCCGCCCGCGCGGCGGCAACCGCACTGGCGACACCGGGCGCCCTGAACAAGACCCCGGCCCCCTGAAAGGGGCGCGAGGAACTGCGCGACCAGCCACGACGCCGCCGCAGAAGTCCGACAACCTATAGCGGCAACCTCCTTGGCTGGCCAGCCCTCCGTGGCCGACACACCATGGCCACGAAATCGTGCCCCACATCAGAAAGCACCGCGTCCTCCGCGGCAAAGCACCGTTCCAGCAGCGCCAGCGTCTCAGGCTGCTGGTCACGGAAGTTGTGTGCGATCCCCGAGAACGCGATGTGCAACACCGTGCCCCCGTACGGTCGTTCCTCGACGACGTCGAACTCGCGCCGCAGGCACGGCAGCAGCGCCGCCGCGTCCACCGCCTCCGAGGGGTCGTCCAGCACCATCGACAGCCTGCTGGGCCGCACGACCCGGCGCTTGATCCGGCCGTCGGCCTGGCGCCGCCGCTCCTCGGGGAGCTGGGCCAACATGACGTTCGCCGCATCCAGTTGACCGTCGGTCCACTGGAACCGGGTGGGGCCCACGAACTCGTCGATCACGAACATGCCGTCGGGTTCGATGAGTTGGGCAAGCCTCGGCAGGCCGGCGTCGAGGTCGTCGAAATGGTGCAGGGACTGGAGGCCGAGGAGTACGTCGAAGCGTTCCCCGTCGGCGGTCATCCGGTTGACGTCGGTGACCCGGAAGCGCAGGACGTCGGCGAGGCCGTGCTCGGCGGCGGCGCGGGTGGCGAAGGCGATGCGCTCGGGCGCCACGTCCACGCCCGCCAGAAGGGAGAAGGCGCCGGTCCTCGCCCAGAGAAGCTCATTGCCGCCGGTGCCGCACCCGAGCGACAGGCCGCGAAGATCGGTGCGGGGCGCGAAGTGCTCGGCGGCCACGTACTCGGGAAAGGAGGTGTCGGGATCGCCGGTCATCAGCAGGTTCCAGCGTTTGACGACCGCCGGTATCGCCCACCATTCGGTCAGCGACGGGTCGACCTGGGACCAGTGCCGCACCACCCGCGCGCCGCCCCGCACCCGTAACTTGGCGAGTACCGGGTCGAGTTCCAGTCGCCGTACCTTGCGCAGTAACCGGTCCGCGTCATGTCTGTTGATCAGGTTGTTCAGCATACGGGCTCCGTTCTGACGGCTATGAGTGACTTCGGGGCACCGAGCACCCGCTCGCTGAGCAGCACCGACCTGGGGAACAGGTAACGCATTTCGGTGCGGGTCAGCAGCTCGATGTTGATCACCGCGTCCATCGCCGACTCCGGGCTGTCGGGGCGGCTGTGGACGAGCGGCCAGCGCCGCACGAGACGGGCCCTCGCGGCCAGCGGCAGGAACTGGAAGCCGGGCGCCACGAAGTGGGGCTCGACGGGGAAGTAGCGGTACGGCGTCTGGATCCAGTGCAGCGGCGCCAGGGACTCCACGGCCGAGACGAACTTGCGGCGCTGGCTGTGGCCGCCCACGTGCTCGATGGTCGAGTTGGAGAACACCAGGTCGTAACCGCCGTTGGCGCTCAGCTCGGCGGCGACCGTCTCGTCGGTGACGTCGGCGACCTCCGCGGTGATCCAGTCCGGGAGTTCGGCGGGGTGTTCCTCCAGGTTGATCAGGTGGACGTGCTTCGCGCGCACCGGTGCGCGCAGCCACATCTCGGCCGTCCCGCCCAGGTCGAGGACGCTCATGTTCTCGATGCCGGGGAAGCAGCGCCGGAACCGCTCCCAGCGGGCGACGCGCATGCGTTCGCCCAGCGAGCCGGGCGCGTCGACGAACTTGTTCCTGAGGGCGCGGGAGCGGGGCATGGGATCAACCACCTGTGTTCGGAACGGGAGAGGAGCAACCGTCGAGGGAGCAACGGTCGGCGGAGCAACGGTCGGTGGAGCAGTGGCCGACGCGGCGATGGTCGGAGCAGCAGGGCCGGTTCATCCCGCTGTCACCACTGGGTGTAGAAGCTGGCCGGGTTCACCAGGTAGCGGACGGTGGGATGCGGTACATGGAGCACCCGGTGCCCACGCGCGTACCGGTGGATCAGCTCCCAGTCCTCGCGGGGCATCACCTCCGGTGTCCGGCGCAGCCGGCTGAAGCGCAGGGAGCGATCGCGCCGGGCGACGAAGGCGTTGGTGTCCAGGAAGGACTCGCGGGCCGCCCTGCGCCGGTCGTAGGGCACCGACAGGACGTCCTTCTCGCTGCCGTCGGGCAGGACGCGGCGCAGTGCCGTGTAGACGCCGTCGGGCCCGCCCGGGGAGTCCAGGACCGCCAGCGCCCGTTCCAGGTGGTCGGGTTCCCAGAGGTTGTCGTCGTCGAGGAACGCCACGTACCGCGAGCGGCTGAGGCGGATACCCACATTGCGCACGACTCCCGCGACCCCGGTGTTGGCTGCCAGGGAGACGGCGAACAGCCTTGGATCGTCGGGGAGTTCGGCCAGGCCGGCGCCGTCGTCGACCACGATGACGACCTGGTCGGACACGGTCTGGTCCAGAGCCGAGCGGACCGCGGCACGCAGCGCCTCGGGGCGTCGGTGGGTGGCGATCACCGTGGCGACGAGCGCCGAGGGCGGCGACGGCAGGCCGGCGGCCAGCCGCCGGGTCTCGGCGTCCTCGATCCGGCGCAGCCGCACCGCGGTGGGGGCCAGCAGGACCTTGTTCCGCACCTCGAAGAGCACCAGCCAGCCGAACAACGACTTGAGCAGGGTCCAGGGCGCCCGTGCGACCGCGCGCACCACCCCGCTCACGACGACGGCTCCGGCTTCACCAGGCGGCCGTCGGACATCCGGTTGTTGCTCCACACGTTCCCGGCGCCGCCCGCGTTCCAGTGGGCGACCACGCCGTAGCCGCCGGATCCGGGGTGGTACTCCGTCGAGAAGATGTTGTCGGTGACCCTGATTCCGGTGGCGCCGGTGTCACCGCCGTACAGAGCGTACGCGCCGCCGGCTATCCAGTTGTCGTCCACGGTGACGTTGCGGACCACCCCGGTGTCGGCGAAGAGGCCGATGCTGCCCGAGGCACCCTGCTTGAGGCTGGTCGGGTTCAGCAGGGTGTTGTGGCGGATGATCAGGTGCCCGGTGTTGCCGCCGCCGCTGATCACCGCGTTGGTGTGCTGCCACTCGCCGCCCAGGTTGATGAACGGCTCGATGTCGTGCACGTAGTTGTCGTGCAGGTTCCCCTGCCCCATGGACAGGGCGTCCCCGAACACCGAGACGTCGCACCAGCCGACCTCGATGGAGCTGACCCCCATGTTCGACACCGCGTAGTCCACGCCGCCGTTGTCCGGACCCTTGCCGGGTACGGCCGTGATCGTGGAGTGCAGCACCTTCAGGCCGCTGTATCCGGGGCGCAGGTTGATGCCCCACCAACTGTCCGAGGTGATCTTGGTGTCGATGACGGTGACGTTGTTCGCGTAGATGTCGAGCGTGCCGGTGATGTCCCAGCCCCGGATGACGAGCCCGTCGGTACGGATCGCCCAGTAGCCGCTCTTCTTGGGCTTGAGGGCGACGCGCGGACCGGTCGTGTCGGCGTCGGGGAAGCCGCAGGCGCCGGGCGAGGCGCAGTTGGTCCTGGCCGCGGGTGCGCCGGGCGCGCTGGTGGCACCCGTCGTCGCCTCGGGCTTCTTCGTCGCGGTGGGCGCCTTGGTCGGTGTGGGCTTCACCGTCGGGGACGGCGAGGCGGTGGGACTGCTCGTCGCCTCGCCGACCGTGGCCGACGGATCCGGGCTCGGTGACGCCGAGGACCGGTTCGTACCGCAGGTCGGCCCGTCCTTCGCGCAGTCCTGCGACACGGACCGGTCCGATCCCGAGCAGGCCGAGCCCAGGACCGCCAGCAGGGCCGCGAGCAGCAGTCCCATGAGCGAGTTCCGGCTGATGCGCCGTGACATCGGGTTCACCTCATGTCCTTCTGGGGGTGCCGGACGGGTGCGGGGGACCGGTGCCGGCCGCGGTGGGGCCGGTCGCCGCGGCCGACGCCGCGCAGGAAGTCCCGGCTGGGCAGGACGCACAGCGTGTAACCGGCCAGGGCGATCGCGCTGATGGCGAGAAGGGCGAGCTGCCCGTCGCCGAGCAGGGGCTGCAGACCGAGGACGATCCCGGCCATCACGGCCCCGCCGAAGAAGGGCCACGCACAGGCGGCGGCGACCCGGCCGAAACCGATGCCGCCACGGCGGAGGGCGACCAGGAACACGGGCACCACCAGGCCGCCTGCGACCAGGACATGGGCCTGTGAGACGCCCACGATGCCGTGGAGCCTGGCGGCGACGAGCAGTACCGGGACCAGCGCCGCCAGCCACAGACCCTGCACCAGGAAGAGCGACCGGCGCTGGCCGATCGCGACCAGACAGTCGTAGGCGAGTTCGCTGCCGATGCGGATCAGGCCGAGGACCATCAGCCAGGGCAGCGCCGCGGCGGCGGGGGCCCACCGGTCTCCGTAGATCGTCACGATGGCCGGCTCCGCGAGGCAGGCGAGCAGGACGCAGAGCGGGACGGTGCCGGTGATCACCACACCCAGCGCGCGGCTGAAGCCCTGGGCCAGCGCCTGCGGCGAGTCCGCCAGCCGGGAGAAGCCGGCGAAGGAGACCCGGCGGGCGGCCTCGGAGATGATCCGTACCGGCCAGCCGGACATGTTGAAGGCGAGGACGTAGAAGCCCAGAGCCACGTTGCCCAGCGTCGCGCCCACCACCATGGTGTCGACGTTGACGACGGCGAGGGCCAGCATGCTCGCCCCCGCCAGCGGAAGCCCGAACCTGAGCAGCGCCCGGGCCTGGTCGGGGTCCCAGCCGAACTTCAGGGTGCCCGGAGCCGCCAGCCCGCAGCCGACCAGCGCCACGACGTTCCCCGCGACGGCTCCCCAGGCGAAGCTCATCGCGCCCCAGCCCTCGAAGGCCAGCAGCAGCGTCACCGCGGTGCTGGCCACGAAGTTGAGCCCGTCGATGACCATCCGCCTGCCCTGGGCGAACTCACGGGTGAGGAAGCCGGCCGGTACCTGTGCGATTCCGTCGATCACCACACACAGGCACATCACCCGAAGCACGCCCGCGGCGTCCGGCGAGCCGAGCAGGCCCGCCACCGTCGGTGCCGCCGCGAACAGCGCCACGTACAGCACACCGCTGGAGAGGGCGCTGAGGGTCAGCACGGTCGGCGCGAACCGCCGTGCGTCGCCCTCCCAGCGCACGATGGCCAGGCCCACGCCCAGCTCGTTCGCGGACAGCAGGACCAGCAGCACGGTCTGTGAGATGCCGTAGACCCCCCACTCCGCCGGCCCGAGGGCGAAGCGCGCCAGCAGGATGCCGGTCGCGAAGTTGCCCAGCCGCATCACGACGGTGTTGATAAGGCTCCAGCGCGCGGCGGACCGGACCTTTCCGCCCAGGGAGGCGGTGGCCGGAGCGGGGGTGTCGCTCGGTTCAGCGGTCTCGCTGTCCGGTGTGCGAACGCTGTCCATGAGTCGACTCCTCGTCGAGCGGCTCGGCGGCGGGTGCCACGACCGTGGCGGTCCGTCCCGTCCTCGGCTCCGCGGGGGGACTGTTCACGGCGGACCGGGCCCAGGCGGGCGGGGTCCGCAGGGCGATGGTCCGTTCCGCGGGCGACTCCTCGGCCGACGGCCGAGGAGCGGTGACACGGGAATCGGCCGCCGGTTCGGGGACTTCGGCCGGCTGCTCGGGCTCTTCCGACTGCACCTGCGGGCGCGGCCTGCGGCGTGCCTCCACGTAGAAGGAGGCGGCCAGGGTCAGGACCAGGCCTCCGGCGCCGGCCATGATCATGTATTCGAGCCTGGTCTTGGTCTGCGCCATCGGCGGCTGCGGGTCCACGATGGGCCACATACGAATCATGGCGTTCGGGGCGACCGACTGCTGTTCCTGGAACTGCTTGAGCCGGTCCCCCGCGTACTTGGTCAGGATGCGGTCCGAGGCCAGCACGGAGGCCTTGTCGGTGCCGGTGACCGTGAGCCACAGGAGCGGCCCCTGGGCGTTGTCGGCGATCTTGGCCTCGAACTTCCCCTTGGCACCACGGGACTTGAGGTCCCGGATCGACCCGTCGGAGTTGAGGTTGCGGGCCAGGCTGTCGGCCATTCCGGTCAGCGAGGTCTGGGTGCTGAGGAAGGGGTTGCCGTCATACGCGCGGGTGGCCTTCTCCGAGTTCATGAGCTGCACTGTGCTCTGCGACTGATAGGTGACCGGGACCACCACCACGACGGCGGCCACCAGACCGGCGGTCAGCAGCAGTCCGGGCAGCAGGACGTACCAGCGCCTGCGCATGACCCGGAAGATCTCAGCGAGATCCATGGTGGTCCCCCCTTGCGGCCAAATGTTCTACGAGCAAGTGTTTCAAGCGGATCATATGGGGAACGTTCGATCCTCGGCTCTCGGCAGGTCGGTCGGTCTCCGCCGCGTGTTCGCGGTGCCCCCCTCCAGCAGCACGTCCGCGATGCGTTCACTCGCGTGGCCGTCCCACAGTTCGGGTCTGCGCGGCGCGGGCGGAGCGTCCAGCACCCGGTTCACGGTGGACACGATCCGTGCCGGATCACGGCCCGCCAGCACATTGGTGCCCTGCTCGACGGTGATGGGCCGCTCGGTGTTGTCCCGCAGAGTCACACAGGGCACGCCCAGCGCGGTGGTCTCCTCCTGGATGCCACCGGAGTCGGTCAGCACAACGCGGGCGGAGTCCTGCAGGGCGATGAAGTCCAGGTATCCGGCGGGCGGTACGAGCCGGATGCCCCCGGGGACGCCGATCTCGGCCAGCCGCCGCGAAGCGCGCGGGTGCACGGGCAGCACCAGCGGAAGACGGCCGGCGATCTCCCCCAGAGCCTTGAGTAGCCCGGTAAGCACCTCCGGGTCGTCCACATTGGCCGGCCGGTGCAGGGTGACGAGGCCGTACTCGCCCTTGGTCAGGCCGTGTTCGTCCAGGACGGCCGAGGCTCTGGCCCGCTCCAGATTGGCCAGCAGGGTGTCGATCATGACGTTGCCGACCAGGTGGATCTGATCGTCCCGGTAGCCCTCCGCGCGCAGGTTCTCGGCGGCGTCGGGGGAGGGGGCCAGCAGATAGTCGCTGACCCGGTCGGTGGCTACCCGGTTGACCTCCTCCGGCATGCTCCAGTCGCGGCTGCGCAGCCCCGACTCGACGTGGGCGAGCAGCGGGCCGGCCTTCGCGGTGACCAGGGCGCAGGCCAGGGTGGAGTTGATGTCCCCGACCACCACGACGATGTCCGGGGACACCTCGTCGAGGAGCGGTTCGAACGCGGTCATGACGCGTCCGGTCTGCTCGGCGTGGCTGCCCGAGCCGACCCCGAGGAAGCGGTCGGGCGGGCGGATGCCGAGGTCGGAGAAGAACACGTCGTTCATGGCAGGGTCGTAGTGCTGACCGGTGTGGACGAGGACGACTTCGGCGCCCCGGCGTTCCAGGGCGTCCATCACCGGTTTGATCTTCATGTAGTTGGGGCGGGCCCCGGCGACGCAGACGATTCGCGGCATGGCTCAGAGCACCTCGATCGTGGGCCCCGACGACAGCCGGCGGCGGCAGTCGAGGACAAAGGGGGCGTGCTCGGTCACGAGGTCGTAGTCGAAGCTGTCGTGGTCGGTGAGCAGGACCACCACATCGGCGGCCGTCAGCTCGTCCGGGGTCAGTTCGACCCGTACCAGGCGACTGTCCACCGGCAGACTCTCGACCACGTGCGGGTCCGCTGCCCTGACCTGGGCCCCCATGTCGAGCAGCAGCTGGGAGATGCGCAGCGCCGGCGACTCGCGGGCGTCGCTGGTGTTCTTCTTGTACGCGAGACCGAGCAGCAGGATGCGCGAGCCGTTCACGGAACGACGTCTCTCGTTGAAGAGGTCGCTGATCCGGCGCGCCACGTACTCGGGCATGTGGTTGTTGATGTCGTTGGCCAGCTCCACGAAGCGGAAGCTCTGGCCGAGTTCACGCTGTACCCGCCAGGACAGGTACGAGGGGTCGATCGGCAGGCAGTGGCCACCGACACCCGGTCCGGGCGTGAACTTCATGAAACCGAACGGCTTGGTGGAGGCCGCGTCGATGGCCTGCCAGACGTCGATGTCCAGGTGGTGGGCGAACATCGCGATCTCGTTGACCAGCGCGATGTTCACATGCCGGAAGGTGTTCTCCAGGAGCTTGGCGAGTTCGGCCTCCTTGGGTGAACTGACCGGCACCGTGGTGTCGACGAGCTGCGCGTAGAAGTCCTGAACGGCCTTGAGTGAGGCCTCGTTGACCCCGGAGACGACCTTCGGGGTCTCCTTGAAGCCCCAGACCGCGTTTCCGGGGTCGATCCGCTCCGGGCTGTACCCGAGGTGGAAGTCGGCTCCCGCCGTCAGGCCCGAGCCGTCCTCCAGGATCGGCGCGAACAGCTCCTGGGTGGTGCCGGGGTAGGTAGTCGACTCCAGGACGACGGTGGCGCCGGGGCGCAGGTACCGGGCGAGGGTGACCGCCGACTCCCTGATGTAACGGAGGTCGGGAGTGCCCTCGTGCAGCGGGGTCGGCACGGTCACCACGGCGATGTCGAAACCGCCGCAGTCGCGGGCCGCTTCGCTCGGGCGGTACGAGCCGTTGTCCAGTGCCGCACGGATCCGCTCGGAGGACACGTCCTCGACGAACGACTCACCGGCGGCGAGGGTCTTGATCCGCCGGGAGTCGACGTCGTAGCCGATCACCTCGTGTCCGACCTCGGCGGCGCGGATGGCCAGCGGCAGGCCGACGTATCCCTGTCCGACCACGACGACGCGCATCAGTGGCTCCTGTTCGCGGTAGCGGGTGACGGAGTGGGCCGGAAGAACTCCCGCGCCGTCATGAGGACAAAGGCAGCATTGGTGGTGAGGTAGCGCCGGCCCAGTCGGCGCGGCTCCTGCAGCGCGCGGTAGAGCCACTCGACGCCCAGCCGCTGCCAGGCCTCGGGGGCGCGCTTGGTGATCCCCGCGAGGATGTCGAAGGAGCCGCCGACGCCGTGCACGACGCGGGCGCCGGTGCGTTCGCCGTATGCGGCGGTGAAGATCTCCTTCTTCGGCGAGGTCATGCCGAGGAACAGCATCTGGGCGCCGCTGTCGGCGATCGCGCCGGCGATGGCTTCCTGCTGGGAGTCGTCGAAGTAGCCGTTCCGGCTGCCGGCCACCTTCAGGCCGGGGAAGCGGTCGGCCACCCGGCGCAGCATCTCCTCCAGCACCTCTTCCTTGGCGCCGAGGAAGTACACGGAGATACCCGCCGACTCGGCCTCGGTCAGCAGCCGCAGGAACAGGTCGATACCGGCGACCCGTTCGGGCAGCGGGGCGCGCAGCACCCGGCCGGCCCAGACGACGGCCTGTCCGTCGGCGACGACGAGATCGCAGCCGGACACGGCGTCGGCGAGCCGCTGGTCGCGCCGCATGTTCACCAGCTTCGCGGCGTTGACGACGCCGATCTCCAGCTGTCTGCCGTCACGGACGGCTTCGAGGCAGCGCTCGACGGTCTCGTCCATGGTCAGCGGGTCCAGCTCGACCCCGAACAGGGTCCGGCGCTCGCTCATATTCGTCTCCCCAGCCAGGCGTGGAGCATCCAGCCGAATTCGTACGGCCGGCATTCGCGGTCCACGGAGACGGGCTGGTACACCCGGTCCAGGGCCTTGAGCCGGAGGTTCGGAGCGACTCGGGTGCCGAGTCCTCGGGCGGCGCGCACCGCCTTCTTCGGGTCACCCCGGTAGACCTTGCGCCAGGTGACGCCGAGTTCGTCGAGGATCATCGGCTCCGCGTTCCCGGCGGCCAGTTCGGGTACGTCCGTCATCCAGCGCAGGCCCTTGCGGATCGCCGCGCCGAAGTCGCTGCCGCCGGCGTCGGTCAGATCGAACAGAGCGGTCGGCGCCATCGCGTGCTGGTGGACGCTGTAGACCGGGTAACCCTCCACGACACCGCCGGTGCGCGCGTCGTAGTGCCACCACCACTGCCCGCCGTCGCCCTGCAGTTCGCAGATACGGGCCGCGCACGCCTCGGAGGCGGCCAGTGCCTCCGGATCGCCGGCACCGTCGCCGCTCGCGTGTGCGCGGGCCAGGGCCTGGAGCGGGTACGTCTGGTCGGCGAAGCAGCTCACATGCGACCGGTACCACGGCACCAGGCCGGGCCCGGTGGCGTGGGGGAACAGCGGACTGTCCCCGATGCGGGCCCGCAGAAGGCGGTCCCGAGCTGCGGAGAAACGTCTCTCCACATCCATCGTCTGCCGAGCCGCGGCGAGCGCCGACAGCACCCACGCCGCCTCGACGGTGTACTGCGGCCGACTCTCGTCGTCCAGGGCGTCCAGCCGAGCGAGGGCGTCGGACAGCTTGGGGTGGTCGGTCTCGGCGGCGGCCCAGGCGATCAGCGCCGCGTCACCGAGGTTGGTCACCGTGGGCAGTGACTGGACGAGCAGTCCCGTGAACTCCTGGGCCGTGTGCCCGCCGAGCACCGCGCGCTGGCGGTCCTCGGGAAGGAACTGGGCGCCCAGCACGGTGATGGCCGCGTACCGGGTGCTGGTCCCGCGCCGCTCCAGGGTCCAGGAACCGCCGGGGGTTTCCCGCCCGGCCATGGTGAAGACGAAGGCCTCGCCGCCGGGAAGAAGCATCGACGGCAGTCCCGCCTCGGCGACGCTGAGGAGGCGCTGGGCCAGCGCGAGCAGCGGCGGTTCCTCACGACCGAGCGCTGCCAGACGTGTTGTGGTCATGGTTTGGGCACACCAACCCCCCTGTGGGTCCTGTGGTGAACAGACTGGTGATCGCCGCGGCGCAGCTGGGCGCGCGACGGAAGCAAACGACGGACAACGGACGTCGGACGCCGGAGACTCGGACGCCAGGCGTCAGAAATCAGGCGTCATGCGTCAGAAATCAGCCATGCGGCGGCGGAGCGGTTGTCGCTCCTCGCTTTTGGCACAGGCGTATCCACCCGGTAACCCCCCCTGGGCACTGGTCAGTGTGCTCATTGTGCTTGCTCTGCATACTTCGCACACATGTTATGCCTGTAGATGTTCGAAGATTTGCGATTTGTGAGACTGAAAAGTTACGCGCGCTCGACGAGTTCGCCGTCCTTCTCGTCGAACAGCGCGCCCGTTTCGGGGCACTCCCACACGCCCGGCTCGCCTTCCCGCTCGCCGAGTCGTACGCCGGCCCGGCCGACCCAGCCGATCCTTCGCGCCGGTACGCCGACCACGAGCGCGAAGTCGGGCACGTCCCGGGTCACCACGGCGCCCGCCGCGACCAGCGCCCAGCGGCCGATGCGCACCGGCGCCACACACACCGAACGTGCTCCCAGGGAAGCCCCCTCGTCGACGACCACCGCGACGGCCTCCCAGTCGCCACCGCGCTTCAGCCGGCCCTCCGGGTCCACCGAGCGCGGGAAGTAGTCGTTGGTGAAGACCGCCGCCGGGCCGACGAACACCCCGTCGCCGAGCACCGCCGGCTCGTAGACCAGCGCGTAGTTCTGGAGCTTCACGTTGTCGCCGATCCGCACCCCCGGGCCGACATACGCTCCCCGGCCCACGATGCACCCGGTGCCCAGCCGGGCGTCCTCCCGTATCTGGGCCAGATCCCAGACCGTCGTCCCGTCGCCGATCGTGGCCGTCTCGTCGACCTGGGCGGTCGGCTGGATCCTGGAGCTCACCTGGTTGAACCTTTCTGCTCACTGGGCAACAGCAGCGCCTTCACGGGGTCACCATACTTACGCCGGACCGGCGGGCAAGGGGGGCCGTCACCGGGCCGTCATCCGGCCGGGAACGCCCCGTTCGCCACCAGGCGCGGCGTGTTCGCGGGGGCGGCGCGAGGGCGGTCGTCCCGGCCGTCACTTCACGGAATGCGCACCGAAGTTCATCGACTCTTTAAGTTTCAAGAGCTAGGCTCGGCCTCAGTCGAGTGGCCGACGGCCCCCACGTCCCGGCGCTCGCTCCCCCACAGGCACAGGAGACTCGGCGTGCACGACGGCGACGTAGTGGTGATCGGCGGCGGCTATGCGGGCGTACGGCTGGCGCGACGACTGGACGAGACGGCGCGGGTCACGCTGGTGGACCGCAAGGAGGTCTTTTTCCACCGTATCGCCTCTCTGCGGGCGGGAGTGCACCCCGCGTGGACGGTCACTCCGTTCATCCCGTACGACCGACTGCTGAGCAACGGCCGGATGGTCGTGGGCAAGGCGGTCCGTATCGACACCGTCGAGCGGCACGTGGTGCTGGCATCCGGCGAGCGCCTTCCGTACGACGTGGTGGTGATCGCCACCGGCGCCGACTACCCGGAACCGGCCCGGTTCACCGGCACCACCGTCGAGGAGGCGGCCCAGTCGTTCGCCCAGCACCAGCGGAACATCGCCGCCGCGGATCATCTCCTCGTCGTCGGTGGCGGGCCCTCCGGCGTCGAACTCGCCGCCGAGATCCGTCTGGCCCGGCCCGACGCCCGGGTCACCCTCGCCCACTCGGGGCAGGCGCTGCTGCATGCCACGGGCAGCGAACGCGCCGGGAAGCGGGCCCGCGCCTGGCTGGAGTCCCATGACGTGGAGGTCCGGCTCGACTCCTTCATGTCGCCGGGCAACGACTTCGGCACCTATCGCGACGCCCACGGTCAGATCATCGAGGCCGACCGCTCCTTCTGGGCCACGGGTACCACCCCCAACACGTTCTGGCTGCGCATGGCCGGCCACAGCGACTGGCTGAACGACGCCGGTCATGTGAGGGTCGACCGCACGCTCCGGGTCCAGGGATGGCCGGACGTGTTCGCGGTGGGCGACGTGAACGACGTGAGCGAACTCAAGATCACCCCTGTCGCACTCGCCCAGGCGGACCTCGCCGTACACAACATCCGTGCCTACCTCCAGAGTTCGGGCAGGCATCGCAGGCGTCCGCGCTTCTACCGTCCGATCCACCGCACCCCGCTCGTGGTGCCGTTCGGCCCCGCCGACGGAGTGACCATGGTGCCCGTGCCCGGCGGTGAGACCGCTGTCCTCGGGGGCCGTACCGCCACCCTGGCCAAGGCCAAGACCCTCCTGACCCCCTACATGCGGCGCCAGCTCGGATACTCGGCGGCCTGAAAGCCGGGCGTGGAGGCAGTGTGGAGGCCTCGCGGAGGCCATGTGGAAGCCGCCTTCGGCGGGCTCGTACCTGTGAGTCGCGCCCCCGTTGTTACTCCGCCGTACGCCCTGCGGTAGGGTCCCCACCGTTTCCAACTACCGGCTGAACGTGAGCCGGTACGGGGAGTGTTGGAGGGGCGGCGCGCAGATGAAATCCCAGTGGGGCGACGGCGGATCCGTGGACCTGGACGAGACACGGCTGGAGGAGATGACCCCTGAACCGCTGTTGACCAGGGACTACGAAACGCGTCCCGCGCTCGTGTACGAACGACTGCGGCAGCGGCACGGCCCGGTCGCACCGGTCGATCTGCTGGGCGTGCCCGCCTGGCTGGTCCTGGGCTACAAGGAGTCGCTCCAGGTACTGCAGGACGACGACGGATGGCCCAAGGGACTCGAGAGGTGGCGGGCCCGCTCGGAGGGCAGAGTGCCGTCCGACTGGCCGCTCGGACCGTCTCTTGAGGTCAACCATGTGCTGATCCAGGGCGGCCCCGGCTACCGGCCGTTGCGGGCCGCATGGGACGTGGCGCTGAAACCGTTCCAGGATCCGGCCCACCCGCAGGCGAAGCGGCTCAAGAGGGCCGTCACCGAATACGCCGACGAACTGATCAGCCTGATGGGCCAGGGCGGTGGTACGGGCCTGGCGGATCTGTCAGCCCAGTTCTCCCGGCCTCTTCCGCTCATGGTCGCCAGCCGTCTGCTGGGCTTCCCCGGCTCGCAGGGCGACGACGCCCTGATGGACATGTGGCGGGTACTGGACGCCGGCCCGGACGCGGAACCCGCCCTGGAACGGCTGCTCGCGACACTGGCCGAACTCGCGGCGGTGAAACTGGACAAGCCCGGGGACGACTTCCCCTCGTACCTGATAGCCGCGCACCCGGGGCTCTCGGTCGACGAACTGGCCCGCGAGCTGTTCATGCTGCTGGGCATGACCTCCGACCATGTCGGCATCCTCGTCTCCAACACGGTGGTCGAGGTCATCTCCGGCGAGGGCGGAGTACGGGCCAGCCTGTCCGCCGGGATGGTCCGGGAGACCATGAACCGGGTCGTCATGCGTAAACCGCCGCTGGTCAACTTCGTGCCCCGCTTCGCGGCCAGGGACACCGTGCTGGGCAACTACACGATCCGGGCGGGCGACCCGGTGTGGGTCTCCTCCGCCGCCGCGCACGCCGACCCCCTCTTCGCCGAGAACGTCTGCCCGAGCACCACGGTCAGCACCCGGGCACACCTGTCCTGGGGCGCCGGACCGCGCCAGTGCCCGGCCCGCGAACTTGCGTCGACGGTGGCGTCGGTCGGAGTGGGCCGGCTGTTCGAACGGTTCTCCCATCTGGACCTCGCCCTCCCCGTCGACCAACTGCCGTGGCGCTCCTCGCCGTTCATGCGCGGGCTGCGGTCGCTGCCCGTCCGCTACGAACTCGCCCCGGTGCCCGAGCGGCGGTTGGCGTACGACTCGGCGGGCCCGTCGGCCGAGACGGAACTCCCGGACCCGTCGGCACGGCAGCGTTCGTCGCTGTGGCGCTATCTGACGGGGCTGATCCGCACTGGCCGCTGACGCGGCCACTCCCTCCGGCCGCGCTGTGGGGGCGCCGTGGTTCGGCATGCCCCCGGCACGGCCGCCGGGCCACCAGCGGCGGGCCGAGTGGGGACGCCGGTCCGGTCTGCCTGGCGACGTGGGAGGGGCCGGGCCGAACTCTCCGCACGCGCCGGCCCCCGCCGACCGGCGGGTGGTGGCTCGGCGGCCGGGTGTTCGGGCCCGCGCTGTCCGTGGGCTGCGTGCTCAGGTGCCGTACACCGGTGTGGGTGAGGGCGCTTCGGTGGGCAGTGGGCGTATCGCCGGGTGGTTTTCGGCGGTTTTCCTGTTCTCGGCGGGGGCCGTCCTTCCCCGCACGCCGGCGGGTGGTGGCTCGGCGGCCGGGTGTTCGGGCCCGAGTATCCCCAGGCCGCGTTCAGGCGCCGTACACCGGTGCCGGCAGGGGCGCTTCGGTGAGCAGCGCGTGTACCGCCGGGCCGATCTCGGTGGGAGTCCAGCGCCGGTCGCGCACCCGCTGGGGGCC
Source organism: Streptomyces sp. AK08-02 (assembly GCF_033795085.1). NCBI lineage: Bacteria > Bacillati > Actinomycetota > Actinomycetes > Kitasatosporales > Streptomycetaceae > Streptomyces > Streptomyces sp. AK08-02. The sequence continues at coordinate 221,810 of NZ_JARAZV010000001.1, forward strand.
GTGCTGCCAGCCGTCGGCGACGCCGATCGTGCCGCCCTCGACCTCGAAGACGCGGCCGGTGACATCGCCCGACCCGGCCGAGGCCAGCCACACCACCAGCGGCGAGACGTTGCCTGGGTGCGGGGCGTCGAAGCCGGACTCCGGTGCCCGCATCTGCTCGGCGAACGCCTCGACGGCCTCGGTCATCGGGGTGCGGGCGGAGGGCGCGATCGCGTTCACGGTGACGCCGTACCGGGCCAGTTCGGCGGCGGCGATCACGGTGAGCGCCGCGATCCCCGCCTTCGCGGCGCCGTAGTTGCCCTGGCCGACGCTGCCCAACAGCCCAGCGCCGGAACTGGTGTTGACGATCCTGGCGTCGACTGGCCGGCCCTGCTTGCTCATCTCCCGCCAGTACGCGGCAGCGTGCCGCAGCGGTGCCGCATGCCCCTTGAGGTCGACCTTCAGGACCAGGTCCCAGTCCGCCTCCGTCATGGACACCAGCATCCGGTCGCGGTTGATGCCCGCGTTGTTCACCAGCGCGTGCAGTCCGCCGAACTCGTCGACCGCCCGCCCGATGAGCCGCTCCGCGTAACCCCAGTCGCTGACGTCGCCCAGGTCGGCGACAGCCTTGCCCCCGGCGGCCCCGATCTCCTCGGCCACGGCTTTCGCGGCCTCGCCCAGGTCGTTGACCACGACCAGTGCTCCCTCGGCCGCCAGGGCGAGGGCGTGCTCACGACCCAGGCCCTGCCCCCCTCCGGTGACGACGACGACCCGGTCCCGACAGATACCGCTCATGTTGCCGCTCCTTCACCGACGATGCCGGCCGTCCCGGCGAGTCCCAGCCGCCGCGCGATGAACTCCCGGTGCTCCGCGGGCCCGCCCCAGTCCGCGGCCAGGGCCCAGGCCCGCTTGGCGTACAGATGGAGGTCGTACTCAGTGGTGTACCCGATGGCGCCGTGGCACTGGATCGCCGTACGGGCTGCCTTCCTGGCGGCCTCCGAGGCGAGCACCTTCGCCATCGACGTCCGTACGGCGGCCTCCGGATCCCGGGCCGCCTGGGCCCAACCCGCCGCGAGGACCGCCGGCCGGGCGAACCGCACCGCCAGCTCCACATCGGCCAGGGCGTGTTTGACCGCCTGGAACGAACCGACCGGCACACCGAACTGCTGTCGCTCCCGGACATGCGCCACAGTCAGTTCGAGCATCCGCCCGGCGAGTCCGACCAGCAGGGCGGCCGTGGCCAGTACCCCGCGCCGGTGGGCGATCGCCAACTCGGCGGGCCCCTCGGCCAGCACCAGCCCACCGCCCGCCGGGACGCGGACCCGGGCCGACTGCCGCGAGCCGTCGACCGATCCGACGGGCTCGGTCTCCACCTCGCCGCGCGTGTACAGGCGCAGCCGGTCCTTGTCCGCTACGGCGATCAACTCGGCGCGTGCGGCGAAGGGGACCGGAGCATCGGGTGTGAAGGACACCGTGAGCAGGCTCGATCCGTCGATGACGGACGGGAGCTGGGGCGCTCCCGCGGCGGCGAGCAGGGGGGCGCCCACGGCCACCGTCTCGGCGGCGGGAACCGGCAGGCCGGCGCGGCCCAGGGCCTCCATCAGGGGCGGGAGCGCGTTCTCGTCGAGACCGAGGCCGAGATCGCCGGAGCTCCCGGCGGTCTCAGGGATCAGGGCGCCGATGACACCGACCCCGGCCAGGGTGCGCCACACGACGTCGACACTTTCGGCGCGTCCACCGGGCCACCCGGCCCGGATCTGCTCGGTACCGGCCTGCTTGGCCAGCACCTCACCGGCGGCCTCGGCGAGAGCCGCGTCCCGTTCGGTTACGGCGAAACGCATCGCCTACGGTCACCTCCTCGGCAGGCCGAGCAGCCGCTCGGCGACGATGTTGCGCTGGATCTCGTTCGTCCCGGCGTAGATGGGGCCCGCCAGCGAGAAGAGGAAACCCCGGCTCCAGGGCCCGTCGACCTCGGCCTCGGAACCGAGCAGGTCGGCGGCCGTCTCGTGCAGGGCGATGTCGAGCTGGGACCAGAACAGCTTGTTCAGGCTGGACTCGGCGCCGACCTGCCGGCCCTCGACGATCGAGGTCACCTGTTCCAGGGTGAACAACTCATAGGCCTGGGCCTCGATCCACGACTGAACGACCCGGTCCCGATGCGCCCCGGGCCCGGTCGCCCGCGCGAGATCGAGCAGTCGGTCGGCGGTGTGCAGAAAGCGGCCGGGGGAGCGCAGAGTCAGCCCGCGCTCGGATCCGGTCGTCGCCATAGCCACCCGCCAGCCCTCCCCGACCCCGCCGAGCACATCGGCGTCCGGCACGAGGACGCCGTCTAGGAAGACCTCGGCGAACCCCTCGTCGCCGTCGAGGCGTTCGAAGCCGCGGACGGTCACACCGGGTGCGTCCAGGGAGACGAGGAAGTAGGTGAGGCCGCGGTGGCGCTCCGCCGCCGGGTCCGTGCGGAAGAGGCCGAACAGGTGTGTGCAGAAGGCGCCGCGAGTCGTCCAGGTCTTCTGGCCGGTCAGCCGCCAGCCCCCGGCCTCCTCGTCGCGGACCGCCCGGCTGCGGATACCGGCGAGGTCGCTGCCCGCGCCCGGCTCGGACCAGCCCTGCGCCCACAGGTCCTGGGCGGCGGCCATCCTCGGCAGAACGCGCCGCTGCTGCTCCTCCGTACCGAACGCGAACACCGTCGGGGCCAGCAGGAAGATGCCGTTCTGGGTGACCCGGGCGGGCGCCCCGGCCCGGTAGTACTCGTCCTCGAACACCAGCCACTGCCACAGCGACGCGTCCCGCCCGCCGTACGCCTCGGGCCAGGACACGACCGACCAGCGGGCCTCGAACAGCGTGCGCTCCCACTCCAGATGGGCGGCGAACCCCGCACGGGTGTCACCGGAGGGCAGCGGACTCCTGGGCACGTTCGCCGCGAGCCACTCCCGGGCCTCCCGCCGGAACGCCTCCTCCTCGGGACTCCAGGTGAGATCCACCGCTCACCCCTTCCCGTCCGTACGGCCGTTCGCACGACCGCCGAAGGTGTCGCGGACCTCGGCGGCGACACCCGAGAGGTTGATCTCGAAGGTGAAGCCCTGTTCGTAGCGGTAACTGCGCTTGACGTCCCACAGGTCGATGCCGTTGAAGGCCTCCTTGGCGGCCCGGATCACCGTCGGGTTCTTCCCGGCGATCTCGGCGGCGACCTCCAGGGCCCGGCCCCGCAGTCCGACGGCCGGGACGACGTCCAGCACCGAACCGAAGGCGTGCAGTTCGGCGGCGGACGCGGTCGCGCAGGTGTACATCATGGCGCGGGCCCTGTGCTGGGGGACCAGCCGGGACAGGTGGGTGGCCGCGCCCAGCGCACCCCGGTCCACCTCGGGCAGCCCGAAGTACGCGTCGTCCGCCGCGACGATCACGTCCGAGTTGCCGACCAGCCCGATACCGCCGCCCAGACAGAAGCCCTGGACCGCGGTGACGACCGGCACCGCACAGTCGTAGACCGCTGCGAACGCGGCGAAGCAGCCCCGGTTCACCCCGATGACGGCCGCGTGGCTGGTGTCGGCCTGCAACTCCTTGACGTCCACACCGGCGTTGAAACCGCGCCCCTCGGCACGCAGCAGCACCACCCGCACATCCGGGTCGCGGCCGAGCCGTTCGACCGTCTCCGCCAGCTGATACCAGCCCGCCACCGGCAGGGCGTTGACCGGCGGGCAGTCGACGACGACCTCGGCGATGCCACGCGCGTCGACGGTTGCTGTGATGATTTCCGTGCCCATGGGACCTCCTGTGTCGCGGGGCCGGATCGCGGGGCGGCCGTCCGGGGTCACCGTTTCGCTCCGGCCGTGGTCAGGCGGGTGAGGACGGCGTCGGCCTCCGCGATGATGCGTTCGACGAGTTCGGCGCAGCTGGGCAGGTCGTCGATCACGCCCGTGACCTGGCCGGAGGCGAGGGTGCCGAGGTCCGTCCTGCCGTCGACCATGGCGGCGCGCAGCATCATCGGGGTGTTCGCCGCCATGACGACCTGGGACCAGCCCAGTTCATGGCTGCGGCGCATCGCCAGTCCCTCGCGGACCAGGTCGGACCAGGGGGTGCCGGAGACCTTCCGGAACGCGACGGCGTGCCGCAGCGAACGGACGAGTCTCGCGGGCGCCCGTTCCCTCAGCAGCCGTTCCACCGCCTCGGTCCGCAGTACGCGCTGGGGGATGCCGTCGAGGACCGGGGTGACGACGGTGTCGGCGACGCCCCGCGCGAGGTACTCGGCCTTGACCGAGTCGCGCACGGTGCTGTCGCTGGTCAGCAGGAACCGGGTGCCCATCGCGATGCCGACGGCGCCCTGGGCGAGCGCGGCCACCAGCCCCCGTCCGTCGCGGAACCCGCCGGCCGCGATGACCGGGATGTCGACGGCGTCCACGACCTGCGGGAGCAGGATCGAGGTGGGTACGCCCCCGGTGTGGCCGCCGCCCTCACCGCCCTGGACGACGACGGCGTCCACACCCCACGCCTGGACCTTCTCTGCGTGACGGCGGGCCCCGACGGACGGGATGACCACGAGCCCGGAGTCCTTCAGCTCGCGCACGACGCGTTCGTTGGGCGCGAGGGCGAAGGACGCGATCTTCACGCCCTCGCGCACCAGGAGGGCGCCGCGCTCCAGGACGTCGGGGGCGTCGCCGCGCATGTTCACACCGAACGGCGCGTCCGTGCGCTCCCGGACGGCACGGACGGCGTCCCGGGTCTCGTCGAGGGAGAGCGTCGCACTGGCCAGGATGCCGAGCCCGCCTGCCGCCGCGGTGGCGGCCGTCAGTTCCGGACCGGAGACATACCCCATGCCGGTCTGCACGATCGGGTGACGGACGCCGACCAGGTCGCACAGCGCGGTGTGCAGGGCGGGATGGACGGGGGCAGTGGGGGCGCTCATACCGGGGCTCCTTCTCGCGCCGCTCGCCGGGGCGGGGACGAATCCTCGGGCCCGGCTTCCGAGGGGGTTGTCGGTCGAGCCAACGTAACCTAACAATTGTTTGCTAGGTAAGACTCCGTATGGGTGAGAGCGTGGGAGGAACGGTCCATGGGTGACAAGTCGATGTCCCTGGAGGACTTCGTCGGCACCGTCGAGTCGGGCATGACGATCGGTATCGGCGGCTGGGGATCGCGGCGCAAACCGATGGCGCTGGTGCGTGAACTCCTGCGCGCCGACGTGCGCGATCTGACCGTCGTCTCGTTCGGCGGTCCGGACGTGGGGCTGTTGTGCGCGGCGGGCAGGGTCCGCAAGCTCGTCTACGGCTTCGTCTCGCTGGACAGCATCGCCCTCGACCCGCACTTCCGCGCCGTACGGGAACGGGGCGACGTGGAGACCGCCGAGTACGACGAGGGCATGTTCGTCACCGGGCTGCGGGCCGCCGCGAGCCGGCTGTCCTTCCTGCCCACCCGCGCGGGCCTGGGCTCCGACGTCCTCACGATGAACCCCGACCTGGTGACGATCGCCTCCCCGTACGACGACGATGAGTACGTCGCGATGAAGGCGCTGCGACTGGATGTGGCCCTGGTGCACGTCAACCGCGCCGACCGCGCGGGCAACGCCCAGTACCTGGGCCCCGATCCGTACTTCGACGACCTGTTCGCGATGGCGGCCGACCGCTGCTATGTGAGCGCCGAGCGGATCGTCGCCCCGGAGGACCTGCTCGCCTCCGGGCCCGCACAGTCACTGTTGATCAGCCGTCTCTTCGTCAACGGTGTCATCGAGGCGCCCCGCGGTGCCCACTTCACCTCCTGCGATCCCGACTACGGGCGGGACGAGGCGTTCCAGGCGCACTACGCGTCGGCGGCGCGGGACGCCGACTCCTGGAAGCTGTTCCGCAAGACGTTCCTCGACGGCGACGAACAGGCGTACCAGGAGGCGGTGGCGGAGTTCCACGCCCACCGCGCGGGACAGGAGGAGGGGCGATGACGGAGATCACCCGGGCCGAGGTGTGTGCCGTCGCCTGCGCGGACGCGTGGCGCGGGGCCGGAGAGGTGCTGGCGCACACGGCCGGGGTGCTGCCCTCGATCGGAGCGCGTCTCGCCCGGCTGACGACCAGCCCGGACCTGGTGCTGACCGACGGCGAGGCCTACTTCATGAGCGACCCCCCGCCGCTTGGGCGGACCGCCGCCGACGGGGGTGTGGTCGAGGGCTGGGTGCCGTACCGGCGGGTCTTCGACATCGTCGCCAGTGGCCGCAGGCAGAGCATGATGGGCGCCAGCCAGATCGACCGGTACGGGAACCAGAACATCTCCCTGATCGGAGACTGGCGTCGCCCCACGCGGCAGCTCATCGGCGTGCGCGGCGCTCCGGGCAACACGGCCAACCACCGCACCGACTACTGGGTGGCCCGGCACACCCCGAAGGTCTTCGTCGAGAAGGTCGACGTGGTCTGCGGGGTGGGCAACGACCGTGCGCGCGGCGCCAAAGGGCTGAGGTTCCACGACCTGGGCGTGGTCGTCACCAACCTCGCGGTCCTCGACTACGGGGACGACGGCCGGCTGCGCGTGCGCTCCCTGCATCCCGGCGTCACCGCGGAGGAGGTCCACGCCGGCACCGGCTTCGAGATCGACGCGACCGGCGCCCCCGAGACCCGCCTGCCCGACGAGACCGAGCTGCGGCTCGTCCGTGAGGTGATCGACCCGCGCGGTCTGCGTGAACGCGAGGTGAGCCGGGGCACCGGGTCGTAGGACCCGGCATCCCGGCTCGTCATCGGGACCGAAAGTCGGTCAGCAGTTCGAGTTGGTCTGGGTGAGCAGGCCGAATGTTTCGCTGTCACTTCCCGGTGAGAAGCCGTCTCGGATTGGCGATACGGAAGGCGTACGCCGCCGCTCCGCCCAGACCGAAACCGGGGTGCAGCGGCGGCTCCGCGTAGGGCCGGTCCGAGCCCTGGACGACGGCGCCGCTGCCGAGGGCGCGGACGACCGCGTCGACGGCACGAGGACCGTAGGACGAGGTGTCGACGAAGACGCCGGGGTCCTTGCCGGGCTCCGATCCACCGCCCCGGGCGGCGAAGCGTTCCCCGTGCAGCGGGGCGAGTCCGGCCAGCAGGGCGAAGCACACGCGCAGGCGCGGATGGCGGGGCCGGCCGAAGGCGCGGAAGGCGAACCAGGCGGCGTGCATCTGCTGGACGTACGGGACCATCGCGGGCCACCAGCCGGGCCCCGCCGGTTCGCCGGCCGCCGGTCCGGGGTGGACGAAGAGCGGCAGATCGCGTTCTTCGAGTAGATCGAGGAGCGGGGCGCACCGCGCGTAACCCGCCGCGTCGGCGAGCGCGTTCGCCGGGAGCTGGAGGCCGGCGAAGCCCCGGTCGAGGTCCTTGGCCGTCGCGGTGGCATCGATGTCCCGTACGCACGCGGCGGCCCAGGCGTCGAACGGTTTCGGGAGTGCGGCCGATCCTTCGTGATACGCGTCCAGCAGGGGACGGGCCTCGGCGGCGGGCAGCCACTCCACGCCGATCGGGGCGGACAACGAGACGAGTACCCGGCCGAGGCCGTCGGCGGCGGCGAGTTCCGCGCGGCCGGCGATGTCGTGGTCGGTGGGCGGGATCCCGTAGGGCGGCTCACCGTGCAGATACAAGGTCCAGCCGTCCAGGAAGGGGGGCTCGCGGCGGGAGCGCAGGGCTGCCACCAGCGAGGGGGTCCACAGGTGCTGGTGCACGTCGATGCTGGTCATGACGTTCCTCCCGCCGGGGCTGACGATTCTTCCAGCAGCGCGCGCAGCGCGTCCCGGACGTCGTCGGACCCCAGGATGCCGTGACTCACCGCCTCCACGTCCACCCCGCAGGGCCGGTCGTCGTCGAGGCGGGGCACGGCCGCTCGGATCGCCCGATGCAGAAGCCGGGGTCCACGCCCCAGGACGGGCGGCGCGGCCAGGTCCACCGCCTGGGCGGCCACCACGGCCTCCACGGCGAGCAGGGCCCGCAGTCGGCCGAGGACCGTGGCCAGCCGGCGTGCTCCGAGCGCCGCGTTCGTCGAGTCGTCCTCGACGGCGTCCGCGCCGTGCCGGGGGTCGGTGGACACCGGTGCGGAGAGCATCCGGATCTCGGCGACGAGCGCCTGCGCCGTCTTGGTCAGCGGGGCGAAGCCCGAGCGCTCGGGCCCGTACGGGGAGAGGTTCGCGGGCAGTCCGCTGACGGTGGGATCGAGCAGCCGGCGCATACGCTCGGCCGAGACCGCCGCCGTCTGGGCCAGTGCCAGCGCGAGGGTGTCGAGAGCCAGTGCCAGCGCCGGGGTGTGGAAGTTGCCGGAGGAGAGGATCTCGCCGGTGTCGGGCAGTACCACCGGATTGTCGCCGCAGCCGTTCAGTTCCGGATCCAGGGCGGCGTCGGCGAACTCCAGGGCCGCGTACGCGGCGCCGTGCACCTGGGCGGCGCAGCGCAGGCTGACCGGGTCCTGGACCCGCCGGGCGTTTCGGGGATCGCCCAGTTCGCCGCCGTCCAGCAGGGTGAGCAGCTCACGTGCGGCCCGGGCCTGGCCGGGGGCGGCACGCAGGCGCAGCACTCGGGGGTCGAGCGGGCTGGTGTTGGCCCGGAAGCCCTCGTAGGTCAGTGCCGTGACCGCCTGGGCCAGTGCGAGGAGCGCGGCGGCCTCGTGCAGGGCGAGTGCGCCCTGACCGGCGGCCAGCGGGCTCGCGCTGCACAGCACATGCCCGTCCTTGGGGCCGAGCCCGGCCGGTGTGAGACCGGCCCGCCGCAGCGCCGCGGCGCCGTCGAGCACCTCCCCGCCGAACTCGGCGCTGCCCTCGCCGATGACGACCAGGCCGACGTGCGCCAACTGGCACAGGTCGGAAGCGCCGATCGAGCCCACCTCGGGGATCACTGGATGCACCCGCGCGTTGAGCATCGCCACGAGCAGACGAAGGATCTGTGGCCGCACTCCGCTGCCGCCGCCCGCGAGGCCGTTCACCCGGGCGAGGACGGTGGCGCGGACGACGGGGACCGGCAGAGGATCGCCGACCGCGTTCGCCCGCCCCCGGACCGTACGCACGCTGAACGCCTCCAGCTCGGCACGCGGCAGGGCGTAGGAGGAGCGGGTGCCGAGCCCTGTCGTCAGGCCGTACGTCGGTACCTGCCGGTCGACGATGTCGTCGACGACGGCCCGCTCGCGCTCCAGCCGGGGCGACACGCCGTCCGCCAGGGTGACGCGAGCGCCGTGGAGGGCGACGGCGACGACATCGTCGTACGACAGTGTCCGACCGTCGACGACGACCTCCGTGCCGCCGGCGCGAAGGTCGATGCCACTGCCGTCACCGGTGTCCGTCATGAGAAGCGGAGTTTCTGGCCGAGGCCGCGTTCCTCGGCCTTCCTCAGCATGGCGGCGCCCAGCGCGATGTCGGAGAGGGAGAGTCCGCGGTGCCAGAACAGGTTGGTCTCCCCGGGGCTCTCCCGGCCGGGCTTGCGGCCGGCGACGATCTCGCCCAACTCCCCGTGCAGGTTGGACTTGTCGAGCCTGCCGGAGTCCACATGGGCGCGCAGGGCGCCGAACGGTCCGGCATGTGCCTGGCCCCAGTCGTCGACGACGATCTTGTCCATGATGTCCGTGAGGCTCAGCTCGACCGCGCTGTTCGTCCCGTAGGGCACGACCAGGGCGCCGGGGGCGATCCACTCCGTCCTCAGCAGCGGCTCCGGGTGTTCGAGGCGGGACGCCTCCACCACGACGTCCGCGCCTTCCACGCAGCTCTGCCAGTCCTCCGTCACGACCACCGGCTTCCCGAGGTCCCGCTCCAGACGCGCGGCGAAGGCCTCTCGGCTCTCCGGGCGGCGCGAGTGCACACGGATCTCGGTGAGGTCGAGGATCCGGTCGAGGAGACGGACGTTCCAGTACGAGGTGGCGCGGGCGCCGATGTGGCCGAGCACCCTGGCGTCGGGACGGGCCAGATGACGCGCCCCCAGCGCGGTGAGAGCGCCGGTGCGCATCTCGGTGAGGGCGGTCGCGTCGACGACGGCCACCGGCATACCGGTGCGTGGGTCGAAGAGGTTGAGCAGGGCCATCTCGGAGGGCAGTCCGGCCTTGTAGTTGCCGACGAAGTCACCCACGATCTTGACCCCGGCCAGCGAGAGCGGGGCGACATAGCCGCGCAGCACGTTGAAGTGACCGTTGAACGCGGCGTCGGGCACGAGGTGGACGCGCGGCTCGATCACCGTCTCGCCCTGCCCCTGGGCGCGCAGTCGCTCCTCCACGGCGTCGAGGATCTCGGTGTCGGTCAGCTCCAATCGGGCGATGTCCGAGCCGTTCAGAAAGGTGAACCAGACCGGTTCCATGGCGGTGTCTCCCTGCGTTTTGGACGTCCGTGGCCTGATTTCGTGTGACTGTAACGTGCCGTTTACAGATGGGCATTGACTGTCATTCAGTCACGGATAACCCTGCATGAACATATGCAGCCGGGTAAGGGGCAGCTTTGATCAGATTCGACGCGGTGAGCAAAAATTATCCCAATGGGACGAAAGCGGTGGACGAACTGTCGCTGGAGTTGGCCGAGGGTGGCATCACGGTGCTCGTCGGTCCCTCCGGCTGCGGCAAGACCACAACGCTCCGCATGGTCAACCGAATGGTGGAGCCCACGGCAGGGACGGTGAGCCTGCGCGGCCAGGACATCCGGGAGGTCAACGCCCCCGAACTGCGCCGTGGCATCGGGTACGTGATCCAGCACGCGGGGCTGTTCCCGCACCGCACCATCCTCGACAACATCGCCACCGTTCCGCTGCTGCTGGGCTGGAGCCGCAAGAAGGCGCGGGCGCGGGCGGCGGAACTGCTGGAACTGGTGGGGCTGCCCAGCGAGATGGCCAAGCGCTATCCGAACCAGCTTTCCGGCGGTCAGCAGCAGCGCGTCGGCGTGGCCAGGGCACTGGGCGCCGATCCGCCCGTACTGCTGATGGACGAGCCGTTCAGCGCGGTCGACCCGATCGTCCGGGCGGAACTCCAGGCGGAGTTCATCCGGCTCCAGAAGGAACTGCACAAGACGATCGTCTTCGTCACCCATGACATCGACGAGGCCATCAAACTCGGCGACAACATCGCGGTGTTCCGGACCGGCGGCAAATTGGCGCAGTTCGACACGCCCGAACGGCTGCTCGCCGATCCCGCCGACGACTTCGTGGCCGACTTCGTGGGACACGACCGGGGTATTCGCCGGCTGTCCTTCGTGAACGCGGCCGATGTACCGCTGCGCGACGGTCCGGTGCTGGCGGTGACCACCTCCGTGGGGTCGGCGCGGACGGGCGGCGAACCCTGGGTTCTGGTCGTCGACGACGACCGTCGGCCGCTCGGCTGGGCCGCGGTCGCCGACCTGCCGGCGAGCGGCACGCTCGCCGACGCGAAGCTGGCACCGCTCGGTCACACGTTCAGCCTCGTCGGCGACTCGGCGCGGGCCGCCCTCGACTCGGCGCTCCTCTCACCGGCCCGGCTCGCGGTGGGCGTGGACGCGCACGGCGCGGTGGTCGGAGTCGCGGACGCCCACGAGCTGTCCGCGGGCACGGCCGGCGCCGCCACGGAAGCGGGCGCCACCGGGACGGCCGGTGACGAACGATGAGTGACGACGAGCCGCTGATCCGATGGCAGTGGATCGGCGACCACGCCGGTGAACTCGCCGACTACACCGGTATCCATCTGAGACTCGGCCTGCTGCCGGTGCTGTTCGGGCTGATCGTCTCCGTGCCGCTGGGCATCCTCTGCCACCGCTGGCGCTGGCTGTACCCACCGGTGCTGACCGTGGCCAACATCCTGTACTCGATCCCGTCGCTGGCCCTGTTCATGATCTTCGTCAGGTACACGGGACTCACCGAACGCACGGTGATGATCCCGCTGACGATCTACACGCTGTCCGTGCTGGTGCCCAACGTCGTGGACGGGCTGGCCTCGGTCCCCGAACCGGTCCGGCTCGCCGCCACCGCGATGGGATTCGGCGCCGTCAGACGCGTAGTCCAGGTCGAACTGCCGATCGCCGTCCCCGTCGTCATCGCGGGGGTCAGGGTGGCGGCCGTGTCGTCCATCAGCCTGGTAGCGGTGGGACAACTGATCGGACAGGGCGGACTCGGGTACTACATCACCCGTGGTCTCCAACTCGACTTCCCGACCCCGATCATCACCGCGATCGTGCTGATCATGCTGCTCGCACTCGCCACCGACGCCCTGCTGGTACTGGCACAGCGACTGCTGACCCCGTGGTCCCGGAACAAGGTGACGGCGCCGTGAACGACTTCCTGAATCAGATGCGGCTCGTGGGCGACTGGCTGACGTCCTCGAAGCAGTGGCACGGAGAGGACGGGATTCCCCACCGGCTCCTCGAACACCTCACCTACAGCGGGCTGTCCCTGCTGTTCGCCGCCCTCATCGGGCTGACCCTCGGGCTGCTCGTCGGGCACACCGGCCGTGGGGCGTTCGCCGTGGCCAGCGTGGCGAACCTGGCGCGGGCGATCCCCACCTTCGGTCTGGTGGTCCTCGTCGTCACCCTCGCCGGGCTCAGCACGACGCCCGTGCTGGTCGCGCTGGTCGCGCTCGCGGTGCCGCCCATCCTCATCAACACCTTCGAGGGCGTCCGGGGTGTGGACCCCGACACCAGGGACGCGGCGCGCGGGGTCGGTATGACGGAGTGGGAGGTTCTGGTGCGGGTGGAGGTGCCGATGGCGCTGCCAGTGATCCTTCTCGGCCTCAGGGTCGCCGCGATCCAGGTCGTGGCCACCGCGACCGTGGCCGCCTACCCCGGTCTCGGGGGCCTCGGCCGCTACATCGTCGACGGCCTCTCCCGCAACGACTACGAGCTGGTCATCGGCGGCTCGACGGTCGTCGTCGTCCTGGCGCTCGTCGTCCAGGTCGCCTTCACCGCGCTGCGGCGCGTCGTCGTCTCGCCGGGCCTCCGGGTCTCGCCGTCGAAGTCCTGAGTTCCGAGTCCGCCGGACCCTTCGAACCTCTGACCCTCTGATCCTCTGACCGAATCCCTGATTTTCCGAGCTTCCGGGCTCCGAGAGAGGAAACACCCCATGAGCACCAACCGAGCCGTCTACCGAGGCGCCGCGTTCAGCCTGATCGCCGCGCTCTCGCTCACCGCCTGCGGAGGAGGCGACGACAGCAGCAGCAATCCGCTGACGGGCGACAGCGACAGCGGCGGCAGCGGGAAATCCATCGTCGTCGGTTCGGCGAACTTCCCCGAGAACCAGCTGCTCGCCGAGATCTACGCCCAGGCGCTGGAGGCCAAGGGCCTGAAGGTGACCCGCAAGTTCGACATCGGCGCCCGCGAGGTCTACTACGACCAGGTCGTCAAGGGCGGCATCGGGGTCTTCCCGGAGTACAACGGTGCCCTGCTGTCGGTGGCGGTCGACAAGAAGAGCACCGCGACCAGCACGGAGCAGGTCAACGCCGAGTTGAAGGCGAAGCTGCCCTCGACGGTGGAGATCCTCGACTCCGCCGCGGCCGAGGACAAGGACTCGGTGACCGTCACCTCCGAGACCGCCGCCAAGTACAAGCTCAAGACCCTCGCCGACCTCAAGCCCGTCGCCAAGGACATGACGCTCGGGGCCGGTTCCGAGTTCAAGACCCGCACCCAGGGCGGGGTCGGCCTGAAGACGGTCTACGGCGTCGAGTTCGGGAAGTTCCAGCCGCTGGACGCGGGTGCCCAGACCACCCTGGTGAAGCTGCTCAAGTCGAACGACGTGCAGGCCGCCAATCTCTACACCACCGACCCCGCCATCGTCGAGGACAAGCTGGTGGTCCTGGAGGACCCGAAGAACCTGTTCTCCTCACAGAACGTCACGCCCCTGGTCTACAAGTCGGCGGTCAACGACACGGCGAAGTCGGCGCTCAACGCCCTCTCGGCGAAGCTCACCACCGAGGACCTGCTGGAGATGATGAAGAAGCTCGTCAACGACAAGGAGGACTCCAGCACCGTCGCCAAGGAGTGGCTGACGAGCACCGGTCTCGTGAGCTGACCCCCTCGGGCTTTGGCAGTACCGTCCGACCTCTCCTCCGTCCGGCACTCCGGGCAGGGGAGAGGGACCGAACACGACCGGCTGGGGAGCGGATGAGCGACGGCGTCGGCACCGACCCGGCCGAGGGGACCGGCTCCTCCGTACGGCTGCACCGGCTTTTCGAGGGACGCCGGCTCACCCCGACCCAACGCCGTATCGCGCACTGTCTGGTCCGGCAGGCGGCGGACGTGCCCTTTCTGTCGAGCGTGGAGTTGGCCCAGCTGGCAGGCGTCAGCCAGCCGTCCGTGACGAGGTTCGCGGTCGCTCTCGGCTTCGACGGGTATCCGGCCCTGCGCAGACATCTGCGGGAGGTCGCCCCCACCGGCCCGGAAACGCGGGAGCGGGCGGGCAATCCCTACCAGCAGGCGGTACAGGCCGAGATCGACAACCTGCGGCAGCTGGCGTCGCTGCTCGCGGACCCCGCACCCGTGGAGCGCGCGGGACGGCTGCTGGCCGCCTCCCGGCCGTTGCCGGTGCTCGGGCTGCGCGCCTCCGCCGCCCAGGCGCGGGGCTTCGCCTACTTCACGGCCAAGGTCCATCCCGACGTACGACTCCTCGACGAGGGCGGCTCGCTGCTCGCCGACCGGATCGACGCGGCCCGGCAGGCTGGTGCGAGCGCACTTCTGTGCTTCGCGCTGCCGCGCCACCCGCGCGAGGTCCTCGACGCCCTCGCCCATGCCCGTGACACGGGGCTGACGGTGGTGACGATCGCCGACGGCACCTTCGCCCCGGTGGCCGCGCACAGCGATCTGCTGCTTCCGGCGGCCGTGGGCAACGGCCTGGTGTTCGACACCGTGGGCGCTCCGATGCTGCTGGGGCAGGTCCTCCTGGAGGCCATGTGTGACGCCCTGCCGGACGCGCAGGCCCACTTGGAGGAGTTCGACGCGCGGGCCGCGGCGCGAGGGCTGTTCGTCGAGTGAGTGCCTCATGCCCAAGTACCAGCCATCGGGAGTGAGTTCGACCCCGATGACCAGCGACCCCGTCGACGCCTGCCCGCTCGGCGCCGCCACCACCCTCGCCGAACTCGCCGAGGACCCGCATCCCCGGCTCGCGCTGCTGCGCGCCCACGAACCCGTCTCCTGGCTGCCCGAACTGGACGGCTGGCTGGTGACCCGACGCGACCTCGCCCTGACCGTGATGCGCGACGCCGAGACGTTCACCGTCGACGACCCCCGCTTCTCCACCGCCCAGGTCGTCGGCCCCAGCATGCTCTCCCTCGACGGCGCCGAGCACACCCGCCACCGGGAGCCCTTCAACGCCCCCTTCCGGCCGAGGGCGGTACGTGAGGGCTTCACCGACTGCATCGAACGCGAGACCGACCGGCTCATCACCGCACTCCCGCAGACCGGCGCCGCCGACCTGCGGCGCGCCTTCGCCGGACCCCTCGCGGTCGCCGTCGTGACCGAGGCGCTCGGGCTCACCGGGACCTCCGCGGACACGGTGCTCGCCTGGTACGACGCCATCGTGCGGTCGGTCTCCGACATCACCGCCGGGCAGACGGCGGGCCCCGCCGGCACCGACGCCTACGCGCGGCTCAGGGCCGCCGTGGAAGCCACCGTCGCCGACCGGGACACCTCGTCCCTCCTCGTCGCCGCCGCGGGACGGCTGACCGTGCCCGAGGTGGCGTCCAATGTCGCCGTCCTGATGTTCGGCGGCATCGAGACCACCGAGGCGATGATCACCAACGCGCTGCTGCACCTGTTCCGGCATCCCGCTCAACTCGACCTTGTCCGGGGGGATTTCGGCCTCCTGGACGGCGCGATCGAGGAGTCGCTGCGCCTCGAACCCGGCGCCGCTGTCGTGGACCGTTACGCCACCCGGGACACCGTCCTCGGCCCGGCCGCGATCCGCCGCGGCGACCTGGTCACCGTCTCCCTGGCCGGCGCCAACCGCGACCCCGCCGTCTTCCCCGACCCCGACCGGTTCGACGTCCGCCGCGAGAACGCCCGCCTCCAACTGGCCTTCGCACACGGCCCCCACCACTGCCTCGCCGCGCACCTCGCCCGTCTGGAGACCCGCATCGCCCTTCACCGTCTCCTCGAACGCCTGCCTGACCTGCGCCTCGACCCGGACCACTCCGTCGCCGTGCGGGGCCTGGTCTTCCGCAAGCCGTCCGCGCTGCATGTGCTGTGGGACGCTCCCGCCTGACGACGGGCGTTCCGGAGGAACGGTCCGGGGGCGACGGTCGGGTGATGCGCGGGGACGAGGCGGGACGAGCCATCAGGATCCAACAGAGTCCGACAAGATTCTTGCTTCGGCTGTGTTCGAAGTCCTAGGGTGAGCCTGGCTCGGCAGCTCCCACTGTCACCAGCAGTTGTGTGCTGACTCAATATCAACTCCTGCACCGCCCCGGTGAGTTGAGCCGTCACCGATGACCAAAGCGCTGCCGGATTCCGGGTCGATTGTCAACAGTAACGAACACGATCTGACGCACCCTCGGTCCGTGCAGCGCACTGTCGTACCGAGGAAGGCCACGGTCATGCCGCACCCCCACGAGTTCGCCGTCAGCCGCCGCCGTCTGCTGGAGGGCGGAGCCGCCGTCCTCGGCGCGCTCGCCCTGTCCGGACCGGTCACCGCCCAGCGGGCCGCAGCGGCGGACCAGGCGGACGCCACCCCCGAGTGGAACGGCCACATCGACGTCTTCCGCGTCGGCACCGAACCGGCGCACACCACGCTGATGCCGTACGCGACCGTCGCCCAGGCCCTCGCGGCCGACCGCACCCGCTCCCCGTACCGGCAAAGCCTCGACGGCACCTGGAAGTTCGCGTACGTCGACCGCCCCGACGACCGCGCCGCCGACTTCTACCGCACCGACCTCGACGACCGGGCCTGGGACACCATCCCGGTCCCCTCCGCCTGGCAGCTGCACGGGTACGACAGCCCGATCTACATCAACAGCGACTACCCCTGGTGGGGCGCCAACGGCCGGGGCGAGGAGGCGCAGCCGCCGGCCGCGCCGACCGTCCACAACCCGGTGGGCCAGTACCGCCGCACCTTCACCCTCCCGCGCGACTGGTCGGGACGGCGGACGTTCCTCCACTTCGAGGGCGTCAAGTCGGCCCACTACGTATGGATCAACGGCACGCTGGTCGGCTACCACGAGGACTCGTACGACCCCTCCGAGTACGACATCACCAAGCACCTGAAGCCGGGCACCAACCAGATAGCCGTGGAGGTCTACCGCTACTCCGACGGCGACTGGCTGGAGGACCAGGACATGATCCGGCTGAGCGGCATCTTCCGCTCGGTGTACCTCTACTCGACGCCCGCCGTGCGCCTGCGGGACTTTAGGCTCGACACCCCGCTGAGCGACGACCACACAGCGGCCGAACTCCTCGTCACCGCGAACGTGCGGGACTACGGCGGCGAGGGTGCCGGACAGTACTCCGTCGAGACACAGCTGTACGACGCGGGCGGGCACCCGGTCTGGTCGCGTCCGCTCCAGCAGACCGTCGCGCTCGGCGCCGGCGAGGAGAAGTCCGTGCGGGCCGGGAAGGCGGTACCCGCGCCGCGGCTGTGGTCTGCCGAGCACCCGAACCTCTACACAGCCGTGCTCCGGCTGCGTGATCCGGCCGGCAAGGTGACCGAGACCCTCTCCCACCGTGTCGGCCTGCGCGAGTTCGCCCTCAAGGACGGGCTGATGCGCATCAACGGCAAGCCGGTCTCCTTCCGGGGCACCAACCGGCACGAGATGCACCCGGTCCACGGCTCGGCCCTCACCCGCGCGGACATGGTCGAGGACATCGGCATCATCAAACGGCTGAACATCAACACCGTCCGTACCTCGCACTACCCGAACAACCCGCAGTGGCTGGAACTCGCCGACGAGTACGGCCTGTACCTCGTGGACGAGACCAACCTCGAAACCCACGGCGTCCGCGGTGAGTACCCCGGGAACCACTCCGAGTGGACCACGGCGTGCGTGGCCCGCGCCCAGAACATGGTCCACCGGGACAAGAACCACGCCTCGGTCGTCATCTGGTCCCTCGGCAACGAGGCGGGCGGCGGCAGCACGTTCAACGCCATGTACGACTGGATCCGCTCCTACGACACCACCCGGGTCATCCAGTACGAGGGCGACGACCGCCCAGGGATCAGCGACATCCGCTCCGAGATGTACGACAGTCCCGCCCGTGTCGAGCAGCGGGCGAAGGACCCCAACGACACCCGCCCGTACGTGATGATCGAGTACTCCCACGGCATGGGTAACTCCAACGGGAACTTCAAGAAGTACTGGGACCTCGTCCGCCGCTACCCGGTCCTCCAGGGCGGCTGGATCTGGGACTTCGTCGACCAGGCCCTCGCCTGGCCCACCCCCACGCGCAAACTGTTCACCGAGACCGGGCCCACCGCGCTCCAGGGCGAGATCATCGCCCCCGCCGGCACCTTCACCCGCGAGCAGGGCCTTTCCGGGGGCACCGTCTTCGCCCGCGACGAGAGCCTCGACCTCACCGGTTCGCTGACGCTGGAGGCGTGGATCACCCCGCACTTCCTCGGCTACCACCAGCCGATCATCGCCAAGGGCGACACCCAGTACGCCCTGAAGCAGTCGGACAGGGGCCTGGAGTTCTTCATCTACGGCGGCGGCCAGTGGATCAGCGCGTGGTGGTCGCTGCCCGACGACTGGACCGGTAAGGAGCACCACGTCGCCGGTGTCTTCGACGCGACCACGGGCACACTCACCCTCCATGTCGACGGCGTGGCGCGGGCCACCAGGACCACCACCCAGCGGCCGAGCAACAACACCGCGTCCCTCGCGCTGGCCACCGACATCGACAACCCCACCCGGGAGTTCAGCGGCACCATCCGTCGGGCCCGCGTCTACGCCCGCGCGCTGAGCGCCACCGAACTGGCCTCCGACAGCCGTGGCCCCGGCGACGACGGCGTACGGTTCTGGTTCGACGCCGCCACCGTCGGCCTCACCGAGAAGCGGCCCCGCGACAGGACGTTCTACGCCTACGGCGGCGACTGGGGCGACAACCCCAACGACGGGGCCTTCGCCGGGGACGGCATCATCACCGCCGACCGCAGGCTGACCGGCAAGTCCGCCGAGGTCAAGCGGATCTACCAGGCGGTGCAGATCACTTCGGGTGCGACGCCGGGAACGGTCACCCTCACCAACGAGTACCTCTTCACCAACCTCCGTGAATTCGAAGGCCGTTGGGAACTCGTCGCCGACGGCAGGGTGGTCCGGCGCGGAAGGCTCACCCGCGCCCAGCTGGACGTCCCGCCCCTGTCCGCCAAGGACATCACCGTGCCCATCCAACTGCCGGCCGACCCGGCGCCCGGCGCGGAGTACTTCCTGCAGCTGTCCTTCACCACCAGGGAGAGCACGAAGTGGGCCAAGGCCGGCTTCGAGGTCGCCCGGCAGCAACTCGCCCTGGACGCGGGCAGCCCGGCCGTCACGCCCAGGCCGCTGGCCGGCGTCCCGGCGCTCCGCCACGAGGACGGCGACACGTCGGTCACCGTCAAGGGCAAGGGATTCTCGGTCACCGTCGACAAGGCGACCGGTGCCATCACCTCGTACAAGGCGGGCGCCGCCCAGCTGATCGCCGCCGGGCCCACCCCCAACTTCTGGCGGGCGCCCACCGACAACGACCGGGGCAACGGCCAGCACACCCGCAACCAGGTCTGGCGCGACGCGGGTGTCCGGCGTGCGGTGACCGGCGTGAGCGTCCGTGCCCTGCGGGACCGGGCCGTCGAGATCAAGGTCGCCGGCACGCTGCCGACGACGCCGGCATCGACGTACACCATCACCTACACCGTCTTCGGCAACGGTGAGATCAAGGTCGACAACACCCTGCACCCGGGGGCCGCCTCGCTGCCGTACATCCCGGAGGTCGGCAACCTGCTCCTGCTGCCCGGCCGCCTGGACAGGCTGCACTACTACGGCCGCGGTCCCGAGGAGAACCACTGGGACCGCAACAACTCCACCGACGTGGGCCTCTACTCCGGCACCGTCGACGGGCAGTGGAGCGGCTATCTGCGCCCGCAGGAGAACGGCAACAAGACCGACGTCCGCTGGATCGCCCTGACGGACCGCAAGGGCGCCGGCCTGCTGGTCTCCGCGGAACCGCTCCTTGAGGTGAACGCCTCGCACTTCACGCCGGAGGACCTGTCGGTCGGGGCCCGCCACGACTACCAGCTCACCCCGCGCGCGGAGGTCGTCCTGCGCCTGAGCCACCGACAGATGGGCGTCGGCGGCGACAACAGCTGGGGCGCGCACACCCACGACGAGTACAAGCTGTTCGCGAACCGCGACTACTCGTACAGCTACCGGCTGCGTCCCCTGACGGACGTCGACGAGGCGATGGCGGCCTCGCGGCGGCCCACGGCGGGGGAGTCCGCCGGCTAGCCGGCGGGAACGTGACCTCGGGGGCGTCACCCTTCGTCGAGGGTGGCGCCCTCGCCCGGTTCGTCGGCCGGACAGGCGAGGTACAGGGCCATGGCGGTCCGGTGTTCGCGCAGCGGCCGCCCGGTGATCGTGTCCCGCAGCACCGGCCAGTCCGGCTGGGCCCGCAGACTCGCGCCGTTCCGCTTCGACCCGCTCCGCCACTGAAACCGGCTCCGCCACCGAACCGGACGAACGGCTACCTACCCTGGTTCGCGCGCTTCTCCTGCTGCTCCTGGTGCAGCTCCTTGATGCGCGCCGACTCCTTGCGGACATCGACCTGCACGGAGCGCTCGTGCTTGAGCCACTCCGGGGCCTCCTGCTTCAGGGCGTCGATCTGCTCGGTGGTGAGGGCCTCGGTGACCCCGCCGCGGGCGAGCCCCGCGATGGAGACGCCCAGCTTCGACGCGACCACCGGACGAGGGTGCGGGCCGTCGCGGCGCAGGTCGAGCAGCCAGGCCGGCGGGTCGGCCTGCAGGGCGGTGAGCTCGGCGCGCGTGACGACACCCTCCTGGAACTCGGCGGGGGTGGCCTGGAGGTACACACCCAGCTTCTTCGCCGCGGTCGCGGGCTTCATGGTCTGGGAGGTCTGGTGCGTCGTCATGATGTCAAGGGTATCGAGCGTATGAACCAGCGCCGACCACGAGGGGCGGGGCGGGGAGTCCGGCCGGACAGGGCGGGCAGCACGGCGCAGGGAGTACGGCAGGTAGCCTGGCGCGGTGACTGGCTCGGTAGATTCCCCCGCGTTCCGGCTCGCGTACGTCCCCGGAGTGATCCCCGCCAAGTGGGTGCGGATCTGGAACGAGCGGCGAACCGACGTCCCCCTGACCCTGCTCCAGGTGTCCGCCGCCGAGGCCGGCGACCTGATGCTGGCCGGCGACGCCGACGCGGCCCTCGTCCGGCTGCCGGTCGACCGTACGGTGCTCAGCGCGATCCCTCTCTACACCGAGACGTCGGTGGTCGTGGTCCCCAAGGACCATGTCGTGGCCGCCGTCGACGAGGTGACCGCCGAGGACCTCGCCGACGACATCGTGCTGCACCCCCTCGACGACACCCTCGGCTGGGAGCATCTCCCCGGCCTCCCCGCGCTCGAGCGCCCCGCGACCACCGAGGACGCCGTCGAACTGGTCGCGGCCGGGATCGGCGTCCTCGTCGTCCCCCAGTCCCTGGCCCGCCTCCACCACCGCAGGGACCTCACGTACCGCCCGGTCACCGACGCGCCCGGCTCCCAGGTCGCACTGTCCTGGCCGGAGGACCGTACGACCGACCTGGTCGAGGACTTCATCGGCATCGTGCGGGGCCGCACCGTCAACAGCTCGCGCGGACGCCGCCAGGAGCCCGAGGCGGAGCAGCCGAAGACCAAGAAGCGCGCCGGTGCGGAGGGCACGGCGCGCAAGCCCGCCGCCGGAAGGTCGGCGGGCCGGGGCGGAGGCGGAGGCGCGGGAAAGGGCGGATCGGCGGGCAGGAACGCCCGCGGTGGGGGAAAGACCGGCGGTACCCGCCAGGGCAAGCCCCGCCGCAAGTCGTAGCATCCGCCGAGATCTGGAAACCGGGCTCCGAACGACGCCGCGAGAGTGGGCGGGAGCGGTGATCAGCCGGCGATCGCACGGCCGATCGACTCGACCAGGGGCAGCAGCCGGTGCGGGACGCGCTCGCGCAGGGCCACCTCCGTGCGGGTGCGGACCACGCCCGGCACGCTGATCAGCGACTGGATCACGTCCTCCAGATGGGCGTTGTCGCGGGCCACGACCCGCGCGAGGAGATCACCGCCGCCGGCGATCGAGAACGCCTCGACGATCTCCGGCACGGCCGCCAGCGCGTCCCCTACCTCGTCGAGATGGCCCTGGGTGACCTCGATGTGCACGAACGCGAGCACCGGGTGGCCGAGCGCGGCGGGGGACAGGGAAGGGCCCGTGCCGGTGATCACGCCGTCCCGTTCGAGACGGTCGAGCCGGGCCTGGAGGGTGCCGCGTGCGACGCCGAGGACACGGGCGTACTCACGGACGCTGCTGCGGGGCCGTTCCAGCAGCAGCCGCAGGATGCGGGTGTCCAGCTCGTCCACTGCCATGGTGTCGCCCTTCTCGTGTACATGGTCTGTCTCATGGTCCGTTGGTTCGACGGTGGACACCTGCGGACCGATATGTCTGTGCCAATGGCCCAGCGTAATCGCCCTGGCTTGAGCCGGTCGCGGTGGAAGTGCTGCAATGTTCCCGTCGATGGCGCCGCGGACTCCGTGGCGCCTTTCTCATGTCGATTCCAGTGGGGCGGGGCAGCAGTGCTGAAGAGGGTGTTCATGGCGCCGGACCCGGGCCGTGCCCGGTTGCGTTTCGCCGCACGGGCCGTGCTCGGTGTCGGTCTGGCCGTCATCGTCTGCGGCCTCGCCGGGTACTCGCTCACCGGGGCCGTGACCGGCGGACTCGCCGCGATGCTCGCCCTGTTCACGGTCACCGACGCCACGGTGCGCGGGCAGGCGGTCACCACCGCGCTGCTGCCCGCCGTCGGCCTCCCGGTCCTCGCCGCCGCGGCCGGACTCCACGACCACCCGGTCGCCCGTGGCCTCGCCCTCCTCGCGGTCGTCGGCGCCGGCGTGTATTCGCGCCGGTGGGGCCCGCGCGGCCACAGCCTGGGCATCTTCGCGTTCATGACCTTCTTCGTCGCCCAGTTCCTGCACGCGGTACCGGCACAACTGCCCGAGCTGTACGGCGCTGTCGCCCTGTCCCTGCTCACCGCCTCGGCGGTGCGCTTCGGACTGTGGTGCTACGAGCGCCGCACGCCCCCGCCGCCGGCTCCCCGCGCCCCCGCCGGCGAACGCGGCCTGGCCCGCGCCACCACCCGTCAGGCCGTCCAGGCGACGGTCGCCGCGGGCTTCGCGCTGGTCATGGGCCAGCTGGTGTCCGGGGACCGTTGGTACTGGGCCGTCGGCGCCACCTGGTGGATCTTCGTGAACACCACCTCGCGCGGCGAGACGCTGGTCCGCGGCTTCCGCCGTGTCCTCGGGACGGTTCTCGGCATCGCGCTCGGCCTCGCTGTCGCTGTTCCGGTAGCGGGCGCCACCTTCCCCACGGCCGTACTGGCCGCCCTGTGTGTGTTCGGGATCTTCTACTCGGCCGCCGTGTCGTACACGTGGATGATGCTCTCGGTCACGCTGCTCGCCGAACTCATGTACGGCCTTCTGGGCGTCCTCGACCCCGCCCTGCTCGGCGTACGGCTCGCGGAGACCGGTGTCGGCGCGCTGGGCGCCCTGCTGGCCGTGGTCCTCGTGCTGCCGATCACCACACACGCCACCACCGACGCATGGATCCAGCGAGCCCTGCGCTGCGTCCACGCCTGTACCGCCGAGGCCACGGCCCGGCTCGCCGGTTCGCCGGGCGGTGGCCTCGGCGGTGCGGATCCCGACCCGGGCCCTCGCGTGGCGGAACTGGAACTGCTGCTGGGGCGTGTCCGGCTGTCCGTCGCGCCGCTCGTGCATCCGCTCAACCCGGCGCGCGCCCGCAAGCGCCGCGCGCTTCGGGTGCTGGCGCTCCTCGACGACTGTGCCCGGGAGATCCGTGGCCTGGTCGCCGTGGCCGCGGACCGGGAGGCCGCCCACGACGTCCGGCTCGTCGCCGCCTGTACGCGGGTGGAGACCGCGGTGGAGGCGCTTGTGGAGGGCCGGGCCGACTCCATGGTGGCCCCCGCCGACCGCGTCCACACCAGGGAGCCCGCCCTCGCCCATCTGCACGCCCTGGAACGGACCCTGGCCGAGCTGGCCGATCCGCTGCGCGGCCCGTCGGGTTCGCCACTCGTCGGTGCCTGAGGTCCACTCGTCCGGACACGCCGAGGGCCCGCTCCCTGAGAGGAGCGGGCCCTTCGGCGTACCAGATGTTCCGGTCGTCGGACCGCGTCGTACGGGGTGCTGCCGGGTCAGCGGACCGGGGCGCCCTGGGGCTGCTGCGGGGCGATGCCCAGGGCTGTCGTGTACTTGGCCAGCGCCAGCTTGCCGATCGCCGGGTAGGGGCCGAGCGCGTCGGAGGAGGCACAGCCCGCCTCCGCGGCCGCGGCCTCCAGCAGACCGGCGTCGATCTCCGGGCCGATCAGATACGGGGCGAGCGCGAGGTTCTGCGAACCCGAGGCCCGCAGCTGCTCGGCGATGGCCGCGATCGAGCCGTCCTGGTCGAGGGCCGCGGCCATGACCGGTACGGCGAGGCGCGCGGCGAGCAGCATGCCCGTGATCCCGGCGGCCTGCACGGCCTCCTCGCCACCCACAGAGGCCAGGATGATGCCGTCCGCGGCCGTCGCCACGGTGAACAGACGGGCCCGGTCGGCGCGCGCGAGGCCCGCCTCGGACAGCCGTACGTGCAGTCCCTCGGCGAGCAGCGGGTGCGGGCCGAGGACGTCGGTCAGGTCGGCCGCGATACGGCTCTCCATGACGGCCTGACGGACCTGCCGCAGCAGTGCGTTGTCCGGACCGGCGAGCAGCGGCACGACGACGGCCACGGGCCCCTCGGGCTGCTTGACGTCCGCGCCGGCGGCGAGGGCCTGCTCATAGCGGGCCGTGCGCTCCTGCGCGGTGTGCGTGAGCACCGACTGGAGCGTGGGGAACTCCGCGTCGTCACCGTCGAGGTATCCGATGCGGGCGTCGAGGCCGGGGAGCTCGGAGCGGGCGATGCTCACGACCTCCTCGGCGAGGCTCCGGGTGGCGGCGCTGGGCATGCCCGGCACCGCGAGGACGAGCGCGGGCGCCCCCTCGGGAGCCGCCAGCGGCTCGGGGCGGCGGTGCCGGCCCGGCTGGCGGGGGCGCGGCATTCGTACTGGCAGGCCGGCGGGCCCAGTGGGGGAGCTCATGGCGCCGCATGTTACTGGCTTATTGGGCTCCCTTGTTCGGGGAGGGGGCAGGTGAGCGGTATCCGTCCCCTTTTGTCTGATGAGTTACGGGCGGATCAGAAGTGATCAGTACGTGACATCTCTCCATAGGGGGAAGAAGCCGGGCATATCGACCCCATGTGTCTGCGCTGGTCAACCGCGCGCGAACGGCGGGGTCCGACGGGACTCGGCGAATTGGGCGGACTTGCACCCGGTGCGGCGAAGAGCCGTCGCCTGTCCGGCAATCGGGCATCGGGTTCATATGCCGGTCATTCAGCGGTGTCGGTGTGCGAGGGCTTCCCTGGCTGTGCGAGGCCTCGGTGTGTGCCAGTAGGGTGACGGATCGTGGCACCACGACCCTTGCATGAACTTGTCGAAGCGGGCTGGGCGAAGGCTCTTGACCCCGCCGCCGAACGCATCGCCGCGATGGGGGACTTCCTCCGGGCCGAGATAGCGGCCGGCCGGACGTACCTGCCGGCCGGGGCGAATGTCCTGCGGGCCTTCCAGCAGCCGTTCGACGACGTCCGCGTCCTGATCGTCGGTCAGGATCCCTACCCCACGCCGGGGATGGCGATCGGACTGAGTTTCGCGGTGGCGCCCGAGGTGCGTTCGTTGCCGGGCAGCCTGGAGAACATCTTCCGGGAGCTGCACACGGACCTGGGGCTGTCCAGACCGTCCAACGGTGATCTGACGCCGTGGACGAAGCAGGGTGTGCTGTTGCTGAACAGGGCGCTCACCACGGCACCGCGCAGTCCCGCGGCGCACCGGGGCAAGGGGTGGGAAGAAGTCACCGAACAGGCGATCCGGGCGCTGGTGTCGCGTGGCAAGCCGCTGGTGTCCGTCCTCTGGGGGCGTGACGCGCGCAATCTGCGGCCGCTGCTGGGCGATCTTCCGGCGATCGAGTCCGCCCACCCGTCTCCGATGTCGGCGGACCGCGGGTTCTTCGGCTCGCGCCCGTTCAGCAGGGCCAACGACCTGCTCGTCAAGCAGGGCGCCCAACCGGTGGACTGGCAACTGCCGTAGGCCACAGTCGTCGCCGTGGTCTCCCAGGACCGCGGCGATGCCGTGACAGCCGGGCACCCTCCCCCTGCGACCGGATCCTCAGTCGATCACCGCGGCCCTGACACACAGGACGTCCGGCAGATGGGACGCCAACTGCTGCCAGCTGTCGCCGTCGTCCGCCGACGCGTACACCTCGCCGTTGCGGTTGCCGAAGTAGACGCCCGCCGGGTCCGCGTCGTCCGTACACAGGGCGTCGCGCAGCACCGTGCCGTAGTGGTCCCCCTGGGGCAGACCCGCCGACAGGGGCTCCCAGCTCTTGCCGGCGTCCGCAGTGCGGAAGATCCGGCAACGGCGGTCGGCGGGGACACGGTCCGCGTCCGCGTTGATGGGGAAGACGTACGCCGTGTCGCCGCGGTGCGGATGGGCCGCCACCGCGAAACCGAACGTCGAGGGGAGACCGGCGCCGATGTCGGTCCAGTGCCCGCCCGCGTCGTCGCTCCGGTAGACACCCCAGTGGTTCTGGAGGTAGAGCCGGTCGGGGTTGGCCGAGTCCTTCGCGACCTTGTGCACGCACTGGCCGAACTCCGGGTTCGGATCCGGCAGGAAGACCGCGGAGACACCGGAGTTGGACGGGGCCCAGCTCGCGCCGGCGTCCGACGTGCGGAACACGCCTGCCGTCGAGACGGCGACCGTCACCGCGCGCGGGTCTCGGCGGTCGGTGACGATCGTGTGCAGGCCCTCACCGCCGCCGCCCGGTACCCACCGGGAGCGGGTGGGATGCTCCCACAGCGGCCGGACCAGCTCGAAGGACTCACCGCGGTCCTCCGAGCGGTACAGCGCCGCCGGTTCGGTGCCCGCGTACACCACGTCCGCTTCCGCCGTCGACGGGTGGAGCTGCCAGACGCGCTCCAGTGAGGCGCCTGTGTCCTTGGGGAACCTGACGGCCGGCCGCGCGGGCTCCGTCCACGTCCGGCCCAGGTCGTCGGAGTGGAAGACCGACGGTCCCCAGTGGGCGCTGTCGCCGCCGACGAGCAGTCTCGGGTTTTCTCGCCGGGTGTCGATCGCGACCGAGTACACGGCCTGCGCGTTGAAAGAAGGGCTGTCGTCGAACTCCCACGTGCCCCCGCGCCGGTGCCCGATGAACAGGCCTTTGCGCGTGCCGACCGTGAGCAGTACCTCGGTCATGCCGATCACCTCCGGGACGTCTTTGTCCAGTCATCGGCCAGTCTGCACCCCACCACTGACAGTCACCTCTGGAAACGGTGTCGTCGCAGGTCAAAGCGGTTTGTCGGCGAGATGTGACGGAGACTTCGAGCCTGTCGTGAGCAGCGGCGGGCCGTCGCGCGTATGGGAGGACGGCAGGGCATGTCCGTGTGCGCGTGAGGAGGATGCCTTCGATGGCGGCATTCCGTGGTCCGAGGGTGTGGCTGTGGCGTTGGCGGCGCAATCCGCTGAGGCGTCGCGTGGATGCCGTGGAGGGATGGGCCGTACTGGCCACCTGGGCACTCATCGTGCTCACCGGAGTCTTCGTCGGCCTGTTGTCGGCCCACTCCGTCGAACAGGGGCTGGCGAGAGAGCGCGTCGAGTGGCGCGCCGTGACGGCACTGGTGGTGGAGGACGCGCCCGGCACCGTGGGCAGCGAGAAGGTGTGGGCGAAGGTTCGCTGGAGCACCTCCGACGGCACCCGGCACACGGGTCAGGCCCGGGTCGACTCGGGCAGCACCGCGGGCAGCCCGGCGACGGTCTGGACGGACCCGCAGGGCCGGCTGGTGACAAAGCCCGCCACCGAGTCCGAGGCCCAGCTCAGAGCCGTGCTGATCGGCGCCCTGGCGGGCGCGAGCGGGGGGACCGTGCCCTACGTCGGCTGGCGGCTCCTGCGCGGCCGTCTGCAGCGCCGGCGGATGGAGGAGTGGGACGAGGCGTGGGAGCGGTTCGACCCGATGTGGGGCCGCAACACGCGCTGAGAAGGGCCGGGGGAGCGGAGGCGTAGGCGTTCGGCCGCCTCTCGCCGCGTCCCTCGCCACGGCGCGCGCCCCGAGGTGTGGTGCCCGGCGGTGCCGCTCCCGGTCGGCCCGCCGACCACCGTGACGTGGCGCTCGGTGGGCTCGTCGGCGGCACGACGCGGACCGTCTCCGTCCGGCAACCGCCGTGCGGGTGTGCGAAGGAGGCCGGGCCCATCGGTCAGGCGAGCGGAACGCTGTCGTCACACTTCGCCGAATGCCGAATGAGCTCCGGCAGGACGGCCGACCCGCGCGCGGGTTCGTGGCCGTGGGCCGACACGTGGTCGACCTTGCCCTCGGCGCCGCCCCGGACCGCCGTACGGGCCCCGTCCGAGCGGCGGACGCCCCGGTGCCGAGCGCGAGCGGCAACGCGGAAAGCGGCGCACCGAGCCGGGATGACGGCGGCTGTACGAGGCGGGTGCCGTCCGCCTCGTACAGCCGCCGGTGGGGGGATGGATCAGCGGTACGTGATGTCGCCGGTCGCGTACTTGCAGTACGTGCCGTCGGGGTTGGAGCCGTTCGTGGTCGGCTCCTTGCCGGTGTTGTTGCCGATGTACTTCTGGCAGGGGACGATCTTCTTGCTGGAGTCCCCGACGATCGTGATGCCCCTCAGGGTGGCGCTGTCGCCGTAGTTGGTGTTGATGCCGGCGAGCTTGCCTCCCTTCCAGGTCGCCTCGATGTTGGTGAGGTTGATGGTCCGCTTGTACTGCGTGGAGCAGTTGCCGCAGGACCGCACGAAGGTGCCGAAGTTCTTCGCCGCGAAGTTGGAGATGTTGAGCGTCCCGGCGCCGTTGAACTGGAACACCTTGTCGCTGGCTTCCTTGGCGCCGCCGCCGGAGACCGTGTAGACGTTCGACGAGGAGCTGCCCCGGAAGGTCGCGGCGTCCTCGCCGACGTCCTCCCACCACACGTTCTGCAACGTGCAGCTGCCCTTGCAGTGGATGCCGTCGGCAGCCGGGCTGCCGATGATGACGTTCTTGAGTACGGCGCCCGCCGCCAGTTCGAGGATCGGTCCCTGGTCCTCGTCCTGACCACCGGTGCCGAGGTCACCGGTGCCGTACAGGCGCTTCATCCCGTAGTCCTTGGTGCCGGAGACCGCGATGGTCGCCGAGACGCCCTGGCTGCCGTTGGCGGTCGGCCAGGTCGCGGCGCTCGCCGGGGAGAGCGCTCCACTAGTCATGATCATGCCAAGCGAGAGGCTGAGAGTGGCCAGGGTGCCGGTCAGCGCGCGCCCGCGCGCGCGTGGACGTACTGCGGAAGTCATGTCCCGATGCCTTCTTCCGGTCGGTCGTGCTGTGGGGAGTGGGGGGTCGTTCAGAGCTTTCCGGCGCCCGCGCCGGACGTCACCGAGGCGACGACGGTCGAGGCCGGCTCTGCCGTGTAGCTGTACGGAGGGGTGGTGAACGTGCCGACCCGCGAGACCTCCGTGGCGGCTCCGCCGAGGTCGTTGCCACGCAGGTTGGCGTATCCGTCGATGTCGCTGCTGCGGCTGGTGGTCACCGCGACCGGCGTCGAACGGAAGACGTTGTTCTCGACGAGCATCTGGGCGCCCATCCGCGAGTGCACGGCGGTCTCGGCACCCTGGACGTAGTTGTCGTAGAAGTGGCCGGTGCCGAACCGTAGGCTGGGGATGCGCGAGTACACGTTGTTGAAGTGATTGTGGTGGTACGTCACCTTCAGATGGCCGGTGTCCTCGGACGCGTTGTTGTCGCTGTGGCCGACGAGCGAGCCCTTGAAGTGGTCCTTGAAGGTGTTCCAGGACACCGTCACGTTGTCGGAGCCGTGGTTGATGTCCAGCAGACCGTCGTAGTAGTCCTTGTCGTGAGCGCGGTCCGCGGAGAAGGAGTTGTGGTCGATCCACACCTTCGTGGACTTCTGGACGGTCACGCCGTCGGACGGTGCGAGCGGCTTGCTGATGTTGAGATTGCGGACGACGACGTTCGTCTCCTCCTTGATCCTGAGGCCGCCCCCGGTGAAACCGGAGGATGAACCGACGCCCAGGACCGTGGTGTTGGAGCCGAGGTCGACCTGACCGCTCAGCGTGATCAGACCGCTCACCCGCACGACCTTCGCCGCGTTGCCCGTGACGGCCGTCCTGAAGGCGGCCAGCGTCGTCACGGTGACCGGGGTGGCGCTGCCGCCGCCGGTCGTTCCCGCGCCGAATCCGATGGGTGCGTTCTCGGCGGCACCGGCCGTCTGGGGGACGGCCAGCACGGTGGCGGCCGCGAGAGCGGTGGCCGCGGCAGCCACCGCCACAGATCTTTGCGTTTGTGTACGTGGGGGGTGTGTACGCATGCGGGTGCGTCCCTTCGGGAGGGCTGGCTGACCGAGGGGGTGATCAGCTATGTGAATGAAATTCACCATGTTGTTCACACGGGGCGCGCCGCCCGTGCGGGCGATGGAGTGGCGACGGAAGGATCGAAGCAGTGGGGGCACTGGCGCCTTAGGGAGTGCACATCCCTGAGTGCGTGTGCTTCGGGCCGTCTCGTCGAATGGGGATCGACTTCGATGGGTCACATCGATGAACGGAAGGTAGGGGGTAAGCGCTTTCTGGTCAACGCTTTGCGCGCAATGCGTTTCCCTCGGACCCGCACCTGCTGGTCGGCGAATGTTTTCGATGTGTGGGAGCGCTTCCATGGGGGCCATGCCCATGTCACGATGCGGGCGGGCAGCCCCGCGGAGCGGGACTTCGACTTCCGCCACGCGTTACCCCACGAGCCGTGATCAGGAAGGGACAAGGACGTGTCCACCACTGTCGGCACCATCGCGAGACGACCGCTGCGCTCGGCACTCGTCGCGCTTCTCGCAGGCCTGCTGCCGTTACTCGCGGCAACATTTCTCACCGCGCCCGCTGCGGCGGCCCGCACGGAGCCGGCGGCGGCCCCCGCCGCGGCGGCCGCCGCGCTCACCGAGGTGACGAACTTCGGGACCAACCCGAGCAACCTGCAGATGTACGTGTACGTGCCGGACGGCGTCACCGCGCGGCCGGCGGTCCTGGTGGCCGTGCACTGGTGCACCGGTTCCGGTCCCGTGTTCTACTCCAACACCGAGTACGCCTCGCTGGCCGACCGCTACGGCTTCATCGTGATCTACCCGTCGGTCACCCGCAGCAGCAAGTGCTTCGACGTCTCGTCGCCGCAGGCGCTCACCCGGGGCGGCGGCAGCGACCCGGTGGGCATCAGGTCCATGGTCGACTGGGTCACCCGGACCTACAACGCCGACACCAGCAGGGTCTTCGCCACCGGGGTCTCCTCCGGCGCGATGATGACCAACGTCCTGCTCGGCGACTACCCGGACGTCTTCGCCGGCGGTTCCGCCTTCGCGGGCGTACCGTTCGGCTGCTTCGCCACCACCAACGGCTCGGAGTGGAACAGCGAGTGCGCCCAGGGGACAGTGACCCACACCCCGCAGGAGTGGGGCAACCTGGTGCGCAACGCCTACCCCGGCTACACCGGCGCCCGCCCGCGCATGCAGCTCTGGCACGGCACCGAGGACGACACCCTGCGCTACCCCAACTTCGGGGAGGAGATCAAGCAGTGGACCAATGTGCAGGGGCTCACCCAGACGCCGTCCGCGACCGACTCGCCCCAGTCCGGCTGGACCCGCACCCGTTACGGCGCCACCGGTGACAAAGCACCCGTCGAGGCGATCAGCCTCCAGGGTGTCGGCCACAACCTGATCACCACCGGCATGGCCGCCCGCGTGATCACCTTCTTCGGCCTGGACAGCGGCGGCACCGTGCCGCCGCCCCCGGCTGGCGCCTGCAAGGTGGCGGTCACGACCAACGCCTGGAACACCGGGCTGACCGCGTCCGTGACCATCACCAACAACACCACGACGGCCGTGAACGGCTGGAAACTGGGCTTCACCCTGCCCTCCGGCCAGAGCATCACCTCCGGGTGGAGCGCCACCTTCGCCCCCTCCTCCGGCACGGTGACCGCCACCAATGTCACCTACAACGCGGCCATCGCGCCCGGTGCGAGTGTCGGCTTCGGCTACCAGGCGAGCCACACGGGCAACAGTGCCGCGCCGTCCGGATTCACGCTCAACGGAACGGCCTGCACGGCCGGTTGAGCCCCCCCTGTGCCGGGTGCGTGCCACGAGCGCGCACCCGGTCACCTCCAGCTCCGCACGATCCGAAGAAACCCGTCAGGACAACAGAGGAAGGCACCCGGCCAGTGAAGTCGCCCCGCCGCGCGCAGTCGCCCCGGCCCCAGTGGCCGTCCACCGGAGCAGCACTCGCCCACCTGGTCGCCGCCTGCGTGTTCGTGCTGGCCGTCGCCGTGGCGTCCTCTGCCGTAGTGGCCCTGGTCGCGAGCCCTCAGCCGACGGTCGCCGACCCGGCCAGGTCCGCCCCGCGCTGGGTCAACACCTGGACGTCGATGCCACAGCTCACCGAGCCCGGCAACATGCCCCCCGCGCCCTTCACCGGGGAGCGCGCCGTCCTCGTCGACACCACCCTGCGCCAGACCGTGCGGGTCTCCACCGGCGGCGAGCGCATCCGGCTGCGCTTCTCCAACGCCTTCGGCACCACCCCGCTGCCCCTGACCGCAGTGACGGTCGCTCTCCCCCTGGAAGGCCGGGCCGGAGTCAGCGCCGTCGAACCCGGCACCCTGCGCCAGGTGACGTTCGCCGGACGCCGGACCACCACCGTCCCCGCCGGTGCACAGGTCGTCTCCGACCCGCTGGACTTCGGGCTGCGTCCTGCGGCCAACCTGACCGTGACGACGTACCTCGCCGGTGGTCAGACCTCGCTCGCGCTCACCTCGCACCCGGGCTCGCGCACCACCTCGTACCTGCGCTCCGGCGACGGGACGGGCGAGCAGGATCTGCCCGGGGCCACCCCGGTCAACCACTGGTACCTGCTCAGCGACGTCGAGGTGCTCTCCGGGCCGGGCGCGCGTGCCGTCGCCGTGCTGGGAGACTCGCTGTCCGACGGCCGGGGCTCCACGACCAACGGCAACAACCGCTGGCCCGACCAGCTCCTGGACCGGCTCAGGGGCCTTCCGGGCGGCAACCGGATCGCCGTGCTCAACCAGGCCGCGGGCGGCAACCGGGTCCTCAACGACGGCCTCGGACCCAACGCCCTCGCCCGGCTCGACCGGGACGTCCTGGCACACAGCGGGGTCTCCTGGCTGATCGTCTTCGAGGGCGTCAACGACATCGGCACCGCCGAGGCCACCCCGGCAGCCCAGCAGCGCGTCACCGACGACCTCATCGCCGCCTACCGGCAGATCGTCGTCCGCGCACACGCCCAGGGCATCCGCGTCTACGGAGCCACACTCACGCCCTTCCGCGGCAACACGCCGTACGACGATCCGGCCGGCGTGCGCGAGACGACCCGTCAGGCCGTGAACGCCTGGATCCGCACCGGTGGCGCCTTCGACGCCGTGGTCGACTTCGACCGGGCGGTCCGCGATCCGGCCGATCCGGGCCGGCTGCGCGCCGACCTGCACGACGGGGACTGGCTGCATCTCAACCCCGAGGGGTACCGCACGCTCGCCGCCGCCGTTCCCACGCGATGGTTCGGGAAGAGCTGATCCCGGGTTGAGCTCGGCCACCAATGCCCTCATTCTTGGGCATATGGTGAATGGGCCGCGCGAGAAACAGCGGGTGGTCCCGGCCGCCGACGCGCTGGCGGTGATCGACGCCCGGGGCACTGTGACGGGCTGGACCGAGGGTGCCCGCAGGCTCACCGGACACACCGCCCCCGAGGTCACCGGCCGCCCGGCGGCGGACCTGGTGACCGGCGACCCACGCGCGGCCTGGCGGGAACTGCGCACCTCCGGCGCCGCCGTCGTGGGCGTACGGCACCGCGACGGGCGGAGTGTGGAGCTGGCGCTGCGGCTGTGTCCCGTCGTGGGGCGGCGGCGGGAGTACGTCGTCACGGTGACGCCCGACGATGCGGGGCGTGTCCTCAGCGAACTCGCGTTCCGGCAGGCATCCATGTCGATGTCCGTCTTCGACACCGAACAGCGGTACCTGCGGATGAACGACGTCGCCTGTGCCGTCATGGGGCAGCCCGAGGCCGCGTTCCTGCACCGGTACTTCCCCGACACCGTCGAGGACGCCGAACACAGCCGGGGCTTCCGGCGCCATCTGGAGATGGTGGCCGAGACGGGTCGGCCGGTCCACTACGAGAGCTGGACCCGCTCGCCCTCGGGGCGGCGCATGCATGCCTGGACCACCGAGATGTGGCCGCTGCGGGATCCGGCCGGCGACCTGCTCGGCGTCGCGCTCGCCGCCTTCGACAGCAGTGAGCAGTACTGGGCCAGACAGCGGCTGGCCATGCTGAACGAGGCCGCCGCGGGCATCGGCACCCGGCTCGACGTCGTACAGACCGCCCGGGAACTCGCCGAACTGGTGGTGCCCCGGCTCGCCGACTTCGCCAGTGTGGACCTGCTGGACTCGGTGCTCCAGGGCGACGAACCGACGGTCGGACAGATGGACGCCGGCGTGGAACTGCGCCGGGTCGCCCACCACTCGCTCACGGCCGGGGTGCCTGAGGCGGCGATCGCGCTCGGCGCGGCGGACGTCTACCCGGCGTACGCGCCACCCGCCCGCGCGCTCGCCACGGGCCTGCCCGTCCTCGCCCGCTCCGGTGACCCGGACCTCGACCGCTGGTTCGGCCGGCACACGGCCCGCTCGGCGAAACTGCGCGACGACGACGGTACGGGCACCCATGACATCGCGCTGATGGCCGTACCGCTGACGGCACGCGGTGCGGCGCTGGGCGTGGCCGTGTTCGTGCGGCTGCTGACCCCCGAGAAGCCCGAAGTGTTCGACGACGACGACGAGTCGCTGGCCCGGGAACTGGTCAGCCGCGCGGCCGTGTGCGTGGACAACGCCCGCCGCTACACCCGCGAGCGCACCACCGCTCTGGCCCTCCAGCGCAGCCTGCTGCCCCAGACGGTGGCCGGCCAGGCGGCCGTCGAGTCCGCCTCCCGCTATCTGCCCGCGCTGTCCCAGGCGGGCGTCGGCGGCGACTGGTTCGACGTGATCCCGCTGTCCGGGACCCGGGTGGCGCTGGTCGTCGGGGACGTCGTCGGCCACGGCCTGCACGCCTCGGTGACCATGGGCAGGCTCCGGACGGCGGTCTGGACACTGGCCGACGTCGATCTGCCGCCCGACGAACTGCTCACCCACCTCGACGACCTGGTGGGCCATCTCGGGACCGACGAGAGCGGAGGGTCGGCCGAGATCGGCGCGACCTGTCTGTACGCGGTCTACGACCCGGTGTCCCGGCGCTGCACGCTCGCCGCCGCCGGGCATCCGCCGCCCGTCGTCCGGTATCCCGACGGCCGGGTCGAGGTGGTGAAGGTGAGCGCCGGTCCCATGCTCGGCGTCGGCGGGCTGCCGTTCGAGGCGACCGAGCTGGAGCTGCCCGAGGGTGCCGTGCTGGCCCTCTACACGGACGGGCTGGTCGAGGCCCGCGATCGTGACCTCGACACCGGAACGGCCGTCCTGTGCGGGGCACTCGCGGCACCGGCCGACAGCCTGGAGGAGATCTGCGACACGGTGCTCGGCGCCCTGCTCCCGGAGACACCGGGCGACGACGTCGCCCTGCTGGTCGCCCGCACCCGTGCCCTGGACGCCGAACAGGTCGCGGTCTGGGACCTGCCCGCCGACCCGGCCGTGGTCGCCGTCGCCCGCAAACACGTCACGGAGCAGCTGACCCGCTGGGGCCTCGACGAGGCGGCCTTCGTCACGGAACTGGTCGTCAGTGAACTGGTCACCAATGCGATCCGCTACGGCGGCGACCCCATCCAGCTCCGGCTGATCCGCGACCGCACCCTCATCTGCGAGGTCTCCGACGCCAGCAGCACCTCGCCGCATCTGCGCCGGGCGCGCACCTTCGACGAGGGCGGACGCGGCCTCCTCCTGGTCGCCCAGCTCACCGACCGCTGGGGAACCCGGCCCACGGGCACGGGCAAGACCATCTGGGCGGAACAGGAACTGCCGCCGGCTCCCTGAGAAACCAGGGGACGCACGGGACCCGGCGTCCAGGCTCCGGTCGGCGGCCCCGGACTCAAACGGACCGGTGGCACTGGTCCGGCACGCGCACGTCGCCGCCCGGTTCACGGACCGCGTGCCGGGCCCGGTCCGGGTCGCGCAGCAGTTCACGCCCGAGCAGCACCGTGTCGGCCTCGCCGTTGGACAGGATCCTCTCGGCCTGCTCGGCGTCGGTGATCATCCCCACGGCGGCGACGGGCAGCGAGGTCTCGGCCCTCACCCGGGCGGCGAAGGGGACGGCGTCGACGTCCACGACCACCTACCACTTCCGGGTGCTGCGCGAGAGTGGAGTGATCCGACAGGCCTACCGGGGCACGGCCAGGATGAACGCCTGCGCCGGGACGACCTAGACGACCTCTTCCCGGGGTTTCTCGACAGCGTGCCGACCGCCGCCGTCCGCCGGGCCGACCGCCTCGGCGGAGTCGCCGCCGAGCGAACCGCCCTTCCCCGCAAGGTGGTTGAAGAGCAGGTTCAGTACGATCGCCGTCAGACAGCCCGCGCTGATCCCACTGTTCATCACCGTCTGGAACCAGTCGGGGAACTTCGCGTAGACCGTCGGCACACCGACGGGCAGCATGCCCACGGCCACCGAGACCGCCACGACCGTCAGATTGTGGTTGTCCTTGAACTCGACCGCGGCGAGCGTGCGCAGCCCGCTCGCGGCGACCGTCCCGAACATCACCAGTCCCGCACCGCCCAGCACCGGTGCCGGTATGGCCGCGACCACCGCGCCGAGCTTGGGCAGCAGACCGAGCAGTACGAGGATGCCGCCCGCGACCGCCACGACCCAGCGGCTGCGCACCCGGGTCATCCCGACGAGGCCCACGTTCTGTGCGTACGCCGTGTAAGGGAAGGTGTTGAAAACGCCGCCCAGGACGGTGGAGAAGCCGTCCGCGCGCAGCCCGTCGGCGAGGGAGCGCGGCTCGACCGTCCGGCCGGTCATCTCGCCGACCGCGATCAGGTCACCGGTCGTCTCGGTCATCGTCACCAGCGCCACCACCAGCATCGAGATGATCGCCGACGCCTCGAAGGTGGGCGCCCCGAAGTGGAACGGCGTACTGACGCCGACCCAGTCGGCGTCCCCGACCCCGTCGAAGTCCGTGAAGCCGAGGGGAACGGCCACGGCCAGCCCCACCACGATGCCGGTCAGTACCGCGATCCTGCTCAGGAACACCGGCGCGAACCGCTGCACACCGAGCACCACGGCCAGCACGAAGGCGGCCAGCGCCAGGTTCTTCGGCTCGCCGAACTCCGCCGAACCCACCCCGCCGGCCGCCCAGTTGCCCGCCACCGGCAGCAGCGACAGCCCGATGACCAGGATGACGGTGCCGGTCACCAGCGGCGGGAAGAAGCGCAGCAGCCGCCCGAAGACCGGCGCCAGCAGCATGATCGCGAGCCCGGCGACGATCACCGAGCCGTAGATGGCGGGGAGCCCGCCGCCCGTCGTGCCGATGAGGACCATCGGCGACACGGCCGCGAAGGTGCACCCCTGCATGATCGGCAGCCGGACGCCGAAGCGCCAGAAGCCCACGCACTGGATGAGCGTAGCGATCCCGCACACCAGCAGGTCCGCGGTGATCAGATACGCCAGGTCGGCGGGTGACAGCTTCATCGCACCGCCGACGATCAGGGGCACCGCCACGGCCCCCGCGTACATCGCGAGTACGTGCTGCAGACCGAAGGCGGCGAGCTGTCGCACGGGTGGGACCTCGTCGACGGGATGTACGGGTGGGGGAGAGGCGGTGGCCATGGGCACTCCAGGGGCGGCGGGCGAGCGGGCGTCCGGTCTCGACGAGACCGTAAGGGGCTTGAACAGTTTGTTGATTGCTGCCCTGTTGCCGGTGTGTCACGCCCCGGGCAGGGCTGTGACGCCCGGGGCGCCTTCCGCCCTTGCCGCCGCCATGAGCGACTCCCAGTCGGGCAGCTTCACGGTGCTCCGCCCCAGCGTGGCGCCCAGTTCCGCCTCGGCCCGTTCGATGGCCTGCCAGCCCGTCCACTCGACCGGCCGGAACCCCGCCGCGTGCAGTGCGGTCAGTGGGTCCTCGGTCCTCTCCTGTCGTACGAGCACGGTGGAGTCCGCCAGCAGGGAGGTCGCCGTCTCCTTGGCGCAGGGGCGGTTGGTGCCGATGACGCCGGTCGGGCCGCGCTTGATCCAGCCGGCCACGTACTCGCCCACCGAGGGGCGCCCGTCGCGCAGGACCCGGCCCGCGAGATGGGGCACGGTGCCGAGGGCCTCGTCGAACGGCAGCCCGTCGAGGGCGACCCCGCGATAGCCGACCGAGCGGAGCACGAGCTGTGCCTCGATGTCCTCGTACTGCCCTGTCCCGGTCACGCCGCCGTTCCCGTCCGGCGCCGTCCGCTCGAAACGCACCGCCCCGACCCGGCCCCCGGCGGCGAGCAACTCGACCGGGCGACGGAAGAAACGCAGCCGGATGCGCCGGGCGCCGGCCACGGCGGGCAGGGCGGACCAGGCGCGAAGCGCCTCCACGTTCCGGCGCTGAACGGCGGGCAGGGCGGACGGGTCGGCGTACCCCGGATCGAGCATCAACTCGGCTTCGTCCACGACGACTCCCGTGTCCGGGAGTGATCCCAGCTCGCGCAGCTCCTTGGTCGTGAAGCGGGCCTGTGAGGGGCCGCGCCGGCCGACCATGTGGATGTCGGTCACCCTGCTGGAGGCCAGCGCGGTGAGCGCCGCCTGCGGCATGTCGGTGGGGCTCAGCTCGGCCGGGCCGCGCGCCAGCATCCGGGCCACGTCCACCGCCACGTTCCCGACACCGATGACCACCGCGGACCGCGCCCCCCGGACGAACCCGTCGCCGACGGCGTCCGGATGGGCGCTGTACCAGGACACGAACTGTGTGGCCGACCAGCTGCCCGGCAGTTCCTCACCGGGAATCCCCAGATGGCGGTCGGTGGCGGCGCCCACGCAGTACACCACCGCGTGGTACAGCTCCCGCAGCCGGGCGACGGGCAGTTCCCCGGGCCCGCGGCCGATCCGGACCCCGCCCAGGAAACGCACCCGCTCGTGCTCCAGGACCGCGCGCAGATTGTGCTGGAGCGACTTGATCTTCTCGTGGTCCGGCGCCACGCCGTACCGCACCAGCCCGTAGGGCGCCGGCAGCCGGTCGAGGACGTCGACCCGCACCTCCGGATCCTGCTGGACCAGGCTCTGCGCGGTGTAGACCCCACTCGGACCCGAACCCACGACGGCGACACGCAACACGGCGGAACCCCTCACTGCGGGACGCTGCGGAACTCCCTGTTGCTGACACCTCCAGGATCGCACCCCCGGAGCTGCGCTGACAGGGTGCCGGGCGAGACGGGCGCGCGTGTCCGTTCGTAGTGAATGTGATGATGCGGTTACGTTCCGTATGTGCTAGAAGCATCCTTTCTTAATCTTTCCGGTCGCTGCCCGACGGAGGGCGCGGTGTCGGTGCGGCCCGCCTGGGAAGTGCGGGAACACGAGGGCTCGGCGGCGACGGCATGGTTCGACGTCCGGCTCGCCTTCGCCGACGGCGCCCAGGTCGACCTGCTCGCCGTGGTCCGTGAGGCGGGCGTCTCCATCGAGGACGTACGGGCGCAGCCGGCGCTGTCCCTGGACGATCTGGCGGGGCTCGCCGACTGGATCGAGGGGCCGCTCTTCGACGCGTGCGGAGACGGGCCGGCGGACGCCGCGCAGAGCGAGTTCTGTCCGCGACCGCGTCGCGCCCGACAGGCCTGGCCGCGGGGTGTCGAGGGGCGATGGCTGATCGCCGAGGAGTACCGCGCGGCCCAGGAAGAGGGCGCCGACCCCGTTCTCGCCGTGATGTGCGCCACCGGATACAGCCGTCGCCGATCCCTCAGACTGATCTCACAGGCCCGCGACGCCGGGTTCCTCTCACCCCGTCATGCCCGGCGCTGAGCGAGGGCCTTCGAGGGAGACCCGGTCGGC
The DNA here is from genome assembly GCF_033795085.1 of Streptomyces sp. AK08-02. NCBI lineage: Bacteria > Bacillati > Actinomycetota > Actinomycetes > Kitasatosporales > Streptomycetaceae > Streptomyces > Streptomyces sp. AK08-02. The sequence goes on from NZ_JARAZV010000001.1 coordinate 261,926, forward strand.
TCGACGGCTCGCGGCTACATTCCGCGCATCCTGTTGATCTCGGCCGTCTGCTGGGCGATCACGTCGTCCGCCATCTCCTCGACCCGCACGTTGTTGCCCTGTGCCTTCACCTCGGTGGCCATGGTGACGGCCCCCTCGTGATGCGTGATCATCAACGTCAGGAACAGCTCGTCGAATGCCTTCCCCCTGGCCGCGCGCAGCTTGGCGAGCTGCGTGGTGGTCGCCATGCCGGGCATCGCCTCGTGGGTGTGCCCGGTGGGCCTGTCATCGCTGCCGTTGTCCTCCAACCAGCCCTGCATGGCGGCGATTTCGGGCCCCTGGGCGGCGGCGATGCGTTCGGCCAGCAGCTTCACCGGTGTCGACTGCGCACGTTTCGGCACGAGTTCGGTGATCTCGATCGCCTGTGCGTGATGCTCGATCATCCTGCGGGCGTACGAGATGTCCGCCGAGTTGGGTGAGTCGTCCGGCAGTTGTGCCTTGGCCTCCTCCGGGGAGAGCGTTCTGGCCGCCTCGCCGGGCAGGCCGGGCGCGATCACCGAAGGCCCGGTCGCCTTGGCGGCCCTGGCGTTCGCGTCGGGCGACGGGGTCGAGTCGCAGGCCCCGAGCGCGAGGGTGAGCGCGAGTACGGGCAGGGCCGGGCGAAACGTACGGGACGCACGGCGGACGGGCACAACAGCCTCCTGGGTCAGGTGAGTTGGGGGACACCTCGTGAGTGCTGTGTCCGTCCTAGCACGCTTCCATTCGCCGGTGATCAGAAACTTTCATGACGAATGCGTTGCCTACTGTTGATCGGTGCATGATGAAGACGATACTTCGGAGCACCGTGAACCGTTCTGATCCGAACGGCTACCAGGGAGGACGCAGTGACCCTGTTGAACGATTCCCGAACGCGGCACAGACGTCTGGGAGTTGCCGCCGTCGCGGCCGGACTCCTGGCCGCGCTGCTGACCGCCGGCCCCGCCGCCGCGACCCCCGACCCGGGGGACGGCCCGACGGTGCCGGAGAAGATCTCCAAGAACGTGCAGACCCAGGTCAAGGAAGCCCTGGCCGCGGGTGAGATACCCGGAGTGGACGAGATCGTCCACTCCGACAACATCACGCACCTCACGAACGTCCCCAAGGACGCGCTGCCCGGCACCAACTCGGACCTCGCCTTCCAGGGGAAGTACGCCTTCTCCGGGAACTACGACGGCTTCCGTGTGTTCGACATCAGCGACCCGAAGGCCCCGAAGACGGTCGCCCAGGTGCTGTGCCCCGGCGGCCAGAACGACATCTCCGTCTCCGGGAACCTGCTCTTCCTGTCCACCGACTCCTCGCGCAGCGACAGCAGTTGCAACAGCGTCTCGCAGCCCGCGACCGAGAAGTCGTCGTGGGAGGGCATGAAGATCTTCGACATCACGGACAAGGCGAACCCGAAGTACGTCGCCGCCGTGGAGACCGCCTGCGGCTCGCACACCAACACCCTGGTGCCCGAGCGCAAGAACGTCTACATCTACGTCTCCTCGTACTCGCCGAGCGCCGCCTTCCCCGACTGCCAGCCCCCGCACGACGGCATCTCGATCATCAAGGTGCCGCGAAAAGCCCCCGAGAAGGCGGCGGTTGTCGGCTTCCCGGTGCTGTTCCCCGGTGAGGGCCCCGACGGCGGCGGCAACCCCGGCTCGCCCACCAACCCGGGCGTCTCCAAGACCACCGGCTGCCACGACATCACCGTGCTGCCCTCCAAGGACCTCGCGGCGGGCGCCTGCATGGGCGACGGCATCCTGTTCTCCATCAAGGATCCCGAGCACCCGAAGGTCATCGACCGGGTCCAGGACAACGTCAACTTCGCGTTCTGGCACTCGGCGACCTTCAACCAGAAGGCCAACAAGGTCGTCTTCACCGACGAGTTGGGCGGCGGAGGCGCGGCCACCTGCAACGAGCAGATCGGGCCGAACCGTGGGGCCGACGGCATCTACGACATCGTTGGCAAGGGCGACAAGCGCAAGCTCGTCTTCAAGAGCTACTTCAAGATCCCCCGCTACCAGGCGGACACCGAGGTCTGCGTGGCGCACAACGGCTCGCTGATCCCGGTCAAGGGCAAGGACATCATGGTCCAGGCCTGGTACCAGGGCGGTGTCTCCGTCTGGGACTTCACCAACTCCGCGAAGCCCAAGGAGATCGCCTACTTCGACCGCGGCCCGGTGACCACCGACCGCGTCACCACCGCCGGCCCGTGGTCGGCGTACTACTACAACGGCTACATCTACTCGAACGACATCGCCAAGGGCTTCGACGTCCTGAAGCTCGACGACCGGCGCACGGATCCGGCCAAGAAGGTCCGGGTGCGCGAGCTGAACGTCCAGACGCAGCCGGACTACTTCGACTGACCGTCCGGACGAGCCCTTGACGCGCGTCCCGCTGGGCATCCGAGTGCCCGGCGGGACGCCCGTGTCCGGGGAAACGCCCCCGTGATTCCTCATTGACCGAGAAGCCGCGTGGGGACATGCTGTTACCTCTGCGTTGACATTTTGTCAGCCGACGATGCCGACGCGGCCGGAGCGACCCCTCGCGGGTGGTTCCGGGCGGCCGTCTGTCTGGGGTGACGCGGGGGATCACCTCAGACCGGCGTGCCTCACTCGGAGCGTGGTCTCAGCAGATCAGGTCCAGTACCGGTCGCAGCCCGTCCGGCCGCCGCGACACCGGCAGATGGTCCACGAAGTGCACCGCGCAGCCAAGGGCGGCCGCGCCCCCGTCGGCGTGCCGGTCGTCACCGACCATGAGCACGTCTGCCGGGGCGGCGCCGAGCGCGTCGCAGGCCATCTTGAACAGGCGCGGGTCCGGCTTCTGGATGCCGTGCTCGTACGACAGGACGTACGCGTCGACATACGGGTCCAGCCCGTGCGCCCGGAACACGGGCCGCAGGTCCCAGCCGATGTTGCTCACCACCCCGACGGAGATCCCTCGCTCCCGCAGCGAACCCAGTACCTCTGCGGCGTCGGCGTACGGGGCCCACGCGGCCGGAGTCATGTGCCGCTCGTACAGCGCGTCGTACAACGCCGCGTCGGGCAAAGGCACTTGCCGGGCGAGCCCGGTGTACGCGGCCCGGTGCAGCTCGGCGCTCCGGTCGCGGATCCCCCACACGGCCGCGAGTTCCGCCGGCAACCGCTCCGGGGACGCCCCGCCCGGCAGCGCGCCCGCGGACTCCAGCGCCCGGGCGGACCTGCCGAACTCGGGCTCCGGCAGGGCGAGTCTGTGGTCGGCGAGTACGGCGTGCAGCCAGGAGTCGGTGGACTCGATACGGAAGAGGGTCCCGGAGAAGTCGAACAGCACGGCAGCCATGCGCCGGACCCTATCGGCCGAGCTGTTCGAGGTGCTGGTGGAGACGCCCGACGTGCTGCTCGCACTCCACGACGCGGCCCGAACCGTCGGGCGTGGGCGGGACGCGCGGGAAGGCGGGCCGACGATCACGGCCCACCCTCACGCTCGCGGTTCCACGCCCTCCCGCGGGCACGCCCTCCCGTCAGTTCAGCGGAGCGGGCACCGGGGTGCCGTAGAACGTCATGGGCGGCCAGCCACGCGACTCGAGGTAGGCGTTGAGCGCGTCCGCGATGTCGATGGGGTCGATCTGGTTCGGGCGGGCGGCGCCGGTCGTGGAGCAGTTCACCTTGAACGAGATGCCGATGTGCCCGTCGGGCTCGCTGTACTCGGCGTTGCGGATGTTGGAGTCGCCGCTGAACTCGGTGTTGGTCGGGAACTCGGGCATGGCGGTGGGGTCGTCCTCCGCCGCCTCTGCCTGTGTCGCCGTTCCCAGGGCCGCGCCCGCCGCGGCCGTCCCCGAGTAACCCAGCAGCGAACGTCTCGAAATACTGGACAAGTTGATCCCCGTTTCGACTGCGCTCGATGGCTCGGACGGGTGTCTCCCGCCGCCGCTGTCGATCGTATGTACGGTTCCGGGGTGATCGGGGCTGAATGGGACGGTCCGCAAGTGGAGGCGCGAACCGCGAGGTCAGGGACGCTCGGGGGCCGGCTCGAACCGCTCGTGCGCCAGCACGGCCAGTGACACCACGAGCGCGCCGAGGAGCCATCCGCCGAGCACGTCGGAGGGCCAGTGGACGCCGAGCCAGATCCGGGTCAGGCCGGCACCGAGAACCGAGATCACCGACCCGGTGACGGCCGTACGCCACACGACTCGTCCGGCGCCGTACCGGTGCAGCAGCCACAGCAGCAGGCCGCACACCACCGTGGCGGTCATGGCGTGCCCGGAGGGGAAGGCCGCGTAGTGCGCGGAGTCGACGGGGTCCGGCCACACGGGGCGGGCGCGGCCGACCGCCGCCTTCAGTGCCTGCTGGAGCACCGTGCCCAGCGCGCAGACGACCGCCAGCCACAGCGCGAGCCCCCACGCGGAGTGCCGCCACACCAGCCAGACCGCGACGGCCGCGCACAGCAGGCGCATCGTCAACGGGTCCCACACCCAGTCCGTCAGGATCCGGAACGCGTGCGTGAGCCCTGGTTCGTCGACCGCCCAGCGGTGGGTGGCCCGCGCGATGTCGCCGTCGAGGGTGATCAGCGGATGCCAGTCCGCCGCGACCAGGGTCAGCAGCAGCGCGGAGGCGAGGGCCAGGGCGACGGAGGCGTGGACGGCCCGATGCCGGACCGGACGCTGGAGCCGGGGGACGAGGTGGGGGGTGCGCATGAGTCGATCCTCGCCGAAGCGCCGGGCGGGAGGCCAACCGAGGTGTACGTCGGCGCGCTATCCGAGGGCCCGCAACCCCGGTGCGAACGCCACCAGGACCGGGATCACCGGCACGAGGGCCGCCGCCGCCGTCAGCCGGAGCCGACGGCCCGGCGTCAGCCGGTCCGGTGCGGTCAGCAACCGGTGGACGCGCAGCGGGACATGGGCCTGAGGGGTCGGGGACGGGCCGAACACGCCCCGGTCCTCGTTGAGTTCGACCAGGGCGAGGGCGGTCGTCAGCCGGCCGAAGCGGCGGGAGGCCATGTCGTCGGCGGCGAGTTCCACCAGTCGGTGCATCTCGTCCCGGAACGAGGCGAAGACCGGCACCTGCGGAAACCCGTTGGCCAGCGCGCCCGAACAGTGCAGCAGCCAGTCGTGACGGGCCCGGGCGTGCCCCTGCTCGTGGGCGAGCACCGCGTCCAGTTGACGCCCTCGCAGGCGGCGCAGGGCGCCCGTGGTGACGACGAGCCCGGGGGCGGAGCCGGTCAGCCACCAGGCGTCGGCGCGCTCACCCTCCAGGACCACCAGCCGGTCGGGCCCGGGCTCCTCACCGGGCAACAGCGGTGCGCGGACGAGGAGTTCGGCACTTCGCAGCCTGCGCCGACCGCGCGCCCGTACGACTTCGCGGACGAGCATCGCCGCGGTCCACAGCCCGCCGCAGGCGAGTGCAACGGCCGTCGTCGCGGCCCATGGACGGGAGGCGCCCAGGACGTACGCCTCCACGACAGCGTGCGGTGCGGGGGCGAAGACATGGCCGCGCACGGCCTGCCAGGCCGCCGCCGCGCTGAGCGTCATCGACAGCGCGCAGCACATCAGCACGGCCGCCACCACGCACTGCCACACCCACAGGGCGACCACCGGTTCGCGGTCCGGCCACTCGGCACGGGCGAGCAGCCGCGGGGCGACGACGGCGGTCAGCGCGCCGAGCAGCAACAGTGCCGCGGGGACCATCATGGACGCAGCCTATGAGCGGGGCGGCGCTCAGACCTACGGTCTCTGGCGGCAAAGTGACGCAGACCACGGTTTCGTACAGTCAGAGCGTGATCAGCATGGCGACCGTCGCTATTCCCATGGAGAGCCTGCAGGCACGCGCCAGTTCGGGCCGGTCGCCCCAGCCGGGCGAGCCCGTCCGGACCCCGCCGTCGACGGCCAGCACCGGTACGGACACCAGCCGGACGCCGGCCAGCAGCACATAGCCGGTGAAGTAGACGAGCAGCGACGCCGTCAGCAGGGGGACCCCGGAGCCACCGGACCCGTGGTGGTGGCCCGGGGCGCCGGCCATCACGGCCGCCATGTAGGCCATGGCGAACGCGCCCACCAGATGGTGCAGATGGTGCCGCCCGGTGCGGGCCGCCCAAAGGGCGCGCAACGCCGCCGTACCGAACACGGCCGTGTACACCAGCCAGGCCCAGCGCGGGGGCGCGAGTACGGCGCCGGGCACGGCCATCGCGGCCATGCCGAAGCCCATCAGCGCCTCGCCGCCCGCGGCCCGGCGCTGCTCCTCGACCCTGCTGCGCATGCGCAGCAGGCAGTACGCGCCGGTCGCCGCGCACAACGCGACCAGCAGCCACCCGGGCGAAGCCGGACCGTGCACACGCACCCTCCCCCTGGGACCTCCGAGACCGTCGCTGAAGGGATGCCCGCTCGGGGAGGTGCGCAGACGAGCGCAAGGGTGTAAGCGGGGGAGCGCGGGCCGGAGCACGGCAGGTCAGGGAGCCGGACACCGACGTCCGCGGCGACGGGTGTACGACGTACGGCCGGCCGGCGGCCCACCGGTCGAACTCATGGGCGGCGAGGGCCTGTCGAAGGCCTCAGATGCCGGGCCGGTACCGCAGTGGATGGTCCGCCGGCACCTCCACCAGCACGATCCGCGTACCGTCCGGATCCGCGATCCACATCTCGACGAGCCCCCACGGCTCCTTCACCGGCGGCCTGAGGATCTCGACGCCCCGGGACACCAGCTCGTCGTGCGCGGCCGACATGTCCGCCACCTGCAACCACAGCCGTACGGACGGCGACGGGGGCTCGTCGGCCCGCCCCGAAAGCTCCAGGAACCCTCCGCCGAGGAAGTAGACGGTGCCCCGTTCCGGTCCGGTCCCGAACTCGCGGTGGACGGCGAGGCCCAGTCGCTCGCCGTAGAAGACCCGGGACCGCTCAGGGTCGAGGGGACGCAGAAGGGTCCGGCTGCTCAGTACATGCACCATGCGACCCGAGCCTAGTGGGGGTGTCGGCGAGCGGAGTTAGGCTGGGCGGCGCTCGCGCCACGGCGGGAGCGACCTGACCCGAGCCGAGATCCGGAGTACCGCCGCCATGGACACCCCCGCCCCCGGACCCACCTTCCGCGACGCCACCGAGTCCGACGTGGACGCCCTGGTCGCGCTGATCGAGTCGGCGTACCGGGGAGACGCCAGCCGTGCGGGCTGGACCACCGAGGCGGACATCCTGGAAGGGCAGCGGACCGACCCGGAGGGCGTGCGGGGCGTCATCAAGTCGGCCGACAGCCGGCTGCTCATCGTCGAAACGGACGGCCGGGTGGTCGCCTGCTGCCAGCTCGAACACCGCGGGGACCACGCCTACTTCGGCATGTTCGCGGTCAGCCCGGCCCTCCAGGGTGCGGGTCTCGGCAAGGTGATCATCGCCGAGGCCGAGCGGTCGGCGCGCGAGGCCTGGGATGCGCGTGAGATGCACATGACCGTGATCTCCGTACGGAACGACCTGATCGCCTGGTACGAGCGGCGCGGCTACCGCCGTACGGGAGAGATGAGCCCCTTCCCGTACGGCGACGAGCGCTTCGGCATTCCGCAGCGCGCCGACCTGCAGTTCGAGCTGTTGGTCAAGGAACTGGGGTGAACCCGGGCACGTCCGCTACGCGGTGAAGCGGCCCGTGCGTTTGATCTGCGGGTAGTCGGTGGTCGCGCCGTCCAGTTGGAGGGCGCGTACGAGGCGCAGCTGGTCCTGGGTGTTGACCACCCAGCCGATGATCCGGAGGTCCGCCTTTCTCGCCCGCTCGACGATCTCCAGGGTGAGGCGGCGGATGTCGAGGCACACGGTCGAGGCGCCGGAGCGGGTGGCGCGGTCCACGACGTCGGTGCCGTAGCGGCCGGCGATGAGCGCCGTGCGCACCCCGGGCACCAACCGGGTGATCTCGGCGATCGTGTCCTCGTGGAACGAGGACACCTCGACCCGGGCGGTCAGATCGCGGCGCTCCAGCACCTCGGCCAGCGCCCGCGCCGCCGCCGTGTCCTTGATCTCGGCCTGGAGCGGTGCGCCGACGGCGTCGAGCACCTCTTCGAAGACCGGGACGCGCTCGTCGCGGCCCGCGTCCAGGGCGCGCAGTTCGGCGAGGGTCATCTCGGCGACGGGCCCCGTGCCGTCCGTCGTGCGGTCGACGTCGGCGTCGTGCATGACGACGAGGGCGCCGTCCTTGCTGAGGCGCAGATCGAGTTCGATCATGTCGAGGCCGGCCTGCTCGGCGGCGACGAACGACCGGAGGGTGTTCTCGGGCTCGACGCCCATGATTCCGCGGTGCCCGATGGTCAGGAAGTTCAAGGTCAGCTCGCTTCCGTCGGCGGCTCGGCTGCCGCAGCCTAACCGCCCGGCCCGGCATTGAACCCTTACGGACGCGCCGGAACCGCTGGCCGGAAGTGACTGATCCGCAGAGGGTGTGAAGCGGCCGCCGCCGGGTAGGGAAGTCATCGTTGTCCGGGTTACAGGCAGGAAAAAATGCGGTGACCATGGAGGTGCGCAGGATAATCTCTCCTGTCTCGCCTTGTGGTCGGGAACCTCGAACACATACGGTGTCATGACGAGAGGTTCTCCCGTGGAGGATGGGACATGACGGAAATTCTTGTGCAGGCAGTTTCGGACCAGCGGGTTTCTCCGCTCGGCAGGGTGGTGGAGCACCCGGCCTGGCCCGTGCTCAAGGATGCCGTCGAGCTGATCCGGCCATGGCAGGCCAAGGACGGGTCGATCGACTTCGACCGGGAGGACGCCCCGGACCCCGCGGACGCCGATCTCGCCGTGCGCCGGATCGTGGACGCCGTCGCGGAACTCTCCCCGCTGCTCCCGCACGACGCCGCCTACCACGAGGCCCTCGCCAAGGATCTGCGCCGCTGGTCCGACAGCGGTTTCCGGGTGCCCGACTTCCTCGACTCGCTGCTGGCCTTCCAGCCCGCCGCGAGCCGCGCGGACGGCCTCCAGCACCTGGTCGTCTTCCCGATGTACACGCAGAACGGCAACCCCGACCGCAACCTCGAAGCGGTCGTCCTGCGCATGGTCTGGCCCGACTGGCTGGCCGAGCTGGAGCGCACCCGTTACGACAACCCGCTGTTCTGCGGCATCACCTTCGAGGACTTCACGGCCGGGTACGACACCAACTCCGCCGTCCTCTTCCCGGAGACCATCGCCGTGCGCGAGGCGCCGGAACGATTCAGCTGGGGCGGCATCTTCTGCGACCGCGAGGCCGCCCGCTTCCGCCGGGTCACCGACGCGGCTGTCGACATCCTCGGCCTGGAGCTGCCCGAGGACGTCGCCGCGATGGTCCACGACCAGAAGCGCTGCGAGGAGGCGTTCGTCCTGTGGGACATGGTCCACGACCGCACCCACAGCCACGGCGACCTGCCCTTCGACCCCTTCATGATCAAGCAGCGCCAGCCGTTCTGGATGTACGGCCTGGAGGAGCTGCGCTGTGACCTCACCGCCTTCAAGGAGGCCGTGAAGCTGGAGGCGGAAGGCGTACCGCAGGCCCGTGACGTGCAGTTCGCGGTGCTCTTCGACCGGATGTTCCGCTTCCCGGTCACCGGCGAGCGCGTCCGCAACTACGACGGACTCGGCGGTCAGCTCCTCTTCGCCTACCTCCACCAGCACGGCGTGATCCGCTGGACCGACAACAAGCTGCACATCGACTGGCAGCGCGCCCCGCAGGTCACCAACCAGCTCTGCGCCGAGATCGAGACCCTGTACCGCGAGGGCATCGACCGGCCCAAACTCATCCACTGGTTCAAGGCGTACGAGCTGGTCTCCACCCATCTCTCCCCGCACCCGGGCTCCCGTTGGGCCAAGGGCCCCGACGCCCTCGACCTGAACCAGCCGCCGCGCAAGCTCGTGGACGACGTGCTTCCGGACGAGTTTCCGCTGAGCATGTTCTATGAGGCCCTCTCCAAGAAGCTGAAGAACGTGATCGCCTCCACCAAGGGGATCACCGCGGAGAGCGCCGAGCGGATCGCCGCGTGAGCGACCGTGCCACCGAAAACACTGCTCAGGAGGCGATGAGGATGGGGAACGGGGCTCTCAGCGGTGCGGTGATCGCGGTCGCCGGCGCCGGCGGCCCGGCCGGCCGGGCGACACTGCTCAGGCTCGCCGAGGCGGGTGCGACGGTCGTCGGTTCGGACAACGACCCGGAGCGGCTCGCGGAGGCCGTGGACGCCGCGAGCTACGCCCACGGCGGTGCCACGGTCGTCGGCGACACCGTCGACCTGCTCGATCTGCAGTCGACCCGGGACTGGGCCACACGCATCGAGAAGGACTTCGGGCGTGTCGACGGCCTGGTCCACCTCGTCGGCGGCTGGCGCGGCAGCGAGACCTTCACCAAGACGGTCCTCGACGACTGGGACCTGCTGGAACTGCTGCTCATCCGCACCGTCCAGCACACGTCCCTCGCGTTCCACGAGGCACTCCAGCGCAGCGACCGCGGCCGGTACGTCCTGACCAGCGCCGCGGGCGCGAGCAACCCGACCGCGGGCAACGCCGCGTACGCCGCCGCCAAGGCCGCCGCCGAGGCGTGGACGCTGGCCATGGCCGACTTCTTCCGCAAGGCCGGGGTGTCGGAGGGCGGGGACGGGCCGACGTCGGCGGCTGCGATCCTGGTCGTCAAGGCGTTGGTGCACGACGCGATGCGCGCCGAGCGACCCAACGCGAAGTTCGCGGGCTTCACGGACGTCAAGGAACTGGCCGAGGCCGTCGTCGGCGTCTGGGAGCGGCCCGCCGCCGAAGTGAACGGGAAACGTCTGTGGCTGACCGAGAAGCCGTGAACCCTCCGAGGACCGACGCGCGCCGCCATCACGACCCGGAGACCCGAGGCTTCGCCAGCGACAACTACGCGGGGGCCCACCCCGAGGTGCTCGCCGCCCTGGCCCTGGCCAACGGCGGGCACCAGGTCGCGTACGGCGAGGACGACTACACGGAGAACCTCCAGCGGATCGTCCGCAGCCACTTCGGGGCCACGGCGGAGGCGTTCCCCGTCTTCAACGGCACCGGAGCCAACGTCGTCGCGCTCCAGGCGGTCACCGACCGCTGGGGCGCCGTGATCTGCGCGGAGAGCGCGCACATCAACGTCGACGAGGGCGGCGCCCCCGAACGCATGGGCGGCCTCAAGCTGCTCACGGTGGCCACCCCCGACGGCAAGCTGACCCCGGACCTGATCGACCGGCAGGCGTACGGCTGGGACGACGAGCACCGTGCGATGCCACAGGTCGTCTCGATCACCCAGAGCACGGAGCTGGGCACGCTCTACACCCCGGACGAGATCCGCGCGATCTGCGACCACGCCCACGCCCACGGCATGAAGGTCCACCTGGACGGCTCCCGCATAGCCAACGCGGCGGCCTCGCTCGACGTCCCGATGCGGACGTTCACCAACGCGGCCGGCGTCGACATCCTCTCCCTCGGCGGGACGAAGAACGGCGCGCTGTTCGGTGAGGCGGTCGTCGTCATCAACCAGGACGCCGTCAGCCATATGAAGCACCTGCGCAAGCTGTCCATGCAGCTCGCCTCCAAGATGCGCTTCGTCTCGGTGCAGTTGGAGGCGCTGCTAGCCAAGGACCTTTGGCTGCGCAACGCCCGCCACTCCAACGCGATGGCGCAGCGGCTGGCGGAGGGCGTGCGGGCCGTGCACGGGGTGGAGATCCTCTACCCGGTCCAGGCGAACGCGGTCTTCGCCCGACTTCCGCACGACGTGAGTGAGCGTCTGCAGAAGCGCTTCCGTTTCTACTTCTGGGACGAGGTCGCCGGCGACGTCCGCTGGATGTGCGCCTTCGACACGACCGAGGACGACGTGGACGCGTTCGTGGCTGCGCTGAAGGAGGAGATGGCGCGCTGACGCCCTCTCACCGAGCATCCGGACCGAATGCATAGATATGCGGTCACCTGAAAAGTCATTGACTGTTCGGTGGCCGCATTCCTATGCTCTGGGGCCATGGAGCTGATCCAGAACACCTCTGACCTGTCCAGGTATCTTGCCGCCGACGAGGTCATCGACCACCTTCACCCGCTGGTGCGGGAGACCGCCGCACGACTCGCCAGGGATGCGGTGGACTCGTATGCCTATGCGCGGGCGGCCTACGAGTTCGTGCGCGACACCATCCCGCACTCCGCCGACAGTGGTGACCCGCGGGTCACCTGGCGTGCCTCCATCGTCCTGGAGGAGCGCACCGGCATCTGCTACGCCAAGGCGCACGCGCTGACCGCACTGCTGCGTGCCGAGGACATTCCCACAGCGCTGTGCTATCAGCGGCTCGCGCACGACGACGGGGGCGGACATGTCGTGCACGGGCTGGTCGCCGTGCGGTTCAACGGCGCCTGGCATCGCCAGGATCCGCGCGGCAACAGGGCCGGAGTGGACGCGCGGTTCTCCCTCGACGGTGAGCGGCTGGCCTGGATCCCCGATCCAGAGTCCAATGAGATGGACTATCCAGTACTGTACGCTGAACCTCATCCGGCTGTGCTGGGCGTGCTGAAGGCCGCACCCGACAGGCCGTATCTCTGGAAGACGCTCCCCACCGCACTCTGAGGCTGACGATGACACTCACCCTGATCGTGTCCGACGAGGTGCGCACGCTCGCGCCGGGCTTCACCCACGTCGCGATCGAGGCCCACGGACTTGTCAACGGGCCCAGCACCGAGGCCAGTTCGGCGCTCCTGGACGACGCGGCCCGCCGGCTCGCCGTACGCCTGGACGGCCGCGCCCCGCACGAGGACCCGCACATGGTCGCCTGGCGGGACACGTACACGGCGTTCGGCTCGAAGCCGTCGCGCACCCGCAACTCGGCCGAGGCGCTCGCCAAGAGGGCTCTGACGGATGCCGGCCTGCCCCGGATCAACGTCCTGGTCGACCTCTACAACGCCATCAGCGTGGCGCACCTGGTCCCGGTCGGCGGCGAGGACCTCGACCACATCCGGGGCGGGATGCGCCTCGTGCGCGCCACGGGCGCCGAGGACTTCGTGACCGTGGCGGGCGGCGAGGAGACCGTCGAGCACCCCGGCGCGGGTGAGGTCGTGTGGTGCGACGACGCGGGCGTGACGTGCCGGCGCTGGAACTGGCGCCAGGGCCCGCGCACCCGGCTCACCGAGCGGACCACGTCCGCGATCTTCCTCCTGGAGTGCCTGCCCCCGATGACAACCCAGGAGTCACAGACCGCCGCCGCCGAACTGGCGGAACTGCTGGAGAAGTTCAGCCCGGGTTCAAGCATCACGATCAGGCCCGCCCTGTAGGGGCGCGAGGAACTGCGCGACCAGCCCCCACGGACCCGCAGCCAACGAACCGCCTGCCCGGCCGGCCCCCGGAGGGCTCAGCGTGCCTCGGCCTCGCGGACCTGCTCCGGGGTCGGGGCCGTGCCGCCGAGGTGAGCCGGCATCCACCACGTGTCGTCCGGGCCCTTGGGGCGGACCGGGTAGGCGCGCTGGGCGGCTTCCAGGAGCTCGTTGACGCGCTCGCGCACCTGGCGGGTGATCGCGCCCGCGTACTTGTCGCGGGAGGCGTCTATGGCTTCGCCGACCCGGATGTTGATCGGGATGTGGCTGCGCTTGAAATTGCGCGGGTGGCCCTTGGTCCACAGGCGCTGCGTGCCCCACAGGGCCATCGGGATCAGCGGGACGCCCGCCTCCTGGGCCATCCGCGCCGCGCCGGACTTGAAGCTCTTCAGCGTGAACGACTGGGAGATCGTGGCCTCGGGGAAGACGCCGACGATCTCGCCGGAGCGCAGTGAGTCCAGCGCGTGCGCGTACGCCTGCTCGCCGTTCTTGCGGTCCACCGGGATGTGCTTCATGTTCCGCATCAGCGGGCCGGACACCTTGTGCCGGAACACCGACTCCTTCGCCATGAAGCGCACCAGGCGCTTCTGCGGAAGAGCCGCGAGTCCGTCGAAGATGAAGTCCAGGTAGCCGATGTGGTTGCTCACCAGCACCGCACCACCCGAGCGCGGAATGTTCTCCGACCCCTTGCAGTCGATCTGCAGGTCCCAGGCCTTGAACAGTGTCCGGGCGAGACCGATGGCGGGACGGTAGGCAAGCTCAGCCATGGACGGGGATGACCCTTCTCTCTGCTCTGCCTGGGAAGGGGTCCCCGGCGGGAAGTTACGCAGCCGTAGGTTTTACAGCGTTGCGCAGATCGTGCCCCAAGAACGGACGGGTGGCCAGTCCCCGTGCCTGTGATCGGCGAGACACTCGTCACGTCCTCCCTTGATCCACCTCGTGCTTTTACGCTTCCCCTGCATCGTCTTTATGTCGCCATTACTCCGCGCGGGGCGTCACCCGTCGTACGACCAGGTACATCTCGCATCCCAGGCAGTACCCGAACGCGGCGTTCAAAAACGCCGCCGCCAGTGCCGCCCCCGTCGCGGCGATCCCGAGCCACTCCACCCCCAGCGCGTACCCGGCGAGTCCCACGCCCGCGAAGACGAGCCCGACCGCCTGCGCGAACCGGGGCGGCTCGGGAGCCTCGAACTCCGTCGGGGGGCCGAGCCGGGGACGGATCACCCGGCGGAACAGCAGACCGTACGGGGAGCGCCCCACCCCGCCGACCGCGCCCAGCGCGAACGCCAGCGTCTGCCAGGCCAGCAGCCACGCGCTTCCGGTGACCAGCACGGTCGCCAGAACGACGGCCGTCACGGCCGCTCCGAATCGCGGCCCTCTCACATCGATGTCCATGGAACACAGCATTCCGCAACGGAAACGATTAGAGCAGCCGGGAATCTTTGCAGTCTGATGAACGCTGGAGCCGGGGATGACCGGAATCGTGATCTGTGTGGCGGTGCTCGCGGCGTCGAGCGTGTTCGGAGTGCTGCATCGGCGGCGGAGCGGGAGGGTACGCGTGCGCGTGCGGGACGACGGAAAACGGCTCGGCGCCGCCGACTTGGGTGAGAGCCTCGGCGAGCGGGCGACGCTGGTCCAGTTCTCCAGCGCGTTCTGTGCCCCCTGCCGGGCCACCCGACGTGTCCTCGGCGAGGTGGCCGGCCTCGTGCCCGGAGTCACCCACGTCGAGATCGACGCCGAGGGGCACCTGGACCTCGTACGGAAGCTCGACATTCTCAAGACGCCCACCGTGCTGGTGCTCGACGCCGACGGGCGGATCGTGCGGAGGGCGACCGGGCAGCCGCGCAAGGAAGAGGTCATCGCCGCGCTGGGGGAGGCCGTTTGAGGTGTTCCGGTTGTCCGTCAACACCGCTGATGGTGTGTTCGGTGACGCATCTCCCAGATGCCGGAAGCCACTTGACTGCGCCCACCATCTATCGTCAACCTGACCCTATGCCTCCGGAACTCCTTCTCCACGCGCGGGTCCATGTGGACCTCGTGCGCACCGCGAGCGCGCGCTGTCCGGGCCGTTGAGCAACCACCGCCCAGCTCACCGTCTCCCGCAGAAGGACAGTTCCATGACGGCAACGCCCGCCCTCGGTACCGCTCAGTCCGTCGTTCCCGCCTCTCCCGATCTCCTGCGCTCCGTATTCCGGCAGCACGCGGCGGGTGTGGCCGTGATCACCGCCCGGGGGAGCGCCGGTCCGGTCGGTTTCACCGCCACCTCCCTCGCCTCCGTCTCCGCGGAGCCCCCGCTCGTTTCCTTCGGCATCAGCACCGGCGCCTCCAGCTGGCCC
The DNA here is from genome assembly GCF_033795085.1 of Streptomyces sp. AK08-02. NCBI lineage: Bacteria > Bacillati > Actinomycetota > Actinomycetes > Kitasatosporales > Streptomycetaceae > Streptomyces > Streptomyces sp. AK08-02. The sequence goes on from NZ_JARAZV010000001.1 coordinate 277,499, forward strand.
GCGATATCCGGGGCGGACCATGTCGGCGTGCACATACTCGGCGAGCACCAGCACGAGCTGGCCGCGACCTTCGCCCGCAGCGGCGCCGACCGCTTCGGCGCGCCCACCGCCTGGCGTGAGGGCCCCGAGGGGGTGCCCGTCCTCGACGGCGTCCTGGCCTGGCTGGTGTGCCGCCCGGTCGCGCGTGTGCCGGCGGGGGATCACCGGATCGTGCTGGCCGAGGTCGTGCTGGGCGACCCCGCGGGTCCTGGACGGCCGCTGCTGTACCACCAGGGCCGGTTCAACGGGCTTCGCGACTGACCGACAGTGACCGACCGATCGGTACAATGTGATGTTGCCGACTCTGCGCCCCGGCCCGGTTCCGGTTACGCTGCGTTGCGAAGGTCACACGTCAAAGCGCTTGCTCAGTGGGCGTCGAGTGGGTGTACTGGCGAGTAATATTTCGTTCGGAGCGCGGGTCGCCCCCATCGGGATCTGCCGCTTTGAGGCGCCTATGCTGCCTGCAGGAAGGCAGCCCGGAACAGACGATGCAGTAGGAGAGCCGGCGTGAGCTTGAGGATCGTTGTCACTGTGAAGTACGTGCCCGACGCCACTGGCGACCGGCACTTCGCCGATGACCTGACCGTCGACCGTGACGACGTGGACGGTCTGCTCTCGGAGCTCGACGAGTACGCGGTCGAGCAGGCGCTGCAGATCGCCGACGAGGCCGACGACGCGGAGATCACGGTCCTGACCGTCGGCCCCGAGGACGCCAAGGACGCGCTCCGCAAGGCCCTGTCGATGGGCGCCGACAAGGCGATCCACGTCGAGGACGACGATCTGCACGGCACCGACGCCATCGGTACCTCCCTGGTGCTCGCCAAGGCGATCGAGAAGGCCGGCTTCGACCTGGTCATCTCCGGCATGGCCTCCACCGACGGCACCATGGGCGTCGTACCGGCGCTGCTGGCCGAGCGGCTGGGTGTCCCGCAGGTCACCCTGCTCTCCGAGGTCTCCGTCGAGGACGGTGTCGTCAAGGGCCGCCGCGACGGCGACTCCGCCTCCGAGCAGCTGGAGGCCTCCCTCCCGGCCGTCGTGTCGGTCACCGACCAGTCGGGTGAGGCGCGTTACCCGTCCTTCAAGGGCATCATGGCCGCCAAGAAGAAGCCGGTGGCCGCCTGGGACCTGTCCGACCTCGACCTGGAGGCCGGGGAGGTCGGTCTGGAAGGCGCGTACACCGTGGTCGACTCCGCGACCCAGCGCCCGGCGCGCACGGCCGGCACGATCGTCAAGGACGAGGGCGAGGGCGGCAAGCAGCTCGCCGAGTTCCTCGCGGGCCAGAAGTTCATCTAGGCCCGTTCGAGGCTCGCTGAGCCCCGCCCCGCAGACCGCCCCTCATCTTCCGCAAGCAGGAGAGTAGAAGTCCCATGGCTGAAGTTCTCGTCTACGTCGATCACGTGGACGGCGCCGTCCGCAAGCCCACCCTGGAGCTGCTGACCCTGGCCCGCCGCATCGGCGAGCCCGTCGCCGTCGCCCTGGGCAACGGCGCCGCCGACACCGCCGCCGCTCTCGCCGAGCACGGCGCCGTCAAGGTGCTCACCCACGAGGCCGCCGAGTACGCCGACTACCTGGTCGTCCCGAAGGTCGACGCCCTCCAGGCCGCCTACGCCGCCGTCTCCCCGGCCGCCGTGCTGGTCCCCTCCTCCGCCGAGGGCAAGGAGATCGCCGCCCGTCTGGCGCTGCGCATCGGCTCCGGCATCATCACCGACGCCACCGACCTGGAGGCCGGCGACGAGGGCCCGGTGGCCACGCAGTCCGCGTTCGCCGCCTCGTTCACCACCAAGACCCGGGTCGCCAAGGGCACCCCGGTCATCACCGTCAAGCCGAACTCGGCCCCCGTGGAGGCCGCCCCGGCCGCCGGCGCCGTCGAGGCCCTCGCCGTCACCTTCTCCGCCCAGACCACCGGCACCAAGGTCACCGCGCGCACCCCGCGCGAGTCGACCGGCCGCCCCGAGCTGACCGAGGCCGCGATCGTCGTCTCCGGCGGCCGTGGCGTCAACGGCGCCGAGAACTTCCCGATCATCGAGGCGCTCGCCGACTCCCTCGGCGCGGCTGTCGGCGCCTCGCGCGCCGCCGTGGACGCGGGCTGGTACCCGCACACCAACCAGGTCGGCCAGACCGGCAAGTCCGTCTCGCCGCAGCTCTACATCGCCAACGGCATCTCCGGCGCCATCCAGCACCGCGCCGGTATGCAGACCTCGAAGACCATCGTCGCGGTCAACAAGGACGCCGAGGCCCCGATCTTCGACCTCGTCGACTACGGCGTCGTCGGCGACCTCTTCGACGTCGTCCCGCAGCTCACCGAGGAGATCAACACCCGCAAGGGCTGAGCCTCCTGAACCGTCGAGGCCCCCGCGACCGGCAGCACCTGAGCACGACCGGTCGCGGGGGCCTCAGCTCATCCCAGGCTCAGCGAGACCTGCACCGGCAGATGGTCGCTCGCGTACATCCCGTCGACGGAGAAGGTGTTGATCTCCGCCCGGTGGGTGGTCACCCCCGGTGAGGTCAGGATCCAGTCGATGCGCCGACCGCCGGGTTTGGGCGGCCGGTAGGAGTTGAGCGTCCCGTACTGCGGGCCGCGCGAGAGCGCCGTGTCCCAGGTGTCCACGAGCCCGTTGTCCAGCATCAGGTCGTACACCCGGTTCTCGTGCGCGCCCGAGTTGAAGTCGCCGGTGACGACGACCGGCGTCGACGGGTCCCACTTGGCGATCGTCTCGCCGATGAGCCCCGCGGACCGCTCCCGGGCGTACTGACTGACGTTGTCCAGGTGGGTGTTGAGGACGTAGAACTCCCGCCCCCCGTCGGCGAGATCGGCGAATCGCACCCAGGTCACCATGCGCAGCCAGTCCGCCTTCCAGGTGTTGGAGGCGATGGTGTACGGGGTGTCGGACAGCCAGAAGTGGTCGAACTCCAGCGGTTCGAGTCTTCGGGTGTCGTAGAAGACCGCCATGAACTCGTCCTTGCTGCCACCGCCCCGGCCCGTGCCGATCCAGTCGTAGTGCCCGCCGAGATCTTTCTCGATCATGCGTACCTGCTGGTAGAGCCCCTCCTGGGTGCCGATGACGTGCGGGCGCTCGCGACGCAACAGCTCCCGCATCACCGGGCGGCGCACGGACCAGCGCGGTGTCTTGTCGACCACGGTCGCGAAGCGCACGTTGAACGTCATGACGTTCAGGGCGCCCGCGTGCTCGCCGGCGACCGCGGGTATCGATGAGCTCGCTGTGGTCAGCAGCGGCATGGCGATGGCGGCGGCCGCCACGGACTTGAGTCCGTGGCGACGCGTCACTCCGACCTCTCTCGGCACGCGATCCCCTCCCCTTCGGAGTCAGAATGAACCTTGCCCACTGAATACGGAAGACGGCGCCGGGATCAGCAGTGACCAGGGGAAAGGTTCGGCAATCCCGCTTCAGGACGGTGTTGACCTGGAGGAAGATCGACGGCTAGCTTCGTCATGCGGATTACTGATTCCGTACTGCGGAAGACGGAGGGTTCGGAATGGTGCAGGGTCGGCAGGAAAACGTGACGACGAGCCTCGCGGGTGCCGTCAGCGAGGAGATCAGCGCCTCCCTCGCCCCGGTCGACGCGGAGCTGGAGCGCCGCTACCCCGGAGACCCCGGCACCCGCCAGCCCGTCCACACCGTGTACGTCCCCGGGGACGCGTTCGCCGCCGACACCATCCGTTCCTGGGGCGACCAGGCCCTCGCCGCCCTCGACGAACACGCCCCGGACGCCGCCTCCTTCGCCGCGGTCCTCGGCCTCTCCGACGACCTCGCCGAATCCGTCCACGACCGTGTCCGCGACAAACTGGAGCGCGAGCCGATCGAAGACCTGCGCGTCGACTTCGAGGACGGCTACGGCCCCCGCCCGGACACCGAGGAGGACGAGACGGCGGCCCGCGCGGCCCGGCTGATCGCCGAGGCGTACGAGAAGGGCACGGCCGCCCCGTACATGGGCATCCGGATGAAGTGCATGGAGGCGCCGGTGCGCGACCGGGGCATCCGCACCCTCGACATCTTCCTGACCGGTCTGATGGAGGCCGGCGGCCTGCCCGAGGGACTGCTCCTCACCCTGCCCAAGGTGACCTACGCCGAGCAGGTCACCGCCATGGTCAGGCTCCTGGAGGAGTTCGAGAAGGCGCGCGGCCTCACGCCCGGCCGGATCGGCTTCGAGATCCAGATCGAGACCAGCCAGTCCATCCTCGCCACCGACGGCACCGCCACGGTCGCCCGGATGATCCAGGCCGCCGAGGGCCGCGCCACCGGCCTGCACTACGGCACCTTCGACTACAGCGCCTGCCTCGGCGTCTCCGCCGCCCACCAGGCCAGCGACCACCCGGCCGCCGACCACGCCAAGGCGATCATGCAGGTCGCGGCGGCGGGCACCGGGGTACGCGTCTCGGACGGCTCCACCAACGTCCTGCCGGTCGGCCCCACCGAGCAGGTCCACGCCGCCTGGCGCCTGCACTACGGCCTCACCCGCCGCGCCCTGGCCCGCGCCTACTACCAGGGCTGGGACATGCACCCCCGGCACATCCCGACCCGGTACGCGGCCGTCTTCGCCTTCTACCGCGAGGGCTACGAGCAGGCCGCGGCCCGCCTCTCCCGCTACGCCGACCGGGCCGGCGGCGACGTCATGGACGAGCCGGCCACCGCCAAGGCCCTCAGCGGCTATCTGCTGCGCGGCCTGGACTGCGGCGCCCTCGACGTCGCGGAGGTCACCCGGGCGACGAACGGCCTGACCCGCGCCGACCTGGACGGCTTCGCCCGCCCGAGACGAGCCGACCTCACCGCGTCGCCCAGATAGCACGCCTGTCACAACCATGGGCACGAGATTCCGCTGTCACACCGGCCCCGTAGTCTGTACGGCACGTACGCCACGTACGGATGGGTCACAGGAACGGGGCAGTGGTGTCTTCGGGGGAGCACGGACAGACGGGCGGACAGCCGGAGGAGCGGCCGGTGGAACCGGCAATGGATCCGGCGGCGGGCACCGGTCGACTGCTGGCCGGCCGCTACCGGGTCGTGTCCCGGCTCGGGCGCGGCGGTATGGGCGTCGTCTGGCGTGCGGTCGACGAGGTGCTCGGCCGTGAGGTCGCGGTCAAGGAGCTGCGCGCGTTCACCGACGCCGGCGCGCCCGAACTGGCCGCCCTGCGGCTGCGGATGCAGCGCGAGGCCCGCGCGGCGGCCCGAATACGCCATTCCGGCGTCGTCGCCGTGCACGATGTCGCGGAGATCGACGGCCGCCCTCTGATCGTCATGGAACTGGTGGACGGCCGCTCCCTGGACGATGTCCTGAGCGAGCGCGGCACCCTGGATCCGCGCGAGGCCGCAGGAATCGGCGCCCAGGTGATGGACGCGCTGTCCGCCGCCCACCGCGTCGGCGTCCTGCACCGCGACGTGAAGCCCGGCAACATCCTGCTGGAGACCTCGGGCCGGGTCGTCCTGACCGACTTCGGCATCGCCACGATGGAGGACCCGGGCGACGGCTCGGCCACGAACCTCACCCGCAGCGGCGAACTCGTGGGCTCCCTGGACTACCTGGCCCCCGAACGGGCCCAGGGCGGCGACCCCGGCCCCGCCTCCGACATCTGGGCCCTGGGCGCCACGCTGTACGCGGCCGTCGAGGGCGCCTCGCCCTTCCGCCGTACGTCGACCTGGTCCACGCTCACCGCGATCGTGGCCGAACCCCTCCCGGAACCCCGCCAGGCCGGTGCCCTGGGCCCCGTCCTGCGGCAACTGATGGCCAAGCGGCCGGAGGAACGCCCGGACGCGGAGACGGCGCGGGGCCTGCTGGAGGCGGTGGCGTCGGCCACGAGCGGTGCGACGGACACGCCCGCGGCGAGTGCGTCGGCCGCGGCCGGTGCGACGGACATGCCGACGACGAGCCTGCGACCGCCGGAAGCGGCCGCGGCCGGAATCCCCGAGGCGGGCAGCGCACGTACGGACGAAGAGGTGAGGGAGGCAGGGAAGGCGGCGGGGGCGGCGGAGTCCGTCGCGCCGTCGGTGCCGCCGGGATTCGGTCCCGCCGGGCAGGCGTCACCCGCCGTCCCGGCCGTACAGCAGGCGTCCCCCGGGTTCGGTCCGCCGGAGCCGGTGACGTCCTCCGCGCCCGGTTTCAGCCCCGTCGGGCCCCCGCACACCGCCGGCGTCCCGGATGCAGGCCACCTCGCCGCGCCGACCGCTTTCTCCACCCCGGTGCCCGCCTCCGCCCAACCCCGCCGCAGGGGACGCGTGTTGCTCGCCGCCGCGGCCGTCATCGTGGTCCTCGCCGCCGCCGGAGCCACCGCGGCGGTGCTGAACGGCGGGGAGGCCAGCGAGGCGAGCACCCGGCCCGTCGCGCCCGGGGACAGCCGTGGGCCGGCGCCCTCCACCGGCAACGGCCGGGCCGACCTGGACCTCTCCGATCCCACTCCCACCGGAAAGGCCCCCGGGAAGTCCCCCTCTCCGGCGGAGCCGACCGGGACCAAGGGCGCCGAGCCCGGGGACCACGTGACCCCGGAGGCGTCGAAGACCTCGGGAAACGGCACGACCGGCGGCGGCGCCTCGGGCGGGACCACCGGAGACACCGGAACAGGGACGACCGGGGGCTCGGGCACGACCGGCGGGACCGGGACGACCGGGGGCAGCGGCACAACCGGCGGGAGCAGCACGAGCGGTGGCGCGACCGCCACGCCCGAGCCCGCGTGCGAGCCGGCCGGCGACGGCAAGTACAACTGCTCGGTCTGGCGCACCACCAAGTCCTACACGGCGTCCGGCACCGAGGTCGGCGTCCTCAACTCGGGCATCAACTACTTCTACTGCCAGCAGAACCTGGGCCGGCGCGAGACCTACGGCGAGTGGACGAACGTCTGGTGGGCGAAGACCGACGACGACAGCGGCAACGCCGGTGTCTACGTCAGCGTCGTCTACCTCAAGGGCGGCGACAACGACGCCCCGGTGCCCGGACTCCCGGTCTGCTGAGCCCGGGGACTCCGGGCGCGGCCCGTCTCAGTCCGCCGGAGGCAGCTCCCCCGACCCCCGGGTGATCAGGCGGGTCGGGAGTTCGATGCGCTCCGGGGCGAGCAGGGTGCCGTCCAGCTGGCGGAAGAGACGCTCGGCGGCCGTGCGGCCCAGCTGAGCCGCGTCCTGGGCGACCACGGTCACGCCCGGCTGGAGCAGGTCGGCGAGTTCGAAGTCGTCGAAGCCCACGAGGGCGACGGGGCGGCGCTGCTCGGTGAGGACCCGGACGACGGTGACCGTCACCCGGTTGTTGCCCGCGAAGACCGCCGTCACCGGGGACGGCGCGGAGAGCATCTCCTCGGCCGCGCGCCGAACCCGCTCCGGGTCGGTGACGCCGAGCGACATCCACGCGTCGTCGACCGGTATCCCCGCGTCCTCCATCGCGGCGCGGTAGCCGCGAAGCCGCTCGGCGGAGGTGTGGATGCGGGGCATGTCGCCGATGAAGCCGATCCTGCGGTGGCCGTGCGCGATCAGGTGGGCCACGCCGTCACGGGCGCCGCCGAAGCTGTCCGACAGGACGACGTCGGCGTCGATCTTCCCGGCTGGCCGGTCCACGAACACCGTGGCGACGCCGGCCTTCAGCTCCGGCTCCAGATAACGGTGGTCGTCACCGGCCGGAATGATCACCAGCCCGTCCACGCGCCGCGCGCACAGCGCCAGCACCAGTTCCTGCTCCCGGTCCGGGTCCTCGGCGCTCGACCCGTTGATCAGCAGGGCGCCGTGTGCTCGGGCGAGCTCCTCGACAGCTCGGCTCAGGGGGCCGTAGAACGGGTCGGCGAGGTCCTCCAGGACGAGGCCGATGCTCGCAGTACTGCCCTTGCGGAGCACTCTCGCGCTGTCGTTGCGGCGGAACCCCAGGGCGTCGATGGCCTCCTGTACGCGGCGCTCGGTCTCCGGGGTGACCCCCGGTTCCGCGTTGACGACACGCGAGACCGTCTTCAGACCGACCCCGGCACGGGCGGCCACGTCCTTCATGGTCGGACGGTTGCCGTAGCGGTTCTCCGGGCGGCGGGCGGTGTCGGCCACGATGCGCTGTCCTGTCCTGTCGTCCACGGGATGTCGGCGGTCCACGGCGATCCATCGCGAAACTCCGGACCGTGTTGCGTGCGGGGGATGCGTCGTCCCAGGTTGTGTATGAGGATGTGGCGTCGAGCATAGGGCCTGGACAACGTTGTCAGGTGCAGGGGACACTGTCCACGCCAACTCCGGCCTGCGCCCCCACCATCAGACCGGCCTGCCCCTTTGCCATGGTTGACAGGGAGATCTGACACTGATGCACACCGACCTCGTGGCCGCGCTCGACATCGGCGGTACCAAGATCGCCGGAGCGCTGGTGGACGGCCACGGCCGGATCCTGCTGCGCGCTCAGCGCCCGACGCCCGCCCGGGAGGACGGGGAGACGGTCATGCGCGCAGTGGAGGAGGTGCTCGCCGAGCTGACCGGCTCGCCTTCGTGGGTGGGTGTGACCGCCGTCGGAATCGGCAGTGCGGGGCCGGTGGACGCCTCGGCGGGCACGGTGAGCCCGGTGAACGTGCCCGGCTGGCGCGGCTTTCCGCTGGTCGCACGCGTCCGGGCCGTGACCGGAGGCCTGCCCGTCGAACTGATCGGCGACGGCGTGGCGATCACGGCCGCCGAGCACTGGCAGGGCGCCGCACGCGGCCACGACAACGCGCTCTGCATGGTCGTCTCGACCGGCGTCGGCGGCGGCCTGGTCCTCAACGGCCGGCTGCACCCCGGACCCACCGGCAACGCCGGCCACATCGGGCACATCAGCGTGGAACTCGACGGTGAACCCTGTGCCTGCGGCTCCCGCGGCTGTGTGGAGCGCATCGCCAGCGGTCCCAACATCGCTCGGCGCGCCCTCGAGAACGGCTGGCAGCCGGGCCCCGACGGCGACATCTCGGCCGCCGCGGTCGCCGAGGCGGCGCGGGCCGGCGACCCGGTCGCCCTCGCCTCCTTCGAGCGCGCCGCCCAGGCGCTCGCGGCGGGCATCGCCGCCACGGCGACCCTCGTGGAGATCGACGTCGCTGTGATCGGCGGCGGTGTGGGGAAGGCCGGTGACGTCCTCTTCGCGCCCTTGCGCGCGGCCCTGAAGACCTACGCCACACTGTCGTTCGTCCAGCGTCTGGAGATCGTCCCGGCGCAGATGGGCACGGACGCGGGCCTCGTCGGCGCGGCAGCGGCGGCGCTGACGCGCAGGGCGGACGACACGGCCGAGGCGAGCGTCCGAGGCTGATCGCCGGGTTCGGCGGGAACCGGTGAAGTGAGGCCGCCGGCGGATCTCCTGGCTGCGACCGCGTGCCGAAACCCGGCTCCGCCAGGAGGTCCTGCCGTCCCGGGCGAGGTCAGGCCGGGAGGGCGCCCAACTGGCGCAGCTGGGTGAGGACGTCGACGACGCCGCGGATCTCGGTGATCCGTCCCTCGGTGAACCGGCAGATGAAGATCTCGCCGTAGGTGACGGTCCTTCCCGTGGGCGACAGCCCCTGGTACTCGCCCCGGTGGGTCCCGGTCACCGTGTTCCGGGAGACGACCTTGTCGCCTTCCGCGACCGTCTCCTCGACGGAGACGTGGATGTCGGGGAACGCGCGCAGGAGCGTTTCCCACACCTGCTTGAGTGCGTCGGGTCCCGTCGCGCCCATCGGTACCGGCGCGTGGAAGAGCACGTCCGGTGCGACCAACTCGTCGATGGCCTTGGAGATGATGTCCGGGTCGCCGCTGTTCACGGCGGAGTGGAGGCGGTCGAGGGTCGCTGTGTTGCTGGTGGCGCCGGCTGCGGGCATGTGGTCGCTCCTCTGGTCCGTGGATGGTGCCTCGGCGGTACGACGGCGCGGCCACCGGGAATGTGACACGGTGCGCGAATCCCGTGACCCCCACCCCGGTTCGGCAGTTGAGCCGGGCATGAAGAAGCGCAGCATGCTCGCCATCGCCTCCCTCGCCACCGGGTTCGTCGTCGCGGCGATCACCCCCTCCCACGGCCTCGGGGCCGACGCCCTCGGTGATCTGAACGTGGACGACACGCTCAGCGCCCTCGACCACACCGTCGCGAGCGACAGCATGGCCGTGGACGAGAACGCGCTGGGAGGCGACAGCGCCAACGGCTGACGAGCCGGAAGTGGTCCAAGTGGCGCCGGTGGCCCGTGTGACGGGGCATCGGCGCCGCCGTGTATGCGCCCTCATCCGAATCTGGTTTCCGTGGCAGGGTGGAGCGGGCAAGCCTCAGGGGTCCAACAGAAGAGGGGGAAATGTGATCGTCGTCTGGGTCAACGGCGCGTTCGGTGCGGGAAAGACCACCACCGCACGGGAACTGAACGAACTGATCCCGAACAGCACGCTCTTCGACCCCGAGGTCATCGGCGGGGCACTCGCGCGTCTGCTGCCGCCCAAGCGACTCGCGGAGGTCGGTGACTTCCAGGACCTGCCGATCTGGCGGCGGCTCGTCGTGGACACCGCGGCCGCCATGCTCGCCGAGCTCGGCGGCACCCTCGTGGTCCCCATGACGCTCCTCCGCCAGGAGTACCGCGACGAGATCTTCGGTGGCCTCGCCGCCCGCCGGATCGCGGTCCGGCATGTCCTTCTAGCCCCGGCGGAAACGATACTGCGCGAGCGAATAGCCACCCGGGAGATCCCACCGGACCTCCCGGACGGAGAGATACGCGTACGGCAATGGTCGTACGACCAGATCGAGTCCTACCGGACGGCGCTCGCTTCCTGGCTCACCGCCGACGCCCACCCGGTCGACACCAGCGCCCTCACCCCGTACGAGACGGCCGTACGAATCGCCGAGGCCGTCGGCACCGGGACCGCGCCCACGTGCGACATCGTGCAGACCCCGGAACCCACCGGCGAAACGGTGGCCTCCGGGGTCCTGCTGTTCGACGACGAGGATCGGGTCCTGCTCGTCGACCCCACCTACAAGGCGGGATGGGAGTTTCCCGGCGGCGTCGTCGAGCGGGGTGAGGCTCCCGCGCGCGCGGGCATCCGCGAGGTCGCCGAGGAGACGGGCATCCACCTCACCGACGTACCCCGGCTCCTCGTCATCGACTGGGAACCGCCCGAGCCGCCCGGCTACGGCGGACTGCGCCTCCTCTTCGACGGCGGACGGCTCGACAGCGCCCGGGCCGCGCGGGTGCTGCTGCCCGGCCCCGAACTGCGCGACTGGCGCTTCGTCACCGAGGAGGAGGCCGCCGACCTGCTCCCGCCCGTCCGATACGAGCGCCTGCGCGGGGCGCTCCGGGCGCGCGAGCGCGGCGCCGCGCTCTATCTGGAGGCGGGGGTGGCGGTGGGAGAGCCCGAGGCGGAATAGGGGGCCGGTGGCGGGCCGCCGGGGCGGCTCAGGACGCGGCGTAGTTCCGGAGGAACAGGGCCTCTGTCACCGACAGGCGTTCCAGCTCCTCCGGGGACACGCTCTCGTTCACCGCGTGGATCTGGGCCTCCGGCTCGCTCAGGCCGATCAGCAGGATCTCGGCCCGCGGGTAGAGCGACGCGAGCGTGTTGCACAGGGGGATCGAGCCGCCCTGGCCCGCGTACTGCATCTCCTGGCCCGGGTACGCGACCGCCATTGCCTCGGCCATCGCCTTGTACGCCGGGCTGGAGGTGTCGGCGCGGAACGGCTGGCCCTGGCCGATCTGCTCCATGGCCACCCGCGCGCCCCACGGCGTGTGCGCCGTCAGATGCGCCTTGAGGAGCTCGGTCGCCGCCGCCGCGTCCACGCCCGGCGGCACCCGCAGGCTGACCAGCGCGCGGGCGCTCGCCTGCACGGACGGGGTGGCCCCGATCACCGGAGGGCAGTCGATGCCGAGGACCGTGACCGCCGGGCGGGCCCAGATCCGGTCGGCGACCGGGCCGGAGCCGATCAGCTCCACTCCGTCGAGCACCTTGGCGTCCGTGCGGAACTGCTTCTCGTCGTACTGGAGCCCGTCCCACGACACCTCGTCCGTGAGTCCGTCGACCGTCGTCGAACCGTCCTCGGCCCGAAGCGAGTCGAGTACGCGGATCAGCGCGCCCAGCGCGTCGGGCGCGGCCCCGCCGAACTGGCCCGAGTGGAGGTTGCCCTCAAGGGTGTCGATCCTGATCCGGAGCATGGTCATGCCGCGCAGGGTCGAGGTGACAGTCGGCAGCCCGACCCGGAAGTTGCCCGAGTCGCCGATGACGATCGTGTCGGCGCCGAGCAGCTCCGGGTGTTCCTCGGCGTACCGCTCCAGACCGCCCGTGCCCATCTCCTCCGAACCCTCGGCGATCACCTTGACGTTGACCGGGACGCCGCCGTTCGCCCTGAGGGCGCGCAGCGCGAGCAGGTGCATGATGAGGCCGCCCTTGCAGTCGGCGGCACCGCGTCCGTACCAGCGGCCGTCGCGCTCGGTCAGCTCGAAGGGCGGGGTCACCCAGCCTGCCTCGTCGAGCGGCGGCTGCACGTCGTAGTGGGCGTAGAGCAGGACGGTCTTCGCGCCCTCGGGGCCGGGCAGGAAGCCGTACACCGACTGCGTGCCGTCCGGGGTGTCGAGCAGGGCCACGTCCTGGAACCCGTCGGCCCGCAGCGCGTCTGCGACCCAGTTCGCGGCGGCCTCGCTCTCGCTCCTCGGGAATTGCTCGAAGTCCGCCACCGACTTGAACGCCACCAGTTCGGTGAGCTCCGCCCGTGCCCTCGGCATGAGGGAGGCGACGGTCTCGGCGACCGGATTCGAGGACATGGGCACGCTCCTTGTGGGTGCGACGTTGTAGCCAGAGAAGTCCTGTGATCCTCCCACAGCGGACTGTGGCGATGCCCGCCGTAGGATGCGGAGGAACAGGTGCGGCAGGCGGATGACCAGGAGCAGCAGACCATCGTGAGCAGCGAGAACTCTTCGGCGGACGACGAGGCGCAGGTGTGGGACGTCGTTGTGGTGGGCGCGGGACCCGCGGGGGCCTCGGCCGCGTACGCGGCGGCGGTCGCGGGCCGCAGTGTGCTGTTGCTGGAGAAAGCGGAACTGCCGCGCTACAAGACGTGCGGCGGCGGGATCATCGGCCCCTCGCGCGACTCCTTGCCGCCCGGCTTCGAACTGCCCTTCCGGGACCGGGTGCACGCGGTCACCTTCTCGAACAACGGCCGCTTCACCCGCACGCGTCGCTCCAAGCAGATGCTGTTCGGGCTGATCAACCGGCCCGAGTTCGACCAGCAGCTCGTCGAGCACGCCCAGAAGGCGGGTGCCGAGCTGCGTACGGGTGTCGCGGTGTCGCGGGTCGAGCAGCACGGCTCCGCGGTGCCGGACCGGCGGACGGTCGCCGTCGTCCTGCAGGGCGGCGAGACGGTGCTGGCCCGCGCGGTTGTGGGCGCGGACGGCAGTGCGAGCCGCATAGGAGCACACGTCGGGGTGAAACTCGACCAGGTGGATCTCGGCCTGGAGGCGGAGATCCCGGTGCCGCGGACCGTCGCCGAGGACTGGCAGGGGCGGGTGCTCATCGACTGGGGTCCGATGCCCGGCAGCTACGGCTGGGTGTTCCCCAAGGGTGACACCCTGACGGTGGGCGTGATCTCCGCACGCGGTGAGGGCGCCGCCACCAAGCGCTATCTGGAGGACTTCATCGCCCGGCTGGGGCTGGCCGGCTTCGAACCGAGCATCTCCTCCGGCCACCTGACGCGGTGCCGCGCCGACGACTCTCCGTTGTCCCGCGGCCGGGTGCTGGTCTGCGGGGACGCGGCGGGCCTGCTGGAGCCGTGGACCCGCGAGGGCATCTCGTTCGCGCTGCGCTCAGGACGGCTCGCGGGGGAGTGGGCGGTACGCATCGCGGAGGCCAACGACGCCGTGGACACGCGTCGGCAGGCGCTGAACTACGCGTTCGCGATCAAGGCGGGTCTTGGTGTCGAGATGGCCGTGGGCCGGAGCATGCTGAAGGCGTTCGAGCGGCGCCCCGGCCTCTTCCACGCCGCCCTGACCGGTTTCCGCCCCGCGTGGAACGCCTTCCGGGACATCACCCGGGGCTCCACCTCACTGGGCGAGCTGGTGCGCACCCATCCGATGGCCGGGCGCGCCCTGACCGTGCTCGACAAGCCCTGAGGCGCCTCGCCCGGGTCTCGTCCAGGTGCCCAGGGGCGTTCAAGAGGTGATGGTGATCCGGAAGACGGGGTGCTTGGGAGCGGCGGCGAGCAGCTGCTCGTCGGTCGAGTCGACGTCGACGTCGCCGAAGAAGCGCCCCACTTCCCAGCCCCACTTCTTGAGGTAGGTGCGCAGCACGACCGGCTTCTCCGCGTCCGGCAGCTCGACCGCGGTGAACTCCTGTACCCGGCGGCCGACCTTGAGGCGTCCGCCGCCTGCGGCGCGCATGTTCCGCACCCACTCGGAGTGGCCGCGCGCCGAGACGAGGTAGGGGCCGCCCTCGTACGGCAGCGGGTTGACGGGGACCCGGCGCCACTCTCCGCTCTTGCGGCCGAGCACGGAGAGTTCGGCGGTGCCCATGAGGCTCATGCCGTGGCGTGCGAGCCAGCCGATGAATCCGTTCATGGCCCGGTCGAACGCCTTGGGCTTCATGTAGTGGGCTGACGACGACGGCATGGTGTCCTCCTGGGTTTCTGGTCAGGGAGCGTGCGAATCCTGGTTGCGAGAGCACTGCTCTCGCTTGAGAGCAGTCTGCCGGAGATCGGCGATCCAAAGCAAGAGCACTGCTCTCTTTTTAGTTCGTTGCTCTCGTTTGTGTGCACTGCTCCAGAAACGTGGAACACTCGCACCCATGAGCACCGCAAAAGGAGCCCGCGCCCGTGCCCGGATCGAGGTCACCTCGGCGATCAAGGACGAGGCGCGCAGACAGCTCGCGGCCGAAGGCGCCGCCAAACTCTCGCTACGGGCCGTAGCCCGTGAACTCGGTATGGTCTCCTCCGCGCTCTACCGCTACTTCCCCAGCCGCGACGACCTGCTGACCGCCCTCATCATCGACGCCTACGACTCCATGGGCGAGGCTGCCGAGGCCGCCCACGCCGCCGCCGCGGACACCGGCCCGCTGCTGCGCTGGGTCGCGGTGTGCGAAGCGGTGCGCGGCTGGGCGCTGGGCAGTCCCCACGAGTACGCGCTGATCTACGGCTCCCCGGTCCCCGGGTACAAGGCGCCCCCCACCACCGTGCCGGCCGCCTCGCGCGTCGGCCTGCTGCTGATGGCCATCGTGCGTGACGCACACCGGGGCCGAGGCGTGGCGCTCACCCCGATCCCCGCCGAACTGCGCCCCGAGGCCGAGCGGTTGGCTGCGGACATCGCCCCCGACCTGCCACCGGAGGCGGCGCTGGCGCTCGTCGCGGCCTGGGCGCAGGTGTACGGGCTGGTCGGGTTCGAGCTGTTCGGCCAGTTCAACCGGGTGGTGGAGGACCGGGAGAGGTTCTACCGGTACGCCGTCAGCCGGATCGGGCATGGGGTGGGGCTGGTGTTCCCCGAGGGGGAGAAGGCATAGGGAGAGAGGCGGAAGGAGTTGGGCGGGCGCGGCGGAAAGGGCGCCCCCGGCCTCGTACTCCCCGGGGAGTACCGGTGATCACCTCGCCCGGCGGACGCCGTCGCGGGGCGGCGGCGTCTAGCGTGGCGGACATGGACGAGCAGCGCGCACGCGGACGCGGGGGAGGCCCGCCCCGGTGGTGGGGGTACCGGGTCGGGGAGGGCCCGGCAGGGGCGGACCGGGGTGCCGGCCGGTGGCCCTGGCGTTCCGTCGTCCTGCTGACCGCCTTCGTGCTCGTCGGCTCGAAGTTCGCCGCCGGACGACAGGAGGGGGACCGCGCCCACCTGGACCTTTTCGCCTGTCTCCTGCTCGTCGCCGGTTCGGCGCTGCTGCTGTGGCGGCAGCGGTATCCGGTGCTCGTCGTCTTCGGCTCCGCCGCTGCCGCCATGGTGTATCTGGGCGCCGGATATCCGTACGGGCCGGTCTTCCTGACCGTTGCCCTGGGCTGCTTCAGCGCTGTCGTCGCCGGGCACCGCGGGGCCGCGTGGGCGGCCGTCGGGATGCTCTGGGCCGGGCACGTGCTGATCGCGCACTGGCTGTACCAGTGGCTGCCGCCGTCCGGTGACGAAGCCGCCCCCTGGGGGCAGGAGCTGGTTGTCGCCGCCTGGGTGGTGGCCATCGTGGCGGTCGCCGAGCTGGTCAGGGTGCGGCGGGAGCAGTGGGACCGGGAACGCGCCGAGCGCGCCCAGGCAGTGCGCCGGCGCGCCGACGAGGAGCGGCTGCGGATCGCGCGCGAACTGCACGACGTGCTCGCGCACAGCATTTCGGTCATCAACGTGCAGGCCGGGGTCGGTCTCGCGCTGCTCGACTCCGACCCCGAGCAGGCCCGTAGCGCGCTCACCGCCATCAAGGGGGCCAGCAAGGAGGCGCTCGGCGAGGTGCGCCAGGTGCTGGACACGCTGCGTACGCCGGGGGACGCGCCGCGCGCTCCGGCGCCCGGGCTGAGCCGGCTGCCCGAGCTGGTGGAGCAGGCGGCGGCGGCCGGACTGACCGTCGAGGTGCGGGGCGCGGCCCCGAAGCTGCCGCCGGGTGCCGATCTCGCCGCCTTCCGGATCGTCCAGGAGGCCCTCACCAACGTCGTACGGCACTCCGGTTCGCGGCACGCGCGCGTGCGGGTCGAGGCGGACGAAGCGGACGGCACCCTGCGCCTCCGCGTCGACGACGACGGGCCCGCGACCGGCGCCGACGCGGGTGGCAGCGGGAACGGGCTGGCCGGCATGCGGGAGCGGGCCGTCGCCCTCGGTGGCACGATCGAGGCGGGGCCGAGCGCGGACGGCGGTTTCCGGGTGCTGGCGCTGCTGCCGCTGAAGGCCAGGGAGGACCGGTGATCCGCGTACTGCTCGCCGACGACCAGTCGCTGGTCCGCGCGGGGTTCAGGGCGCTGCTCGACGCGCAGCCCGACATCGAGGTGGCGGGGGAGGCGGCCGACGGGGAGGAAGCGCTGCGTGCCGTACGCGAACTGCGCCCCGATGTCGTCCTGATGGACATCCGTATGCCTGTGCTGGACGGGCTCGCGGCGACCCGCCGGATCACCGGTGACACCGCGCTGAACGACGTCAGGGTGGTCATGCTGACCACCTTCGAACTCGACGAGTACGTCTTCGAGGCGATCCGCGGCGGCGCCTCCGGCTTTCTGGTGAAGGACACCGAGCCGGACGAACTGCTGCGTGCCGTACGGGCGGTGGTCGCCGGTGACGCGCTGCTCTCGCCCGGAGTCACCCGGCGTCTGATCGGTGAGTTCGCCGCCCGTTCGAAGGAACCGGCCGCCGCCGACGCCCTCACCCGGCTCACCGAACGGGAACGGGAGGTGATGGCCCTGGTCGGAATGGGCCTGTCCAACGAGGAGATCGCCCGTCGACTGGTCGTCAGCCCGCTCACCGCGAAGACCCATGTGAGCCGCACGATGGTGAAATTGGGCGTCCGCGACAGGGCCCAACTGGTGGTGCTGGCCTACGAGTCGGGGTTGGTGCGGCCGGGCTGGCTCGGCTGAGGCCGGTCGGCGGCGCCGTTCTCGCGGGCGAAGCGGTTCAGTACGCTCACCACGCGCGCGGTGAACAGGACGGCGCCCAGCGTGGCGCCCGAGGCGACGAGTACGCGCTGCGCGGCGTCGGACAGGTCGAAGGCCCACGCGGGACCGGCCACCACCCCGAAGACGACGGCCGCCAGGAACACGGCGCTGCTCAGGGCGTATCCGATCTCCACGGTGACCGCGTCCCGCCGTGCCTGGGAGCCCCTCGCGCGGCCCTGCCCCAGGTGTCCCCCGTAGTTGTCCATTCGCCGAGTCAAACAGCCGGTGCCCGGCCGGGCAAGTCACCCCGGCCGGGCTCGGACGCTGGAGGGGCCCGGTCAGTCGCGGGCCGCCACCGGTTCGGGAGTCGTCTCCTCCTGCTGCTGAGGGGACTTCGCGACCACGACGGACCGGCCCGGACGCCGTGTGCGCAGGCCGGGGAGCGTGGCGAGCAGGCCGACGAGCGCGATGCCCGTCACCACGATCAGACCGGGCCGGTAGGCGTCGAGGACGTCCTGCGGCGAGGGGTTCGCGGGGGTGCCCGCGGTGACCACCGCCGTCACGACGGCCAGGAAGATCGCCCCGCCCACCTGGACCGAGGTGTTCAACAGGCCGGAGACCATGCCCTGTTCGTGGTCGTCGACGCCGTTCGTGGCCTGGATGTTGAGCGAGGGGAAGACCAGTGCGAAGGCACCACCGATCAGTACCATCGACGGCAGGATCAGGGTGGCGTAGTCCGGGTCGAGACTGACCCGGAGGAACAGGGCGTACCCGGTGATCATCAGCGCGAAGCCCGCCACGATCAGCCGCTGGGTGCCGAACCGGTCGACGATCGCGCCCATTTTCGTCGCCGACAGCGCGACGATCGCACCCGCGGGCAGGAAGGCGAGCGCAGTGTGCAGCGCCGACCAGCCGAGAAGCGACTGCATGTAGATGGTCACCAGGAACTGGAATCCGACGTACGAGCCGAAGAGCGTCAACGCGCCGAGCTGTGCGCGGATCTGGGGCCCGGAGCGCAGCACTCCCAGCCGGATCAGCGGGCCGGCGGAGCGTTGCTCGACGCGGACGAAGATGCTCAGGAGCACGGCCACGGCGAGGAAGGACAGCAGGGTCCTGGCAGATGCCCAGCCGACCTGGGGGGCCTGTACGACGGTGAAGACCAGCAGCAGCATCGAGGCGGTGCCGAGAATCGCGCCGGGGACGTCGTAGCCGTTGTGGTCCTTCTCGCGTTCGCTGCGCGGCAGCAGCTTCAGGCCCGCGACCAGGGCGAGCACGGCGACCGGGGCCG
The DNA here is from genome assembly GCF_033795085.1 of Streptomyces sp. AK08-02. Classification (NCBI taxonomy): domain Bacteria; kingdom Bacillati; phylum Actinomycetota; class Actinomycetes; order Kitasatosporales; family Streptomycetaceae; genus Streptomyces; species Streptomyces sp. AK08-02. Next base: position 296,280 of record NZ_JARAZV010000001.1, read on the forward strand.
GCAGCAGCATGGTCAGGCGCCAACTGGCCTCGGTGAGCAGGCCGGAGAGAACCAGGCCCATCGAGAAGCCGGTGGCCGCGCAGGTGGTGTAGATGGACAGGGCCCGGTTGCGCAGCGGGCCCTCCGCGAAGGTCGTGGTGATGATGGACAGGCCCGCCGGCGCGGTGAAGGCGGCGCTGAGTCCCTTGATGAAGCGGCTGGCGATCAGCAGGGGCCCCGAGTCGACGAGTCCGCCGAGCAGGGAGGCGAGGGCGAAGACGCCGAGCGCCACGAGGAACACCTGGCGGCGGCCGAGCAGGTCGGCGGTCCTCCCGCCGAGGAGCAGGAGTCCGCCGTATCCCAGGATGTAACCGCTGACGATCCATTGCAGGGTCGAGGTGGAGAGGTCGAGTTCGGAGCCGATGGACGGCAGCGCGACACCGACCATCGACACGTCCAGTGCGTCCAGGAACATCGCGGCGCAGAGCACCAGCAGGGTGCCCCAAAGGCGGGGAGTCCAGCGTCCGTCGGCCGCTGGGGTGGTGAGCGGAGAGGTCATGACGAAGACAGTACATGCACATGCATTGAATGCAAGTGCAGTTAATGTAGATGCAACAAAATGACCGGCGGTGCGGAGACGCGGGCCGGCGTCAGACGGCGGACCTCTCCTGCCACAGGGTGGCGAGCGCGGGATCGCCGGTCACGCCGGTGAACGGCTGCCGGTTCCACAGCGCCAGGTAGAGAGCGGCGGCCGGACCGGTCACCTCGCAGTCGGCCTCCTGCTCCGCCGACACCGCCTGATCCGTGCTTCGTTCGGCCGCCGGCGGCTCCGAGGACAGACGTACGGTCCACACCGCGTCGTCCCTGTCCGTCGCCCGCACCCGCAGTACCCGGGGCCCGTCCGTGCGGACCTGGCTCTTGGCGCGGGCGTGGAAGCCGAGCAGCAGTTCGTCGATGCCGTCCACCGCGAACTCCGGTGCGAGCGGCGTGCGCGCGGCGCCCACGGCGGACTCGGCGTCCACCCGGTGGACGGCGGTCTCATGAGCCTGCCGCCGGGCCCAGAAAGCCAGGGGCGAGGGGGCCGCCATGAAGCTCCAGCACTCGACGTCGGGCGGGGCCGAGGCAAGGGTGTCGACAAGGGTGCGGTGACCCTCCCGGAACCAGGTGAGCAGCGCGACGCCGTCGAGGTCGGGCGGGCTGCCGGGGCGATGGGGCGACATGTTCCGCTCGGCGACGTAGGCGGCGGCCCAGCGGTGCACCCCGCCCGTGTGGAGCAGGAGGTCGCGCACCTGCCAGCCCGGGCAGGTCGGCACCTTGGCGTCGGTGCCCGCCCGCTCGGCGGCGTCGGCCATCAACTGGCCCTGCGCGTCCAGGATTTCCACGAAGCGCACGATTTCCATCAGGCTGTCTCCAGTTGGCAGAGTCGGGAGTCGAGAGGTCTTGGCGGAGTCCGGGCGGTGGTCGCTCACCGCAGGAACGCCTGGGCGGTCGCCACGAACCGGTCCGCGTCGTCGAGCCACGGGAAGTGCCCGGCGCCGGGCTGGACGACGAGCTCGGAGTGCGGGAACAGCCCCGAGAGCTCGGCCATCGCGGGCGGCGGGGAATTGAGGTCGACCTCACCGGCCAGGACGAGGACCGGCGAGGCGAGAGAGATGAGCGCCGTCCGGGTGGCCGCCGGGTCGAAGGCGCCCTCGGCGGCGAAGACGGCCGCGGCCTCGTCGTGGCGCTGCTCGTCCTCGGCCGCCCGGTGGGCACGCGCGGTCTCGTCCCAACGGCCGTACCAGAAGGGGGCGATGGCCAGAGAGGTGTCGGCGTCGGGCCGGCCTGCGACGAGGGCCTCCAGGGCCGCGAACGCCTCCGGGAACCACGGCTCGTCCCGGCGCGCCTGTGCGGTCCGGATCCGGACTTCTCCGCTGACGGTGACGCCGACGGCCAGGACGCTCGGGGTGATCAGCGCGAGGCTGCCGACGCGCTCGGGGTAGCGGGCTGCGTACAGGACGGCCAGGTTCGTACCGGCGGAGTGGCCGAGCAGGTCGAGCCGGTCGAGGCCGAGGTGGTCACGCAGGGCCTCGACGTCCTCCACGAGACGGTCGCAACGGTATGACGCCGGGTCCTCCGGCACCGCGGACCGGCCGGTGCCCCGCAGATCGAGCATGATCAGGCGCCGGTGCGCGGACAGACCTCCGAGGTCCCCGAGGTAGTCGGAGCTCCGCATCGGGCCGCCGGGAAGACAGACCAGCGGCGGCCCCTCCCCGAGTTCCCGACAGGCCAGCTTGGTTCCGTCGTACGCGGAGAAGACAGACATGGCCACGACTGTCGCAGCGCCGGTCCGGCCGGGCAACCGGATTTCGCGCTGCCCGGGACCGCCGAGCGGTCGACCCATGGACGGCGTCCGTGGACGGAGGAGACCTCTCGGGCGGCCAAGGTCAGGGCGAGACGCCCGTAGCGGCGCCGGGAAGGGCCGCGCCCCGGGTGCCCGAGAAGATGACGCCGGGGTCGGACGGGGCGTGGTTGAGCACCCACAGGCCGATCAGTGTGGCGAGGGTGAAGACGACGGTGACCAGCACGGCGAGGACGAGTCGGCGGCGTCTCTCCCGTCGCAACCAGTCGCCGCGTGCCGTGCGGTAGGCGTCGGGGGAGGGGGCGGCGCTCACCGCACCGGCCAGTGTCTCCAGGGCGGCGCGCAACTCCCGTTCCGTGCGGTCCTGTTCCGTGTGGTCCCGGTCGGCCCGGTCCGGGCTGGTGTCGTTCATCGCCGTGTCTCCATCGCCAGGGTCAGAGCGGCGATGCCGCGTGCGGTGTGCGTCTTGACCGATCCGCCGGAGATGCCCATCGCGGCGGCGATCTCGCTCTCCTTGAGGCCCAGCCAGTGGCGCAGGACGAGTGCCTCGCGCTGCCGGGCGGGCAACTGCTGCAGAGCGCCGACCAGTACGCGCTGGTCGTCGTGGAGCAGAGCGGTGCTCTCGGCGGAGGCGACGGCGTCGTCCGGCAGGGGCGGGTTCTCCACATGCCTGCGGGCGACCTGGAGGTGCCGTATGCGCATCCGGGTCAGATTGCACACGGTGGAGCGCAGATACGCCTCCGCCGCCCCGGTCTCCCGCAGCCGCCGCCACTTCCGGTAGAGCTGGTAGTAGGCCTCGGCCACCACGTTCTCCGGGTCGTCGGCGCCGAGCAGGACGGCCAGTCTCAGCATCGAGGCGTAGTGCAGCTCGAACAGACCGGCCAGCGCGGCCTCCCGTTCGGCCTCCGCAGGATCGCCCGCCACGGGGGCGAGCACCTCGCCCCGGACCGCGGGACGCGGAAGGGGCGGCGCGGTGACGGCCGGTTCGGCCAGGGCCGCGACCGCCGGTGGCATCACCGGCAGGTGTGTGTGCTGTCTGCGTCTCACGGGTTGTTCGCTCCCGTCTCGGGGCGTCGCCTGACGGTCAGGCGGGACGGCAGGTCGGTCGCGTCGGCGCCGCGCGGGACGCCGAGCCGGGTCAGGGCCGCGGTGCCGAGCACGGCGACGGCCAGGTTGAGCAGCAGCGCGGCGAGCCCTGCGTAGATCTGCAGAGGCCGGTCGGCGGGACCGAACGGCACGATGGACGAGAAGCCCTCGCGCACCACCATGACCGTTCCGGCCGCCATGCCGGTGGCCCACCCGGCGAGCAGCGCGCGCGGATGCAGCCGGCCGGTGAACAGGCCGATGGCGACGGCCGGGAAGATCTGCAGGATCCAGACACCGCCGAGGAGTTGGAGATTGACGGCGTCCTGATCGCGCAGCCCGAACACGAACGCGACGGCGCCCACCTTCGCGGTCAGCGACACGGCCTTGGCGATGCGTACCTGCCGCTTGGGCGTGGCCGTCGGATGCACGTACTCGACGTACACGTTGCGTACGAAGCTGGTGGCGGCGGCGATCGACATCACGGCGGCCGGGACCAGCGCGCCCACGGTGATCGCACCGAACACCAGGCCCGCCAGCGGCCCCGGCATCAACCGGTCGACCAGCATCGGCACGGCCGCCTCGGCCCCGCCCTTCGGTGCCCGTACCCCCGCCGCCAGGGCCGCGATGCCGAGGAAGCCGAAGAGCGCCAGTAGCCCTGTCCATGCGGGAAGCGCCACGGCGACCTTGCGGACGGTCCGGGTGCCGTCGGCCGCGAAACCGGCGGTGAGTACGTGCGGGTACATCAGCAGCGCCAGCGCCGAGCCCAGGGCGAGCGTGGCGTAGGCCGGCTGCTGGGCGGGGGAGAGGAGCAGTGGTGAGTGGGCGGCGTCCGTTCCGCCGAGGCGGCGCGCCGCCCCGTCGAAGACCGGCCCGGGCCCGCCGAACCGGTCGAGGACCAGCCAGCAGACGACGCCCAGCGAGACGAACACGGCCACCGCCTTGAGCGCCGAGATGACGGCCGGCGCGCGCAGCCCGTGCCGGTACGTCGCCACCGCGAGCCCTGCGAACAGCGCCACCATCACCAGGTCCCCGGCAGCGCCCCGAGGATAGAGGCCCCCGGCAGTCAACACGGCACGTATGCCGAGGAGTTGAAGCGCCAGATAGGGCATCGTCGCGAGGATTCCGGTCAGGGCGACCACCAGCGCCAGCGGCGGCGAACCGTACCGCCCGCGCACGAAGTCGGCGGCGGTGACGTAGCCGTGCCGCCGGGCCACCGCCCACAGTCGGGTCAGCAGGACGAACGCGAGCGGGCAGACGATCACCGTGTACGGCACCGCGAAGAACGCGGGCGCCCCGTTGCCGTACGCCAGTCCGGGCACGGCGGTGAAGGTGTACGCGGTGAAGATCGTGCCGCCCAGCAGCAGCCAGGTCCACACCGGGCCGAGGCTCCGGTCGGCCAGCGCCCAGCCCTCCAGCGAGGGGAGCCGGTCGCTGGGGCGCAGACGGCGCGCGGTCACGGCGAGCAGCGACGCCCCGCCGATCACGGCGAGGAACGTCGTGGTCATGGCGCTGTCCGCCATGGGTCACCGTCCTTGGTGTGCCTGAACCCCTCGCCGGAGAGTTGCGCGGGCGGCCGGTTCGGAGGACAGGGAACCGACGGGAAATCTTCTGCAGTTTCGGTGTCAACCGTTTCCGGCGGGTGGGCAACTCTTGCACAGACCCTCAGCGAGCGGGAGAGGAGCGCAGGTCATGGCCCGGACCGGACACCCACGGTCACCGCGACGGCTACGGCACATCGCCGTCGCAGTGCTGCTCCTCGCGCCCGCGGCAGGGCTGCTGTGGGTCCCCTGGTACGCCGGTGCGCACCCGGATCTCGCCGGGACACCGTTCTTCTACTGGTACCAGCTCGCCTGGGTACCGGGCAGCTGTCTCTGCCTGCTCGCCGCCTATGCGCTGACCAGGGAAGAAAACCGCGACCCCTGACCCGGTCGGCCACCAGCGACGTCACCTCCGACGTCATCACCGCCGAGCCGCACGCACCCGATGCGCGCTCGGCATCATCCACCACCGTCAAGGTGAGGAGCCGCCATGCCCGCATCAGCCATGCCCGAATCCGCTCTCCCGCCGCCGGAAGGCCCGCCGTCCACCCCCTCGGACCACTCCCGTCCCTCCCGGCCGACACCGCGCTCGATCCTGCTCTGGGCCGCCGTCGCCCTGGTCGGCGCGGTGGGCTGGGGCGTCCTCGCGCTGGCCCGGGGCGAGGAGATCTCCGCGGTCTGGCTGGTGATGGCCGCCCTCGGCTCGTACGCCATCGCCTACCGCTTCTACTCCCGGTTCGTCGTCCGCCGCGTCCTGAAACCGGACGACAGCCGGGCCACCCCCGCCGAACGCCTCGATGACGGCGTCGACTTCCAGCCGACCGACCGCCGGGTGCTCCTCGGCCACCACTTCGCCGCGATCGCCGGTGCCGGGCCACTGGTGGGGCCCGTACTCGCGGCCCAGATGGGATACCTGCCCGGCACCCTGTGGATCGTCGCCGGCGTGATCTTCGCCGGGGCGGTGCAGGACATGGTGGTGCTGTTCCTGTCCATGCGGCGGGACGGTAAGTCGCTCGGGCAGATGGCCCGGGACGAGATCGGCAGGGCAGGCGGCGCGGCAGCCCTGATCGCGGTCTTCGCCATCATGATCATCCTGCTGGGTGTGCTGGCCCTCGTCGTGGTCAACGCTCTCGCCCACTCCCCGTGGGGCACCTTCTCCGTCGCCATGACCATCCCCATCGCCCTGTTCATGGGCTTCTGGATGCATGTCATCCGGCCCGGCCGGGTCGTCGAGACCAGTCTCATCGGGGTCGCCCTGCTGCTGCTCGCGATCGTCGGCGGCAGCTGGGTCCAGAACTCCTCGCTCGCCGACACCTTCACCCTCAGCCCGACCACACTGGTCTTCTGCCTGGTGGGATACGGCTTCGTCGCTTCCGTCCTCCCCGTGTGGATGCTCCTCGCGCCGCGCGACTACCTCTCCACCTTCATGAAGATCGGGACCATCGCGCTGCTGGCGGTCGGCGTCGTCGTGGCCGCGCCGGTCATGCGGGCGGACGCGGTGAGCGACTTCGCTTCCTCGGGCACGGGACCGGTCTTCGCCGGATCGCTCTTCCCGTTCCTCTTCATCACCATCGCCTGCGGCGCCCTGTCGGGCTTCCACGCACTGGTCGCCTCCGGAACCACTCCGAAGCTGATCCAGAAGGAGTCCCAGGTCCGGCTGATCGGCTACGGCGCCATGCTGATGGAGTCGTTCGTCGCGATCATGGCGCTGATCGCCGCGGCCACTCTCGAACCCGGCCTCTACTACGCGATGAACGCCCCGGCCGGCCTGCTCGGCACCACCGCCGAGTCCGCCTCCCACGCGGTGGCGGGCCTCGGCTTCACCATCACCCCGGACCAGTTGACACAGGCGGCGAAGGCCGTCGAGGAACAGACCCTGATCGCCCGTTCCGGCGGGGCGCCGACCCTCGCGGTCGGCATGTCGGAGATCTTCTCCGGGATCTTCGGCGGGGCGGCCCTGAAGGCCTTCTGGTACCACTTCGCGATCATGTTCGAGGCGCTGTTCATCCTGACGACCGTCGACGCCGGCACCCGGGTCGGACGCTTCATGCTCCAGGACATGCTCGGCAACGTCTGGAAGCCCATCGGCCGGGTCAACTGGAAGCCCGGCATCTGGCTGTGCAGCGGACTCGTCGTGGCCGCCTGGGGCTACTTCCTCTACACCGGCGCCACCGACCCGCTCGGCGGAATCAACCAGCTCTTCCCGCTGTTCGGCATCGCCAACCAGCTGCTGGCCGCCGTCGCCCTCACCGTCTGCACGACGGTACTGATCAAGTCCGGTCGGATGCGCTGGGCCTGGGTCACCGGCGTCCCGCTCGCCTGGGTGGTCGCGATCACCTTCACCGCCGGCTGGCAGAAGATCTTCTCCGACGACCCCCGGGTCGGCTTCTTCGCCCAGCGCGCCAAGTACGCGGACGGCATCGACACCGGTCAGGTACTGGCGCCCGCCAAGACCCTCGACGACATGCACACCGTGGTCACCAACTCCACGGTCGACGGCGTCCTGATCGCCCTGTTCCTGCTGCTGGTCGCGGTGGTCATCGCCAACGCGGCCGTCGTGTGCGTACGGGCCGTCCGCTCGCCCGTCCCGCTCCCGACGACCGAGACGCCATACGTCGCATCCCGTATCGACCTGCGGAAGGACGCCCCCTCCGAGCCGCTGGTGGGAGCTCGCTCATGAGTGCCCGGCGCCGGGCCCGGGACGTGTTCCGGCACCTGCGCTGGTATCTGCGCGAGCTGACCGGAGAGGCCGAGTACGACCGCTACTGCGAGCGTCACCTCGGCCGCCACCCCCAGGCCCCCGTGCCGACCCGGCGCGAGTACGAGGTACTGCGCACCCTGCACCGGGAGACCCACCCCCAGAGTCGCTGCTGCTGAAATCCGACACCTGCCCCCCGGCTCGTCGAAGCCAGGGGGCAGGCGGGGTTCAGTCGCGGGTCGGCGGTGTGTAGAAGTCGCCGACGGACGTCCAGACGCCGTTCTTCACCTCGACCCTCTGCGTCCTGACCGGGCTCGTACTTCGCCATGGCCGTGCGGAACTCCTTCACCGCGGGATCCGGGTCCGAGGGTGCCTTGACCAGCTGGACCGCCTTGACGCCTTCGGCGGCGTCCTTGGCCAGGGCGATCGTCGACTCGGCCGCCACCGGCGCGTAGGCGTAGGTGGGCAGGGAGAGCCCCTGGAGCTTGGCCTCCTTCATGAAGGCCGCCGCCTCGGGGGAGGTGAGGATCAGGATCACCGCCTGGGTCTTCGCGGCCTTGACCTTGCTGATCACCGGTGTGTAGTCGGTGGTCTGGTACTTGACGGCCAGCCGGTCGACCTCGACCGAGGGGTCCACCTTCTTCGCGACGGGCTCGACCTGCTCGGCCGCGTTCACGAACGCGGCGGGGTCACTGTGCACGACGAGGATCTTCTTCGCGCCGTCCTGCACCGCCCACGCGGCGACCGCGGCGGCCTGGTCCTCGTAGAGGGTCTGCGTACCGAACAGGCCCGCGCGGGGCGGGTCGTACCAGGACGCGCTGCCACCCACCTCGTTGAGGACCGGGACCTTGGACCGGGTGAGGACGAACGGGAAGGCGGCCTCGGCCTGGGAGGTGCCGTTCGCGTTGACGATGGCCACGACCTTGTCCTGGCCGACGAGTTCACGTGCGATCTGCACGGTCTGCTGCGGGTCGGCCGCGTTGTCCTTGACGGTCCACCGGATCTTGCGTCCGTTCACACCGCCCTGGGCGTTGACCATCTTGAAGTACGCGTCGGCGCCCGCCTTCTCGGGCACGCCGTACGAGGCGGTGGCACCGGTGAGGGGGAGCCACGCCCCTATGTGGATCTCCGACGGGTTGCCTCCGCCGGCTCCCGCGGAGTCCTGGTCGGCGCACGCATCGGCGGTCAGCGCCACCACGGCCAGGACGGCTGCGGTTCCTGCGGCGCGACGGAATCTACTCATTGTCCGGAACACGTTCCACCTCGTTCACAACGGGATTTCACACAACTGGGGAGGTCCGGGCGTCGTCCGCCGCGGTAGGGACGGCTGTTTCCAGTCCGCCGCGGAAGTACGCCGCTTCCGCCAGGGCCGCGAACCCGGGGTCGCCCGGCCGCCCGTGGGCCGCGACGGAGCCCTCGTGCAGCACGGCCACCTCGTGGCAGACGGACATGGCGCGGCTGAGGAGTTGTTCGAGCAGTACGACGGTCAGGCCGTCGTGGGCCAGTCGCACCAGTCGGTCGTAGACCTCGTCGACCAGCGCCGGTGCGAGCCCGAGCGCCGGCTCGTCGACGATCAGGACGTCGGGCCGGACTATGAGCGCGCGGGCGATGGCGAGCATCTGCTGCTCGCCGCCGGACAGTCCGGCGGCGGAGACGTGCATCCGGTCGCGCAGTCGCGGCGGCAGCCACCCGACCGTCTCCTCCAGCCGCTCGCGCAGGGGTGCGCCGGTGATTCCCGCCGCGTACGCCGCCACTTCGAAGTTCTCGCGCAGGGTGCTGCGCGGCGGCATCCTGCTTCGAGCAGGCGGACCTGGTCGACGCCTTCGCGTCCGCCGCCGGCCGACGCCACGCCCCACAGGACTCGGTGTCGGGCGAGGGCTGACTGGAGGTCGGCCGCCACACGCGATGGGAGGGCCGCTGTTCCCCGGAGAGCTGAGACTGTCCGCCGCGCAGGGTCGCCCCGCGATGTGACGTGGGTCTTTTCCCCGGCTGGGTAGTCTCAGGCCATGCGGATCTCCGTTTCCTCGGACATGGACGAACCCGTGGCCCGCGCCCTCCTCAAGCACTTGCGCGACCTCGGCCACGAGGTGGTGACCCACGGAGCCCTGAGCCCCGGCGACGACCCGCAGTGGGCCGTCTGTTCGGAGGCGGCGGCCCGCGAGGTCGCCGCAGGTACCGCCGACCAGGCCGTCGTGTGCTGCTGGACCGGCACGGGCGCGTCGATCGCCGCGAACAAGGTGCCCGGTGTCCGCGCCGCCCTGTGCACGGACGCCTACACGGCGGACGGCGCCCGCCGCTGGAACGACGCCAACGTGCTCGCGCTCAGCCTGCGCCTCACCTCGGAACCGCTGCTCAAGGAGATCCTCGACGCCTGGTTCGCCGCCGAGGCGAGCACGGACACCGACGACCGGGCGAACGTGGCCCGGGTCGAGCGCCTCGACAACGGCCGAAACCCCCTGTGAATCAAGTCGCTTGAAGGGGAGTAGCCCTCGGGTGCCCCCTTCTCGTAGTTCGCTGCCCTGCGCCGAACTCCCTCCTTCGCTCACGTGGTGCTTGATTCTGCTCGAAAATCGACTGTATCTTGCAGGAACGAGCAGTCCATAGGTTCTCTCGGGGAAGGGCGCACGATATGACCCATGTAGAGGACGAGCTGAGAAGCCAGCCCGAGTGCTGGACCCGCGCCGCCGCTGAGGCGGCCGAGCATGTCGGCGTGCTGCCGGTGGCGGGGGAGCGGGTCGCGGTCGTCGGCTGCGGCACCTCCTACTTCATGGCGCAGGCCGTCGCGGCCCTGCGAGAAGAGGCGGGCCAGGGCGAGACGGACGCCTTCGCCGCCTCCGAGTTCCCCTACGGCCGCCGATACGACCAAGTCGTCGCCCTCACCAGGTCCGGCACCACCACCGAGGTTCTCGAACTGCTCCGGCGTGTGCAGAGCGCCGCGTCCATGGGCACGCGGACGACCGCCATCACCGCCGATCCCCGAACTCCCGTGCGGGAAGTCGCAGATGACCTCGTCGTTCTCGGCTACGCGGACGAACAGTCCGTCGTGCAGACGCGGTTCGCCACCACCGCTCTCACGCTTCTCCGCGCCCACCTCGGACTCCACGACGAGGCCGTGGTCGACGACTGCCGCACGGCGCTGGCGACTCCGCTGCCCGAAGGACTCGTCGAGTGCACACAGTTCACCTTCCTCGGCCGAGGGTGGACGGTGGGGCTCGCCAACGAGGCCGGACTGAAGATGCGCGAGGCGTCCCTGTCCTGGACCGAGGCGTACCCCGCGATGGAGTACCGGCACGGTCCCATCAGCGTCACCACCCGGTCCACGGCGACCTGGATGTTCGGGGAGGCACCGGAAGGCCTGGCCGAACAGGTGCGGGCCACAGGGGCGTTGTGGGTACCCGGCGCTCTCGATCCGCTCGCCGAACTCGTGCGTGCCCAGCGCCTCGCGGTCGCGGTGGCGGCGGCGCGGGGCCTCGACCCGGACCGCCCGCGCCACCTCACCCGCTCGGTGATCCTCACCCCGTGACACCTCTCGGCAGCCGCCCACCGCGCACTCGTTGACCCAAGCCCGACCGAAGTCCGACCGAAGTCCGACCGAAGTCCGATCGAAATCCGATCGAAGTCGACCGAAGGGGAATTGGCCGTGCCGATCGTCACCACCGGGGAGCTCATCACCCGGGCCGCCGCCGCGCGAACGGCGGTCGCCGCGTTCAACATCATCACCCTGGAGCACGTCGAGGCCGTCATCGCCGGTGCCGAGAAAGCGGGTTCACCCGTCGTCCTCCAAGTCAGTGAGAACGCGGTCAGGTTCCGCTACGGGCGGCTCCTCCCGCTGGCCCGTGCCGCCGTGTCGGCCGCCGAACGCGCCGCCGTACCGGTCGCGTTGCACCTCGATCATGTGCAGAGCGACGGCTTGCTGCGCCAGGCGACCGGAGCCGGATTCAGTTCGGTGATGTACGACGCGGCACGGCTCCCCTACGCGGAGAACCTCGCCGCGACCCGGGCTGCCGCCGACTGGGCACATAACCAAGGGATCTGGATCGAGGCAGAGTTGGGTCAGGTGGGCGGCAAGGACGGTCGGCCACCGCTGGACGCGCACGAACCCGGGGCCCGGACCGACCCCGCCGAGGCGCGGGCCTTCGTCGCCGAGTCCGGAGTGGACGCCCTGGCGGTGGCCGTCGGCAGCTCGCACGCCATGACCACCCGGACGGCAGCCCTCGACCAGGACCTACTGAAGCGGTTGTCCGCAGCTCTGGACGTCCCGCTCGTCCTGCACGGCTCGTCCGGTGTGCCGGACGGCCAGCTCATGGCCGCTGTCGCGGCAGGGATCACCAAGGTCAACATCGGCACGGCCCTGAACATCGCCATGACCGGCGCCATCAGGGAGTTCCTCGCCGCCCACCCCGAGGCGGTCGACTCGCGCACGTATCTGAGCGTGGGACGTGAGGCGATGGCGCGGGAGGTGACCCGGATCATCGACGTGCTGAGCCGACCGTCACCGTGACTGGTAGTTTCTCACCATGCGCGAAACGGAGCTGCACCTCGGCGAACCTCCCCACGTGGCGAACGCGGGCGTCGGTGTGCACGGCGTCGCGAGCCGCACCGACGTCTTCCGGCTGCCGGAACTGTGGCAACTGCACCTCTACCAGTACGAGGCCGAGCTCACCGTCGACGGAACAGTGCACGTGATCCGCCCCGGCCGCGTCAGCCTCGTACCGCCCGGCAGTACGGTCCGCTTCCGCTACCAGGGCCGCTCCGAACACCTCTACGCACATCTGCGCGTCCCGCCCGTCGGTCCGTCACGCACCGTGCCCGTCGTGCAGGACGCCGGCCCGGAACTCCCCACCCTCACCGGCCTGTTGCTTGCGGCGATCGCCGCCGTGCCACGGGCGCCCGAGCACACGAGAGCCGAGATCTGGACCGCGCTGTGGCGCATCGCGCACCTCACCCCGGACACCGAACGTCCGGGCCCGGGACCGCACCCGGCGGTCGGCGCCGCCATCGCGTACATCGAGGGACGGCTGGCCGCCCCGCTCACCGTGCCCGCCGTCGCCCAGGCGGCGGGAGTCTCGCACAATCACCTGACCAGGCTGTTCAGGGCCGCGACCGGCGACACGGTGGTCGGCTACATCCGCCGCCGCAGACTCGACCGCGCCCGCCACCTGCTGCGCGCCTCGACGCTGTCCATCCCCGCCGTGGCCGCGTCGGTGGGCATCCCGGACCTGCAGGCGTTCAACAAGGCCTGCCGACGCGAACTCGGCGCGTCACCCCGCGCGTTGCGCGGAGAGGTGACCACTGCCACGCAGTGAAGTGGTCTGAATTCACCGCAACCGCAACCTCAACCAACGGCACTGCCGCCCCACTACGCCACGACACCCCCGCCTAACTACTCCGCTACATCCGCTACATCCGCTACATCACTGCTTCACGGCCTTCAGGACGACGAACTTGGCGTCGCTCGCGACGAGTTGGCTGTTGCCGAACAGCTTCCGGAGCTTGAGGTGATAGCCGAGATGACGGTTGCCGATCACATACAGCTCACCGCCCGGCCGCAACGCCCGCCGCGCGCCCGTGAACATCCGCCAGGCCGTGGCGTCCGTCGTCGCCTGGTGGGTGTGGAACGGCGGATTGGTGAGCACGACGTCGACACTCCCGTCCTCGATCCCGGCCAGTCCGTCGCCGACCCGGAACTCGGCACGCCCGTCCGGCAGGCCGTTGGCCCGGTACGTCGCCTCCGCCGAGGCCACCGCCTGGAACGACTCGTCGACGAACAGCAGCTCGGCCTCCGCGGCGGCCAGCGCCACCGCCGTGCCGACGACACCGTTTCCGCAGCCCAGGTCCACCACCCGGGCGCTGCCCGACGGCTCCGGCAGATGCCGGAGGAAGAACCGGGTACCGATGTCGAGACGCTCGGCGCAGAAGACGCCCGCGTGATTGACCACAGGATGTCCCGACGCCGGGCCGATGCCGTCGGGCAGCTCGTAGCGGTACGGCCAGGGGCTGGCACCCCGGTCCGTGGACGGAGCGACGGTGGAGTGGATGAGGCGGGCCTTCTTCTCCGCGAGGGAGGTCCGGGTCGGTCCGATGGTCCGCTCGAACAGCTTCAGCGTCGAGGTGTGGATCTCCTTGACCATGCCGGTGCCGACGACGACCGTGCCCTCGTGCAGGGCCGGCGCCAGCCGCATCAACTGGTCCTCAAGGAGCGCGAGGCTCTTCGGTACCCGCACGAGCAGTACGTCCACGCGCTCGGGCGGCGGGTCCTGGGTCGTGAGCAGCCGCACCGAATCCTCGTCCGCGCCCGCCCGCCGCAGATTCGCCCGGGTCGCCTCCTGGGCCAGGAACGAGTCGGTGATCTGCGTCGGCCGGTGCGGGGCGAGCGCCGTGGTGAGCGCACCCCAGCGGTCGCCGACGATCACGACCGTGCCGGACAGCTCGGTCCCGGACTCCGCGAGGTGCCCGAGGAGGTACTCGTCGGAGGCGTCCCAGGCGCGCAGCCGCTCACGCGGGTCGGCGGGGAAGCGGGTCAGTGCCAGCTCGGACCAGGGAGTCGCCATACGGTCGTTCATCGTGGCCCCAGGCTAGCCGAGCCGCAGCTCACGCCCCGTCGGCCCCCGTCGGCCCTCCTCGGGCAGGATGGACACCATGGATGCCGAGCTGTTCCCCAGGGCCCGCACGGAGATCGCGCCGGGCGCGGTACACGTGCCGGACTGGCTGGACGCGGGGCGTCAGCGCGAGCTGCTGGAAGCCTGCCGCGACTGGGCACGCCCGCCCGCCGGCCTGCGCACCGTCCGGACACCCGGCGGCGGCACGATGACCGCCCGCCAGGTGTGCCTCGGCCACCACTGGTACCCGTACGGCTACGCGAGCACGGTCGTCGACGGCGACGGCTCGCCCGTGAAACCGTTCCCGGAGTGGCTGGGCGAGCTGGGGAGGGAGGCAGCGGTTGTGGCGGGGTTCGACAGTGACGTCGACCACGACATCGCGCTGATCAACTTCTACGGCGCCGACGCCCGCATGGGCATGCACCGTGACAGCGACGAGAAGTCTGACGCGCCCGTGGTGTCACTCAGCCTCGGTGACACCTGTCTCTTCCGCTTCGGGAACACGCGGACGCGGACCCGGCCGTACACGGACGTCGAGTTGAGGAGCGGGGACCTGTTCGTGTTCGGCGGCGCGTCCCGGCTCGCCCACCACGGGGTGCCACGGGTGTACGAGGGCACGGCGCCGCCGGAGTTGGGGCTGACCGGTCGGCTGAACGTCACCCTTCGAGTCAGCGGTTTCTGAGCCGGGGGCACGGTCACCTGCCGTAGGGATCATGGGAGACTCGCCCTCATGAGCGGCAAGGCTGACCCCCGGACGGCGGGGGAGGGGACCATCTCAAGGACGCGGTTGGACCGGGGGCGCGGCGCACTCGGGCCCGCCTTGGAGCTCGTGCACACCGGCAGGGCGCCCACCCGGGCCGTGCTCACCGCCGAGCTGGGGGTCACCCGGGCGACGGCCGGTGCGGTGGCATCCGAGCTGGAGGCGCTCGGGCTGATCAGGGTGGACGCCCGGCCGGGGGCGGCGGCCGGTTCGCAGGGTCGCCCCTCGCACCGGCTCGACGTCGCCGAGGACGGGCCGGTCGTACTGGCCGCGCAGGTGCACGCCGACGGGTTCCGGGCCGCGCTGGTCGGGCTCGGCGGGCGGATCGTCGCCACCGCGCCCGGCTGCGAGACCGTCGACGCCGACCCGGCGAAGGTGCTCGGCTCGGTCGTGGAGGCGGGCGCCGAGCTGCTGCGCGACACCGGCAGACGGTGTGTGGGCGCCGGTCTCGCCGTGCCGTCCGCCGTCGCCGAACCCGAGGGCCTGGCGCTGAACCCGCTGCACCTCGCCTGGCCGGCCGGTTCGGCGGTACGGGAGATCTTCGCCGAGCGGGTACGGGAGGCGGGCATCGCCGGCCCGGCCTTCGCGGGCAACGACGTCAATCTCGCCGCGCTCGCCGAACACCGGCACGGCGCCGGACGCGGCGCCCGCGACCTGCTGTGCGTGGCCACCGGGCACCGGGGTGTCGGCGGGGCGCTGGTCCTCGACGGGCGCCTGCACACGGGCAGTTCGGGCCTCGCACTCGAAGTCGGCCACCTCACCGTCAACCCCGAGGGGCGCCCCTGCCACTGCGGCAGCCGGGGCTGCCTGGACGTCGAGGCCGACCCGCTCGCCTTCCTCACCGCGGCGGGCCGCGACCCCGGACCCGAGGTGTCCCTGCTCCAGCAGGCCAACGACCTGATCCGCGACCAGTACACGGACCCGACGGTCCGCACGGCCGCCGAGACACTGATCGACCGCCTGGGCCTGGGCCTGGCGGGCCTGGTGAACATCCTCAACCCGGACCGCATCATCCTCGGCGGCCTGCACCGCACCCTCCTGGACGCCGACGCGGACCGTCTGCGCGCGGTGGTCGCCGACCGCAGTCTGTGGGGCCGCAGCGGCGGCGTGCCCATCCTGGCCTGCACACTGGACCACAACAGCCTGGTGGGAGCGGCCGAGCTGGCGTGGCAACCGGTACTGGACGACCCGCTGGGGGCGCTGGCCCAGCGCTAGGAAGGACCGTCCCGTCCCGCGCGGCCGCACAGCGCCGCCACGTGCGGTCGCCGGCCGACCGCGGACGGCGCCGCGCCGCGCGGAAAGCGGGAGAAAAGGGCCCGCGTACTCCCGGGGAGGTACACGTACTGCCGTCGGCCGTACGACGACCCGGACCCCCTCCCGGCGCGAACCTCGAGTCATCAACGAAAACCCCGACCCGGGAGATGACTCGACATGCAGACCCTCGCGAACTGGAACGGCGGCCCCGGCCCGTGGATCCTGTTCTTCCCACTGATCTGGGCGGTCGTCGTGATCGGCGTCGTCACCGTCCTGCGTCGCACGGCCTGGCGCGGTCGCCGTGGCCCGTGGCGCCCCGTGGGCGGCCGTGACGACACGCAGGACCGTCTCTCCGGCGACGCGCCGCTCGCCGTACTGGGCCGGCGCTTCGCCTCCGGCGAGATCGACGAGGACGAGTACTGGCGGCGGCTCTCCGTCCTGGACGAGCAGTTCGGTGCCGCGGGCCGGCGCCCCGGCAAGGGCGGTGCGGTATGACCGCCGCCACGACGACCCGTACGGCGGCCGGTGTCGTCGACGCGGTGAAGGTGTACGGCGATGCCGACACCGCCGTACGGGCCCTCGACGGGGTGAGCGTCGGCTTTCCGGCCGGACGGTTCACCGCGATCATGGGGCCCTCGGGCTCCGGAAAGTCCACCCTGATGCACTGTGCGGCCGGCCTGGACACCCTCACCTCGGGAAGCGCGTGCATCGGTGACACCGAGCTCGGCGCGCTCGACGACCGGCATCTCACCCTGCTGCGCCGCGACCGGATCGGCTTCGTCTTCCAGGCGTTCAACCTGGTGCCGACGCTGACCGTCGCCGAGAACATCACGCTGCCGACCGACCTTGCGGGCCGAGCCGGTGACCAGGAGTGGATCGACACCCTCGTCGACGTGGTCGGCCTGCGCGACCGGCTCCACCACCGCCCCTCGCAACTCTCCGGCGGCCAACAGCAACGCGTCGCTGTGGCACGGGCGTTCGCCGGACGGCCCGACGTCGTCTTCGCCGACGAACCGACCGGGAACCTGGACTCACGCTCCGGCGAGGAGGTTCTCGGCCTGCTCGGAAGGGCGGTGCGGCACATGGACCGCACGGTCGTCATGGTCACCCACGACCCGGTTGCCGCCGCCCACGCCGACCAGGTCCTCTTCCTGGCCGACGGCCGTCTGGTGGACCGGATGGAGTCCCCGACCGCCGAGAAGGTCCTGGACCGGTTGAAAGCCTTCGAGGTGCCCTCATGAACGCCTCCGCACGCGCGCTGCGCCCCACCGTCCGTATCAGCCTCTCCTCGCTGCGCGCCCACAGGCGCCGCTTCGCCGGTACGTTCCTGGCTGTGTTCCTCGGCGTGGCCTTCCTGGCCGGCACCCTGGTCATGGGAGACACCCTGCGCGCCGGCTTCGACACCATGTTCGGCGACGCGACGAGCGGCACCGACGCCGTCGTCCGCAGCGCCGACGCCATCACGACCCCCGGTGAGAGCCAGGGCGTACGCCGACCGGTCCCCACCGACCTGGTCGACACGGTCGTACGGGTTCCGGGCGTCGCTGCCGCCGCCGCCGACATCCAGGGCGCGGGCCAGCTCATCGCCGCCGACGGCGCACCGATCGGCGGCCAGGGCCCGCCCACCGTCGCCGGCAACTGGATCGCCGACCCGAAGCTGAACCCGTACCGACTCGCCGAAGGACGCGCCCCGGCGAGGTCCGGCGAGGTCGTCGTCAACCGGGGTACGGCCGAGAAGGGCGACCTGCGGATCGGCGACACGACGATCCTGCGTACACCCGACCCGGTGAGGGTGACGATCGTCGGACTCGCGACCTTCGCGGGCGAGGACGGCATGGCGCAGGTGACGTTCACCGGGATGACGCAGGCGGACGCCGAGAAGTACCTGACCGCGAAGCCCGGTGCGGCGGCGAGCATCCAGGTACGGGCGGGCCCCGGGGTAGGCCAGCAGGAGCTGGTCGAGCGACTGACTCCGGTGCTGCCCAAGGGGGTTGAGGCCATCACCGGCCAGGAGTCGGCCGAGGAGAACACCGAGATGATCTCCAGCCGGTTCCTGACCGTCTTCACCCTCTTCCTCCTCGTCTTCTCGGGCGTGGCGATCCTGGTCGCGACCTTCTCCATCCACAACACCTTCGCGATCGTCGTCGCCCAACGCACTCGCGAGAACGCCCTGTTGCGCGCGCTGGGCGCTTCCCGCCGCCAGGTCACCACGGCCACGCTCGTCGAGGCGACAGTGGTCGCCGTGACGGCGTCGATGGTGGGCCTCGCCGGTGGCATCGCCATCGCCGCGGGCCTCCAGGCGCTGTTCCCGGCCATCGGATTCCCTTTCCCCGAAAGCGACTTGGTGATCAGCGGGCCGTCCATGCTGCTGCCGCTCGCGGTCGGCATCGTGGTCTGCCTGGGCTCCGCCCTGCTGCCCGCCGTACGCGCCGGCCGCACCGCACCCCTGGCCGCGCTTCGGGAGACGGCCGTGGACCGGTCGGGCGCCTCGCCCCTCCGGGCGGTCGTCGGCGCGGGTCTCGGGGCCCTCGCGCTCGCGCTGACACTGACCGGCGTCCTCGTCTCACCGTCCTTGTGGCTGGCGGGACTTGGCGCCGTACTGGCCCTCGCGTCGTTCGTGGTCCTGGGCCCGGTCGCGTCCACGACAGTCGTACGGGTCCTCGGCGGCCTCCTCGGCAGGCTGCGCGGAGTCCCCGGCGGCCTCGCCCGGCGCAACGCCCTGCGCAGCCCGAGGCGGACCGCCGCGACCGCGAGCGCCCTGATGATCGGCGTGGCCGTCGTTTCCCTGTTCACCGTGTTCGGCGCCTCGCTGAAGGCCACCATGGACCAGACCGTGTCACGGTCCTTCGCGGGCGACGTGGCCGTGAGCACCCCCTCGTTCGGAGCGGGCGGCAGCGGCCTCAGCCCGGCCCTCGCACCCGCGATCGCCCAGCGGCCCGAGGTGGCGAACGCGGTCGGACTCGGCCGAGGAGTCGCCGAAGTCGACGGCCAGGGAAGGGCGTTGACCGTCACCGACCCCGTCACGCTCAGCAAGGTCTTCGACCTGGGTGAGATCCGCGGCTCGCTGACCGGCCTCGGCACCGACGGCATCGCCGTCACCCGGGCGGAAGCCGACCGCCAGGATCTGCGGACCGGCGACACCACCCGACTCGCCTTCACCGACGGCCGGAAGGAGACCTTCACCGTCCGTGCTGTCTACGGCCGGTCGGAGCTCGTCGGCGACTACGTCATCACCCGTGCCGCCTGGGCCCCACACCGCGCCCAGGACTCCGACACGTTGATCGCCGTCTCCTTCAGGGACGGTGTGGGCACGGACGCGGGCAGGGCCGCCGTCGAGCGGGTCGCGGCCCACTTCGGCGACCCCGAGGTGCAGACTCGCGACGAGTTCGCCCGGTCATCGGCCGGAGGCATCGACATGATGCTCACCCTCGTCTACGCGCTGCTCGCCCTCGCGGTGCTCATCGCACTGCTCGGCATCGCAAACACGCTGACCCTCGCGATCCACGAACGCACCCGTGAACTCGGCCTGTTGAGGGCGGTCGGCCAGACCCGGGCACAACTGCGCGCCATGGTCCGCTGGGAGTCGATCCTCGTCGCCGCCTTCGGCACGGTGGGCGGGCTCGCCCTCGGTGCCTTCCTCGGCTGGGTGCTGGTGAAGGCCTTGGACGGCGCGAGCGACAGTGTCTTCGCCTTCACGCTGCCGTCCGCACAGCTCACGGTCGTGGCCCTGGTGGGCGTCGCGGCCGGCGCACTCGCGGGCCTGCGTCCGGCCAGGCGGGCGGCACGGCTGGACGTACTGCGGGCCGTCGCCACCGAGTGACGTAGCGGCACGGCGGAGCGAGGGGGAGGTAGGTCGGTGGTCACCGCCCGGTCAGCCGACAACGGCCGACCGGGCGGGAGCGTGTTCCGGCCTGCGCCGAAGTGCCCCCGGCTTGTGTGCTTTGTCGTACGGCGGCTCGTCGAACCCGGGCCCGTCGCACGGCTGCTCCTCGAACGACAGATGCGCGGGCGCCGCGGTCGCGGGCCGGGTCTCCGGAGCCACCACCACCGGTGCGACCGCCGGCAGGGTGAACCACACGACCTTTCCGGACTCGCCGTCCGGCCGCACGCCCCAGCTTTCGCTGACCGCGGCGACCATCGCGAGGCCGCGTCCGCAGGTGGCGGTGGGATCCGCGTCCCGCAGCTCGGGAATGCGCGGGTCGTGATCGTGGACCGAGACGGTGAGCCGGTCGAGCAGGACCTCGATCTCCACGGTGCACAGCTTGTCGGGCTGGGCGTGCCGGTGGACGTTGGTCAGCAGTTCGGTGACACCGAGTGAGGCCCGGTCTATCAAGGGGTCCAGATGCCAGTAGCGCAAATGTGCAGAGACGATTCTGCGGACCTGACCGATCCGCGACGGCAGGGCTTGGAGCTCTACCGTGCAGTGCCTGCTTGGGTGACTGATCACGGCTTGCGACTCCCCGAATTGAGGTCCGGAAGAAGACACGAGAGCGGATCGAGCAGAGTGGCTGTGTGTGATGGCCGCCTGCTGTCCATGGCGGGAGGGCTGGTTCGCAGCGTTATCGCCGGTAAACCCAGAGTGATGTGTGACAAGCGTGACTCAGGGTGCGGAAACCCGCAACTCGCGGCATGGCTCCGGGCATACTCGGTGCCCGCGCGAGGCGGGGCCCCACGGCCCCTGACGTCCTAGTGTCCGCGCCCGGCCGCCTTGCGGACGGCCTCGATGAAGCGGCGCGCCGCAGGCGGTCCGGGCCGCCCCGGTGCGGGGTCGTGTTCCCCCAGCGTCAGCAGGTACCGCTTGCCGTTGAGGTCGGCCAGCGCCCGGTCGTCGGCCGCGAACCAGGGCTTCGACGCGCGCACCGCCTGCACGGGAGCGCTGTCGATCTCGCTGCCGTAACTGGTGAGCAACTCCAGCCTGCCCCCGCTGATCCGGACCTGTCCGGCCCGGGTGAGGGAGCGCAACCTCTTCCCGATCCGCACGCCCGTGGCCGTGAACTCCGGCTCCGCCATGATGCTCCGCCCCCTAGTCGGCCTGTGCCGAGATGCGTGGTCGTCCCGTGTGGAACGTGATCCAGTGTGCGCCCCCGTGCCGTGCAGTCTGCCCGCCCCCGGCGAGGAGCACCAGTGCGTACGACGGCTCCGCGCCGACCGGCGGGAGCACTCACCGGGATGCGCCCCGGGCGTCGCCGCCTTCCGTCCCGCCCTTTCCCACCCTCGCCCCAGGTCTGCCTTTGGGTTGCCCAAAGGGGTGTTTATGCAGGTGAGGAGCGTGTTCAAGGTGTCTATGATCGAGGTGTCCGGCTGCCCGACGAGCTGTCGGCGCGCGCATCACAAGGAGCCTGACGTGAGCATCCCCGACCCCACCGGGACCGCCGGAACCCTGGACACGCTCGACGTGGACCGCAGCGACGCCGACTACCGGGACTGGCTCAAAGAAGCCGTCCGCAAGGTCCAGGCCGACGCCAACCGCTCCGCCGACACCCACCTGCTGCGCTTCCCGCTGCCCGAGAAGTGGGGTATCGACCTGTACCTGAAGGACGAGTCCACCCACCCCACCGGAAGCCTCAAGCACCGCCTTGCCCGTTCCCTCTTCCTCTACGGGCTGTGCAATGGCTGGATCCGCCCCGGCCGCCCGGTGATCGAGGCGTCCAGCGGCTCCACCGCCGTCTCCGAGGCGTACTTCGCGAAGCTGATCGGTGTGCCCTTCATCGCGGTGATGCCCCGCACGACCAGCGCCGAGAAGTGCCGCCTCATCGAGTTCCACGGCGGCCAGTGCCACTTCGTGGACGACTCCCGCAAGATGTACGAGGCCTCGGCAGCCCTCGCGGCGGAGACGGGCGGCCACTACATGGACCAGTTCACCTACGCGGAACGGGCCACGGACTGGCGCGGAAACAACAACATCGCCGAATCCATCTTCCGCCAACTGGAACTGGAACGTTTCCCGGAACCCGCGTGGATCGTCGCCACGGCCGGCACCGGCGGCACCTCGGCGACGCTCGCCCGCTACGTCCACTACACGCAGCGCGACACCCGTATCTGTGTCGCCGACCCGGAGAACTCCTGCTTCTTCGAGGGCTGGACCACCGGCGATCCGGACGTCACGTGCGACTGCGGTTCCCGCATCGAGGGCATCGGCCGCCCCCGTATGGAGCCCAGCTTCGTCCCCGGCGCGGTGGACCGCATGATGAAGGTCCCGGACGCGGCCAGCATCGCCGCCGTAAGAGCCCTGGAACAGACGATCGGCCGCAAGGCGGGAGCCTCCACCGGCACGGGGCTGTGGAGCGCCCTCAAGATCGTGGCGGAGATGGTCGCGCAGGACGAGCAGGGCAGCGTCGTAACCCTCCTGTGCGACCACGGAGACCGTTACCTGGACAAGTACTACTCGGATGCCTGGCTGGAGGAGCAGTCCCTGAACATCGAGCCCTACGGCGCAAAAATCGAGGGATTCCTGAAAACAGGCCTGTGGCTCAACTGACCCAAAGGGCGCGGGGAACTGCGCGACAAGCCACAGCGGCGCCGCACCCGCGAACGCACCTACCGCGGCACCCCCTCAGGCGCCCTCACCGGCGACAACCAGCCGCCGCAAATGCTCCGAAACCTCGCCCCGAGCCTCAGGCACCAGCCCGGCGTCCGTCACCAACGTGTCCACCTGCTCCAACGCCGCGAACGAACTGAGCCCCACCGTCCCCCACTTGGTGTGGTCGGCGACCACGACGACGCGCCGAGCCGACTGCACCAGCCGCCGGTTCGTCTCCGCCTCCGCGAGGTTCGGTGTGGACAGTCCGGCCTCGACCGATATCCCGTGCACACCCAGGAACAGCATGTCGAAGTGGAGTGACGCGATCGCCTGGTCGGCCACCGGCCCCACCAGTGAATCGGACGGAGTCCGTACCCCGCCGGTCAGTACGACCGTCGCCGCCCCCTGCCGCTGCCCCGACACGCGCTGCGCGGTGTGGAAGACGTCGGCCACCCGCACCGAGTTGGTCACCACGGTCAGATCCGGCACGTCCAGCAGATGATGCGCCAGCGCGTACGTCGTCGTACCGCCCGACAGGGCGATCGCCGAGCCCGGCGCGACCAGTTCCGCCGCGGCCCGGGCGATGTCCTCCTTGGCCGTCAGCTCCAGGCCCGACTTGGCCTCGAACCCCGGTTCGTGGGTACTCGCCTCGACGACCGGCACCGCGCCGCCGTGCACCTTCTCCAGGACGCCCTGGCGGGCCAGCGCGTCGAGGTCACGGCGGACCGTCATGTCCGACACGCCGAGTTTGCGGGTCAGTTCGTTGACGCGAACGCCCCCACGACGCCGTACCTCGTCGAGGATCAGGGCGCGGCGCTGCTCCGCGAGGAGATTCTGGTTGTCATTCACGGCCGCTCCACGTCCTTCCGGGGTTCCTCCGGGCCTGCCGGTCCACTCGCCCCCACCAACTCCGACACGTCCCGCACACCCGCTGCGCACCTGCTGCGAACCCGCTCCGACAAGGACATTCCTCCTGCTAGCGGCCCGGCGGACGTCCCATACTCGCATGGGCCGGTACTCGCCGCGCCACTGCCCGTCACGACGCGGACATGTCACTCTGGCAACACCGGCTCCTCGCTCGTCACACGGATCGGGGAGATTCCGTGACGAGAGGTGTACGGAGCCCACCTGGCGGAGATCCTCCAGTCCCGCCCGGCATCGTCGTTCACAGGACGAGGGCCGCCGGCGGGACACGGGGGAAGCACGAGCAACGGGGGAAGTGCGAACAGTGGAGCAGGCACAGGAACGGGCCGCGGCGCCCGGAGCGGACAGCGCGGCCGAGCCGCCCGAAAGAACGAAAACGGCCGGGGCGCGGACGACCACCGGCATCGCCCTGGAATTACTGGTCCACGGCGTGGGCGGTGCCACGCCCGAGAAGATGCTCAACGATCCGCGGACCGTCCGCATCACCGGCGACGACACGGCGGCCGTCTTCCGGCGCGTGGACGACGTCGGGGCGGAGGACCGGCCCGCCGACCCGCACGGCGCACCGGTGCGCGAGGCGTACGTCTGGTGCAACCTCACCTCTGGCAACGGCACCCGTGCCCTGTGGCTGTTGCTGCTGCCGTTCATGGTGATCAACCTCGCCCACTGGATGCGCCCCACCGCCCGCGACCGGCCACGCAAGGTCCGTTTCTACGGCCTCCTGGTGCGCCTCGCCGGCCTGACCCTCACCGTCCTGCTGGTCGCCGCCGCCTGCGAGGTCGCCCTGGACCTCACCGCCTGGCAGTGCGCGGGCACGCGCTCGTGCGCCGAGGCGCACTCCTGGCTCGGTTTCCTCTCCCCGACCGAGTCGGGCGGCGGCTGGTGGAGCATGCCGGGCCGCCGCCTGGCCCTGGCCGCGGTGGTGCCCGCCGCGCTCACCGGCCTGCTGTGGTTCCTGTCCCGTCGGACATGGAGGGCGTACGAGTCCCAGCGGCCGATGACCCACGACCCGGAGCCCGCCGACGAGAACATCCGTACGGCGCTGGGGCGGCCCGGGTTCTGGTACGGACGGCGGCTGGTGGCCCGACTGCGCGCCGCGCACACCGCGGCGGGCCTGCTCACGGTCGCCGCCGCCCTCGGTTCGGCCGCCGCCCGCCACGACCGCGAACCCGGCGGTCCGGCGATCCTGGCGACCCTGGCCGGGCTGCTGTACGTGTCGCTGGCCGTCGGGGCCGTCGCCGTGGTGTGGGTGGTGTGCCGCCGGGGACGCAGCGAGAGACGCCTCGACCAGGAACTCGACGCCCGGCTCGTCCGCCTCCTGCCGGGCGGCGCGCTCGCCCTGCTGCTCCTGACGGCCGTGTACGCGGGCTGGTCGCGTCCCGGGTGGCGGTCGGCGGGACGGCTCCCGGGCGACGCGACCTTCGGCACCCTCGCACTGCTCCAGGGGATCATCGTCGTCGCCCTGGCCGTCGTCGCCCGCCTCTTGTACCGCGCCCACCCCGACCCGCGAGCCGCCCTGCGCGGTCTCGGCGGACCGGCCGTCGCGACCCTCGCGTGCGCGCTGGGCGGCGTGATGTCCGGCGGTGTGTCCCAGCGCGTCGCCGACTGGCTGGACGGCACCGGCGCCACCATCGAAGGGCCGCCCGTGCTGCTGACCTGGCAGGCGTCGGTGATCCCCGCCGTACTCCTGGTGGTCCTGGGTCTGATCGGCTGGCTGGCCCGGCGCACCCTGCAACTGCGCCGCGCCGAGCTGGACGCCGTCGAGCAGGACTACGACGACGGCTCCGGGGAGCCCAGGGACGCCGCGCACACCCGCCGGATCGCGAGCATGCGAGCGATGGCCGCCCTCACCGACCGGGGGCCCCGCATCGTCGGGATCACCTCCGGGGTCACGCTGCTCCTGGGCGCCACCGCGCTGACCGGAGCCCGGATCACGGACGACACGCCGGGAGACGCCTCCCACGGCGCGTACGGGGTCGTCCAGGGCGCCGCCGAGACCGCCCAGGCCCTCGGATCCTGGCTGATCGGAGTCGGCTTCCTGCTGTTCGTCACCTGGGGGCGGCGCGCCTACAAGGACCCGGCGGCGCGGCGCACCATCGGCATCCTCTGGGACGTCGGCACCTTCTGGCCGCGCGCCTCCCACCCCTTCGCACCGCCCTGCTACGCCGAGCGCGCCGTGCCCGACCTCACCTGGCGGATGGCCACCTGGACCGAGGCCACCGGTGGACGTCTGGTCCTCTCCGGGCACTCCCAGGGCAGCGTCCTCGCGGCGGCCGCCGCCTGGCAGCTGAAGCCGTCCGTACGGCGGCGCGTGGCGCTGCTGACGTACGGTTCACCGCTGGAGCGCCTGTACGGGCGCTGGTTCCCGGCCCATTTCGGCCCCGCCGCGCTCACCTCGCTGCACCACGACGTGGCCTGCTGGCGCAACCTGTACCGGCTGACCGACCCGATCGGGGGCCCCGTACACCTGCCCGGGGACTGCGGCCCCGAGGTGGACCGCGCACCGCTCAGGGACCCGCTCGCCTTCGGCCGCGACAAGGAGCATCCGCTGCCCTCACCGATCCTCGGCCACTCCGACTACCAGGCCGACCCGGCCTTCGCCGACGAGCGCGAGGAACTGCTGGCGCGGCTGACGCCACCCGAGGCGCTGCCCGGGCCGCGGCCCGAGGCCGAAGTTCAGGGCAGCGCAGGCAGCTAAGGCAGGTCGGGCAGGTCCTCGGGATAGAGCAGGGTCAGGTCGTCCGTGCTCGGCTCGGAGTGCTGGGCGACGCGGCCCGCGTGCCGCTCGACCATCGCCTCGAACGTCTGCCGCGCCGTGCGGCCGTTGCCGAACGTCGCACCCTTGGGGATCTCCTCGAAGTACTTCAGCAGGGACTCGGAGGCGCCCGGGCCGAGCCGGTACTCGTGCTCCTCCGACTGCTGCTCCACGATCCGCAGCAGTTCCTCGGGGCCGTAGTCACCGAACGTGATGGTCCGCGAGAAACGGGAGGCGACCCCGGGGTTGATCGACAGGAAGCGCTCCATCTCGGCCGTGTAGCCCGCGACGATCACCACCACGGCCTCCCGGTGGTCCTCCATCAGCTTCACCAGCGTGTCGATGGCCTCCTTGCCGAAGTCACGGCCGGAGTCCTCCGGGGACAGCGCGTAGGCCTCGTCGATGAACAGCACACCGCCCCGCGCCCGGTCGAAGGCCTCCTGGGTGCGGATCGCCGTGGAACCGATGTGCTCGCCGACCAGGTCCACCCGGGACACCTCGACGAGATGGCCCTTCTCCAGGACGCCGAGCGCGGCCAGGATCTCGCCGTAGAGGCGGGCTACCGTCGTCTTGCCGGTACCGGGGGAGCCCGTGAAGACCAGATGGCGCCGGGCGGAGGCCGCCTTGAGGCCCGCCTGCTGCCGACGCCGGCCGACCTCGATCATGTCGGTGAGGGCCCGCACCTCGCGCTTGACGCTCTCCAGGCCCACCAGCGCGTCGAGTTCACCGAGGACGTCCTTCGGGGACCGCGTGGCCTCCGCCGGCCCCGGGTCGCCGACCGCCGGCTCCGGCTCCGCGATGCGCCGGCCCGGGATCTCGCCCAGCACCCCCGGCGACTGGACCGCGGTCAGCACGGCCGTCTCCGGCACCAGAGGTGCGCGCAGGGCCGCGCTCTCGTCGCTGGTGCAGTCCTCGACGACCGGCCCGCCGCCGCTGGCCGCGCCGGAGCCGCCGTCGGCGAACTCGTAACCACCGCGCGCGCAGCGTTCCGTACGGCACTTCGTCAGCGTCGTACGGCAACCGTCTATGACATGGAAGCCGTAGCCCTCGCTGCCCGTCACCCGGCAGTGCAGGAAGCTGCCCCGGCCGCCCGCCGACACATAGAAGCCCGCCTCGGCGGGGGAGTCGACCGTGCACCGCTCGATGGTGGGGTCGGCGCCCTTGGTGACGATCACGCCCGTCTGGGTGCCGACCACGGTGCAGCCGTTGAGGGTGCCGCCACTGCCGTGGTCGCGGAACCAGGCGCCCGTCGCCGCGTCCCGGATCCGGCAGTCGTCGAGCTGAGCGGTCGCGCCGTCACTGACCGACACGGCCGTGTTGCGCACCTGCGAGAGATCGCTGTCGACGACGTCCGCGCGCGAGCCCCGGTCGAGCACGAACAGTGCGTCCGGCACGTCGTGCACCCGGCAGGACTCGAGAACGGCCGTGGCGCCGTCGCTGATCCACACCGCCGGGTAGTCGCCGGTACTGTCGAAGATCTCGCACTGGTTGGCGTCCACGCGGGTGCCCGGATCCCACACCGACAGCCCGTTGCGCCCGAACTGGCGCACCGTCGTGCGGGTCAGGGTGAGAACCGAGCGGGACCGCAGGTCGACCGCGTTCTCCGGGATGTCGTGGATACGGCAGTCGGCGAGCGTCAGCACGGCGTCGGAGTCGAGCGTCACGCCGTCCGCGGACGTACGGTGCACACCGCAGTCGGTCAGGTGGGCGGTGGCCCGGCCGGTGATGTGGACGCCGCTGCCCTTGACCTCGTAGATCTCACAACCGACCGCTTCCAGCGCCGAGTTCTCGCCCGAGACCGACAGACCGACCCCCGAGGCGTGGTGCACACGGCACCGCTCCAGACGCGGATGGCCGCCGTCGCGCACGGTCACGCCCGCCTGGCCGGCCGCGACGACCTCGCACTCCTCGAACACCCCGCCCGCGTCGTCCAGTACGGCGATGCCGGCGCCCGCCGGGTTGTCGACCGTGCAGCGCCGTACGGTCGGGCGCGCGCCACCGCGCACCTCGATGCCCGCGGCGGACCGGGTGACGATCCGCAGGTCCATCAGCTCAGGTGTGCCCTCCTCGACGAGCACGGCTGCCGAGGTCGGGTCCTGGCCCTCCACATGCAGGTCCTGGACCACCGCCGAGGCACGCACGGTGAGCGGTACGCCGTCGACGGGCGCGATGCGCACCGAGCCGGGGGAACCCTCCGGCCCGCGCAGCGTCACCGCCCGCTCGACGACGAGGTTCTCCCGGTAGGTGCCGGGCGCGACGGTGAGGACGTCGCCGTCCGCCGCGGCCTCCAGAGCGGCGGCGAGCGACGCGTACTCACCCGTGCGGCGCCGCCACCTCGAAGTGCCGGTGTGCGTCACCTGGACCGTGCCCTGTGCCATGGCGCTGCTGTGCCCCCACCTCGTGGAACGCGGTATGTCGCGGAAGGTGCCGAACGATGTCGGCCGGTCCACCGTAGCGTGCGCGGGCACGGTGGGTTGACCAGAGCCGAAAGGCGGTCAACTACCGGTCCCGGTCCGGCCCCAGTCGGGTCCGGCCCGGTCCCAGGCCTGGTCCCAACGGGCGTACCGGCGGCGGACCATGCGCCAGAGGATCAACCGCCGGACGCCCTCGACGAATCCGGCCGACAGGACGGCCGCGCCGAATCCGGCGAGGACCGCGTGGGTCGTCGCGGTGGCGGTGTCCAGCGGCTGGGCGGCTATTCGCCCCTGTTCGTCCGTCCACAGCGTGAAGTGGTCCCCGGGATGCGGGGACTTGAGGCTCGCCATGACCTTGCCGTGCTGTTCCGTGCCGTCGGGTCCCCTCCAGTCGGCCTCCACGCGGCTTCTCGCCTCCCGGGGGGCGACCGACTCGGGGTCGGGCTCCAGCGGGGAGCGGGCCAGCCTCTTGACCACGGTGGCCGTCACGAGATGGCGCGCCTCGCGCTGGTCCCGTACGGCCTGTTGCAGCGCGCCCTGGGCGGCGCCGCCGACGAGGACGCCGATGAGGGGCGCCGCCAGCAGGATCAGCAGCAGGGCCGCGAGCGCCACCCAGGCCTCCGCCAGGTCGGTCGCGCGGCGCAGCGGATTGTGCCGCCAGCGCCAGAGCCCGCCGATAGCCCGCACAGCCGCACCCCCTTCCCGCTCCGTGATAACCCGGTCCGAGCGGTTCACGCAGGACGCGAGTCAAAGAGAGAGCGAAATCACTGCTCACCGGCTCTCGTCCCGGCGGTCTCATGAACTTCTCACAAAGGCCAACGGCTCAGCCCCGTGCCGGTGTTCCCGCCTCCGGGATCAATCGCGAGAGCACGCCCGCCTATTCGATGACCGTGAACGGATCGCCGACGCGGATGGTGCCGGGATTCTCGGGGATCAGGTTCTGTCCGAAGATCAGCTGGTTGCCGAAGCGGCGGTGGCGCCCGAGCGTGCGCAGGGGTTCCCGCCCGCGTTCGGAGGTGTCCTGGTCGGTGGTGGTCACCACGCACCGTCCGCACTTCTTGGCGACCCGGAAGGAGACCTCGCCCACGGCGATCCGGGACCAGTGGTCCTCGGCCCAGGCGGCCGTCCCCGACACGACCACATTGGGCCGGAAGCGGTTCATGGGCAGGGGGCCCTCGTGGGCGCGATCCCCTTGCGCGATCAGGGCGTTGAGGGCGTCGAGCGATGCGAGCGTGGTCACGAGCAGCGGATAGCCGTCGGCGAAGCTGACGGTCTCACCGGGCAACGCGAACTCCGGGTCGACCGCGCGGCGGGTGGCCGGGTCGTCCATGTGCAGAAGACGTACGTCCTCGCCCAGATACCCGCCGCACCAGGCATGCGCGTCGTCGCCCGCGAGCACCGCCTGCACCTTGGTACCGAAGATGTTCACCGTCGTCGTGCCCGCCACCTCCGGGACAGGCACGGTCAGGGGTGTGCGACCGGGTGCCGACAGACGAATGCCGCCGTCGGGCAGCAGCTCGGCCGAGGCCTGCGCCAGACGCGGCTGCTCGCGTTGTGTGACGACCTTTCCCCCGGCGTCGATCAGAACCCAGCGCCGGTCTCCGGCCAGCCCCCAGGGCTCCACCACGGCCTGCCGGGGTGACTGGCCCCGGAACGCCTTGACCGGATGGATGTGAATCGAGTGCAGCTCCGCATTCCCCATGCCGCCATCGTGCCAGCAGGCACGGACGCTCCGGGGGCGAGATTCAGTACCCGCGGTACTGCTGGTTGTTGTACGGGTCCTGGTACGGAGTCGCGGCGGGCCGAGGGGCCGCGGGGCGCATCGCCTCGTACCCGGTGGCCGCCGCGGGACGCTGCTGCTGCATCGGCTGCCCGGCGGGGTAACCGCGCGGTGGTGCCTGCTGCGGGATGTACGCCGCCGGCGCCTGCTGCAGCGGTGCGGGTTGCTGCGCCTGCGGGTAGCCGTAGGCGTTGGCCTGCTGGGACGGGCCGGCCGGCAGCGCGGGAAGCGAGGACGGTAGCGCGGGCAGGTTGTTGCTGCCCGTGTCGTAGGCGGCTGGGACCCGGATCGGAGCGATCTGCGGGGCCCCCCGCTCGGCGACGAGCGAGTCGTAGATCGGGGTGTCCGGGAAGGCGGAGTAGTAGCCGCCGCCGTAGGTGGAGCGGGGGGAGGTCATGGCACATAAGTTAAACCCACGATGAGGTGGTTGGGGAGACCGATAAGAGGGTTGTTTTCCGTGTCGGCGGTGATGTGGGACCCCCAATGCGAGCGAACTCGGCAAAAGGGGCGCCAGATCGTGGTGTGATCGGGTAAAGGCCAGGTTCCGGGCGGGTTACCGACGGGTCGCCCCGCGTTCTTCCCTCGTTCGGCACAGGAGTTCAACGGGAGTTCACAGGCCCGGGAGAATAGGTTGTCCGCGAGGCTGGCAGAGATGGGGGCAGACATGTCGATGTCCAAGGGATCCAACGCACCGGTGCCATCGGTGGCACTCCGCGTCGAACTGGGCTGGCGGTCAGGTGCGGGTGTGCCCGACGCGGACGCCTCCGCGCTGCTGCTGATGGCCGGAAAGGTCCGTTCCGACGGCGACTTCGTCTTCTACAACCAGCCCGTGCACTCCTCCGGCGCGGTCCGGCACGAGGGCAAGCGGGACGACGGCGGCCGGGTGACGGACACCCTTCTCGTCGACCTGGCGCGCGTGGAGCCGGCCGTCGAGACCGTGGTCCTTGCCGCCTCCGCAGACGGAGGAACGTTCGGGCAGGTGCCCGATCTGTACATCGAGGTCCGTGACGCGGCGCAGGGCACCGTGGTGGCCCGCTTCGACAACGCGGGCGCCAGTGTCGAAACCGCGTTCGTGCTCGGTGAGTTCTACCGCAGGCAGGGCGCCTGGAAGTTCCGCGCGGTCGGACAGGGCTACAGCAGTGGACTGGCAGGCCTGGCCACGGACTTCGGCATCACCGTGGACGAGCCCTCACCCGCGACGGCGCCCGCCCCAACGGCCCCCGCCTCCATGGCTGCGCCCGTCGCACCTCCGGTCACCGTGCCTCCGCCGCCGCCCGCGCCGCCCGTGTCCATGCCTCCGCCTCCCGCCGCGCCGGTACGCCTGACCAAGGTGACACTGACCAAG
The DNA here is from genome assembly GCF_033795085.1 of Streptomyces sp. AK08-02. Lineage (NCBI taxonomy): Bacteria > Bacillati > Actinomycetota > Actinomycetes > Kitasatosporales > Streptomycetaceae > Streptomyces > Streptomyces sp. AK08-02. Next base: position 328,273 of record NZ_JARAZV010000001.1, read on the forward strand.
GAGGCCCCGTCCGTCTCGCTCACCAAGCAGGGCGGCACCTCGGGCGCCCTGCGCGTCAACCTCAACTGGCAGGTCCACAAGCAGTTCTCCGGGTGGGGCAGCAAACTCGGCCGCGCGGTCGCCCAGCACTCCGACCTCGACCTCGACCTGTGTGCCCTCTTCGAGCTCTCCGACGGCAGAAAGGGCGTCGTACAGGCCCTCGGCAACGCCTTCGGGGCGCTGCACCAGCCGCCGTACATCCACCTCGACGGCGACGACCGCACCGGCGCCATGTCCAGCGGCGAGAACCTCACCGTCAACCTGGACCACAAGCAGGACTTCCGGCGCATCCTCATCTTCGTGACCATCTACGCGGGCGCGCGTTCCTTCGCCGACCTGCACGCCACGGTCACCCTGACCCCGGCGAGCGGAGCGGCGGTCGACTTCTCGCTCGACGAGTGCACGGTGCCCTCCACGGTGTGCGCGCTCGCCCTGATCACCAACAACGGCGGCGACCTGATCGTCCAGCGCGAGGCCCGCTATCTCGTGCCCGAGCGTGGCGTGAGCCCGCAGCGGACCGTCGACCACGTCTACGGCTGGGGCATGAACTGGACCCCCGGCCGTAAGTGACGCACACGGCTCAGCTCTCCTCGGCGGCGGTCTCCGGCCGGGCGTACGTCCGGCCCTTCCAGGCGGCGCCGCGTCCCCGGTAGTGCCGCACCGCCGAGTCGACCGTCATGAGGAGGTACAGGAAGGCGGTGAAAGGCAGCAGGGGAGCGAGCCACAGCGGCAGCCGGTAGTAGCGCAGCATCGGGGTGTACGTCCCCGCCATCACCAGCCATGCGAGGCCGCCGCACACCGCCGCGGGTGTCGTCCCGGTGGCGAGCCCGGCGAACAGGGCGAACGGCGGCACCAGATACACCAGCGCGAGGCCGAGCACCGTGCCGAGCAGGAGCGGCGGGCTGTGGCGCAACTGCGTGTACGCGCTGCGCGAGACCATCCGCCACAGGTCGTGCAGGCGCGGGTAGGGCCGCACGCTGTCCACCCGCTCGGCGAGCCCCAGCCAGATGTGGCCCCCGCCGCCCTTGACGGCCTGTGCGAGTGCCACGTCGTCGATGACGGCGTGCCGGATGGCGTCCGGGATCCGGGCCCGCTCGGCGGCCTCCGTACGCAGCAGCACGCACCCGCCCGCGGCGGCCGCCGTCCGGGACCCCTTCCGGCCGATCCGGCGGAACGGATAGAGCTGCGCGAAGAAGTACACGAAGGCCGGTACGACGAGCCGCTCCCAGGCGCTCTCCACCCGCAGTCTGGCCATCAGCGACACGGCGTCGAAGCCGCCGCCCCGCGCCGCCGCCACCAGTTCCCGCAGACTGTCCGGCGCGTGGGCGATGTCCGCGTCCGTGAGCAGCAGGAACTCGGGTTCACGCGCGCGTGCCAGGCCGATGCCGTGGCGCACCGCCCACAGCTTGCCCGTCCAGCCCGCGGGCGGTTCACCGGGCGAGTCCACGGTCAGCGGCAGCCCGCCGTGCCGGCGCGACAGGTCCCGGGCCAGCTCCCCGGTGCCGTCCGAACTGCCGTCGTCGACCAGGAAGACCTCGGCCCGGCCCGGATAGTCCTGGGCGAGCAGCGACGGCAGACTCACGGGCAGTACCCCGGCCTCGTCGCGAGCCGGGACGACGACGCAGACGACCGGCCAGGACTCCGGCTCCCGGTCGTACGACGGCAACCTGACGTCCGTACGCCAGAAGAAGCCCTGGCACAGCAGCAGCCACAGCCAGGAGACCAGTGATCCGACGGCAGTCCACACAACGGCGCTCACCCGCCGCAGTCTGCCCCACCCCGAAGGCCCGTAAGGGCACGCCGTTTATAGTGACCGGGTGAAGATCGCGCTGATGGACTCCGGAATCGGACTTCTGCCGGCAGCCGCGGCGGTACGGCGGCTGCGGCCCGACGCGGATCTCGTGCTCTCCCTGGACCCCGCGGGCATGCCCTGGGGCCCGCGCACCACGCAGGACCTCACCGGGCGTGCCCTGGCCGTCGCCGAGGCCGCCGCCGCCCAGCGGCCCGACGCCCTGATCGTCGGCTGCAACACCGCGACGGTGCACGCCCTGACCGCCCTGCGTGCCCGCTTCGAACCGGAGCTGCCGGTCATCGGAACCGTTCCGGCGATCAAGCCCGCCGCCGCGGGAGGCGGGCCCTTCGCGATCTGGGCCACCCCCGCCACCACCGGCAGCCCCTACCAGCGGGGCCTCATCCGGGACTTCGCCGAGGGCGTGGCGGTCACCGAGGTGCCCTGCTGGGGACTGGCCGAAGCCGTCGAACACGCGGACGAGGCAGCGATCGATGCCGCCATCTCCGCCGCGGCGGCCCTCACCCCCGAAGAGGTAACGACCGTCGTCCTGGGCTGCACCCATTACGAACTCGTCGCCGAGCGCATCAGGGAGGCGGTCCAGCAGCCCGGCCTCCCTCCGCTCGTCCTGCACGGCTCGGCCGGCGCGGTGGCCGCCCAGACGCTGCGCAGGCTCGGCACGCATCCCGCCCCGGAGGCGGCGGCGGACGGCACCCTCACCGCACTGCTGAACGGCACCGCGGGTCCGCTGCCCGCAGCCGCGCTGGTCTACGAGGAAGGCCGGCTCCTGCAGGCGGCTGCCCCCGTCCGCTGACCGGCTTCCGCGCGGCGGCAGGGCGGAGTAGTGACCCTCCGCGAGCCGGTGCCCGCGGAGCGGAATCTGAGTAGTCTCAAAGGCATGAGGGACCTCCCCCGCGAAGAGACCGTGCCGACCGAGATCTGGACCGGCCGGGCGACCAACCGAGCCCAATGGCTGCTGGCGCTCGGCGGCTGCGCCGTCATGGCACTCGGTATCGAGCTGGCCGTCGACTCGGCGTGGACGTCCGGTGTCGCACCGCTCGCCATGTCCGTCGTGGGCTGCATCGCCGCCGGACTGCTCGTCCTCTTCGGCACCCTCGCGTTCGTGCACGTCGCCGTCAAGGTCGACAAGGACGCACTCGAAGTGCGCTGCGGTCACATCGGCCTGCCGCGCCGCCGCATTCCGCTGTCACAGATCGTCGGTGCCGAGTTCGTGGCGAGGGTCACCCCGCGACAGTGGGGCGGCTGGGGTTACCGCTGGCGGCCCCAGCAGGGCACCGCGGTCGTCGTACGCCGGGGTGAGGGCGTGGTGCTGCGACTCGGGGACGGACATACGTTCACGATCACGGTGGACAACGCGGAGGCGGCCGTACGCGTCATCAAGGACCGGCTGCGGGGCGCGGCGGGAACCGCGCACTGACCGTCGGCTCGCTCCCGCCCCGGGTCACCGGTGTTCCCGCTGCTCCCGCGCGCCTGCCGACGCCGGATCCGGGGTCGCGTGGACGAGTGGCCGGGCCGTCGCCAGACCCGCCAGGAGGCCCGCCCCCACGGTCACCGTGGTGAAGCTCAGCACATTGCCGACCGTGGCGAGGGCGGCCAGAGCTGTCAGGGCCGCGCCCGCGGTCAGCGCGACGGAGGCCGGGCGAGGGGTGCGCCACAGGGTGTACAGCACCCAGCAGAAGACCGCCGCCAGCAGGGCCGCACCGACCACACCCTGCTCGGCCGCCTGCTGAAGGGGCGCGGAGTGCGGTCGGGCCTCGGCCGGCACCGACAGGGGAGCCGTCTCGCCGAATTCCGCGAACCTGCCCGGCCCCACACCGAGCGCCGGATCACGGTGCGCCAGCGTCAGGGCTTCTCGCCACAGCTGGAGCCTATGCTCGCCCAGTTGTCCCTCCAGTGAGTCGGACAGCCCGCCCGGAAGCACGCCCTCGGCGGCGGCCCAGACCGTTCCGTTCACCAGGGCCGCCGTCAGTGCCAGCCCCGCGAGCCCCACCCCCCGGCGCGGCATGTGGTCCGCGGCGAGCGAGCAGAGCAGGACGGCGGCACAGAGGACGAATCCGGCGACCGGGCCGAGCACCGCCGACGCCACCGTGATCCCGGCGGCCAGAACGCGCAGCGCCAGTCGCAGCAGGGGCGGGCGGGCCGCCCAGGCGGCGCAGCAGACGGCGCCGGTGGTCAGTACCAGAAGCGCGGCCACCGCACCGAGGTGTCCGGGCGGAGCGGCGGTCCGCGGCCCAGGCAGGGTGTGCGGCGCGGCCACCGCGAGCCCGAACCCGGCCAGCGCCGCCGTACACGGGGCGGCGACCGGCAGCAGTGCGCCGCAGATCCGTCCCGCCGAGTAACCGGCGGCGACCGCCAGCACAGCCAGGAGCATGCCCTCGGGGCGGCCGTCGTGGGAGGCCGCCGAGATCAGCGACCAGGTGGCACACGCGCCCAGTACGACGACGCCGGCCGCGTCGGAGACGTTGCGTCTCTCACCGTCCGCCGACGTGTCCGCCGCCGACGACATCCCCGTGGACCCCAACCCGTCGCCCCCCGACCTGTGACGGGCCCCGACCGCACGGCCGTCGCGGGCGCGCACGTCAGGGGCTCGGGCACACCGTAACGGCTGGTGCGTCATTTGTGGACGAGTTGCGCAGAAACGATGCGGCAGGCGGGCCGGAGAGGGGCCACCGCCACCGCCGGACCGTGCTGTCGGCGGCCCGGGCAGGCGCCGTACACTCCCGGAGTGACCGCCACCGCTCCTTCCACAGCCGAGCCGGACCAGCTCGAACCGCAGCTCGCGCCCGCTTCGCGCCGCGCCCGGCTGCTGCGCCTCTGGCCGGCCGCCACCGCCGCGCTCGCCGGCGTGCTGCTGTACGTCAGCTTCCCGCCCCGCACCCTTTGGTGGCTCGCGCTGCCCGCGTTCGGGCTCTTCGCCTGGGTGCTGCGCGGCCGGTCCTGGAAGGCGGGGCTCGGCCTCGGCTATCTGTTCGGCCTGGGTTTCCTGCTTCCGCTGCTGGTGTGGACCGGGGTGGAGGTCGGCTCGGGCCCCTGGCTGGCGCTGGTCGTCGTCGAGGCCGTCTTCGTCGCGCTGGTCGGCGCGGGCATCGCGGCCGTGTCCAAGCTGCCCGGGTGGCCGCTGTGGGCGGCGGCCGTGTGGATCGCGGGCGAGGCCGCACGCGCACGCGTGCCGTTCCGCGGCTTCCCCTGGGGCAAGATCGCCTTCGGCCAGGCGGACGGCGTCTTCCTGCCGCTCGCCGCGCTGGGCGGCACCCCCGTGCTCGGCTTCGGGGTCGTCCTGTGCGGGTTCGGACTGTGCGAGGTCGTACGCCAGGTGATCGAGCGGCGCCGTACCGGTGCCGTGGCGTCCGTACCGCGCGCCGCCGCGGTCGTCGCCGCGCTGAGTGTGGCCGTCCCCGTGGTGGGCGCCCTGACCGCGCGGACCCTGGTGAGCGACAAGGCCGAGAACGGCACCGCGACAGTCGCCCTCATCCAGGGCAACGTGCCCCGCGCGGGCCTCGACTTCAACGCCCAGCGGCGTGCCGTGCTCGACTACCACGCACGGGAGACCCTGCGGCTGGCCGCCGAGGTCAAGGCGGGCAAGGTGGCGCGGCCCGACTTCGTGCTGTGGCCGGAGAACTCCTCCGACGTCGACCCGTTCGCCAATCCCGACGCCGCCGCGGTCATCGAGAACGCCGCCAGGACGATCGGCGCGCCCATCTCGGTCGGCGGTGTCGTCGAGCGGGACGGCAAGCTCTACAACGAGCAGATCCTGTGGGATCCGGCCAAGGGCCCGACAGACACGTACGACAAGCGGCAGGTGCAGCCCTTCGGCGAGTACCTCCCGCTGCGCTCGATGCTGGCGCACATCAACAAGAACTGGACCACCATGGTCCATCAGGACTTCAGCCGGGGCAGCAAGCCGGGTGTGTTCACCATGGACGGTGCCAGGGTCGGCCTGGCCACCTGCTACGAGGCCGCCTTCGACTGGGCGGTGCGCGACACCGTCACCCACGGCGCCCAGATCATCTCCGTGCCGAGCAACAACGCCACCTTCGACCGCAGCGAGATGACCTACCAGCAGCTCGCGATGTCCCGGATCCGCGCCGTCGAGCACAGCCGGACCGTCACGGTCCCGGTGACCAGCGGGGTGAGCGCGATCATCATGCCGGACGGGAGGATCACCCAGCGGACCGGCATGTTCGTGGCCGACTTCCTGGTCCAGAAGGTGCCGCTGCGCTCCTCGGAGACGCCCGCCACCAAGCTCGGCATTCTGCCCGAGATGCTCCTCGTCCTGGTCGCCGCCGGCGGTCTCGGCTGGGCGATCGGCGCGGCAGTGCGCGGGCGGCGCGCCGGTGGCGTGTAGTCGTACGCCGGTCGCACGCCCCTGTGATCAACAGGAGTGGCCGGGCCGCCCGGTTAGGGTCGGGGCATGGCTACTCCTGACTTCATCAGTGCTCTCCGTGCCTCGGCCGGCCACCAGTTGCTCTGGCTCCCCGGTGTCACCGCCCTCGTCTTCGACGACGAGGGACGAGTGCTGCTGGGCCGGCGCTCCGACACCCGCAAGTGGTCGGTGATCGGCGGCATCCCGGACCCGGGTGAGCAGCCGGCGGCCTGCGCGGTGCGTGAGGTCTACGAGGAGACCGCCGTCCGGTGCGTACCCGAGCGGGTCGTGCTGGTCCAGGCCCTGGACCCGGTGACGTACGAGAACGGGGATGTCTGCCAGTACATGGACATCACCTTCCGCTGCCGGGCCGTCGGCGGCGAGGCGCGGGTCAATGACGACGAGTCCCTGGAAGTCGCCTGGTTCACGGTGGACGCGCTGCCGGAACTGAACGAGTTCGCGCTGTTCCGGATCAAGCAGGCGATGTCCGACACCGAGGCGCCCACCTGGTTCGACACCGCCGGTTTCGCCGGTTCCGAATGACCCGGGCAGTGGCAGTGGCAGCGCGGTGAGCATCGGCCCGCCGGACAATCCGGCGGGCCGTCCCGCGTCACGGTCCAGCGGCGGCCCGGGACGCGTCCGCCGGTCAGTCGCGTCCCGTGCCCCGGTAGAGGTCCAGCTCACCATCGAGTTCCACGGCCAGGACGGTCGCGTACTCGTCCAGGTCGGCGGCCCCCGGCGCGTCGATCCATGTCACGCCGGGCACCTTGTCCAGGCCCCCGGTGACATGGTGGCCCAGCTCGGTGCCCGTGCCGACGACCGTGACACGCCGTACCGCGTTGCGCAGGCCCCGGATCGACACGGCCTCGCGGGGCGCGTCGAAGCAGACCAGGTACAGGGTGCGTCGGTCGGCCGAGAGCGTGCTCGGACCGTAGTGGTGCCCGGACGGCAGCCCCGCGACCGTGCCGTACACCGCGTCGGCGTGCTTCGTCACCCAGGCGCCGAGCCCCTCCAGACGCTCGACCTGCTCCTCGGGAATCGTGCCGTCCTCCATGGGGCCGACCCCGAGCAGCAGGTTGCCGCCCATGCCGATCGTCTCCGTGAAGTAACGCACCAGCTGGCGCACCGACTTGAAGTCGCGGTCCTTGGCCCGGTAGCTCCAGGAGTCGTTGATCGTCAGGCACAGCTCCCACGGGCCGTCCGGGGCGATCAGCGGAACGCCCTGCTCGGGGGTGGCGTAGTCGCCGTAACCGAGCATGCGGGCGTTGAGGATGGTGTCGGGGTTGCCGGTGAGGATCAGCTCGGACAGCTCCCGCATCCGCCACTGTTCCTCGGTGCGCTCCCACTCGCCGTCGAACCAGAGGACGTCGGGGCGGAAGCGCTCCACCAGCTCACCCACCTGGCCGTCGCGGTAGGCGAGATAGCGTGCCCAGGCCTCCGGGTCCTCCTCGCCGGGGCGGGCGTGGGAGTAGTCGTTGGGCTCGACGATGTACGGACCGGGGTGGCGTTCGCTCGCGTAGTCGGGGTGGTTCCAGTCGGAGTGCGAGTAGTAGAGGCCGACCTTCAGGTTCTGCTCGCGCAGGGCGTCGACGAAGCCGGTGACCAGGTCCCGGCCGGCCGGCGTGTCCCGGACCACGTCCAGGTTGTGGTGGTCGGTGTTCCACAGGGCCACGCCGTCGTGGTGCTTCGTGGTGAGGACGGCGTACTGGGCGCCGACGCGGGCGAACAACTCTGCCCAGGCCTTCGGGTCGTAGCGCGAGGCGGTGAAACGGTCGAGCTGTTTCATGTACTCCTCGTGCGTGACCTCACCCGTGTAGAAGGACCACGACTCGGCCCAGCCGTCCACGGCGTAGACGCCGTAGTGGATGAAGATGCCCAGCTTGGCATCGGAGAACCAGGGTTGCATCGGCATGGGCCCACGCTAGGCACGGGCTCCCGGCGCGCGCGTGGGCGCCGGTCACCACTACTGGTCCGTTCTCACCATCGGCGACGCCACCCGCACGCGCGTCCCTAACGGCTCCAGGGATGGTCCGGCACCGCCGCACCGCACCGGTAGCAGTGGCCCCAGGAACCTCAGGGGACCCGCATGTCCGGAGACCGGATCCGTCCCCGGGACCCGTTCTGTGCCCGGACGCGGCGCGTCCCCGATGCGTCCTGTCCGGGTTGCGCATGCCCGCGGTCACCTCGGGTAGGCGACCGCCACTGCGCCCGGGGGCCGACTGTGCCCCGGGTGGCCCGTACGACCGCCGCTACCAGGGGACCCACCATGGAGACATCCGCCAACCAGGACACCGCCACACCGGCCCGACGGGCGCTCGACGCCCTGGCCGACAACACCCAGGACCCGGCCGCGCTGGACGTCCTCGCCATGAGTGACGTGCTGGTGCCCGTACCGGACGACGTCAGCGATGTGGACGCCCGCAACCCCTCGACCGTGGCGCTGCCCGTCCTGGAGGAGCCTGACGGGCGGGAGGCCGTGCCCGTGTTCACCTCGGAGCCCGAACTGGCCGAGCTGCTGCCGGCCGTCTCCCGCTACCGTCTGATCCCGCTGGGCGCCCTCGCCGACCAGTGGCCCACCGGCGACCTCTCGCTCACCATCGACGCGGCCTCCCCGCACGGGATGACGGTCACCTCCGAGGGCGTACGCACCCTGCTGGCCAGGCCGTTCGAGTACTGACGCCGGTCAATCCCGTCATTCCCGGTCGGGCTAAAGGGACTTGCCCGGGTTGAGGATGCCCCGCGGATCGAACGCGTCCTTGATGCGCCGCTGCAACGCATGGGAGGCGGGCCCCAGTTCGTCGGCGACCCACTGCCGCTTCAGCACCCCCACTCCGTGCTCGCCGGTCAGCGTCCCGCCGAGCCGCAGCGCCAGGGCGAAGATCTCGCCCGCCGCTTCCCAGGCGGCGTCCGGCAGCCCGTCCAGGGCCGGGTCGACCACGATGATCGGGTGCAGGTTCCCGTCCGCCGCGTGGGCGATGGTGAACACGGGGACATCGTGGCGCCGTGAGACGGCCCGGATCTCCCGGGCCGCCTCCGCGAGCCGTGAGCGGGGAACCGCGATGTCCTCGATCAGGGGGCGGCCCAGCCGTTCCAGGGCGGGCAGGGCGCCCCGGCGGACGGCCAGCAGCGCCTCGGCCTCGGCCGGGTCCTCGGTCCGCTCCACCGACGTCGCCCCCGCCCCGGCCAGCACCTCGGCGACCGCGGCCGCCTCCGCCCCGGCACCCGCGCCGTCGCACTGCACCAGCAGCAACGCCGCGCCCCGCTCCCGCAGCGCCGGATCGACGGCGTGCAGCACCGGTCCGTCGACCAGCTCCGCGAGTGCCGGTACGACCCCGGCCCTGCCGATCGCGTACGAGGCCTCGGCGGCTGCCTCGAAGGACGGGAAGTACGCGGCGAGGGTGGCAGTGGACACCGGCAGCGGGCGCAGTCGCAGTGTCGCCGAGGTGATCACCGCGAGGGTGCCCTCCGAGCCGGTGAGCAGCGCCGTCAGGTCGTAGCCGGTGACGCCCTTGACGGTACGGCGGCCCGTGCGCACCACCGTGCCGTCCGCGAGCACCGCCTCCAGACCGAGCACGCTGTCCCTCGTCACGCCGTACTTGGCGCAGCGCAGCCCGCCCGCGTTGGTGGCGATGTTCCCCCCGATCGTCGACAGGGCCGCACTCGCCGGATCGGGCGCGTACCGCAGCCCGTGCGCGCCTGCCGCCCGGTCCAACTCGGCCGTGACGACGCCGGGTTCGACGACGGCGAGCTGGTCGTCGACGGACAGCTCCAGGACGCGGTCCATGCCGGACAGGTCGAGCACGAGCGTGCCCTCACCCGCCGACGCCCCGCCCGACAGCCCGGTGCCCGCGCCGCGCGGCACCACCGGCACGCGCAGGGCGTGCGCGTGCCGAAGGGTGACGGTCACGTCCTCGGTACGGCGCGCGTGCACCACCGCGAGCGGCCCGCCGTACGCCCGGGTGCCGGAGCGGTCGGTGGCGTGCGCGGCCCGCGTCACCGGGTCGGTGGCCAGTCGGTCGGGCGGCAGGTCGCGGGCGAGGAGGCCGAGGAACTGCGCGGACGCGGTCGTCGTCGGGGCGGTCACCGGGCCTCGCCCTCCGCGGCCGACACCTTCGCCGCCAGGGCCTTCGTACCGATCGCGAGCACGGAGATGTCCTCCTGCGGCGCATGCACCGGCGCGCACTGGATGTCACGGAAGTGCCGTTCCAGGGGGTTGCCCCGGGCCAGCCCCGGATTGCCGAGCAGCCGCACCGCCAGCCCGACGGCCCGTACACCGTGCCGGTCTGCCAACACCCTTGCGCCCAAAGCCTGTTCGGGGGTGTACGAGGTGTCGGCGGCGTCGACCCGCGCGGCACCGCCGAAGATCAGCTGCTCGGCGCCCGTGAGCAGTACCTCGATCTCCCCGGCTGTCCGCCGGAAGCGTTCCGTGCGGGCCACCGGATGCCCGAGGTTGGCGGGCACCCGATTCCGCGCGAACGTGTGGAAGTACGCCTGCGCGGCCCGTGCGACCCCCAAGTACAGGGCGGCCAGCGGCAGATGGAGGGAGGCGCCCGCCCGGTTGTCCTGCTCGGCGGACGGGCCGTACGGTGCGAGCCCGATGACATGCTCGTACGGCACTTCCACGTCCCGGAACGTCACGTCGTGGCTGCCGCTCGCCCGCAGCCCCAACTGGTCCCAGTGGCCGGTGACTTCGATACCGGGGGAGTCCCCGGGCACCAGGAAGGTGCCCACACGTGGCTCCGGCTCGTCGGTTGTGGCCCACACCAGGAACCAGTCGAGGCCCTCGGCGCCGGTGACGAACCGCTTCGTCCCGCTGACCGACCAGCCGTCCCCGGTGCGCCGGGCCCGGGTGGCGGGCAGCCCGCCCCGGGCGGGGGAGCCCAACTCGGGTTCCACACGGGCGTGGTTGATGAGTACGGGGCGTACGAAGGACTCCTTGACGATCTGGGCGTACAACTCCTCGGGCCAGTGCGGCTGTACGGACTGCCGGCCGTGGGTGGTGAGGGTCATCGCGGCGATCAGGGCGACGGAGGGGTCGCCTTGGCCGAGGGTGTGCAGGATGCGCGCGGTCTCCTCGACCCCGGCGCCCCGGCCGCCGTACCGCTCGCCGATGGTGGCGGTGAGCAGGCCGGCCTCGTGGGCGACCTTGAGGGAGTCGGCGGGGAACGTGCCCGAGCGGTCGTAGCCGGCGGCCAGTTCGGCGATGCGGGCGGTCACAGCGTCTTCTTCAGGTCGGCGGCGAGTTCGGTGTTGAGCTCGGTCGACCAGAACGACCTGACGTCCAAGGGCTCCTTGAGCGCGCCGAGTTCGGCGAAGACGTCGGCCACCTTCTGCTGCGAGGCGATGGTGTCGTTGCCCACCGTGCGGGCCTGCGTCGGACGCTGGGTCTGCTGGTCGACCAGGTCCTTCTCCGCCTGGGCGAGCGGCTGGTGGGTGCCGGCCGACACGATCTTCGCGAACTCGGCCTCGTGGCCGTCCCTGACGTACGCGTACGCCTGGGTGATCCGGGCGATGAGATCGGCCGTCGCCGCCTGCTGGGCGGGGTTCTTCAGGACGCTGTCACGGGCTGTCCAGAGGAAGTTGCCCGACAGGATGTCCTTGCCCGAGCCGACCGTGGAGGCGCCCTGCTGGTGGGCGGTGATGATCGACGTGCCGTAGGAGGCGAAGGCGTCGATGCCGCCGCCGTTCAGCGCGGCGAGGCCGTCGTTGGGCAGGAGAGGCTTGGCGTCGACGTCGGACCATTTCAGGCCCGCCTGCTTCAGCAGCTGGTAGAGGAAGTAGTGGGCGGTGGTGTTCTGGACGTAGCCGACCTTCTTGCCCTCAAGACCGGCGATGTCGGTCACCTTCGACCCCTTGGGGACGACGACCTCCTGGTTGAGCGTGGCGGCCCGCTGTACGGCGACGACCTTGAAGTTCGGCTTGCCGTCGGCGGCGGCGAAGACGGGCGGGATCTCGCTGGAGGAGGCCAGGTCGAGGGCGCCGGCGCGGATCGCCTGTAGCTGGAGGTCACCGCCCTGGAAGACGTTCCACTTGACCTTGTAGGGGGTGTCGTCGAGGTGCGCGAACTTCAGGACCGCCTCCTCGACCTTCCAGCCGGTCGCGCCGACGTTCAGGGTGACAGCGGACTGGTCGGACGGCGATTCGGCCCGGGCCTGGCTTCCGCAGGCCGCGGTGAGGGCGAGCAGCAGGACGGCGGCGGACGCGCGCAGTGGGCGTGAGCGACGGAACACGGAGTCTCCATTGGGGTGTTCGCAAACGGAGCGTGATGGAAGGGGAGTTGACGGAATCAGGCGGCCCGGGCGGTGGTCGCCGCACGGTGGGCGAGCTCCTGGCGGACCAGCGGAAGTACGTAACGGGCGTAGTCGATGGCGTCGTTGAGCGGGTCGTAGCCGCGGATCGACAGCAGGTCGCAGCCGATGTCGACGTAGTCGAGGAGCGCCCTGGCGACGGTCTCGGGTGAACCGACCAGGGCGGTAGAGGCGCCGGCCGCGTTGGTGGCGACGGCCGGGGCCGTCCACAGGCACCGGTCGTGGACCTCGCCCCGTTCGGCGATGTCCAGCAGCCGCTGCGAACCGACGTTCGCGGGGCGGCCGTCGGTCCGGTAGTGGCGCAGCATCTCGGTGTTGGACGACTGGTCCTTGAGGACACCGAGCGTGCGGTGGGCCTTCTCCCACGCCAGTTCGTCGGTGGGCGCGATGATCGGGCGGAACGACACCCAGATACGGGGGTCGGGGCGCCCGGCGGCTGCGGCGACCGCGTTGACGGCGGCGATCTGCTCGGCCGTCTCCTTGAGCGGCTCGCCCCACAGTCCGAAGATGTCGCCCTGCTGCCCGCCGACCCGGTAGGCGTCCTCGGACGACCCGCCGACGGAGATCGGCACCAGCCCGTGCACGGGTTTCACGTCGGAGTAGTAGCCCTCGAAGCGGAAGTACCTGCCCTCGTGCGAGACCGGCCCCTCGGCCTGCCACACCTTGCGCAGGATCTGGATGTATTCGTCCGAACGCTCGTACCGCTCGCGCTTGTCGAGGTAGTCGCCCTCACGGCGCTGCTCCTCGTCGCTGCCCCCGGAGATGATGTGCAGCGACAGTCGGCCGTTGCTGATCTGGTCCAGGGTGGCGAGTGCGCGGGCCGCGTGGGTCGGGAAGATCACGCCCGGCCGGTGGGCCAGGATCGGGCGGATCCGCTCGGTGTGGGTGGCGACGAACTGGGCGAGCTGGAGGGCGTCCGGGGACGCCGAGTGGTAGGCGACCAGGGTGTGGTCGAAGCCGCCGTCGTCCAGGGTGCGGGCGTACTTGCGGACGAAGTCGGGGTCGAAGCCGCCGGTGCGGCTGCTGGAGGCCGGGCCGTTGGATCCGGTGTCGGTGTGGACGGCGCTGATGAACTCGACAGGCATGGAGAACTTCCTTGTCGTGACGGTTACTTGAGAAGGGACGTGTCCGCCGACTTCGCCACGTCGACACTCGGGTCCAGGACACCGATGCTGTTCATGAGGTCGGCCACGTCCTGGACGGTTCTGTTCACGTCGTCGGTGATCGGCAGGACCTGGCCGTACGCCGCCGAGGCCAGCGTCTTCGCCACCGAGGCGTCGGCGCCGTTGCGCTCCTGGATGGCCTTCGCGTAGGCGTCCTTGTTCGTGCTGGTCCACTTCAGGGCCGTACCCAGGCGCTTCAGGAAGTCGGACAGCGCGGCCTTCTTCGAGGAGTCGGCGAGGGCCTTGTCGGAGGCGTTGACGAAGCCGTAGCCACTGACCCGGCCGTCCGCGCCGTCGACCAGCAGCTTGCCGCCCTGCTCCAGGGCAACGGCCTGGTAGACGCCGAAGATCGCCCAGACCTTGATCCTGCCGGAGGAGAATGCGGCCTGCGCGTCGGTGGGCAGCAGGTACTGCACCTTGACGTCCTTGTAGTCCAGGCCGTTCTGCTTGAGGACGTTGGCCAGCAGGTACTCCGAGATGCTGCCCTTGGCGGAGGACACCACGACCTTCCGGCCCTTGAGATCCTTGACGCTGTCGATGCCGGAGTCCTTGCGGACCACGAGACCGACATGCGTGCCGTCGTTCTTCAGGGCAGCGACGTTCTTGATCTTCACGCCGCCGCTGAGGGCCTGGAGCGCCGGCAGGTCGGCGGAGAAGCCGGTGTCGGCGGCTCCCGCCTGCACGGCCTGGTAGAGCGGGGCCGCGCCCTCGAACTCGGCCCACTTCACGTCGTACTTGGCGCCCTTGAGGGCCCCGGAGGCGGCGACGATGGTCTGGAGGGTCTTGGCCTGGTCGCCGATGGTGAGGGTCACTTTGGAGCCGCTCCCCGCGGCGTCCACCGAGGAGTCCGCGCCGCAGGCGGTCAGCGCCAGCAGGGCGGTGACGCTCAGCGCGGCGGTGGCGAGTCTGCGTATCACGAGGGGGTCCCTTCGAGGGTGTGCGAGGTGACGCCGAGCCAGCCGAGGAGGCGTGCGCGGAGGGTGACGAACTCGGGCGAGGTGAGATCGCGGGAGCGGGGCAGGTCGACGGTGAGGTCGTGGGCGATACGGCCCTCGTCCATCACCAGCACCCGGTCGGCGAGCAGCAGTGCCTCCTCCACGTCATGGGTGACCAGGAGGATCGCGCAGCCGTGCCGCTGCCACAGCTCGGCGACCAACTGCTGCACCCTGCCCCGGGTCAGCGCGTCGAGCGCGCCGAACGGCTCGTCGAGAAGCAGGAGTTCGGGCTCGCGGACCAGGGCGCGGGCCAGCGAGACCCGCTGGGCCTGGCCGCCGGACAGTGTCTTGGGCCAGACGGTCGCGCGGTCCGCGATCCCGACCTCGGCCAGCGCCTTCGCGGCGAGCGCCCGGTCGGGCCGCCCGGGCAGCCCGAGGACGACGTTGCGCCACACCTTCAGCCAGGGCAGCAGCCGCGGCGACTGGAAGGCCGCGCTGCGCCGCGCGGGCACGGTCACCTCGCCGCCGATCTCGTCGTCGAGCCCGGCGAGGATGCGCAGCAGCGTCGACTTGCCGCAGCCGCTGTGCCCGAGCAGGGCCACGAACTCGCCCTCCCGGATGTCGAGATCGAGCTCGTGCAGAACGGTGTTGCCGTCGAAGGCCCGCGAAAGCCCCCGTATTTCCACGCTGTTGGCCATGACGATCACGCCTCGCCCTCGAAGTTGGCCCGCCAGGTCAGCAGGCGGCGGGACAGGACCCGTACGGCGAAGTCGCAGGCGAGGCCGAGCAGCGCGTACACGGCGAGGCAGAGGACGATGATGTCGGTACGGAAGTACTGCTGGGCGTTGCTCATCAGATAGCCGAGCCCCGCGTCCGCGTTGATCTGCTCGGCGAAGACGAGGGCCAGCCAGGCGGTGGAGAGCGCGTACCGGAGCCCCACGAGTGCCCCGGGCAGTGCGCTCGGCAGGATGACGTACGTGATCAGCCCGAGCCGGCCGAGACCCATCATCCGTGCGGCTTCGACGAGTTGGGCGTCGGTGGACCTGATCCCGCCGTAGATGTTGAAGTAGAGCGGGTAGGTGACCCCGAGGGCGACCAGGGCGATCTTCGGGGTCTCCTCGATGCCGAACCAGACGATGAACAGCGGGATCAGACCCACCCAGGGGATCGCCCGGAACATGCCCATCGAGGAGTCGATGACGTCCTCGCCGAGGCGGAACAGCCCGGCGAGCAGGGAGAGAACGAGTGCGACTGTCGCCCCGATGAGGAAGCCGACGGCGGCCCGGCGGCCCGACGCGGCGATGGCGCTGGGCAGTTCACCGTTCTTCGTCAGGTCGACGGCCTGTTTCAGGACGTCCACGGGAGAGGCGAGCACCGACTCGGGCAGCACACCGGTGGCCGAGGTCAGGAACCAGAGGAGTACTAGGCTCACGGGTCCGACGGTCCGGCGTACCGAACGGGGAACGTGGAAGCGTCGGGTGGTGCGGGCGGCGCCGCGGATGGTGATCCTGGGGGCCAGGTCCGGGGGAGTGTCGGGGGGCGGCGGCGCCAGGGGCGCCGCGTCGAGCGGTTTGGTGGTCATGGCGGGGTTCGGTTCCTCTCGCGGGGCTCCGGGCTGTACTCGGTGTCAGGACGGCTCGGGGCCGGTCGCGGCCGGCCGGGTGGGATCGGCGGACCAGGCGGACCAGGAACCGGCGAAGAGGGTCGCGTCGAACCCGGCGATGGTGAGTGCGGCGATCTGGTGGGTGGCGGTGACGCCGGAACCGCAGTAGACGCCGATGCGCGACGCGTCACCGGCACCCCGGTCCTCGAACCGCTTGCGGAGCAGTTCGGGCGACAGGAAGGTGCCGTCGGTGGCGAG
Source organism: Streptomyces sp. AK08-02 (assembly GCF_033795085.1). NCBI lineage: Bacteria > Bacillati > Actinomycetota > Actinomycetes > Kitasatosporales > Streptomycetaceae > Streptomyces > Streptomyces sp. AK08-02. Next base: position 344,752 of record NZ_JARAZV010000001.1, read on the forward strand.
GTTCTCCCCGGTGGGTGCGGAGACCGCGCCCGGGATGTGTCCCGCACGTGGGTCGACCGGCTCCACCTCCCCCCGGTACCGTTCGGCCGCGCGGGCGTCCAACAGCAGTCCGTCGCGGGAGAGTTCGGCGGCACCGTCGGCATCGGTGAGCGGCAGCCCGCCGGAGGCCAGGACGACGTCGCCGGGTTCCGGATCGACGGGAACGCCGGTCTCCTGCGGCAGTTCCGCCGCCCGCCAGGCACCCAACGCCCCGTCCAGCAGGGTCACGTCGGCCACTCCGGCGTACCGGAGGAGCCACCAGGCCCGTGCGGCGGCGGTGTTGCCCAAGTCGTCGTAGACAACGACCGGTTGACCCTGGCGGAGCCCCCAACCGCGGGCCGCCGTCTGCAACTCGGCGAGGTCCGGGAGCGGATGCCGACCGCCCTCAGGGTTGGCCGGCGCGGCCAGCTCGGTGTCCAGGTCGACGTACACCGCGCCCGGGATGTGCGCGTCGGCGTAGTGGTCGCAGCCGTACGGGTCACCGAGGGCCCAGCGGACGTCGAGGACCAGCGGCGGGTGGCCGGAGGCGAGGGCGTCGCGCAACTCCGCGACGGTCGTCGTCACGCGTGAGGCGCTCATGCGACGCCCTCCGCGATCACGGGCAGCTCGGGGGAGAGACGCAGGCGTTCGAGGAAGAGGACCACAGTGGCGGCTGCGGTGCGGTGCAGCGCGTCGTTGAGCACGTCGTGCCGACCGCCGGCGAAGGCCACCGTCCGGATGTTCGGGTGCCCCGCGTAGACGCTCAGTACCTGGTCGAGCGGGCTGATGGAGTCGTCCTTGCCGTACAGGGCGAGTACGGGTACTTCGACCCGGTCGAGCCGCAACTCCGGCAGATCGACGGCCGTATCGATGGCGCCGCGCCGGAAGGCGGGGTCGTCGGCGAGCCGGCCCTGGTGGGTCGGGCAGGCGGTACGTGCCGCCAACTCGTCGTCCCAGCCACCGGACTCCCAGGGGCCGATGGGCAGGCCGACGAGGATCAGCGCGTCGACGCCCGCCGGATGCTCGGCGGCGAGCTGAACGGCGTACCGGGCACCCGTGTCCGAGCCGACCAGGATCTTCGGGCCCGGCAGTGACTCGTCGGCGAGAAGCTTGGCCGCCTCGTCGAGCACGGACGGGTCGGCGGACGGATCACCCAACGCCCGTACCCGGTAGGCGTCGAAGGAGAGGCGGCGGCCGAACCGCTCGTACACACCGCCGTGTTCGCCCCGGCCGGGCAGCACGATCAGCGTGCCGCGGGCGGCAGGACCTTCGGGTTCGTCCCACGAAGCGAGGCTGGCGGGGACAGCGGGGGAAGAGGGCATGAGGGGACAACTCCCGTTTCAGGGCAGGGAAATGGGCATGCGGAGAGCGTCAGAGAAGAGGGGAAGGCGAAGGAGGGAGGGGAGAAGGGTCTATCGGTACGCGGGCAGCGCGGAACCGGTCAGTTCAGGCCTACGGAAACGCCGGGAGGCGGCGTGGGATCAACGACAGCGCGCGCTGCACGCCACGCCGAAGTCGATGACTCGGCGCTGCGTGAGAAGAGCAGCAGATGCGGTCGGATACGCCATGCGCTCATCATGACCGGCACCGGCGCGTGACGTCCAACGACGATTCCGCATCGAAATCGATCAGTATTCGTGATCGATCAGGAATGGCGATCGATGAGCCGTACGGGCTACGGTCGCCGTGTGCCCCAACCTGTCCTCGACATCGTGGCGCTGCGCAGCCTGACCGCGATCGCCGACCACGGCGGCTTCCATCGCGCGGCCCAGGCGCTCGCCCTGAGCCAGTCCGCGGTCAGCCAGCACGTCCGCCGGCTGGAGAAGACGCTGGGCAAGCCGGTCGTCGAGCGTGAGGGCCGGGGCATGCGCTTCACTCCGGAGGGTCGGCTGCTGCTGGAACAGGCCCGCCGTGTCCTCGCCGTCCACGACGAGGCCGTACGCACCCTGCTCGACGTCGACGCCGACACGATCACCCTCGGCTCCACCGAGCACGCCGCCGACCAGTTCCTGCCCCTGCTGACCGCGGCCGTCGAGGCGGTGCGTCCGGGCTGCCGGGTGCGGTTCCGCATCGACCGGTCGGCGCGGCTCGTGGAGGCGGTGGAGCGGGGCAGCGTGGATGTCGCGGTGTACGTCACCGAGGCCGCCGCCACCGAGGGCACACCGGTCGGTGGTCTGCCGCTGACCTGGCACGCCCCGCCCGGCTGGGCACCGCCGGCCGCCCCTGCCCCCGTTCCGCTGATCGCGATCGAGGACCCCTGCGCAATCCGCCGCCGGGCCATCGCAACCCTCGCCGAGCAGGGCGTCCCGGCGTCGGTGGTGGGCGACGCGGGCTATCTCGCGGGCGTCCTCGACCTGGCCCGCACCGGCCGGGGCGTAGCCCTCCTGGCCACGGTCGGCCCCGCCCCGGACGGCCTCGCCCCCTACGAGGGCCTGCCCCCGGTCCCCCCGATCCCGATGAGCGCCCTGGCCCGCCCAGGCGCCGACCCGGCCACGGTAGAGGCAGCTTTCGCGGCGGTAAGACAACTACTGACCTGAGCCCCGATAGGGGCGCGGGGCTGTGTCAATATGCGGCTCCGCCGCGGGGCGCGACAAGCCCCCACCGGCCCGCGGTAAACCAACGACCTGTCCGCTCAACTCCCCAACGTCCGCGCCAACGCGGCACGTTGCAACGGCAAGACCTCCTCGTGCAGCTCACGACCACGCACCGTCAAAGCCACCCGCACCCCCCGCCGGTCCTCCACGCACATGCTGCGCTCGACCAGCCCGTCCTTCTCCAGCCGCCCGATGAGCCGCGACAGCGCACTCTGGCTGAGATGGACCCGCCCGGCGATGTCCTGCACCCGGCACTTCTCACCCGGGTCCGGGGCGTCACCCGCGGCCGCCTCCTCCGCGACGAGGACGTCGAGCACCTCGAAGTCACTCGCGCCCAGGCCATGCGGATGCAGCACGCGGTCGATCTCGCACATCGTCCGCGCGTGCGCCGCCAGGATGTCCCGCCACTGGTCCGCCAGACCCGTACCGGCGTTGTTCGCTGCCATGCCCCCATGTTAATGCGTATGCATAAAAACCGGAGTGGCCCGGGCGGTGTGATCGCCGACGCGAGCAGAACCCGGGCGGAACTCAGGCAGAGCCCCGCTTGATCAGCTCGGTGGGCAGGATCACCGCCGCCGGATCCTCGCCGCCGATCTGGGCGAGCAGCACCCGTACCATCTCGGCGCTGATCCGGTCGTAGGGCTGCCGGATGGTCGTCAACTGGGGGCGGGCGGCGAGGGCGGCCGAGGAGTCGTCGAAGCCGCCCACCGACACGTCCCCTGGGACGCTGCGCCCCGCACGCTCCAGTGCCGTGAGGACGCCCTGTGCCATCAGGTCGGACGCGACGAACACGGCGTCCAGGTCCGGGGCCTGCGCCAGCAGACGTTCCGCACCCGCCTCGCCGCTGGCCCGGCTGTAGTCGCCGGAGACGACGAGGCGCTCGTCGTACTCGATGCCCTCCTCGGTCAGTACCTCGCGATAGCCGGCGAGGCGTTCCACACCGCCCGGGGTGTCGAGCGGGCCGGTGACCACACCGATGCGGCGGCGGCCCAACGACAGGAGATGGCGGACCATGTCCCGGGCGCCGTCGCGGTCGTCGGCCGCCACGTAGCTCACCTTGGAGCCGAGCCCGATCGGCTTGCCGCACGCGACCAGCGGTACGCCGGCCTCGCACAGCTCCTGCGCGACCGGGTCACCGGAGTGGCTGGAGACCAGCAGCACCCCGTCGACGTGACCCGCGGTGATGTACCGCGTGAGGCGGCGCCGCTCGTCCTCCGTCCCCGCCAGCATCAGCAGCAGCGGGATGTCGTGCGCCGCCAGTGCCTGGGTGCAACCCCGCAGCAGGACATTGAAGTTGGGGTCCTCGAAGAAGCGTTCCTGAGGTTCCGTCAGCAGAAAGCCGATCGAGTCGGAACGGCCGGTGATGAGCGATCGGGCGTGGCGGTTCACCACGTAGCCCGTCTTGCGGATCGCGGCGTTCACCGCCTCCTCGGCACTCGGGCTGACGTAGTGCCCGCCGTTGAGTACACGAGAGACGGTGCCTCGGGACACTCCCGCCTCGCGGGCCACGTCGTGGATCGTCGGCGGTTTGCGCCGGCCCCCGGTATTGCTCATGGTCATGACTTTACGGCTCCGGAAAGCAGGTCGAGGCTCCAGAACCGCTGGATGACCAGGAACAGGGCGATCAGCGGGAGCACCGCCAGGAAGGCGCCCGTGATCACCAGCGTGTAGAGCGCGGGGGTGGCCGCTCCCTGTTCGAGAAGCGTGAACAGACCCAGCGTGATCGGGAACTTCTCGTCGTCGCTGAGCATGATGTAGGGGAGCAGGAAGTTGTTCCACACCGCCACGAACTGGAACAGGAACACCGTCACCAGGCCCGGGATCATCATCGGGAGCGCGACCCTGGTGAAGATGCGCCACTCGCCCGCGCCGTCCATCCGCCCGGCCTCGACCACGTCGGCCGGTACCGCCGCCGCGGCGTAGATCCGCGCGAGGTAGATGCCGTAGGGGGAGAGGATCAGCGGCAGCAGAACGGACGCGTAGGAGTCCGTGATGTCGGCCTTCGCCAGCAGCAGGTACTGGGGGATCGCGAGGATCACCGGTGGCATCAGCACGCCCGCCATCAGGACGCTGAACACCGTCTCCCGGCCGCGGAAACGGTAGACCGCCAGAGCGTAGCCGCTGATCGCCGAGACGGCCGTCGAGAGGAGGGAGCCGAGGCCGGCGTAGAGGGCTGAGTTGCCCATCCACTTCCAGTAGACGCCGTCGCGGTAGGCGCTCAGCTCCTTGACGTTGTCCGTGAAGCCGCTGCCGGGCAGGAACGTGAACGTGGAGAACAGTTCACTGCCCGACTTCGTCGCCGCGATCACCACCCACGCGACCGGCAGCAGGCAGTACAGGGCGCCCAGGAGCAGGGTGATCGTCGGGATCAGGGCGATCCGGCCGCGCAGCGGCGGACGTTGGGCGGTGCCGGGCCTGGCGCCCGTCGCCGTTTCCGGCTTGCCCACGGCAAGAGAACTCATCGTGCTGCCTCCTGCTTGTTACGGGAGTTCGCGGCCCGCAGGAAGCCGAACGAGAGGACGAGTGTGACGATCGCGATGATCGTCGCCTCGGCCGCCGCCGAGTAGATGTCACCCTTGCCGAAGGCGTCCTGGTACACCTTCATCAGCGGACTCCACGTCGTGGACACGGAGTTGGTGAGGGGCTTGAGGGTGGTCGGCTCGCTGAACACCTGGAGCGTCGCGATGATCGAGAAGAAGAAGGTCAGCACCAGCGAGGGCGCCACCATCGGGATCTTGATCCTGAGGGCGATCTGCAGCGGGGTGGCGCCGTCCAGCTTCGCCGCCTCGTACACCTCGGCGGGGATGGAACGCAGCGAGGTGTAGATGACGATCATGTTGAAGCCGGTGCCGCCCCACACCGCGATGTTGGAGAGGGCGAGATAGAGCGGACCGCCGTCCAGCAGGTCCGGCTGCGGCAGCCCCAGCCTGTCGAGGACGAAGTAGAACGGAGAGACGTCGGGCAGGTACAGGAAGCCCCAGAGCAGCGCGGCGACGACGCCCGGAACGGCGTACGGCAGGAAGATCGCGAGCCGGGTGAAGGGGGTGAGCCGTACCTTGTCCGCGTCGAGCATCAGTGCGAAGACGAGGGCGAGCCCCAGCATCACCGGGACCACGATCGCGCCATAGCCGACCACGCGCAGCGCGCCGCTGAGCAGCTCGCTGTCGGTGAGGGCGTCGGTGTAGTTGCCGATGCCCGCCCAGACCTCCTTGCGCGCCCCGGCACCGAGGCCCAGGCCGGACACCTTCACCTTGTGCAGGCTCAGCCAGAGCGCGTAGCCGATGGGCAGGGCGAAGAACAGGGCGAACAGGGTCACCGCGGGGAGAAGGAAAATATAGGGGGCGCATCGCGCTCGTTTGAGGGTGGTGGTGGGAGACGGGTGGGCGTACGGGGCCGACCTGACCCCGTACGACCGCCGGCGTGCGCTGGTCACTCCGCGACTCCGAAGCCCTGCTTCTTGAGGTCGGCGACCGTGTCGTCCTGCATCGTCTTCAGGGCGGCACCGAAGTCGGACCTGTTCTTCGCGGCCGAGGCGAACGCGTCCTTGAACGAGGTGTACGCCACGTTCACGTTGGGGCCCCACGCGGAGGGCGCCGTGGTCTTCGCGATCTCGGCGGCCTTGGTGTAGAAGTCCGCCTGGTTGGAGAAGAAGTCGGGCGACTTGAGGAACGCGCCGCTGAGCTGGGCGCCCGTGGCGGCCGGGTAGATCCCGCCTTCCTTGGCGAGCGCGGCCAGCGCGGCACGGTCGGTGTTCAGCCAGGCGGCGAACTTCGCGGCGGCCGACTTGTGGGAGGAGTCCGTGGTGACGGCCGTCGATGAGCCGCCCCAGCTGCCCGTCACGTCCTCGCTCGCCGACCACTGGGGGAGCGGGGCCATGGCCCACTTGCCCTTGGTGTCCGGCGCGGCCGTGGTCAGCGTGCCCGGCGCCCACACCGCGCTGACCCACGCGATCTGCTTGCCGGTGTCGAGCGCCTTGTTCCAGGCCGGGGTGTACATCGGCTGGTTGTCGATGGCGTCCTCCTTGACGAGGTCGCCCCAGAACCTGGCGACCTTCTCGGTCGCCGCGTCGTCGATACCGACCTTCCACTTCTCGCCGGAGGTCGTCCACCACTTGGCGCCGGCCTGCTGGGCGAGGCCCGCGAAGAGACCGGAGTCGTTGGCGGAGAAGGTGGTGAGGTCCTTGTCCGGTGCCTTCTTCTTGAGGTCCCTGGCGGTCTGGGCGAACTCGGCCCAGGTGGTCGGGACCTTCAGTCCGTACTGCTTGAAGAGGTCCTCGCGGTAGTAGAACATCATCGGCCCGATGTCCTGCGGCACCGCGTACACCGCGTCCGTGCCGAGCGTCGTCTGCTGCCAGACACCGTCGGCGAAGTCCTTCTTCGCGTCGCCGACATCGCCCGAGATGTCCGCGAGGGCGTCGTTGCTGACCAGCGTCGGCAGCGCCTGGTACTCGGCCTGCACCAGGTCCGGTGCCTTCTTGGCCTTGTGCGCGGTGAGGATCTTGGTGACCAGGGTGTCGCCGGACGCCTGCTTCTTCACCGTGACGGTGATCTGCTGCTCCTTGCCGGGCCCCTTGTTCCACAGGTCGACGACCTTGTCCATGCCGGGCGTCCAGGTCCAGTACGTCAGCGACACCGGGCCCGACTGGGCGTCGCTGTCGTCGTCGGACCCGCAGGCGGCGAGTGTGGTGGCGCCGAGCGTGACGGCGACCGCGGTTGCCACGAGGCGCCACTGCTTCGTGTTCGGCATGGAACTTCTCCCCTGACCTTGGGGTCCTCGCCTGCTGCGAAGACCCGTCATGCTTCTGTGAGCGTTCACAGTAGAGAAACACACTGGACACTTGTCAATGGTTGTAGCCATGCGGTTATCTAGGCCACGCGCCGCTCACCACTGTGTGTGCACGTTCCCAAGAAGTGTTCCAGAGCGACTGACCGATCGGGAGACATTCCATGCCGGAGACCACCCCCACGGGCCTCACCAGGCTTGCCTTCGGCGGGGACTACAACCCCGAGCAGTGGCCGGAAAGCGTCTGGCAGGAAGACGTCCGGCTGATGCGCGAGGCCGGTGTCACCATGGTCAGCGTCGGAATTTTCTCGTGGGCCCTGCTGGAGACCGCCCCCGGGGTGTACGACTTCGGCTGGCTGAGCCGCTTGCTCGACCTGCTGCACGAGAACGGCATCCGCGCCGACCTGGGCACCCCCACCGTGGCCCCGCCGGCCTGGTTCTACCGTGAGCACCCGGACGCGCTGCCGGTGACGCCCGAGGGCGTGCGCTACGAGTTCGGCTCCCGTGCCGCGATCTGCCACAGCAACGCCTACTACCGCGCCGCCGCCGCGAACATCACCACGCGGCTCGCCGAGAGCTACGGCGCCCACCCCGCGCTCGCCATGTGGCACGTACACAACGAGTACGGCGTGCCCGTCTCGGCCTGCTACTGCGACTCCTGCGCGGCCCACTTCCGGAGCTGGCTGCGGACGACGTACGAGACGGTCGACGGCGTCAACGAGGCATGGGGGACGGCCTTCTGGGGCCAGCGCTACGCCACCTTCGAGGAGATCAACCCGCCGCGCGCGGCGCCCACGGTCGGCAACCCGGGCCAGGCGCTGGACTACAAGCGCTTCGCCGACGCCACCATGCGCGAGAACTTCGTGATGGAGCGGGACATCCTGCACCGCCTGGCGCCCGGCATCCCGGTCACCACGAACTTCATGACCGCGCTCAGCCAGTGCGACTCCGTCGACTACTGGGCCTGGGGCCGCGAGGTCGACATCGTCACCAACGACCACTACCTGATCACCGACGGCCGCCGCACCCACGTCAACCTCGCCATGGCCGCCGACCTCACCCGCTCCGTCGGCGGCGGCGCCCCCTGGATCCTGCTGGAGCACTCCACCTCCGGCGTCAACTGGCAGCCCCGCAACCCCGCGAAGGCACCGGGCCAGATGGCCCGCAACTCCCTCGCCCATGTGGCCCGGGGCTCCGAGGGCGCGATGTTCTTCCAGTGGCGCCAGTCCCGGCGCGGCGCCGAGAAGTTCCACTCGGCGATGCTCCCGCACGGCGGCACGGAGACCCGCGTGTGGCGCGAGGTCGTCGAACTCGGCGCGTCCCTCGACTCGTTGGCCTCCATCCGCTCCACCCGCACGGTCGCCGACGTCGCCGTCCTGTGGGACTGGCACTCCTGGTGGGCGCAGAACCTCCAGTGGCGCCCCAGCGAGGACCACGACCCGCGCGAGCGAGCCGACGCATTCTACGAGGCCCTGTACGACCGCCACCTCACGGTCGACTTCGCCCACCCGGAAGCAGACTTGTCGGCCTATCCCCTTGTCGTCGTTCCCGCGCTGTACCTGATGACGGAGGCCGCCGGGAACAACCTCAGGGAGTACGTCGAGAACGGCGGCACCCTCGTCGTCTCCTACTTCTCCGGCATCGTCGACGAGCACGACGCCGTGCACACGGGCCCCTACCCGGGCGCCCTCCGTGACGTACTGGGCCTGACCGTCGAGGAGTTCTCGCCGCTGCTCCAGGGCGACGCCGTACGCATCACCGGCCCCGACGGCTCCGAGCTGACCGGCGACGTGTGGACCGAGTTCGTCGTCCCGCGCGGCGCCGAGACCGTGTGGACGTACGCCGACGGTCTGACCGCCGACCACCCGGCCGTCACCCGCCACCGCCTCGGCGAGGGCACCGCCTGGTACGTGTCGACCCGCCTCGACGCGCACGGGCTGGACGCCCTGCTCGGGTGGGCCACCGAGGACGCCGGCATCGCACCCCGCGCCGACCTCCCGCACGACGTCGAACTCGTCCGCCGCACAGGCGAGTCGGGCACCTACCTGTTCGCCGTCAACCACACCGGGTCGGACGCCAAGGTGCCCCTGGAGGCACCCGGCACCGAACTGCTGACGGGCGAACGGGCCGCCGGCCGCCTCGCGCTGCCCGCCGGAGCCGTCCGGGTCGTACGACTCGACGGCTGAACCCGACGGCCGAGCCGCAAGTTCCCCTCCGCCCGTGTGTGCCACGAGAGCCGCGGGCGGAGGGGCCCCTCCTTCCCCTCGGGAGGGACACCCCCAAATCCATCACGTCGAAGGGACGACGGACGACGATGTTCCATCCCAGACGCACACCCAGGCCCATGACCGGGCGCGCACTCAGGGCCCTGCTGCTCCCGCTCGCCGCAGGCCTCGCCCTCACCGCGCTCCCCGCCACCTCCGCGCAGGCGGCAAGCACCCTCACCAACGGCGGCTTCGAGGCCGATGGTTCGGGTGCGGCGGTACCCAACGGCTGGTCGGAGTACGGCGACACGGGCGCCTCGTACGTGGAGTCCGGCGGCCACGGCGGCAGTTACCGCCTGTCCCACTACTCCGCCTCCGCCTACAAGGTGGAGACCTACCAGTACCTGTCCGGGCTGACCAACGGCAACTACAAGCTCACCGCGTGGGTACGCTCGGGCGGCGGCCAGAAGTCGGCCTACATAGCGCTGAAGAACTGCGGCAGCGCCGAGCAGCGCACCGACCTGCCCGTCTCCGCCAGTGGGTGGATCCGGATCGTCGTGCCGATCGCGGTGACCAACAACCAGTGCACGATCAGCGTCAACTCCGATGCCAACGCGGGCAACTGGATCAACGTCGACGACCTGACCTTCGCCTCCGGCACGGGCGGGCTGTCCGTCAAGGGCGCCGACATCTCCTCCCTCCCCAAGAGCGAGGCCCTGGGCGGTACTTACAAGACCGGCGCCGGCGCGACCTCGGACGCGCTCACCGTCCTCAGGAACTCCGGCATGAACTACGCGCGGGTCAAGGTCTGGGTCAACCCGGCCGACGGCTACAACAACAAGGCGCGCGTCCTCGCCCTCGCCAAGCGCATCAAGGCGCAGGGCATGAAGCTGCTGGTCGATTTCCACTACTCGGACACCTGGGCCGACCCGGGCGCCCAGAGCAAGCCGTCCGCGTGGGCCGGACACTCGTACAGCCAGTTGAAGACCGACGTCTACAACCACACCTACGACGTCCTGAACGCCCTCAAGTCCCAGGGCACCACCGCCGACATGGTCCAGGTGGGCAACGAGATCAACGGCGGCATGCTGTGGTCCGAGGGCTCGACCGACAACTGGTCCCAGCTCGCCGGTCTGCTCAACTCCGGCTACAACGCGGTGAAGGCGGTCAACTCCGGTACGACCGTGGCGCTGCACCTGGCCAAGGGCGGCGACCTGGCGGGCACCCGTTGGTGGTTCGACAACGCGGTGTCCAACGGTGTGAAGTTCGACGCCATCGGCCTTTCCTACTACGGCTACTGGCACGGTTCGCTGTCGGACTTCCAGACCACCCTGGACGACGCCGCCTCGCGCTACGGCAAGCCGGTGTTCGTCGCCGAGACGGCCTACCCCTTCCGGCTCGACAGCGAGGACTCGCACGAGAACATCATCGACACGACTGGTGAGCTCGTCTCCGGGTACGCGGCGTCCACGGCCGGGCAGTCGGCCTGGTTCCGGGACATCCTGAACATCGTGGAGGCCGTTCCGAACGGCCGCGGTCTCGGCGTCTTCTACTGGGAGGCGACCTGGACCGCGGTCACCGGCAACGGCTGGGACCCCACGGACCCGTCCTCGGGCAACGGCTGGGAGAACCAGGCGCTGTTCGGCTACGACGACAAGGCGCTTCCCGCGATGACGTGGTTCAGCCACCGCTGAGCCACGAGTGACAGGGGTTCGGCCGCCTGAGGGGGGCGGCCGGGCCCCTGCTTGTTGGGCTGCAAGGACTTGCTCGAACGCATGTACGCGGCGGAAAGAGTCCTACCTCGGCCAAGAGCTACGAAGCCCCGGACGCGGTGGCCCCGACTGCGGGACATTGGGAGGCACGGCACTCGGTGACCGGGACGAGGAGGCGCGATGCTGAAGAGACCGGGAGGCGGGCAACGCCTGGAGATCCTGGAGTGGCTGAAGGACCCGGCCGCGCACTTCCCGCCCCAACGGCACGGTGATCCCGTCGAGGACGGTGTCACGGTCGCCGCCGTCGCAGCGAAACTCGGCGTCCGCCGCTCTGTCGCCCACACCCACCTGGGTCTGCTCGCGGGCATCGGCATGGTCCGGACGAAGAGGATCCGCTGGCGCACGTTCTACCGCCCCGACGAGGTCCGTATCGCGGAGGTCGCGCGAATGTTCGAGAAGGGCTGGTAGGCGGGAGCTGCCCGTCGACGGCCGGGCGGGTGCGGCGGCATGCCGCGAGCCGATCGTGGCGGTTGGTGACGGGGCTGGGCCGAGCACGCGGTGTCGATGAATCCGGGGTGCGGTTCACCACCCCGACAGGGGCGGGAAACCGTGTGACAGGCCCCCACAGTCCCCACTGGCTCGCAGGCGGCCCCTGGACACGCCGGACGTGCCCCCGTGTGCCGACCGATCCCGATCCGGATGCAGCCCCCCGTACCCCGGCGCTACCCTGGTGACCGGCCGCGATCAACCCTCGCGGCGCGGCGGTGGGGCCCGCCGTACCCGAACCGCGGCAGGATCGCCGCCAACGGTCCCTACTTGCTCACACGAGTGCGCCCGCACGGCCGGGCGCCGGCGAGTAGGAGACGTAAGACCATGACAACCCCCGACCTCCGGACCGGGACCGTCGCCTCCCCACCGCGCCCCTCCGTCCTCCGCGGTCAGACGCCGGTCGTAGCGGTGGTCGCGATCGGCGGCGCGATCGGCGCCAATGCCCGCTACGCGGCGTCGCTCGCCTGGCCAGCCCAGACCGGCGGTTTCCCCTGGACCACCTTCTGGATCAACGTCGTCGGCTGTGCCGTGATCGGCGTCCTCATGGTCGTCGTCACGGAGACCCGGCCCGTCCACCGCCTTGTGCGCCCCTTCTTCGGCACCGGAGTGCTCGGTGGCTTCACCACCTTCTCGACGTACGCCGTCGACATCCAGAAACTGGTCGACCACGGCCGCCCCGGCACCGGGCTCGCGTACCTCGCCGCGACCCTGCTCGCGGCCCTCACCGCCGTGACACTCGCGGCGACCGCGACCCGCCGGGTCCTGAAGCGGAGGCGACGATGACCGGACCGACCGGCAGTGCACTGCGCCTGACCGTGCTCATCGGCGAGCACGACACCTGGCACCACAGGCCGCTCTACTCGGAGATCGTCCACCGCGCCCGGACGGCCGGCCTCGCGGGTGCGAGCGTCTTCCGCGGCATCGAGGGTTTCGGCACGTCTTCCCTCATCCACACCTCGCGCCTGCTCTCCCTCGGCGAGGATCTGCCGGTCGCGGTCGTCATCGTCGACACCGAGGAGAACGTACGGTCCTTCCTGCCCCAGCTCGACGAAGTCGTCACCGAGGGACTGGTCGTCCTCGACGACTGCGAGGTCATCCGGTATGCGGGCCGGACCGAAGGCAAACCAGGCGAAGCGGACGAGAAGGGTAAGAAGTCGTTGTGAACTGGCTGCTCGTGGCAGCGGGCGGAATGGTCGGCGCGCCGCTCCGTTATCTCACCGACAGGGTGGTGCAGTCCCGCCACGACACGGTCTTCCCCTGGGGCACCTTGGCCGTCAACGTCACCGGCTGTCTGATCCTCGGCCTGCTCACCGGCGCCGCCCCGGGCCCGAACCTCCAGTTGCTCCTGGGCACGGGCCTGTGCGGGGCGCTGACCACCTACTCGACCTTCTCCTACGAGACACTGCGGCTGACCGAGGACGGCGCCGGTCTCCTCGCCGTAGCCAACATCATGGTGAGCGTGTCGGCCGGTCTGGGCGCGGCTTTCGCGGGCGTGTGGGTGGGCGGCGCGCTGTAGACGCGGGGCGTCCGGGACTTGTCGGGGTGTAGTAGGACTGGTCCCGCCGCTGCCCGTCCCTCCCCAGCAGAACTGGATTCCATGAGCGCCATCTCCGTCGGTCAGGCCGTCATCCTGGGAGCCGTCGAGGGGGTGACCGAGTTCCTGCCGGTCTCCTCCACCGGCCATCTGAAGATCACCGAGGGGCTGATGAACATCCCCGTCGACGACGACGCGGTGGTCGGGTTCTCGGCGGTCATCCAGGTCGGTGCCATCGCCGCCGTACTCGTGTACTTCTTCAAGGACATCGTCCGGATCGTCTCCGCCTGGGGGAGGGGCCTGCGGAACCGCGACGAGCGGCACAGCCACGACTACAAGTTCGCCTGGTGGGTCATCTACGCCACGATCCCGATCGTCGTCGTGGGCCTCGCCGCCAAGCCGCTGATCGAGGGCCCGCTGGCCTCGCTGTGGGTGGTCGCCGCCTCGCTGATCGTCGGCAGTGGCGTGATGTGGGCCGCGGACCAGATGGGACGGCACAAGCGCGGCGAGGACGACACCACCTTCAAGGACGCGATGCTGGTGGGCAGTTCACAGATCCTCGCGCTTCTCTTCCCCGGCTTCTCCCGCTCCGGCGCCACCATGTCGACGGCCCTGATCCTCGACCTCGACCGGGTCGCCGCCACCCGCCTCTCCTTCTTCCTCGGCATCCCCGCGCTGACCGGCGCCGGGCTGTACGAGCTCAAGGACGCCCTGGGTGCGGGCGTGGGGGCCGCGCCGCTCGCCGTCGGCACGGTGGTGTCCTTCGTGGTCGCCTACGGCTCCATCGCCTGGCTGCTGAAGTTCGTCGCCAAGCACTCCTTCAACGCCTTCGTGATCTACCGGATCGTCGTGGGCCTGGCGCTCTTCGGGCTGCTGGGGGCGGGTGTACTGAACTGAACCCGTGCGGGGTGGGAGACCGGCCCCCGGACTCCCACCCTTGACAGCCCCCTCCCGTCACCCGCAGGATCACCTCCGTGAACCTGTCAGACAGCCAGACAGGTGGCTCGGTGCCGCGGCGCGTCAGCGCGATGGAAGCGGTCCTCGGTCATCTGCGCAGCGCCATCGAGCGCGGAGACTACGCCGTGGGGGACAAGCTCCCCTCCGAGGCCGAACTGTGCCGCCGCCTGGAGGTGAGCCGGCCCGTCCTGAGGGAGGCTCTGCGGGCCCTGCAGACCATGGGCCTGACCGTCTCCCGGACCGGCAAGGGCACCTTCGTGGTGTCCAGTACGGTCGAGGACCCCACCTTCGGCGACTACGCGGCCAGCGACCTCCTCGAAGTGCGACGGCACGTCGAGATCCCGGTAGCCGGTTACGCGGCCCTGCGGCGGACACCCGAGGACCTCGACCACCTCGCGCACCTGCTGGAACGCATGGAGCACGAGACCGACACCACCGCGTGGGTCGCCATGGACACCCTCTTCCACCTGGCCGTCGCCCAGGCCGCCCAGAACCCGGTGTTCCGCCGGGTGATCGAGGAGATCCGGGACGCGCTGGCACGTCAGTCGGCGTTCCTGAACGAGCTGGGCGGCCGGCGCGAGCAGTCCAACCGTGAGCACCGGGCGATCGTCGAGGCGCTGATCGACCGCAGCGAGGACGACGCGGTGGCGGCCATGTCCCACCACCTCGACCGGGTCTCGACGAGCCTCACAGACATCGTGCGCGCCGCGCACACGGACACCCCCGCAGAACCATCCCCGGAAG
The DNA here is from genome assembly GCF_033795085.1 of Streptomyces sp. AK08-02. Taxonomy (NCBI): domain Bacteria; kingdom Bacillati; phylum Actinomycetota; class Actinomycetes; order Kitasatosporales; family Streptomycetaceae; genus Streptomyces; species Streptomyces sp. AK08-02. Next base: position 359,846 of record NZ_JARAZV010000001.1, read on the forward strand.
GCGGAACCGAGGCGTGAGCGAGCAATCCCTCCACGACGAGACGGCGAACGGTACGGCGCGGAAGAAGGCCGTACACGTCGACGCCGGTGACGCGGGCTACAGCAAGTCGCTGAAGGCCCGGCACGTCAACATGATCGCCATCGGCGGTGCCATCGGCACCGGCCTGTTCCTCGGTGCCGGCGGCCGGCTGGCCGACGCCGGCCCGTCGCTCTTCATCGCCTACGCGGTCTGCGGCGTCTTCGCCTTCCTCGTAGTCCGGGCACTGGGCGAACTCGTCCTGTACCGGCCCTCGTCCGGGGCGTTCGTGTCGTACGCCCGGGAGTTCCTGGGCGAGAAGGGCGCGTACGTCGCGGGTTGGATGTACTTCCTCAACTGGGCCACCACCGGTATCGCCGACATCACCGCGGTGGCTCTCTACACCCACTACTGGGGCATGTTCTCCGACATCCCGCAGTGGGTGATCGCACTGATCGCCCTCGCGGTCGTCCTCACCGTGAACCTGATCTCGGTGCGGTTCTTCGGCGAACTGGAGTTCTGGTTCGCCATCATCAAGGTCAGCGCCCTCGTCGTCTTCATGCTGATCGGCATCTTCCTGCTGGTCACCCAGCACGAGGTCGACGGCACCACCCCCGGCCCGTCCCTGATCACCGACAACGGCGGCGTCTTCCCCAACGGCCTGCTGCCCATGCTGCTGATCATCCAGGGTGTCGTCTTCGCCTACGCCTCCGTCGAACTCGTCGGTGTCGCGGCGGGCGAGACCGAGAACCCCGAGAAGATCATGCCGAAGGCGATCAACTCGATCATGTGGCGGGTCGGCCTCTTCTACGTCGGCTCGGTCCTCCTCCTCTCGATGCTGCTGCCGTGGAACAAGTACACGTCGGGCGAGAGCCCCTTCGTGACCGTCCTCTCCAACCTCGGCATCCCGGCGGCCAGCGGTGTGATGAACCTGGTCGTCCTCACCGCGGCCATGTCGTCCCTCAACTCGGGTCTGTACTCCACCGGCCGCATCCTGCGCTCGATGGCGATGTCCGGCTCCGCGCCGAAGTTCACCGGCCACATGAGCCGCACCCAGGTGCCGTACGGCGGCATCCTGCTCACCAGCGGTTTCTGCGTACTCGGCGTCGGCCTGAACTTCGTCGTCCCCGCCGACGCGTTCGAGATCGTGCTGAACTTCGCCGCGATCGGCATCCTCGCCACCTGGGGCATGATCATGATCTGCCACCTGGTGTTCTGGCGGAAGACCGAGAACGGCGAGCTGACCCGGCCGAGCTACCGGCTCCCCGGCTCCCCGTGGACCGAACTCGTGACGCTGGCCTTCCTCGCCTCCGTCCTCGTCCTGATGTACGCCGACGGCGGCGCCGGCCGCACCACCGTGCTGTGTCTCCCGCTGATCGCCGGGGTCCTGGTCGCGGGCTGGTACGGCGTCCGCGCCCAGGTGGCCCGCAAGGCCGCCGAAGCGCACGTGACCGGTGAGTCCACCCCGTCCGACGGGTCGGCCGGAGCCGACGCGTGAACCACGCAGTGATGCAGGATGAAGTAATGCAGGAAGCAGTGCGGTCAGCCATGTACAGCAGTTCACTCGCGGACGCTCCCACGATCCGTGAACCCCTTCACTCGCCCGTCGCGCACCTCGTGCGCGGCGGGGTCGTCGAGGGCATCCACTACGGTTCCGTCGTCGTGCTCGGCGCCGACGGCCAGGTGGAGCTGCAGATGGGCGACATCGAGGCGGCCTTCTATCCGCGCTCCGCCCTGAAGCCCGTCCAGGCGGTGGCCATGCTCAGGGCCGGCCTGCCCCTCGACGGCGAACTGCTCTCCCTGGCCGCCGCCAGCCACTCCGGCGAGGAACGCCACCTGGCCGGCTCCCGCCGCATCCTGGAGCTGGGCGGGCTCGCCGAGGGCGACCTGCGAAACGTGCCGGACCTGCCGTTCGACCCGGTCGTCCGCGACGTCTGGATACGCGAGGGCCGCCTGCCCTCCCGCCTCGCCCAGAACTGCTCCGGCAAGCACGCCGCCATGCTCTACACCTGCAAGCTCAACGGCTGGCCCCTCGACAGCTACCTCGACCCCGGCCACCCCCTCCAGCAGGCGATCCACGAGATCGTCGAGGATCTCACCGGGCAGCGCGTCGCCCGGGTGACCGTCGACGGCTGCGGCGCACCCCTCTTCTCCATCTCCCTGCACGGCCTGGCCCGCGCCGTCGCCCGGATCACGACCGCCGCCCCGGACACCCCGGAGGCGCTGGTCGCTGACGCGATGCGCGAACACGCCGAGATGGCCTCCGGTTCCGGCCGGGACGTGGCCGCGCTGATGCGGGCGGTACCCGGACTGCTCAGCAAGGACGGCTTCGAGGGCGTCCAGGTCGCCGCCCTCCCGGACGGCAGGGCCGTCGCGGTGAAGATCGCCGACGGGGCGAACCGGGCGCGGGTTCCGGTGACGGCGGCGGCGCTGGTGCGGGCCGGTGTCGATCCGGCGGCGCTCGTCGGGTTCGAGGGGGAGGCGCTGCTCGGCGGTGGGCGCGAGGTCGGACGGGTCAGGCCTGTCCGCGCGCTCGATCCGGTGCCACGTCGGTAGCGGGTCCGCGCGGATTTCTTCGCCCCCGCCGCCCCTACCCGTCCCATCCCGTTCCTGGGGGCTGCGCCCCCAGACCCCCCTTCGGCCTGAACGGCCTCGTCCTCAATCGCCGGACGGGCTGAAATGCCGGCCCCCTCAAGAAGAGAAAGCAGGCCGACCCAGTCATGACCGCCAAAGCCACCCGCAGCGAACACGACCTGCTCGGCGACCGTGACGTTCCCGCCGAGGCGTACTGGGGTGTCCACACCCTCCGCGCCACGGAGAACTTCCCCATCACCGGCATGGCCATCTCCGCCTACCCGCATCTCATCGACGCCCTCGCCGCCGTCAAGGAGGCCGCCGCCCTCGCCAACGAGGAACTCGGCCTCCTCGACCCGAAGAAGGCCGCCGCGATAGTCGAGGCGTGCCGGGAGATCCGCGGTGGTCGGCTGCACGACCAGTTCGTGGTGGACGTCATCCAGGGCGGGGCGGGTACCTCGACCAACATGAACGCCAACGAGGTCGTCGCGAACCGTGCGTTGGAGCTGCTGGGCCACACCAAGGGCCAGTACGAGTACCTGCACCCCAACGAGGACGTCAACCTCGGCCAGTCCACCAACGACGTCTACCCGACCGCCGTCAAGGTCGCGACCGTCTTCGCCGTGCGGGAACTGCTCAAGGCGATGGCCGTGCTCCAGGACTCCTTCGCCCGCAAGGCGGTCGAGTTCCACGATGTACTGAAGATGGGGCGTACCCAGCTCCAGGACGCGGTGCCGATGACGCTCGGGCAGGAGTTCTCGGCGTACGCCGTGATGATCGAGGAGGACCGCAGCCGTCTCGCGGAGGCCGTCCTGCTGATCCACGAGATCAACCTCGGCGCCACCGCCATCGGCACGGGCCTCAACGCCCCTGCCGGATATGCCGAGTCGGCCCGCCGCCACCTCTCCGCGATCACCGGTCTGCCGCTCGTCACGGCCGCCAACCTGGTCGAAGCCACCCAGGACTGCGGGGCGTTCGTCCAGATGTCCGGTGTGCTCAAGCGGGTCGCCGTCAAGCTCTCCAAGAGCTGCAACGATCTGCGCCTGCTGTCCTCCGGGCCGCGTGCCGGGCTCGGCGAGATCAACCTGCCGCCGGTACAGGCCGGTTCGTCGATCATGCCCGGCAAGGTCAACCCGGTGATCCCGGAGGTCGTCAACCAGGTCGCCTTCGAGGTGATCGGCAACGACGTCACCATCACCATGGCCGCCGAGGCCGGACAGCTCCAGCTCAACGCCTTCGAGCCGATCATCCTGCACTCCCTCTCGGAGTCCGTCACCCACCTGCGCGCCGCCTGCCTCACCCTCGCCGAACGCTGCGTGGACGGCATCACCGCCAACACCGAGGCGCTGCGTGCGAGCGTGGAGAACTCCATCGGCCTGGTCACCGCCCTCAACCCCTACATCGGGTACACGGCAGCCACGGACATCGCCAAGGAGGCCCTCGTCAGCGGCCGGGGAGTCGCCGAACTCGTCCTGGAGAAGGGCTTGTTGCCCGCCGAACGACTCGCGGACCTGCTCCGCCCCGAGATCGTGGCGGGCAACGGCACGGCACGGTAGGACCACTGCCGGCACACACGAACGCGCGCCGGCACCGGCCCGGAAGGAGAATGGCGATCATGGCAGCAGCTCCGTCGCCCTCACCCTCGCCCCCGACCTTCCAACCAGTCCTGGAACGCATCGCCGAGGAGATCGGACGCACCCCCGGCCGAGGACGCCCCGCCGACTACATCCCGGCGCTCGCCGCCCGCGACCCGCGCAGCTTCGGCATGGCCGTAGCCGAACTCGACGGCACGGTCTACGGGGTGGGGGACTGGCGGCAGCCGTTCTCCGCGCAGTCCGTCACCAAGGTGTTCACGCTCGCCCTCGACCTGGCCCGCGAGGGCGACGAACTCTGGGAGCACGTCGGCCGCGAACCCTCCGGCAATCCCTTCAACTCCCTGATCCAGCTGGAGTACGAGAACGGCATCCCGCGCAACCCGTTCATCAACGCGGGCGCCCTCGTCGTCACCGACCGCCTGCACACCCGTACCGGCGACGCGGCCGGAACGCTCCTCGACTTCCTGCGCGCGGAGTCCGGCAACCCCGGCCTCACCTTCGACAAGGAGGTGGCCGCCTCCGAGGCCGGACGCGGCCACCGCAATGCCGCCCTCGCCCATTTCATGGCGTCGTACGGCAACATCGACAACCCGGTCCCGGACCTGCTGGACCAGTACTTCCGCCAGTGTTCCATCGAGGCGTCCTGCGCCGACCTCGCCCTCGCCACCGGCTTCCTGGCCCGGCACGGCGTCCGAGCCGACGGCACCCGTCTCCTGACCCTCAGCCAGGCCAAACAGATCAACGCCATCATGCTGACCTGCGGCACCTACGACGCGGCGGGCGACTTCGCCTACCGAGTGGGCCTCCCCGGCAAGAGCGGAGTCGGCGGCGGCATCATCGCCGTCGTCCCCGGCCGCTGCACACTGTGCGTATGGAGCCCCGGACTGGACGAGAGGGGCAACTCGGTCGCGGGGGTGGCGGCCCTGGACCGCTTCACGACACTGACGGGAGTGTCGGTCTTCTGACGGAGAAACGGCGGGCTGTCGTTTTTCAGGGGCGCGGGGAACTGCGCGACAAGCCCCCACAGGCCCGCACCCGACGAACAACCCCCAACGACCCACCCACCGGTAACACACAGGCCCCCGCCCGGAAGGCACCCCGTAGCCCCCCGTCCACCCACCCTTGTCACGCTGCACAGGTGAAGGCTCCCCCGACAACTCTCGCCCGCTGCCAGGCCATGGGCCTGATCGGCACCGCATGTCTCGCGCTGGGAGGCGAGACCGCCGGAGCCCTCCCCGTACGGGAACTCATCGCTCCCACCACCGGCCGCGCCGCACTCGGCCTGGTCGGCGTCTACTTCGGCGTCGTCCTGCTGATAGCCGCCTGGACCCTGCTCGGCAGACTGGTCCGCGGCACGGACCCGCCGACCGTACGTTCCCTGATGCTCGTCCTCGCCGTCTGGGCGGCCCCACTCCTCCTCGCCCCGCCCCTCTTCAGCCGCGACGTCTACAGCTACCTCGCCCAGGGCGCCATGGTCGACGCACACATGGACGTGTACACGCACGGCCCCGCGCTGCTCGGCGGTCCGCTCGCCGCCGAGGTCGCCCCCGTGTGGCAGCAGACCGGCGCCCCCTACGGCCCGCTGTTCCTCGCCGTCGCGTCCGGCCTCTCCGGCCTGACCCGGGGCGAGATCCCCGCCGGCCTGTTCGGCATGCGCCTGGTCGCGCTGCTCGGCGTGGCGCTGATGGCGGCGGCCCTGCCCCGCCTCGCCCGGCACAGCGGCGCCGACCCGGCCGCCGCCCTCTGGCTGGGAGCCCTCAACCCGCTGGTCCTGCTGCACCTGGTGGCCGGCGCCCACAACGACGCGATCATGCTCGGGCTGCTCGGCGTCGGCCTGGTGGCGGCGCTGGGCCGGTGGCCGATCCTGGGCGCCGTACTCGTGACGCTCGCCGCCCTCGTCAAGGCACCCGCGGTCCTCGGCCTCGCCGCTGTCGTGGCGCTCCAGATCCGCGCGGGCCGCAGCCCGGCCCGGGCGGTACTGACCACGGCGGGCGCGGCAGCCGCGACCACCGTCGCCGTCACCGCGCTGGCAGGCACCGGCTACGGCTGGATAGGCGCCCTGAAAACCCCGGTGTCGCCCCAGAACTGGGCCCTCACCAGCCTCCTCGGCCGCGCCACGGCCGCCGGGCTCACGGAGGTCGGCAGCGATCTGGCACCGCTCGCCGTCCCGGCCTGGCACCTCCTCGGGATAACGGTCACTGTCCTTGCCATCGCCTACATCTGGCTGCGCAGCCCCCGCATCGGCCCGCTCTACGCACTCGGCCTCAGCCTCGCCGTCGTGGTCGTTCTCGGCCCGGCGATCCGGCCCTGGTACGCCCTGTGGGCCCTGTTCCTCATCGCCGCCGCCGCGCCCAGCACCAGTCCGGCGGTGCGCCACCGCCTCGCCGCCGTCACCGGAGTCGTCGCGCTCCTGGCCCTGCCGAGCGGCGCGCCCGCCGGCACCGGGGAACTGGTCCTTGCCGTGTGCGGCGGCGCGCTGGCCCTCGTCGTCCTCTGGCAGGCCCACCAGGCGGCCCACGCACCCCTGCGGGAGAGCACCGGATGAGCCCTGTGAGACTGCCCCGCACCGACCGGGAACGGCTGCTCCTGGTGCTCGCCCTCGCGGTCGCCGTGACCGTGTTCACGGCGACCGTGCCGCTGCTGCGCGGCTGGTTCGACCTGCGCGTCTACTACGGAACCGTCGACACCTGGGTCCACCACGGCGGCCGGATCTACGACTACCGGGTGCCCGGCACGGCGTACGGCTTCACCTATCCGCCGTTCGCGGCCGTCAGCATGCTGCCGATGGCGCTCCTCGGGCTGCGCGCCGCGATCACCGCCGCACTGCTGCTGAACCTGGCGGCCCTCGGCGCGGTGGTGTGGATGACCGCCGGGCCCGTGCTGCGCCGGTACGGCTGGTACGGCTGGGCCCTGACCGGCTGCGCGCTGGCGCTGTTCGAGCCCGTACGGGACACGTTCAGCTTCGGCCAGGTGAACCTCGTACTGCTGGCCCTCGTCCTCACCGACGCCTGGCTGCTGACGACCGGGCGGGCCCGCTGTGCGGGCATCGGGATCGGGCTCGCCGCCGCCGTCAAGCTGACGCCCGCCCTCTTCATCGGCCTGCTGCTGCTCGCCGGACGACGGCGGGCCGCCGGGGTCGCGACGGCCGTCGCCGGCGCGGCCACCGCACTCGCGGTGTGGATCGCGCCGGACGCCTCGCGCTACTACTGGAGCGAGGCGCTGTGGGACACCCGGCGCATCGGGCAACTGGCGTATGTGTCGAACCAGTCCCTCCAGGGCGTGCTGGCACGGCTGGCCGCACCGGGCGAACCCAGTCGTGCCGTGTGGCTGGTGGTGGTCGTGGCCGTCCTGGCCGTCTGGGCCCGGCGGGCGCGGCGGGCCGTCGTCGCGGGGGACTGGTGGGGCGCTTTCGCGCTCACCGGGCTGACCGCCTGTCTGGTCAGCCCGATCACCTGGGTGCACCATCTCGTCTGGTTGCTCCCGTCGTTCGCCGTCCTGGTGCGCACCGGGCACGCGCGCGTGGCGGGCGCGCTGTACGCGGTGCTGTGTACGAGCGTGGTGTGGCTGTGGTTCGACGACGCGTCCGGCGTCGACGGCTTCGTGGGCGCCAGCGCGTACGTCTGGGTCACGCTCGGGTTGCTGCTGTGGCTGCCGGTGGACGCCGCCGGTCAGACCCGCTTGGGGCCCGCGACGCGCAGTACGAGCGACACCACGCCGGCGCCGAGTACGGCCGCTCCCAGGATCGTCCAGGTCTCCGGCCAGCCCGGCCCGCTGCCGGACGTGACGGTGGCGGCCGTCGGCACCGGCACCCGCACTTGCGTCGATGCCTGCGTCGGCGCCTGCGGGCCCGCCTGCGACACGGGCCGCGCGGCGTCCAGCGAGCCGACTGGATCGACGCGTCCGGCGGCCCCGAAGCCCCAGTCGAGCAGCGAGCGGGCCTCCTCGTAGACGGCGTATCCGTCGCCCTCCTGAGGGTTCATCACGGTGACGACCAGGGTGCGTCCGCCCCGGCGTGCGGCGGCGACCAGCGTGTTGCCGGCCTTGCTGGTGTAGCCGTTCTTGACGCCGATCACCCCTCGGTAGCGCTCGACGCCGTTGGCGCCGGTCAGCAGCCGGTTGGTGTTCTGGATCTCGTACGACCAGCCGCCCCCGCCGGGGAACTTCGCGTAGGCCGTGCCGCAGTACGCGGCGAAGTCGGCGTTTCGCAGCCCGGCCCGCCCGAACACCGCGAGGTCGTACGCCGAGGACACCTGCCCCGGCGTGTCGTAGCCGTCGGGCGAGCGCACATGGGTGTCGCGGGCGCCCAGGGCACGGGCCTTGGCCTGCATCCGGACGGCGGTGTCGCGCCAGCCGCCGCTCATCGCGGCCAGGACGTGCACGGCGTCGTTCCCGGAGTTGAGGAACACGCCCCGCCACAGGTCGGAGACCCGGTACGTACGCCCGGCCGCGACTCCGACCAGACTGCTGCCGGCACCGATGCCCGCCAGGTCGGCCTCGGTGACCTTGTGCCGCAGGCCGGCGGGCAGTGTGGGCAGGACGGTGAGGGCGAAGAGCGTCTTGAGCGTGCTGGCCGGTGGCAGATCGCGGTGCGCGTTGCGCGCGGCGAGGACCTCACCGGTGCCGGCGTCGGCCACCAGCCACGACAACGCGGACACGTCCCGGGGCAGGCGGGGTGCCCCGGAGCGGAGCCGGGCGTGGGTGCCGGAGCGGTACAGCAGCCGTGCGTCCGCCGCCGTCGTCGGTTTCGGCGTCGGCGTGACCGGGGCGGCACCGGTGCGGGCGGATGCCGGGACGGGCGCGAGCGTCAGCACGCCCGTCACGCACAGAGCACAGCAGGAGGCGGCGATCCGGGATGCCACCGACGAGACCGACGAGACCGACGAGACCGACGAGGACGCCGCGGACGACAAGGACGAAGAAGTCACACCACTACGAGCAGAGAATCCGATGGTCATATCGCAAACGTAGGAATGCGTGCGCCGTATGCCGTGGTGCCGTGGCCGAGGAGCGGGCCCGAACACCCGGATGCCACACACGGGAGCTCACAGGCACCGGCCGGGCCGGGCGGGGTCAGGCGGAGGGCAGCGTCGGCTGGATCCGCCGCAGGAAGGTCGCGTTGTCTGGCGTGTCGCGGAGCCGGTCGAGGAGGGTCTCCAGGTTCGCCTGGCCGTCCCGCGTCTGCAGGGCCCGCCGAAGTCCATGCACGGTCGTCAGCTCGGCCGGGGTCAGCAGGAGTTCCTCGCGGCGGGTTCCGGACGGGTTGATGTCGACGGCCGGGTAGACGCGCCTGGAGGCCAGCTCGCTGCTCAGCCGGAGCTCCATGTTGCCGGTACCCTTCAGCTCCTCGAAGAAGAAGCCGTCGGCGCGTGAGCCGGTGTCCACAAGGGCCGTGGCGAGGATCGTGAGCGAACCGCCCTCCTCGGCCAGGCGCGCGGCGCCGAACAGCCGCTTCGGCCCGGTCAGTGCGGCGGCGTCGACCCCGCCGCTGAGGGTGCGGCCACCGGAGGCCGCCGCGTTGTTGTGGGCCCTGCACAGCCGGGTGAGGGAGTCCAGGAGGATGACGACGTCCTCGCCCGCCTCGACGAGCCGCTTGGCGCGCTCGATGACCAGTTCGGCGAGCGCGATGTGCTGCTTGGGCGTCTTGTCGAAGGTCGAGGCGTACACCTCGCCGCGCACGGAGCGCCGCATGTCGGTCACCTCCTCGGGCCGTTCGTCGAGCAGCACCACCATCAGGCGGCACTCGGGGTGGTTGCCGGCGACGGCCGCCGCGATCTGCTGGAGCAGCACGGTCTTGCCGGTCTTGGGCGGAGCCACGATCAGTCCGCGCTGGCCCTTGCCGACGGGGGCGATCAGGTCGGTGACGCGCCCGGTCAGTCCGGCCGCAGGGTGTTCGAGGCGGAGCCGGTCGCGGGGGTGGAGCGGGGTGAGGTCGCGGAAGTGGCGACGACCGCGCAGCTCTTCGGGCGTACGGCCGTTGATCAGCCCGACCTCGGTCAGCGTGCGCTGGGTGCCTTGCGCGCCGACGACGAGGTCGCCCTTGCGCAGGCCGTGACGGCGGATCAGCGCCGGGGAGACCTGGAGGTCGGTGGGTGCGGGCAGGCAGCTGTCGGCGGCCCGCAGATATCCTTTCCCGTTGCCGTCGATGTCGAGGACACCGGTCGCGATCCGGGCCGGGGGCAGTTGTTCCACCGGGGGGTGTTCGAGTGTGGTGGTCATGGTCGGAGAGTCCTTTCACGGACGGAGACGCATGCCGCATGAGGCACGCGGAAGACAGAGCAGAGGGAGGGCCGCGAGAACTGGGCGCGCCGGGCGCACCGCGGGCGGCGGAAGACAGCGACACCTCGGGTACGGCGGAAACACGTCGCCGCTGGTGAGGTGGTACTGGGAAGAGCTGGTGCGCCGGTCGGATTCCGACGGGCGGGTCAGCGAACTGAAGAGGAACAGCACCGGCGCCCGAGAAGGGGCGTACGCAAATGCTGCGGATACCATACCACGGGATGCGCGACAACGGGTGTGAGCCGCGGCTCAACGGCTCGCGAGCAGTCCGTACAGGAGCGGGATACGCGGTTCGGGCAGCCGCCACCAGCCCGACGTCGTACGTTCCATACGAGGCCAGCGCGGCCAGGGCAGTTCGTCGCTCTCGCGCAGCCGCCGGATGGTCAGTCCCGCTCCGATCAACGCGTTGACGACCTCGTCCATTCCATGCGGCCACTCGAAGCTCTCGGTGGCCCCGGTCACGGCCGGCCCGTCGGTGTAGGTGAACGTCGCATCGCGGTGCACGGCTTCCCGCGCGCCCAAGTAGTCGTGCCGCAGAAGGAGTTCACCGGTGTCGTCCGAAGCGGGCTTCGGGCTCAGCGAGTTGAGCAGTGGATGGAACTCCGCGATGTACAACAGGCCGCCAGGGCGAAGGAGTTGGGCGATCACCGCCGCCCAGCGGTCCAGGTCGGGCAGATAGCACAGGGCGCCCTTCCCCGTGTAGACGACGTCGAACTGCCGCTGCTCCAGGGCCTCCACGGCGTCGTAGACGTTCGCCCGGACGTACGTCACGTCGAGGCCCGCCCGCGCCGCGATGCCGCGCGCGGCCGTCACGGACGCCTCGGAGAAGTCGAGGCCGACGGCCCGCGCCCCGCGTTCGGCGAAGGCGAGGGTATCCGTGCCGAGATGGCACTGGAGATGGAGCACATCACGGTCGGCCAGTTCGCCCAGGTCCGCCCACTCCCAGGGGGCGAACCAGCGCGACGGGTCGAGGTTCTCGCTCAGGCCGTAGAAACGGCTGGCGAGATGGACCGGGGTACGGGCGTCCCAGTTGGCCTCGTTGGCCCGCATCATGCGCGCCTGCTCGTCGGTGGTCATGGGGCCATCCAACCAGCGCGCCCGCCGCCGAGGTGCGCGTACCGGCCGTGGCTGACCACGGCTGCGACGGGACGGCCACGGTCGGGCGGCCCTGCTCCGGGGCGATCACACCGTCCGTGGGCCCGCCACTTCCGAGGGGCCCGGGTGGCGGTCAGGCGGACCCGGCGGCCTGTGCCTCCCGCGCGATCTGCTCGAATTGGGCACCCATGGCCGCCGACAGCGCCTGCGCGGCCGAAAGCGGGCGGACCATGACGGTCAGCTCGTCGATCAGACCGTCTTCGTCGAGGTGCAGGAAGTCGCAGCCCTGGATCTCGCGCCCGTCCACCCGCGCTGTGAACACCAGCGCCTGGTCGCGGCTGTCGGGCGCGCCGATCTCCCGCTCGTACCGGAAGCCCTCGAAAACCCGGGTCACCCCCCGCAGGATGGCCGCGGTGATCGCCTTTCCCGGGTAGGGCCGGAACGCGACCGGACTGGTGAACACGACGTTCTCGGCCAACAACTTCTCGACGGCGTCGAGATCCCCGGCCTCCACTGCCTCACGAAATGCACGCATGCGCTCACCCTAAAGTGTGAGCCGTCCGAGTGGGCGTCCACGATGCCGGCCCGTGCGCTCCCCCTAAGCTGAGCCGATGTTCACCGATTCCCTGATGATTGCTTGTGTTCAAGCGTCAGGGGAGGCGGCTGGTGGGCACGTGGCATGTGGTGTGGGTCCCGGATCCGGGACGGTGGAGAGCGCTGCCAGCTGACGGTGTCCTGGGGGTACAGGACCTGCCGGAGGCAGTGGCACGGATCGGGCTGCGGCCAGGCGATCCGGTGTTCATCAGACCCGATGGGACGGTCGACGCGGATCTGCTGCACTACGTCCGATCGAGGGAATTCAGCACGCTCGAACGGGAGTCGAAGCGCAACTACGCGACGGATACGCGGTTGCTGCTCGAGTTCTTGTCCTCGCGCGGGGTTCCGTGGCGAAGGGCCACTGAACGGGATCTTCGTGACTATCGGCACTGGCGATGTGTGGCGCCGGAGAACCCGGAGCGGATCAGCGGAGCGAAGTGGGACCGGGAGGGGGCGGCCTTCACGAAGCTCTTCCGGTGGGGGCAGGTGCGTCCGATGCCGGTGGATGTGTCGCGGCGAGGGGACCGGGCTGCGGACTCGGTCAGCTCGCGGGTGTCGTGGCTGACGCCGCGGGCCTGGGGTCTGTGGTCGGACGTCGGCTTGCGCGGTCTCACCCCCGCGGGGTTGCCGACGCCGGGGTGGGACTCGCGCACGGAGACGCGGAACACGAGCTTCGTACAGTTGCTGTTGTCCTCGGCTCTGCGGCGGCAGGAGGGCGGATCACTGCTGGTCTTCGAGTTGCCCACTCAGCGCCTTCGGCACGGGCGTTATTGTCACGGTCGGGTGGCGGGAGCGGTGACGCGGTCGAAGAACAGCCGGGTGTTCTACGCCTCGGTGGACGCGGTCGGGCAGGTCGAGGCGTACATCCAGTCCGAGCGGGCCTGGGCCGTCGAGCGGGCCCAAGCAGCCGGCCGCTACGAGCGGTTGCCGGGAATGCGACTGGTCAGCCGTGTGACGAGCGGGCTGAAGCCGAAGGTCGAGTGGGTCGACCAGAACGGCGTCCCCGGCAGGAGGGAACTGCGCTGGCTGAACTGGCGTGAACGCCAGTTGCTGTTCCTGGAGGGGCCACAGGGGCCGGAGCCCGCATATCTGTGGCTGACCGAGCAAGGTCTGCCGATGCCCCCCGAACGCTGGAACGGGGTGTTCAGGGCCGCGAACCAACGCTGCGAGGAGGCCCTGCTCACTGCCAAGGAGCGGAAGGTCACTCGGGATCTGCGGCTGGCGGAGGTGCAGGGCAAAAGCCCGTACGCCACCCCGCACTCGGCCCGGCATTCGGCGGCGCTCTACCTGCTGATCGTGCTGAACCAGCTGCTGGAATCCCGCTACGGCCTGTCGAAGGCGGAGAGGCGGGACTTTGCCCTGCTGTTCGGGGACCCGTGGTGGCTCGTGAAGACCATCCTCGGACATGCAGACGTGGAGACGACGAAACGGCACTACCTCTCGCCCGTCGCTCACCTGCAGCTGGAGTCGATCCTGGCCATGTCCGACACCGCCGACCACCAGGACGAGCAAATCGAGAATCTGGACGGCGTCTTCGCACGGCTCGCCCGGGAGACGGCGGGCATCCAGGACATCGACGCTCTCCTCAACAGGACGGTGTCATGAGCGGGCAGGGACGCAGGGCCGTCCTGCCACCGGCCGGGCATCGGTCCGAGCCCCCGCTGGCTCCGGACGGCCTCACCGTGACGGTCACCAACAAGGCCGGCTACAAGACAACATTCGACTTCGCCGAGCTCCCGGTGGCCGAGGCGATGCAACGCTCACTCGCAGCGGCGTTCGCCGCCCAGTCCCGAGAGTGGACCAGCCACCTGACGGCCCAGAACAACTGGGCAAGGATCCGGCTGTTCGTGAAATTCCTCTCCGAGATGGACCGCCCACCCGATGACCTGGACGGACTGACGGTTGCCATGTTGCGGCGTTGGCGTGTCCAGCACGTCAGCACCAACGCGGGCAAGGGCACGTTGAGGACGATCCGCACGCTGTTGCAGCGAGATCCTCGGCTGGCCACCGGGCCGGTGGCGGAGGAGCTCGCCCACCGGATCCCCCCGCCGGCGCCGAGCAAGCGGTTCTACGAGGAAGCCGAGCGGGACCGTGTGGTGCTGGCCGCGCAGCGGCAGTTCCGGTCGGCCTGGTTGCGGATCGGCGAGAACACGCGCCAGCTGGACCAGTGGCGGGATGGCGGCCTCCCCGAGGGCAGCCGTGAGTGGAGAATCGGGAAGATCCTCGACCACGTTGCCCGCACGGGCGATGTCCCCCGCACCCGCCCGCCGAACGGGCAGCCCTGGGTGACGAATTATGGGCTGCTGGGCGGAAACGGCGCGGAGAAGACGTGGGGCCGGCTGTTCCTGACCCGCAAGGAGCTGACTGCACTGGCAGTTGTATTGACCGCCCGGTTCGGATGGAACCTGTCCGTCTACGACCGCCTCCCCGTTCCAACCACAGCACCGTCAGCGGGAGAGACGGCCTCGGTGACCTATCAGGTCCAAATCGAGAAGCGCAGAGCGGGCAGCGGCCGGTGGTTCTCCACCGAGAACATCACGGACTCCGGGGCCGACTCCTCCGGACGGCTGATCACCCAGGCGCTGGAGGCCACCACCCATGCACGTGCTCTGGCCGACCAACTGGCGCCCGGCACCGATCTGCTGATGGTCGCCCGTGTCTACCGGATCGCTCAGGTGATTCATTGGAGGTTGGACGGGCCCCCTCCGGTGGGTCCTCTGGCCTTCGGCGTTACCAACGATATGGGCAAGTTGTGGGCCCAGAGCCACGGACTGGGCGGTTCGCCCTTCCAGCTGACCCGCCGGTCAACGGTGACCGGCGAGGGCCGTCCCCTGCAGCACACGCAGGGCACCCACGAGAGCATTTACGTGCTGCCTGACCGCAGCGTCCAACGTGCGTCCCGGGATGTGTTCGAGGCCGGCGCCCAAGAGGCCCTGGAACAGGCCCGGGCCGCCGTCTTCGCTGGCACGATCACGCAGACCCCAGGCCCCGGGCATCAGCGGACTGCGACGGTGGATTGCGAGGACGACACGACCAGCCCTTGGCCGGCCCCCGACGGCGGCTGCGGAGCGGACTTCCTGCTATGCCTGGCCTGCGCCAACGCGCACGTCCACCCCGGCCACCATTCCCGTCTCGCCCACCTGCACCAGCAGATCCTGAGCCTGAAATCTGTCCTGGACGACCGCACGTTCCGTGACCGCTGGAGTGTTCATCTGCAGCGGCTGGAGGACCTCCGCGGCAAGGTCGGCCCGGCCGCCTGGACCGCGGCCCTGGCCCGCGTCACCGACACCGACCGCACCGTTGTCCAGCTCCTAGTGAAGAGAGCCCTCGTCCCGTGACCACGATCGCCGCCGCCAACGATCCGTACGTCCTGGCCGTGCCCGGCCCGGACAGTCCTGTGGTGGCGCCCCAGTGGGTCACACCCGGCAACACCCATCCGAACTCCCGTTACCGCGATCCCGTCTGGTCGCTGGGCCCGCTCATCGACAACCCCGGTGTCTGCCTCTACACGATCCTTTGGAAGAACTGTCCGGTGCCGATGCTCGGCCAGTTGAAGCGGGTGGCCTGGGTGATGATCAACGGCAGGCTCCGGCCCACATACCTCCGGAACCGAGGGGCCAACTCCCGGTCGCGGATGTCCGCTGGCGGCATGCAGGAGGCCTGCAATGAGTGGATGCGGCTCGCCCGCTGGGTGCACGAGCGCCATTTCATCAGCCTCGGCACCTGCACCGAGGAAGTGTGGAGGGCCTACATGGCCGACCGCTGCAGTGACCTCTCCCGTGAGTACGCCAGGAGCATCAGCTTCCATTTGTCGGACCTGCGGGCCTTCGATCAACTCAGTGCCGAGCCCACGGGAGTTACTCAGCCTCCGTGGGAGGCCAGGGGCGTCGATGACTTCCTTCCCGCGGCCGACGGCCCCGCGCGCGGAGAAAACAGCAGGGAACCACTGGACCCACAGGTCCTCGGCCCGCTGGTGGTCTGGGCGATCCGGTTCGTCGACGACTTCGCCGAAGACATTCTGGCGGCCTGGGCCGAGAGACGTCGCCTGATCACCACGGCAGCGGCCAATGTGGGCAGTTTCCGAAGCCGGGTGGTTCTTGAGGAATTTCTGCCGCACCGCACCGTGACGGGCGCCCCGCTGCCCACGGTCGGCATGCACGGCCAGAGAAGGCTGGCACGCTCCTATGTTGCCGCCCTCAGCGGTGCGAGTCTCGCCCAGGTCGACTGGCTCATTGAGCGGGACCAACTCACGGCCTTGGCCAACGAGCGCCCAGGACCCTGTCCTCTCCAGGTGCCGGTCACCGGACAGATCAACGGGAAGCCCTGGCGCGAGCACATGGACTTCGGCGAGGCCCCGGAACTGATGCGGCACCTGGGCACAGCAGCCACGATCATCTGTTTGTACTTGACCGGGATGCGTGGACAGGAGGTACAGGGTCTCCGGGCCGGCTGCTGTCCTGACCCCGAACCTGCCGCCGACGGCGCCGCGGGCAGGCACTTGATCCGAAGCCACCACTTCAAGAACGTCACCGACGATGACGGCAACCACATCTCCGCAGGCGAGGAACGCGCAGTTCCCTGGGTCGCCATCACCCCGGTCGTTCACGCCGTCCGCGTCCTGGAACGCATGGTTCCTGAGGGCGAGCTTCTGCTCAGTGCCGCTCACCACGACTTCGCCAGCCAACGCAGCTACCACGGAGCCATCAAGAAGCACGGATTGCAGAGGCGGATCGAGAGCTTCGTACAGTTCGCGAATAATGAGGCACGGGCCCAAGGTCTCCTCGGCCAGATCATCCCCGAGGATCCGCACGGCGCGATCGGAGCGTCCCGGTTCAGAAGAACTCTGGCTTGGCATATCGCACGCCGTCCAGGCGGACTGATCGCGCTCGCGATCCAGTACGGGCACATGCGAACCGTCCTGGACGCCCGTGTCTCCAGCGGCTACGGCTCCCGCAGCCGCAGCGGGATCCACTCCGTCCTCGATGTCGAGACCGCCCTCGCCGCAGCCGACACCGCCGCCCATCTACGCGAACGCGTCGCTGCCGGCGAGAAGGTCTCCGGACCGGCAGCCCACCGAGCTCTTGCCGCCGCAGCCACCGCTCCACGCTTCGAGGGCCGCATTGTCCCCAGGACTTTCGCGAAGAAGGCCGCCGCCTTCCTCGCAAGGGATGGCGTCGTGCTCTTCGACAACCCCGACGCCTTTTTGATCTGCGCGTTCAAACGGGACAACGCGCTCTGCGCACCCGACCCCGGCGCGACCGCCCCAAAGCAGTACGACTGCCAGCCCGGCTGCGGAAACACAGTTCGCACCGACACCCACGCCCGTCAGTTGCGGGAGCGGGCCGAGGAGATCGACCAGCTGGCCGCCTCAACTCCGGGCCCACTTGGCAAGCGCCTGCGGGCTAACGCCGACCGCCTCCGGACCACCGCCGACGCCCACGACGCCACCGCCGAACCCTGCGAGACCCTCACATGAACCAGCAGCACCAGGACGAACGCGCCTGCATCCGCGAAGCCATGGACCGGCTCCTGACCGGACAAGCCACCTCCTCCAACGGCAGTCTCACCGTCGTCGCTCTGGCCGCCGAGGCCGGCGTCCATCGCATGGCCATCATGAGGCGGCACGCAGACCTGAAGAACGAGTTCTACGAACGCGTCCGCACGGAGACCCGGCAGGTCCCGGAGACGGAGAGACGGCTCCGGGAGACCGTCACTAAGCTCAAGCAGACCCTCGCCAACAAGGAAGCCGAGCTGGAAGAACTCCGCCAGTTGGTCACCACCCTGACCCTCGCCAGCGCCGTCCTCGTCAGCCGGAGGGGCACGGAGGAACCGTTGCCCGGCTCCACCATCCCCATCAACGTACTGCCGTTCCGACCGCCTCAGCCCTAGAAGCCGCAATATGGAAGAAACCGAACCGGCCTCCTGCTGGATCATCACGTTTCCCGCCTCGCGCTCGCTCGGCTAGATCGCGGTGAGTACAGAAACCGCCCAGCACGAGCTCAATCGGACGGCGTGACCGGGGACCGCATGCCGAGCCACTGTTCGGTGTCCCAGGCATGGAACCGCTCTACCTCGGTGAACCCCAGCTTTGCCACGAGGCGCATCGAGGCGACGTTTGCGGTCTGGGTGGCGAGCACCACCGGCTCGCCGGGAAAGACGCTGTCGAACCAGTCGAGTGCCGCCGCGCACGCCTCGGCGGCGTAACCGAATCCCCACGCCCGCGGCAGGAACAGGTAGCCGAGATCGACCTTCCCGGCCGCAGCTGGACGATGGTGTTCCGGTTCCCTCACGAGCTGGATCTGTCCGATCATCGCCCCGTCGAGATCGACGACGAAAGTGCCGGGCCGCCGCCCAGGCACCTCAGGCACCTCGCGCTCAAGCTCGTCACGCGACCGGGGGCCGCCGAGGTAGGTGTGAACCTCCGCCGAAGCGTGCAACTCGATGAACGCCGCACGGTCCCGGGCCTCGGACTCACGGAGCACGAGCCTCTCGGTCCTGATCGGGGCAGGTGGCCAGGCGACAGGTCCGAGGTCAGTCATGCCAGCCAGCTAATCAGCAGGATCAGTAGCGATCAAGACTCACGGAACGATCAACCTACCTGCCCGAACCTGTCCTTCTTCTCTCACATCCCCTCCAACGAGCCACAACCCGCACGGCTTCTCCCGCGGGTTTAAGGATGGGTTCTCGTCCGTTATGCGGTGGTGAACATGTCCACGACTACAGTCACGCCTCATGTCGATCTTGGAATCGCAGGTTAGGGCCTCTCTGGGGTCACCGAGTTCCACGCAGCCAGGCCGTGAAGCAACTCTCCAAAGAATCATGTGCGTTTTGAGCGTTTGGCTGCGATGATGCAGAGACGGAAGCGATGCGACTTAGCCGCAGGAGAAGGTCATGGGTACTCAAATCAAGATCAATGACCAAGTGCTCTACCCCCCCGACTCGGATCAGATTGAGGCGAAAGCGCACTGGATGGAGCTTGAGCAGGCGCTGCGGGCGGCCGATCAAGCGGGCGGCGGCGCTGTTCCTCTGCTCGTGACCCCGTCAGGTGACGACATCAAGCTGCCCTCGGAGGTCTTCCAGGCCCTCAGGCTCGTAGTCGAGGCCATCAACCGTGGTCTGCCAGTGATGGTGAATCCGCGAGAAGCATGGGTCTCCACGCAGCAGGCGGCGAGCATCCTTGGCGTCTCCCGCATGACCCTGGTTCGGTGGCTGGACGAGAAGCGGATGCCTTACGAGCAGCCGGGACGGCATCGGAGAATCAAGCTGCGCGATGTTCTGGAATACAAGGCCGCGCGCGCTGCTGCACAGCATCACGCGCT
Organism: Streptomyces sp. AK08-02; assembly: GCF_033795085.1. Classification (NCBI taxonomy): domain Bacteria; kingdom Bacillati; phylum Actinomycetota; class Actinomycetes; order Kitasatosporales; family Streptomycetaceae; genus Streptomyces; species Streptomyces sp. AK08-02. The sequence goes on from NZ_JARAZV010000001.1 coordinate 379,317, forward strand.
TGGAGAGATCGCAGCAGAGGAGATGGAGGAAGGGCTCTACTGACGTCCTTCTCCTTGGCATGCTATGGGTGAAATACCGGCATAGTCTTGGTATGTGATATATGCGGTTGTTTTGGACGCCAACGTGCTCATCCCCAGCTACCTGCGGAACACCCTCCTGGCCGTCGCCACTGAAGGCGTCTACCGGCCTCTGTGGTCCACTCAGATCTGGGTTGAAGTGGTGCGGAACACGCCCAAGGTCAGCCCGAACATCGACATGGAGAAAGCGTCCAAGCGCTTTGAGCGGCTGCGGCAGCAGTTCTGCGACGCCATGGTCGAGGGTTGGCAGTCGCTCGAAAGCGCCATGACTAACCCGCAAGGCGACAGACATGTCCTGGCCGCAGCAGTGGCCGGCAACGCAGACGGCATCGTCACCGAGAACCTGAAGGACTTCCCGGAGGAATCGCGCCAACCCTACGGGTTGGCGCTTCACTCCCCAGATGACTTCCTGCTGGACCAGCTCGACCTCGACCCCGCCGCTGTCCTCCGAGCTATCGGGCAACAAGCGGCAGTGACTGGATACGGAAACCTCCCCAAGCTCTCTAGTCGTGAGATTTTGGAGAAACTACGAAAAAAGGTTCCGAACTTCGCCGCTGAGGCCAGCACGGCACTGCCTCGCTGGGGGCTGGACTAGAGGCATCGAACAGTAAGAGAAGCACTACACCGATGCCTTCCACTCCGGGTGCCCGAGAGCCGTTCTAGCGGACAACGGACATGTTCAAACCACCTGTCGGCGTACACCCGTATCTGGCCCTGGCAGGAATTCCGTGACGCTGAGGTGTGCCACCATCCGCCGGTGACGCTCCGTCATGGGAAGCGGCGTCGGAGCAGGGCCATGAGGATGACTCGGTGACGGAGCAATGGAACTCCCGCGCGGCCGGCCATGATCCGTTTCTGGAGCTTCAGATCGGTGATGCGGCCTTCGTTGACGCCGGAGTTGAACGGGGTGGTGATGCCCTGGACGACCGCGGGCCGATCCTCGCGGATGGCGTTGGCCAGGCTGACCAGGGCGGGGAGCTGGGAGGTTGCGAGTTGCTCGAGCCAGCTCGCCAGCGGGGCGGCGTCGCGGGCCTCGAGCATGGCGGCGAACTGACGCACCAGGCCGTGGGTTTGGTCCAGCTCGGGGCAGTGTTCGAGCAGCCGCCTGAGCGCCTCGGCGGCGTGCAGGCCACGCCGGGATGGTGCGGTGGCGATCCAGCGGGCGACCTGACGAGGCGAGGGTGGTCGCTCGCGCGGCGTATCGATCGGCAGGCCGCGGCGCAGCGGTGCGATGGCCATCTTGACCCGCTGGTAGTGGCCCCGATAGCCCTTGGCAGCGATCTCCTGGTGCAGCACTGTCGCGGTGTGTTCGCCCTCCTCCCAGCGTTGCCGCAGGTATTCCAGGTAAGGATCGAGGCTGGTGGGGCGGCGGGAGGGCGTGCGTCGAATGCATTCCTGCCAGGTGGCGGCTCGCGCGTATTTGGCCACGGTGCGCCGGTTCAGGCCCAGTTGGTGGGCTGCGGCGTGGAGCGAGATGCCGGTGTCGGTCACCGCGTGCACCGCCTCGAAGAGGTTCTTCGCATGGCGGCGGGCACGGGTGTCGGCCTGCTCGGACGGTGCCGTTGGGTTGGGTGGCGGCGGTGTCGCTTCGGGATCGGGAACGGCTGCGGTCAGGCAGCCGCGGTGTGCGGCAGCGATGTCCCCGACTCGCTTTGACAAGCCCTGCCACAGATGGAAGCGGTCGCTGACCTGCACCGCGTCCGGAGCGCCGTCGGTGATGCCCTGCCGGTAGACCAACGAGCCGTCCCGGCAAACGATCTCAACGCCGGGATGCGTCCGCAGCCAGGCGGCCAGCTGCTCGGCGTCACGCCCGGCCCACAGCTCGATCGGCAGCCGGGTGTCGGCATCCACCAGCAGGGTGCCGTAGACGTCTGCGTACAGCGCGAAGTCGTCCACTCCCAACACCCGCGGAGTCGCTGCCACCGGAAGCGGCAAGCGCATCAAGTGGAACAGCACGCTCGTCCGCGACAGCGGCACCTTCAGAATCTGCAAGAGCCGAGCGCCGCCGCGGCCTGCGAGCAGCACCCCGGCCATCTCCACCAGGTCCTGCAGCAGCGGGCTGCGGCGCTGATAACGCACCGTCAGCCCCTCCACCTGCTCAACGAACGTCCGCCGACCGCAGCCTGGGCCGTCGCAGAACAGCCGCCGCACCGACAACCCGATCACCACCGGGCGGCCACCCACAGCGACATCGGCCAACGTGCGGCAATAGCGGCTGTGCGTCCGCGCCGAACCGCGACCACAGTCCGGACACGCCACCGACGACTCCCGGGTGCAGGCCGCGATACGGACCACGCCGCCCGCTACCCACACCTGTTCCACCCGCACCGCATCGAGGTGCGGAGACACGATCCGTACAAGGTCATCACACTCACCGACAATGCCGCTTCCCATGACGGAGCGTCACCGGCGCATGGTGGCACACCGCAGCGTCACGGAATTCCTGCCAGGGCCACTTCGACGTGTACGCCGACACCACCCTCATAAGAGTGGCTGTAATGAGTGTCTAGGACCCTCAAAGTGCCAGGTCAAATGGCATCTAGAGGGGTTCGCGCGAGTCTGGATCTTGCGCGCTGCGGCGTGATCGAATAGGGGATGGCATCGTTTTGGACTGGTAAGTGAGTGTTTTTGATCCCCAGTTGACGGACGGCAAGGCGGACCGGTTGCCATGGTGTCCGGCGTCAAGGCGTCCTGTGCGGCTGGGCTTCGCTGTGAGACGGCTTGGGCGTGGTGGTACGCAGGAGTATCCGGGAGGGCAGTACCCACGCCAGGCCGAGCAGGGCGCCCAGGGTCGCGATCCATAGGGTGGGGCGCAGGCCAATCGTTGCGCCGAGCCACCCGCCTGCCAGTGCGCCGATGGGTCGGATGCCGTAGTTGCACAGGCGGCTGGCTCCTGCGACGCGGGATCGTAGTGCGTCGGGTATCAGCGAGGCCGTGAGTGATCCACCTGAGATATCCAGGACCATCACGCCGAACCCGGAGCCGAACTCCGCCAGAAAAAGGCACGTTGCCGCAAGTAGTACGGAGCCCTGCGCCAGGGGGACCAGCACCAGCGGTGCGGGGAAGGCGAAGAGGCCAAGGAGTGTGGCCCGCCCGATTCCGATCCGGCGCACGATCCGGCCGGTCAGCAGGGATCCGATCACTGCGCCGACGGCGCCGCTGCCGAGCACGGCGCCCAGGAGGCCGGGACTGAGCCCGAGTTCGGTGGTGGCGTAGAGGACGAAGATGGCCTGGAAGGCGAAGTTGAACAGGTTGAGGGTGGTCACTGCGCCGTAGTAGCTGCGCAAAACCCGGGATCGGATGAGGAAGCGAAAGCCGGCCATCAGGTCGCCCTTGGCGCGAGCGGCGGCCGGTGGCTCGGTGGGATGGATCCGGGACAGCTGCCAGGCCGATGTCAGGTAGGAGGTGGTGTCGGCGAGTAGCGCGATCGGGGCGGACAGGAGTTGCACGAGCGCTCCTCCGGCGCTGGTGCCGACCATGAAGGACATGGCTCGGCTGCCGTTGAGCAGGGAGCTTCCCTCCACGTAGCGTTCACTGGGTACCAGGGAGATGAACAGCGCGGCGTTGCACACGTCGAACAGCACACTCATTGTGCCGACCATGAAAGCGACCGCATACAGCTGCCCGAGATCGAGCCAGCCCATGGCCCAGGCGACCGGAAGCGAGACCAGGGCGAGCGCCCGGCCGAGATCGGTGGTGATCATCATGTGGCGCCGTCGCCCGCTGCGGTCCGCCCAGACGCCGGCGTGCACCGAGAACAGCAGGCTCGGCAGGAGTCCGGCGGCGGTGAGCCACCCCATCTGCGTGGCACCCGCGTCCAGGGCCAGAACGGCGAGCAGGGGCAGGGCGATCTGTGTGATCTGGTCCCCGAGGAGCGAGACGGTGTGCCCGGTCCAGTAACGGCGGAAGGACCGTTCACGCAGCAGGGCGGGTAACCGCTCGGTCCCGCTCACGAGCGCGGCTCTTCTGTCTCGTCCTGCGCCTTCGCGCTGAACTCCCGCGATGGGTGCGCGAAGTGCACATACGACACGCGGCGCGCTGCGGCGGGACGCTGCTGCGGATCGTCAGCCCGGCGGATATACGGCTGGAGCAGCTCCCATACCTTCTCCTCGAGTTCCTTGAGTTCGGCGGCGGTGACGAAGATCGTGGCGTCCCCGAGAGGCGCTGCCTCCTGCCAGTCCGCGGGCTCGGTGTGCCGGTTCTCCAGCCAGCGGGTCGCCTCGGTGAAGTACCTCTCGACGACCGCGAGACTGAGCGCGGTGGCGGCTTCCCGCACCTCGGGGTCCGCTGCATAGCCGGGCCAGGAGGTGAACGCCGCCGTCGCCCGCCAGGGCTTCTCCCTGCCCTGGCCTTCCCCGGTCTGCTCTGCGAGCCCGTACTTGGCCAGCATCCGCAGGTGATACGAGCAGCTGGCCACCGATTCCCCCGTCAGCTCGGCAGCCCTGGTGGCCGTCATCGCGCCTTCCCTGCGAAGCAGCCCGATGAGCGTCAGACGGAACGGATGGGCGTACGCCCGCAGTGCGCGCGGGTCGGTGAGCTCTCGCCGAGTCATGATGTAAAGATATCTTTCTAAAGAAACCTTTACAAGACTCGGCCCCTCGCCTCCCGGCGGGCTCAGGCCGTCGGTCTCGGCTCCTTCGACCAACTGGAGGCGGGCTTCTTCCGGGTCAGGCGCCTGGTCGTGAGGGTGATGAGTGACCAGTTCAGGTGAGCTGCGGTAGGCGTGTGGAGCGCGGGTCTTCGCACCCAACGAGGCATCGTTGGCACTTCAACGTCGGCTCGGTTTCGTCGAGGAGGGCCTCCGCGATCAGGTGTTCTTTCGCTGGGCAGCACCACGATCTCGTCATGTTGGGCCTCCTCGCTGACGAGTTCGCCCGGCTGCGCTCGACAACGTAGGTCGGCTGCGCTCGACAACTTGGGATTCGGCCCTCCTCAGCGTTCTTTCGAGCGTGATCCGACAAGGGGGCTGGCCCCACACAGTCGGCGCGGCATGCTGATCCGACATGCCAGGCCCAAGCTGGGCAAGGCAGTAGGGCGGGGAGGACTGCGTTGATCGTCTGGGTGAACGGTGCGTTCGGCAGCGGAAAGCACACGCTGGTAGACGAGTTGCGGCCGCGCTGGCCCGAAGCACTGGTCTACGACCCGGAGGCGGTGGGCTATGTGCTGCGGGAGATCCTGGAAGTGCCGACCGGCAACTTCCAGGATCTCCGCCTGTGGCGGCGCCAGGTTGCCGAACTAGCGGTGGGGCTGGTCGAGGAGTACAGCCGCCCGCTCCTGGTCCCCATGACCTTGGTCAACTCCAGCTACGTCGACGAGATCTTCGGTGCCTTGAAGGACGCGAGCATCGACGTTCACCACTTCTTCCTCAAGGTCTCCCGAGACGCCCTGGAGAAGCGGATCGACGGCCGGAGCTTCACGCCGGACAAGCCCGAGCAGGACGAACGGGTTCGGCGCTGGTGCAAGGACCAGATCGAGCAGTGCATGGCCGCGGCCGACACCCTGCCCAATGACACGGTCTTCTTGGACGGCGAGCTGACCCCTCACGAGTTGGCCGACCAGGTGCTGGCCCGGATCCGAGTCGACGGAGAATCCGGGGTGCAATCGCGGCGGGGCGAAGCACTGGCTGCGGGGGCTCAACCTGAACACACTGACTTGACAGGGAACAGCCCCGAAGGTCCCACCCTCCGTGAACTCGCCGTGCAGGCACTGTCGTCAGTCGAGCACGGCTACGACCTGCTCGCACCGAAGTTCGACCACACCCCGTTCCGTACCTCCGACCCGATCCTCGACGCGGTGGCGTCGGTGCTCGGTCCCCTCGGGCCCTTCGGCGACGGTCTCGACCTGTGCTGCGGTACGGGCGCCGGTCTGGAGGTGCTGGAACGTGTGTGCCGGGGGAGCGTCACCGGGATCGACATCAGCGCGGGCATGCTGGAGGTGGCCCGACGCCGGGTGGTGACGGGCGAACGGGCCGACGGGCCACGCGTCGCCCTGGTGCGCGGCGACGCCCGAGCCCTGCCCTTCGCCTCAGCCCCTTCCGGCTCCCCGGCGTTCGATCTGGTCGTCAGCTTCGGGGCGTTCGGGCACTTCCTGCCGGGGGAGTTCCCCGGGCTGTTCACCCAGGTCCACTCGGTGCTGAGGCCCGGCGGGCGCTTCGCGTTCCCCGTCGTGGCCCCGGCCCGCCCGGGGACACCGGCCTACTGGGCACTGCTCGGCTTCGACGCGGTGATGAGGGTACGCAACGCCGTGTGGAAGCCGCCGTTCGTCATGTACTACCGGGCCTTCCGACTCGCAGACGTTCGGCGGGAGTTGACGCGCGTCGGTTTCGACGTGGAGACCCGCGCCCTGCCCGAGTTCGGCCGACGGCCCGACGGCAGTCCGCGCTGCCGGATGGTGGTGGCGACGCGGACACCCGCCGGGTACTCGGTCAGCTCTGGATGAACGCCAGCAGGTCGGCGTTGAACGCCTTCTCGAACTCACCCACCAGGCCGTGCGGAGCACCCGGGTAGACCTTCAGCGTCGAGTCCTTGACCAGCTGCGCCGTCTTCTCCGCCGAAGCGGCGATCGGCACGATCTGGTCGTCGCCGCCGTGCGCGATGAGGGTCGGTACGTCGATGCGTCCCAGGTCCTCGGTGAAGTCGGACTCCGAGAACTGCTTGACGCAGTCGTAGGCGGCCTTGAGGCCGACCTGCATGCTCCACAGCCAGAACGCGCGGCGCATGCCCTCGGACGGAGTCGCGTCCGGCCGGTTGAAGCCGAAGAAGGCCTCGCTGAGGTCCCAGTAGAACTGCGAACGATCCCCCTCGACACCCGCCCGGATACCGTCGAAGGCATCGAGGGGCGTGCCCTCGGGGTTGGCGTCGGTCTTCAGCATCAGCGGGGGCACCGCGCCCAGCAGCACGACCTTGGCGACCCGCCCCGTCCCGTGTCGGCCGATGTAGCGGGTCACCTCGCCGCCGCCGGTCGAGTGACCGACGAGGATAACGTTGTCGAGGTCGAGCGACTCGATCAGCTCGGCGAGGTCGTCCGCGTACTGATCCATGTGGTTGCCCTGCCACGGCTGCGCGGAACGGCCGTGCCCGCGCCGGTCGTGCGCGATGGCCCGGAAGCCGTGCTCGGCGACCAGACGGGACTGACCGTCCCACGTGTCCGCGTTCAGCGGCCAGCCGTGGCTGAACACCACCGGCTGGCCCGTGCCCCAGTCCTTGAAGAAGATCTCGGTGCCGTCGGAGGTGGTGAACGTACTCATGTGTGCCTTTCGAGATGTGGGACGTCATCCGACGGGCGTTCGCCCTGGGGCGCCGTCGGATGTCATGCCTCGAAGCTATGCGCACACGACCTTCACCGAATCTGTCATCTGACTACAGCTGTCACCCAACCTGTAAGGCTCACAGTGCTTTTTTGATCATTACCTGCGTCAGAGTGCGCTGTACAGGGCGTCGATCAGCGCCATCTTCCGCGGGTCGTCGGCGATATGGGGACCCATACGGTTCATCACATAGCCCAGCGACACTCCGCCGTCCGGGTCAGCCAGCCCGCAGGAACCGCCGAACCCGTCATGGCCGTACGCCCTGGGGTTGGGCCCGTACGAGCCGCCCGGGCCGCTCAGCCACAGCCCGAGCGCGATCTCCGTGTCGTGGCCGAATCCGGCGCCGAGCACCAGGTCCCGGCAGCTGCCCTGCCCCTCGCGCACCCGCTCGGCCGCCTCGGGGGAGAGGACGCGCCGTCCGCCGTACGAGCCCTGGCCGGCGAAGACGCCGTACAGCGCGGCGATCGCGCGCGCCGTGCCGTGGCCGTTGGCGGCCGGTATCTCGGCGGCCCGCCACGCGGGGCTGTTGGCCTCCACGGGGCCCGCGAGGGGATTGGCCAGCGCGGCGATCGCCGTGGGCGTCAACTGGGCGAAGATCGCGGCCTGCTCGCCGGCCGAGGCGGCCGGCGGCTGCACCAGTTCGGCGGCCCGACCGGCCTCCTTCTCCGGCAGTCCGATGGTGAAGTCGATGCCCAGTGGCCCGGTCACCTCCCGCTCCAGGAAGGCGCCCGGCAGCAGACCCGACACCCGGCGGACCACCTCGCCGACCAGGAAACCGTACGTCAGCGCGTGGTATCCGGACCGTGTCCCCGGCTCCCACCAGGGCTCCGTCGCCGCCAGCCGGCGGGTCGTCAGTTCCCAGTCGTAGAGGTCGGCGAGTGAGTGCGGCTCCCGCAGGCCGGACAGGCCCGAGCGGTGCGACAGCAGATGCCGTACGAGCACGCCCTCCTTGCCGGCCGCCGCGAACTCCGGCCAGTACAGGGCCACCGGGGCGTCGAGGTCGAGCAGACCCTGGTCGGCGAGGATGTGCGCGCACAGCGCCGTCGGACCCTTCGACGTCGACCACACGTTGACGAGCGTGTCGCGTTCCCACGCGCGCGTCCGCCCCGCGTCGGCCCAGCCGCCCCACAGGTCGACCACCGTCGCGCCGTCGACCGTGACGCTCACCGCGGCGCCGAGCTCCCCACGGTCCCGGAAGTTCTCCTCGAACGCCGTACGCACCGCCGAGAAGCGTGCGTCGCAGTCGCCGTGAACGTGTGGCACGTGCTCGGACATGGGCCCTCCGCGGTCCGCCGGAACACCGGGCCACGACGCTGTGACCCGGCACGGACGAACATACCGACTGGTCGGATCGCGCGGAAGGTGTCGGAAACGATCGGTTCTGCCTACGGGCCCGTCACGCGTACGAGCCCAGCCAGCTCAGCTTTGTCGCCTCCTGGAACGGGCCGCCGCCCTCGTGGTCGTTGAAGTCGTAGACCTCGATCTGCTTCTGGTCGTGCGCCCAGGCGTTGAAGGCCGCGAAGACCGTCGACGGCGGGCAGGTCTGGTCCTCCAGGGCTGTCGAGAAGAGCGCCGGTGCCCGGCCGCGTGCCGCGAAGTGCACGCCGTCGAAGTAGGAGAGCGTGCTGAGCGCGTCGGCGGTGCGACCCCGGTGGGTCTTGAGATAGCTGCCGATCTCGCGGTAGGGGTGACGGTCCGTCAGAGTCGCCGCGCGCGGGAAGTCGCACAGGAACGGCACGTCCGGGGCGACCGCGACCAGGTCCGGGACCAGCCCGCCGACCGCGATCGTGATCCCGCCGCCCTGACTCGATCCGAGGGCCACGGTGCGCGCCGGGTCGACCAGGGGATGCGAGCGGGCCGCCTCCACCGCGCGCACCGCGTCCGTGTACACCCGCCGGTAGTAGTAGTTCTCGGGAGCGTCGATGCCACGGGTCATGAAGCCGGGGTACGAGGGCGCGTTGCCCACCGGGTCCGCCGTACCGCCCCCGCCGCCCCACGCACTGCCCTGGCCGCGCGTGTCCATGGCGAAGTGGGCGCGGCCGGTCGACGCCCACAGCAGGTTCTCGTGCGGCAGGCCGCGCCCGCCGCCGTACCCGATGAACTCCACGACCACCGGCAGCGGCCCGGAGGCACCGGCGGGCACCCGCAGCCAGCCCTTCACCGGGTGGCCGCCGAATCCGGCGAACGTCACGTCGTACACGTCGACTGTGGTCAGCCCCGTCTCCACCGGCTCGAAACGGGCGTCCAGGTCGTGCTCCCGGGCCTCCCGCAGGGTCTTGGACCAGAACGCGTCGAAACCGTCGGGCTCGACGGAGTCGCTGCGGTACTCGCGGAGTTCGTCGAGGGGGAGGTCGAACTGGGCCATGTAGGACCGCCTTCGTGAGGTCGTGGCAAGCGCTTGCGGATGATCACACCGTACGTGGGAGGGCCGACGACCCGCCAGGCCTCAAGGCCCGGACAGGGGCCGCGCGAGGAGCCCGCGCCTCTACGATGACGCCCATGCCGACTGCTGTGGAACTGCTGGTCAGGGACGCCGAACTGCTCGTCGTGGACGGCGCGCGCGAGATTCCCGGCGGGTGGGTGGCGGTCGGCGCCGGGCGCGTCACCGCCGTGGGCACCGCCGGGACCGAGCCCGAGGCCCGGACCACCGTGTCGGCGGCCGGGCGGCTCGTCACCCCGGGCCTGATCAACACGCACCACCACATCTACCAGAACCTCACGCGCTCCTACGCGCCGGCCGTGGGCGGTACCCTCTTCGACTGGCTGACCACGCTCTACCCGCTGTGGGCCGCGCTCGACGAGGAGGCGGCGTACGTCTCCGCGTACGTCGGCATGGCCGAACTCCTCATGGGCGGCTGCACCACCTCCTCCGACCATCTGTACGTCCATCCACGCCCCGGACTCGTCGACGCCGAGATCCGAGCCGCCCGCGACATCGGCTTCCGCTTCCACGCCACGCGCGGTTCGATGACCCGGTCGGTCCAGGACGGTGGTCTGCCGCCCCGGAGCGTCACCCAGACCGAGGACGAGGTCCTCGCCGACAGCGAACGGCTCATCAAGGCCCACCACGACCCGCGCCCCGGCGCGCTGATCCGGGTCGCCCTCGCACCCTGCTCACCCTTCTCGGTGACCAGGGAGCTGATGACGGCCACCGCCGAACTCGCCGAGCGGTACGACGTACGCCTGCACACCCACCTCGCGGAGGACCGCGACGAGGACACGTACTGCCTGGAGACCTACGGCTGCCGGCCCGTCGAGTACTTCGAGGAGGCCGGGTGGATGAGCGACCGCACCTGGGTCGCGCACTGCATCTATCCGAACGACGCAGAGCTGCGCCGCCTGGCCGCCGCGGGCGTCGGAGTCGCGCACTGCCCCAGCTCCAACATGCTCATCGGCGGCGGCACCGCCCGTGTGAAGGAGATGCGTGAGCTGGGTCTGCCCGTCGGAATCGGCTGCGACGGCTCCGCCTCGACCGACCATGCCTCGCTCTGGATGGAGACACGCGGCGCCCTCCTCCTCGGCCGCTACCGGGGCGGCCCCGGTGCGATGACCGCGCGCGACGCCCTCGACATCGCCACCCGGGGCTCGGCGCGCTGCCTGGGCCGCGACGACGAGCTCGGGCAGCTGCGGCCCGGCGCGTGCGCCGACCTCGTGGTCTGGGACCTGCACGAGGTCGCCCTCGCGGGTGCGCTCAGCGACCCCGTGGAGGCGTGGCTGCGCTGCGGACCGGCCCGCGCGTGGACGACGGTCGTCGCCGGTCGCGTCCTGGTCGACCGGGGCGAACCCGTCCTGCCGGGCCTGCGGGACGCGCTCACCGACCACCGCCGGATCGCCCGCCGGATGCAGCGGACGGTGTGACGACCTACCCCGCCCGTCACGCCCGCCGACCCGTCCACTCCGGCTCCGTACGCGCCCACGCGCGCTCCCACTCGCCGAGCCGGCGCTGAACGGCCGCACGGCGTAAGGCGGTTCGGGCGAACAGGACGGCCGCGGCGGTCACCCCCGCGGCCCAGATCCCCACCGCCACCGAGTACTGCCGGACCGCGAGGGCACCGGGCGGCGCGGCGACGGCCCGCCCGTGCGCGTCGAGCCACAGGTCGACGGAGTCCCCGCGCCGCGTACCCGCCGGCACCCGCGCCGTCGCCGTACGCGCTCCCGCGCCGGGCTCCGTCCACAGCACCCGCACTGGGAACAGGTACTGTCTGCCGGCCTGCGCCGCGGGAGCCCCGGTCCCGCTACCGGCGACGGCCACCGCACGGACGTGATGACGCTCGGCGCGCTGCGCGGTGGCCGTCGCCCGCCCCTCGTCGTACGCCCACCGGGCCGCGAACGCCCCGGTCAGAGGCGCGCCGACGAACAGCAGCACGGCGACGGCGAGGCCCGTCCACGCCTCCACCACGTCGGAGCGGCGGCGCAGCGGATTGGGCCGACGGCGCCGACCGAACAACGGCGTTCGCCCGAAAACCCCCATCCGACCATCGTCGCGCGCGGCACCGACCGAACGGGAGCCGCGTACGAGGGTCAGCGCGCACGACCCACCCGCGCCCCCGTGGGCCCGGCGCACCACCGCACGCGGTGCCGATTCCTCAGCCGAAGCGTTCGATCCGGATCCGGTCCACGGGCTGGCCGGCCGCCACCAGCAGCCGCGAGGCGTGCTCGGCGAACGCGTTGGACCCGCACACGTACGCCTCCCACCCGCCCGGCGGCTGCCCGTCGGCCAGCAGCCGCGTCACCTGGGAGGCCGCCAACCTGCCGACCGGCACACCCTCGGGTGCCCGGCGCGTGAAGACGGGCGTGGTCTCGGCCCCGTACTCGCGTGCGTAGATCAGTTCCTCGGGGCCGCGCGCGGACACCAGCAGCCGCAGCGGCACGGTCAGGCCCCGCGCCCGGTGGTGCCGGATCATCGACATCAGCGGCACGACCCCGGAGCCGGCGCCGAGCAGCAACGCCGGACGGTCGCCCGGCCAGGCGAAGAACCCGCTGAGCGGACCGCGCACCTCCACCTCGTCACCCGGTTTGGCCAGGGTGTGGAACCAGCCGGAGACCTCTCCGTCCTCGACGTGGTCCAGGGTCAGTTCGATGTGCCCGGCGTCGTCCGGGGGTGAGGCGATCGAGTAGTGGCGCTGGGCCGTGTAACCGTCGTCGGCGGTCAGCCGCAGCATCAGGTGCTGGCCGGGCAGATGACCCGCCCACCCGGGCACCGCGAACCGGAAGGTCGACGCGTGGGGTGTCTCCCGCCGGACCTCGGTGAGGGTGGCGGTCTGCCAGTGGGCCGCCGCGCGGTTGCTGACGGCGATGCGGCCCGGCACCGCGAACCGGGTCGGAGGCACGAAGGCGCCGGGCGGCGTGGTTTCGGAGGCGGTCCTAGTCACCGGAGTACCTCTGTTCCTCCCACGGGTTCCCGCGCGCGTGATAGCCGTTCTGCTCCCAGAACCCCGGCTCGTCGTGGTCGAGGAGGCGCAGACCCGCGATCCACTTGGCGCTCTTCCAGAAGTACAGGTGCGGCACCAGCAGCCGCGCCGGGCCGCCGTGCTCGGCGGGCAGCGGCCGGCCCTCGTACTCCCAGGCGATCCACGCCCGGCCGCCGGTCAGGTCGGCGAGCGGCAGGTTCGTGGTGTACCCGGTGTGCGAGTACGCGACGGCGTGGGTGGCGGACGCGTCGGGCCGCACCGCGTCGAGGAACGCGTCCAGGGACACGCCCCCGAACCGCACCCCGAACTTCGACCAGCTCGTCACACAGTGGATGTCACCCTCGTAGGCCGACCCGGGCAGCGCGTGGGCCCCGGCCCAGTCCCAGGTACGCTCCTCGGCCACCAGGCCGTCGATCCGGAAGGACCAGTCCGCCGGCGCCAGATCGGGGGTGACCTCGGCGGACAGCACGGGCCAGTCGTCGCCCGCGTCGTACTGGCCGGGCGGGAGTCCGGCGTTCTGGACGCGGGGGCGTCCGGTGAAGCCTCGGGTGACGTTCATGGGGTGGATGCCTCACGGTCAGGCCTGGTCAGTGGGTACGCCTACCACCGTACGGGGTCGCCGCGCATGCCCCGCACCCCGGGCCCGTGGTGATCGTTGCGGGCGTATGAACTCTTCCGGGGACTTCACCCGGCCGGGAATAGCTCTCCCACGACGGACCTTGCCCATCAGTGCGGGTTCCGGTGATCGTGACCCGTCTGTCGGCCGGTCAGGCGTGAGCGAAGGAGAGTGGGAGCAGATGCCCAAGGCGTACGTCTTCACAGGGTTCGGCGGTCCGGAGACCGAGGCGTTCGTCGACGTGGACCGGCCGCGCCCCGGCCCCGGACAACTGCTCGTGGCGGTGCGCGCGGCAGGCGTGAACCCCGTCGACTGGAAGCAGCGCACCGGCTACGCCCGAGCGGGTGGCGCGGCGCGCGACCTGCCCGCCGTCTTCGGCAACGAGGTCGCCGGGGTCGTCGAGGAGGTCGGTGAGGGCGTCACCGGCTTCGCCGTCGGCGACGCGGTCTTCGGCAACCCGGTCGCCGGAGGCTACGCCGAGTACGCCCTGCTGCCCGTCACGGTGACCGCGTCCAAGCCCGCCGGACTGTCCTTCACGGACGCGGCGGCTCTTCCCGTCGCGGCTGCCACCGCGTACGACGGTGTCGACCAGCTCGCCCTGCCGGAGGGCGCCACCCTGGTGGTCACCGGCGCGGGCGGCGGGGTCGGCGCCGCGATCCTCCAGATCGCCCGGACCCGGGGACTGCGGGTCGTCGGGGTCGCCAGTGACGGCAAGAAGGATTTCGTCGAGTCGCTGGGCGCGGTGCACGTCCCCTCCGGCCCCGATTTCGCCGCCCGGGTGCGGGCGACGGCCCCGGAGGGCGTCGACGGCGTGTACGACCTGGTCGGCGGTGAGGTGCTCGCCGAGGCCGCGACCCTGCTGACCGACCGCACGAAGCTGGTCACGGCGGGCGCCCCCGCGGACGTCGTGGAGCGGCTGGGCGGGGCCCGGGTCATTCGCGCACGCGACACCGCCGTCCTGGAAGCGGTCGCGGACCTCGTCGTACGCGGCGACCTGGACCCGCATGTGACCGGTACGTTCCCGCTCGACCGGGCAGGGGAGGCGCTGCGCACGGTCGAGGAGGGGCACGCGCGCGGCAAGATCGTGATCGAGGTCGCCCGATGAGCGGTACGCCACACGTCCTCGACAACCCCGCCCTCGCGGCTCTGACCGGCCCGCACGCCCACTTCGCCGAGAGGCGCGGCCGGGTGCGGCGCTACCCCGTCGACGTATCGCCCTGGCTGGCGCTGCCCGACGACCCGGACGCGGACGACTGGGCCGACGTCGCCGCGCTCGCGGGCCCCGGCGCCGAGGTGCCACTGGCAGGCTTCGTGGGACAGGTCCCGGAGGGCTGGGAGATCACGTTCGAGGTCGAGGGCGTGCAGTTGGTGGACAACGGCCTCGTCGTCGCGCCGGATCCGGAGGCGGTACGCCTCGGCCCCGCGGACGTGCCCGAGATGCTCGACCTCGTCGAACGGACCCAGCCCGGCCCCTTCCTGCCCCGCACCGTCGAGATGGGTACGTATCTGGGCATCCGCCGGGACGGTGCCCTTGTCGCCATGGCGGGGGAGCGGCTGCACCCGCCCGGCTGGACCGAGATCAGCGCCGTATGCACCGACCCCGCGGTTCGCGGCCAGGGCCTGGCGACCCGGCTGATCCGCGCCGTCGGCCACGGCATCCGGGACCGCGGCGAGACGCCCTTCCTGCACACTGCCGCACGGAACACCAATGCCATCCGGCTCTACGAGTCCCTCGGTTTCCGGCTGCGCCGCACCACCGCGTTCATCGCTGCCCGCGTGCCCGAACGCCTTGGTGACGAGCGGGAGTTGGCGGTGCCGTGAACGGGGCGGCCTGAGTGTTGAGAGGGCCCGAGCCGAACTGTTCGGGTAATGTGGCCGACGGCTGTGGATCGCCCCGGCCGGACATCACCTGGGAGGTGAGACCCATTACCGCTGTGTCAGCTCGGGTGCTCTCACCTCAAGGCAGTTCGGGCCGCCTCCGCTAGGCGGCCATGAGAGCGCCCTTCGGCTTCCGAAAGGCTCTCGGCTCCATGCCCTCCAGTTCTTCCAGCTTCTCCGGTTCCTCCGGTTCTTCCTCGCTCATCCCCTCCCCGGCCTCCGTCGTCGCCGCCCTGCGCGCGGCGGGCTGTGTCTTCGCCGAGGACGAGGCACAGCTGATACTCGCCACCGCCCGGGACCCCGAGGAGACGGCCGCCATGGTCGCCCGCCGCGCGTCGGGCCTACCCCTCGAACACGTCCTCGGCTGGGCCGAGTTCGGCGGCCTGCGCATCGCCGTCGAGTCCGGCGTCTTCGTACCCCGCAGACGCACCGAGTTCCTGGTCGCCGAAGCCCTCGCCCAGGCTCCGGACGCGTCCGTCGTCGTGGACCTGTGCTGCGGCTCCGGCGCGGTCGGCGCCGCCCTGGCCGCCGTACTGACCGGAGTCGAACTGCACGCCGCAGACATCGACCCCGTGGCAGTGCGCTGCGCCGACCGAAATATCGCCGCGTACGGCGGCCACGCCCACGAGGGCGACCTGTTCGACGCCCTGCCCGCCGACCTGCGCGGCCGGGTCGGCATCCTCGCCGCCAACGTGCCCTACGTCCCCACCGAGGAGGTCGGACTGCTGCCGCCGGAAGCGCGCGACCACGAACCCCTCGTCGCCCTGGACGGCGGCGGAGACGGCCTCGACGTGCTGCGCCGGGTCGCGGCCGGGGCATCCGAGTGGCTGGCACCGGGCGGCTGCCTCCTGGTCGAGACGAGCGAACACCAGGCACCGTCGGCGGTCGCGGCGTTCGAGGCAGGCGGCCTGGTCACGCGCCTGGCGGAGTCCGACGAGCTGTACGCGCACGTGGTGGTCGGGGTCCGGCCCTAGACACGCCCTCGGGCGCTGGCGCGAGAAAACGGCCGGCCGTCCCTGCGAGCGTGCTCGCACGGACGGCCGGCAGCCGTGGGTGGCCTCGGTCAGAGCCGGTAGGGCTTGGAACGCCGGCGCAGTGCCCAGGCCGTCGCCGCCGCACCGCACGCGATCAGGGCGCCGCCCGCCGCGAAGGTGAGGGTGCCGTAGTCCTTCGCGGCGCCGCCGAGACCGCCCATGACGCCCCGGGTGGGGGAGGCCGTGGCGGAGATGGTGGGCGTCGAGGCGGTGCTGACGATGACGGCCTGGGAACCGGCCGTGGCACCGTTCGAGCAGCGCACGATGACGGTGTAGGTGCCGGCGCCGACGTCGGACCAGACGGCGGACTGGCTGGTGGTCGTCCCCGAGAGCGTGACCACACGCCCTTCGGTGAAGGACCGCTGGCCGCTGTTGAGGAGCGAGGCGCTGCCGTAGCCGCTGCCGCTGCTCGTGGGGCACGCGGTGGTGGTCACCGAGACCGTGGATCCGCTGGTGCTCACGGAGATCCCGGCCGCCGAAGCCGTCTGGGCGGTCAGGGCGAGCGTGAGCACGGCGGCGGCCATGGTCGGACCGGATCGGAGGAGGAGAGGAACGGTTCGCATG
The DNA here is from genome assembly GCF_033795085.1 of Streptomyces sp. AK08-02. Lineage (NCBI taxonomy): Bacteria > Bacillati > Actinomycetota > Actinomycetes > Kitasatosporales > Streptomycetaceae > Streptomyces > Streptomyces sp. AK08-02. The sequence continues at coordinate 396,204 of NZ_JARAZV010000001.1, forward strand.
TGGACTGCCCTTCGGCGGCACGGTTGGCGGTACGTCCCATGCGCCGCCGAAGGTCGGGGATCGCCCGTGCTGCTTCGGGGCCAGCCAACGTGCCCTCGCCCCGGCCCGCACCCGGACGGCCACCGGGCAGGTGACGGATTCGTTCGTACGGCGGACCGCCGATGGGCTGTCAGGGCGATCCGGAACCAGCCCGGCGTCGTCGGACTACTGCGGCGCCGTCACCGCCGTCCGCTCCGCCGAGAACCCGCCCCAGGTCCCGTCCGGCAGCCGAGCCCTGATCCGCACCCGGTACGCGACCCCCGCGTCCCGGCCCACGTAGAAGCCGTACGACGCCCGTCCGCGCGGAGCGGGCCCGCCCCACACGAGGGAGGTGGCCGGACGTCCGTCGAGCTGGATCTCGTATTCCGTGATCATGCCGTCCGCACGCGGCGGTATCCAGGACAGGTCGAGGTAGTACGCCCCGTCCGTACGGCGGGTCACCGCACGGAAGCCGGCGGGGGCGGTGGCGCGGCCGTCATCGGTGCCGGGCGCGGTGGTGACCCGTACGGGAGCACCGGCGGGTGACACGTTGTCGGAGGCGTCCCGGGCGCGGACGCCGAAGGTGTACCGGGTGCCCGGACGCAGCCCGGTGACCACTGCCGTCGTCCGGTCCCCGGCCACGGTGTGGACTCTCGACGTGCCCTGGTAGACGTCGTACGAGACCACACCCCGCTCGTCCGCGGACGCCTCCCAGGACAACTGGACCGACCGGCTGCCGACGGGCCGGCCCCGTGTGCGGCCGGGGCGGGTCGGGGCCGTGGTGTCCGCGACGGACGCGGCGGGGGTCGTCGCGCGGATGGCCTCGCTGCGCGGTCCGGAGCGGCCGTCGCTGTCGCGCGCCCGCACGGTGAAGACGTACGCGGTGGACGGGGTCAGGCCGACGACGTCCACCATGCGCTCCGTGCCGGGCACCTCGCGCACCTTCGTCGCGCCGCGGTACACCTCGTACGCGGCGACCTCGGGCCCGTCCGGCGACCGGTTCCACATCACGTGCACGCTGGTCGCGCTGCCCGCGGCGGCCGTCACCCCGGCCGGTGCGGATGGGGGCGGGCTCTCCGTGCCGCTCCCGTCCCCGCTCCAGGCACAGGACACGGTGAACAGCAGCGCCCCGCTGACGGACATGACGTACCGGACGACGCGTCGCACGGCCGCTCCCTCCTCCGCCTTCCCGCACGGTATTGGTCCGGACCAATATGGCCCCGGTGCGAGGTGCGCATCAAGAGGGGTGCGACCGCTCCGTACCCGACCCGGTCACGGATGCCGGAACCGACACGGACTCAGGTACCCGGCTGCTGTTCGGAGTTCGGGGCGTGCACCGTACGGCCCCCTAACGGTGGACGCGTCATCGGAGCGGCACCAGATTGGACCGAGTGTCCGTCAGATCCCCCAGGAGAGGCCCCTATCGTGCGTGTCCAGACGCTGAGGCTCGCCGTGGCCGGCGCCGCCCTGCTCGCCCCGACCACACTGCCCGCCGCCGTCCACCCGAACGAGCCGGTGCGGTACGAGGGCGGCGTCCGGGCCTCCGACCTGCTGGCCAAGGTGCGTGACTGCGCGCCCGTCTCCACCGGCCACTACCGCAGCGACGCCGGGGCCCCCGCGGACATCCCCGTCTGCGGCACCGACGACGTCGTCTTCTGGAAGGCCGACATGGACATCGACTGCGACGGCCAGGCCGGACCCCGCTGCAACGGGCGCACCGACCCGTCCTTCGCGGAGACCACCGCCTACCAGCAGTCCGACGGCCGTTATCTGGACCCCGAACGCCTGCCGTTCATCGTCGTCCCGATGGCCAGCGGCATCTGGAACTACCGCGACCACGGCATCCGGGGCGGCTCGGTCGCCGCCGTCATCTACAAGGACCGCGTGCAGTACACGGTCGTCGGCGACACCGGCCCGCAGGACATCATCGGCGAGGCGTCCTACGCCGCCGCGGCGGCCCTGGGCATCAACCCCGACCCGCACCGCGGCGGAGCGGCCTCCGGCGTCACGTACATCGTCTTCAAGAACGCCAGGGTGTCGCCGATCGAGAACCACACGGCGGCGGTGGAGACGGGGGAGCGGCTGGCGAGGCAGTTCGTGGGCCAGGAGGCGGAGAGCACCGACAGCACTGAGAGCAACGGCAGTGCGGACAGCGTGGAGAGCGACGCGACCGTGGCCGGTGACTGAACCGACTCAACCGACCGAACCCCGGGGGGAAGGCCGGAGGGGCGGCGGCGGGCCGGTGGTGAACCGTTCGCCGCCGCTCCCTCGCCCTCGCGATCTCCGCGGGCTCCCTCACACCTTGCGGTACGCGTACGCCTCCCCGGCCGCCGCCTCCACCGCCGCGAGGTCTGCCCCCGTCGACGCCGTGACGACCGCCGCCACCGCTCCCTCGACGAACGGGGCGTCCACCAGGCGGGTTCCGTCCGGGAGTTCGTCGCCCTCCGCGAGAAGCGCCTTCACGGTGAGGACCGCGCTGCCCAGGTCCGTCAGGACGGCGACCCCGGCACCCCGGTCCACGGAACGGGCCGCCGCGGTGATCAGTTCGGCGCTCGTGCCGAGTTCGCCGGTCTCGGTGCCGCCCGCGGCTGCGACGGGCGCGGTCGCGCCGCCGTGGACGAGACCCCGGGCCAGGTCCGCCACCGAGGCGGCCACCGCCGCGCTGTGCGACACCAGCACCACCCCGACCAACAGTTCGCCCCCGTCGGCGCCCGGGCCGGTCGCGTCACTCACCGGCGGTCTCCGCGAGAGCCGCGACCAGCAGCGCCGCCGAGGTGGCACCCGGGTCCTGGTGACCGATGCTGCGCTCGCCGAGGTAACTGGCCCTGCCCTTGCGGGCCTGCAGCGGCACGGTCGAGAGCGCGCCCTCCTCGGCGGCCGTGCGTGCCGCGGCGAACGAGTCGGTCAGGGCGTCCACGGCGGGCACCAGGGCGTCGATCATCGTCTTGTCGCCGGGCGACGCACCGCCGAGCGCCATCACCGCGTCCACCCCGGCGCGCAGCGCGTCCGCGAACTGCTCCTCGCTCACCTCGGCCGCAGCTCCCAGCGCCTTGCCCGTCCGGCGCAGCAAGGTGCCGTACAGGGGACCGGAAGCGCCGCCGACCGTGGAGATGAGGCGGCTTCCGGCGAGCACGAGGACGGCACCGGGCGTGTCCGGCGCCTTCTCCTCCACGGAGGCGGCCACGGCGTCGAAACCGCGACGCAGATTGCTGCCGTGGTCGGCGTCGCCGATCGGCGAGTCCAGGGCGGTGAGCCGCTCCGCCTCGCGGCCGACGGACACGGCCGTCGCCGTCAACCAGCGGCGGAAGAAGTCGGCGTCGAGCACAGGATCTCCTTGCGTGGTAGGTACGTCGGTCGCTGTCACACCCGGGCGCCGGACCCTGACCGCTGTACGTGTCCGGCCGGGCTCACGCGCTCTCACCCGGCCTCACATGCCCCAGCGCAGACCCGCCGTCCGCACCGGCGCGTCCCACAGCCGCAGCAGTTCCTCGTCGATCTCGCACAGCGTCACGGAGGCGCCGGCCATGTCGAGCGAGGTGACGTAGTTGCCGACGAGCGTGCGGGCCACGGCGACCCCACGCCCGGCCAGCACCCGCTGCACCTCGGCGTTGAACCCGTACAGCTCCAGCAGCGGAGTCGCACCCATCCCGTTGACCAGGACGAGCACCGGATTGCGCGGGTCGAGATCCTCCAGCACGGCCTCCACCGAGAAGTCGGCGATCTCCCCCGAGGTCATCATCGGCCGCCGCTCCCGGCCCGGTTCGCCGTGGATGCCGACCCCCAACTCCAGCTCGCCCGGCGGCAGATCGAAGGTGGGGCTGCCCTTGGCCGGGGTGGTGCAGGCGCCGAGGGCGACGCCGAAGCTGCGGGAACGGTCGTTGACCTGCTGGGCGACCGAGCGCACCTGCTCCAACGGACGTCCCTCGTCCGCCGCCGCACCGGCGATCTTCTCCACGAACAGGGTGCCGCCCGTACCGCGCCGCCCGGCCGTGTAGAGACTGTCGGTGACGGCGACATCGTCGTTGACGAGGACTTTCGCGACCTGGATCCCCTCGTCCTCGGCGAGTTCGGCCGCCATGTCGAAATTGAGGACGTCGCCGGTGTAGTTCTTCACCACGAACAGGACGCCCGCCCCGCTGTCCACGGCAGCCGCGGCCCGCACCATCTGATCGGGCACCGGAGAGGTGAACACCTCACCCGGGCAGGCCGCCGACAGCATCCCCGGTCCCACGAACCCCCCGTGCAGCGGCTCGTGCCCGGACCCACCACCGGAGACGAGGGCCACTTTCCCGGCGACGGGCGCGTCCCGCCGTACGATCACCCGGTTCTCCACGTCGACGGCCAACTCGGGGTGGGCCGCCGCCATGCCCCGCAGCGCGTCCGTGACCACGGTCTCCGGAACGTTGATGAGCATCTTCATGGGTACCTCCTGGTGAGATTGATAGATGAGCCTATGGCCTGTTTCTTTGCGGGTCAGGTTGAAGATGTTCAATTGTTGATCTCGGCGGTTCGTCACGGTCGGAAGCGGGCGCCGGCGGTGCTGATGCCGAGTCGATGCCGACTTCGGTGACGGCCCGTCAGGTGTGGCGGGTGGGTGGCCAAACGGTTCTGGAAGCCTTCTCCCGAAAGTATCGACGCTCAGTGAGCAGGGGTCACGTGTGCGGAGGCGAACGGAAGCATCCGAGTCGCCTGGTCATCGTTTGGTCATCGTTTCCCAGCGGTGGCGATCAGGCCCCAGGGTGCCTGTCGCGGACCGCCGAGGTCTTACGGACCTGTGACGGCACGGGCGTGGGGCTGCCGCGCGGTACGTGTCTGCTCGTAGCGTTTCGGCCATGCGAGTACTGATCACCGGCGGAGCCGGGTTCATCGGGTGTCATGTCGTGGAGGCCCTGACCGCGCGGGGCCACCAGGCGGTCGTGTTCGACCTGCGCGACGGCCTGGACGTGCGGAACCCCGACGCGGTCGCCGACCTGCTGACCGGCGTCGACGCCGTCTGTCATCAGGCCGCGATGGTGGGCCTCGGGAAGGACTTCGGGGACGCGTCGGAGTACGTGTCCCACAACGACCTGGGCACGGCCGTGCTGCTCTCCGCCATGGCGGACGCCGAGGTACGGCACCTCGTGCTGGCAGGGTCGATGGTCGTGTACGGCGAGGGGGCCTACGCCTGCGAGCGGCACGGAGCGGTACGGCCCGGCCCACGGACCGTGGCGGATCTGGACGCGGGGCGGTTCGAACCCCGGTGCCCGCGGTGCGGGGAGCAGCTGAACCCGGGGCTGGTCGAGGAGGACGCCCCGGTCGACCCCCGCAACGTGTACGCCACGACAAAGCTGGCCCAGGAGCATCTGGCGGCGGCGTGGGCCCGGTCGACGGGCGGCTCCGCCGTTTCGCTGCGCTACCACAACGTGTACGGGCCGGGCATGCCGCGCGACACCCCGTACGCCGGTGTCGCGTCGTTCTTCCGGTCCGCGCTCGCCCGGGGTGAGGCTCCGCGCGTCTTCGAGGACGGCGGGCAGCGGCGTGACTTCGTCCATGTGCGTGACGTGGCGGCGGCCAACGTGGCGGCGCTGGAGGCGGAGGCCCGAGCCGGGGCGCTGGTCGCGTACAACACCGGCAGCGGGGAGCCCCACACGGTGGGGGAGATGGCGCGGGCCCTGGCCTCCGCGTACGGCGGGCCCGAGCCGGTGGTCACCGGGGAGTACCGCCTGGGGGACGTCCGCCACATCACGGCGGACTCGTCCCGGTTGCGAGCCGAGCTGGGCTGGAAGGCCGAGGTCGGGTTCGAGGAGGGAATGCGGGAGTTCGCGAGAGCGAAGTTGCGCGGGGAGTGAATCTCGGCCTCCCCGGCCGCGTCTCCCGACCCGAACCGGTCTGGCCGGTCCGACCCGGCTGATCCGATCCGACTGATCTGACCCGACGTCCGCGTCCCCAATGTGTCCTCCCAAGGCGAAAGTCGTGATGACCCCTCCTGAGTCCCCTGCCCCTGCCCCTTCGCCGTCCGCGGCCGTACCGGTCGCCGGGGCCGTCGCGCCCGTCGACGTCGTCCTTCCCTGTCTCAACGAGGCCGAGGCCCTGCCCTGGGTGCTCGCCCGTATCCCGGCCACCTGGCGCGCGCTGGTGGTGGACAACGGGTCCACGGACGGATCGGCGGAGTTGGCCCGTGCCCTCGGCGCGACCGTCGTGCGGGAAACCCGCCGAGGGTTCGGCGCCGCCTGCCACGCGGGGCTGACCGCGGCCACCGCGGACATCGTGTGCTTCTGCGACTGCGACGCCTCACTCGACCCGTCCCTGCTCGAACCCTTCGTACGCGAGGTACGCGAGGGGGAGGCCGATCTCGTGCTCGGGCGACGCCGCCCGCAGGGCCGAGGCGTCTGGCCGGCGCACGCCCGCGTGGGCAACCTCGCGCTGGCCCGGATGACGCGTCGTCGCACCGGGCTGCGCCTGCACGACCTCGGCCCGCTCCGGGCGGGCCGACGCGAACAGCTGCTCGACCTCGATCTCACGGACCGGCGCAGCGGCTACCCGCTGCAGATGGTCGTCCGGGCCGCCGACTCCGGCTTGCGCGTCGTCGAGCACGACGTGCCGTACCTGCCGCGCACCGGGGTCTCCAAGGTCACCGGCACCTGGCGCGGGACCTGGCAGGCGGTACGGGACATGGGCCGGGTCCTGTCCGAACCGCCGGTGGTCAGGGAAGACGCCGTCGTCGCCCCGGTCGCCGTACTCCCAGGAGGAATCGCCCAGTGAACCGCCCCATGACCACACTCCTCGTCATCGCCAAGGAGCCGCGGCCGGGCCGGGTCAAGACCCGGCTCACTCCGCCCTTCACACCCCGGGAAGCGGCGGCGCTCGCCGAGGCCGCGCTCGTGGACACCCTGCGGACAGTCGCGGCCACCCCCGCCCGGCGCCGCGTACTGGTGTTCGACGGCGTTCCGGGCCCCTGGTTGCCGCCCGGATTCGACGTCGTCCCGCAGTGCGCGGGAGGTCTGGACGAGCGCCTGGCCGACGCCTTCGCCGGTTGCGACGGACCCGCGCTGCTCATCGGCATGGACACCCCGCAGGTGACGTCCGCACTGCTCACCGTGGACTTCGCCGACTGCGACGCGTACGTCGGCCCGGCCGAGGACGGCGGCTTCTGGGCACTCGGTCTCGCCCGCCCCGACCCCGAACTGCTGCGGGGCGTGCCGATGTCGACACCCACGACAGGTGCCGTACAGCGTGAGCGGCTCGTCATGGCGGGCCTGCGGGTGCGCGACCTGCCGTGCCTCCGGGACGTGGACACCGCGCGCGACGCGGAGGCGGTCGCCGCGTCGGCCCCGCACAGCCGGTTCGCCGCCGAGCTGGGGCGGTTCCGGGTGACCGCCGGCCGATGAGCACCGCACACGAGATCACCTCGCCCAGGACGATCGGCGCGGACTGTCCCACGCCTGTCACGCTGCCAGGCACCCCGCGCCCCTGGTCCGCCGACCCGTACTCCGAGGCCCTGGTCACCGGCAGGGGCCCGCTTTTCCTGCGCCGGTCCGACGGCTGGCTGCTGCCGCTGGAAGTGGAACGCTGGTGCGCCGGAGCCGACGCGGCCGACATGAGGGTTCTGGACCACTGTGAAGGGGCCGTACTCGATGTCGGTTGCGGGCCGGGACGGCTTGTCGCCGAACTCGCCTCCCGTGGCCTGCCCGCCCTCGGCGTCGACATCAGCGAAGCCGCCGTCACCCGCACCGTGCGGCTCGGCGGTCAGGCTCTGCGCCGCTCCGTCTTCGAACCGCTCCCCGCCGAAGGACGCTGGGACACCGTCCTGCTCATCGACGGCAACATCGGCATCGGTGGCGATCCGGACGCCCTTCTGCGGCGGATGTCCCAACTCCTCGGCCCTGGCGGCCTCCTGATCACCGAGACCGCCCCCGACAGCGAGACCGGCGAACGCGTCACCGTCCAGGTCGTCCGTCTCACCGCCGGCGCTCACGGGTCCGCCGGGCCATCCTTCCCCTGGGCCCGCCTCGGCACCCCGGCCCTCCTCCGGCTCGCGACGCGGGCCGGCTGGCACCCGGAGCGCCAGTGGACGACCGGCGGCCGCTCCTTCGTCGCCCTGCGCAACCCCGGATGCCGAGGCGACCGCAGCGGCCGAAGGGGGGCCACCACTGTGATCAGCAGTCGGCAGGACCGGAACCCGTCGCCGGGCAGGATGGTGGCAGAGAGATGAAAACGGCTCTCCGCCCTGGCTCAGCCCCACCGACCGGTGTGAACCGCGATCATCTCCGGGACCTGTACACGGTCCTGACCGCAGCCCTGCTCGTCACGACGGCCGCTGTGATCGGGACCGCCGTCGAGCACCGATACGGCACCCTTCATGTCAGCTTCCCGCCCCTCTACGGCCACTGGGAGCCGCACCTCGGCCCCGGCACCCCCGCCGCGTTCATCGTGGCCGTCACCGTCGTCGCGTACGGGCCGCTCCTCGGCGCCCGACTGCCCTGGCGCGCCCTGCTGATCACCGTCTACGGCACCGCAACGGCGTGGACGTTCTCGCTCGCCCTGGTCGACGGCTGGCAGCGCGGCGTCGCCCGGAGACTGACGACCAAGTACGAGTACCTGCAGGTCATCGGCCCCGTCAACCGCTTCCAGGACATCCACGCCGCACTGAGGGACTTCACTCACCACATCCTGATCCACTCACCCGGGGCCTGGCCCGCGCACGTCGCCGGACATCCCCCCGGGGCCACCCTCACCTTCGTCCTCCTCGACCGGATCGGGCTCGGCGGCGGGGCCTGGGCGGGCGTCTGGTGCATCACCGTCGGCGCGTCGGCGGCCGTGGCGGTCCTCGTCACCGTGCGCGTCCTGTGCGGCGAGGAACTCGCGCGCCGGGCGGCCCCCTTCCTGGCCCTGGCCCCGGCAGCCGTGTGGATGGGCACCTCCGCGGACGGCTACTTCGCGGCCGTCGCCGCCTGGGCCCTCGCCTTCCTCGCCCTCGCGGTGACCGGGCACCGACCGCGGTCGGCGGGCCTCGCCTCCGGGCTCCTCCTCGGCCTCACCGCGTATCTCTCGTACGGCCTGACACTGTTCGCCGTGATCGCCGCCTGCGTCGTACTGCTCGGCTCCCGACGGCTGCGCCCGCTCCCGTACGTCCTCGCCGGACTCGTGGTCGTCCCGGCCGCCTTCACTTTCGCCGGCTTCAACTGGTGGGAGGCCTACCACCTGCTCGTCACCCGCTATTTCGAGGGGGCCGGCGGGGTCCGTCCGTACGGCTACTGGGTGTGGGCGAACCTCGCGTGCACGGTACTGCTGGTGGGACCGGCGACGGTCGCGGGCCTGCGGAGAGCCGGCGCGGCGCCGGTACGCGAGGTGCTCCGCGGGCTCCCGCGCGCGAGCGTCGACACCCCCGGATCCCGGCTCGCCGTGCTCGTGTTCGCCGCGCTGCTCGCCCTCCTCGCCGCCGACCTCTCCGGCATGAGCAAGGCGGAGACAGAGCGCATCTGGCTGCCGTTCGCACTCTGGCTGCTCCCGGCATGCGCGTTCCTGACCCGCCCCCGCGTCTGGCTCGCCGCCCAGGCCACCCTCGCCCTGCTCCTCAACCACCTGCTGCTGACGGGGTGGTGACAACGGGCGGTGATGCCCGCTCGATCGAGCCCCACGGACAGCGGAGCCAGGTTCTTACGAAACGCGGACGTCAGGACGGCCGCGCCGCCGGGAAGCGGGGCCGGTGGGAAACTGGAGGCATGCAGCAGTCGCACGAATCCGCAGGTTCCGAGCTTGCCCCACGTGGACGTGGAGGCGCGATGCGTGTGCTCGTCGTGGACGACGATCCGACGGTCGCCGAGGTCGTCTCCGGCTATCTCGACCGTGCCGGGTACGACGTGGACCGGGCCGGGGACGGGCCGTCGGCGCTCGTGCGGGCCGCCGCCCACCGGCCGGACCTGGTGGTGCTCGACCTGATGCTGCCCGGCATGGACGGCCTGGAGGTGTGCCGCCGTATCCGGGCCCGCGGGCCCGTGCCGGTCATCATGCTCACCGCCCGCGGCGACGAGGGCGACCGGATCCTGGGCCTCGAAGTGGGTGCCGACGACTACGTCACGAAGCCCTTCAGCCCTCGTGAGCTGGTGCTGCGGGTCGAGTCGGTACTGCGCCGGTCCCGGCCCGCCACAGCGGCGCACCCGGTACAGGGGGCAGGTATCACCGTCGACCCGGCCGCCCGGCGCGCCACCAAGAACGGCGTCGAACTCGGCCTCACGCTCCGCGAGTTCGACCTGCTCGCCTTTTTCCTGCGCAACCACGGGCGTGCCTACAGCCGAGAGGAACTGATGCGTGAGGTGTGGGGCTGGGACTTCGGTGACCTGTCCACCGTCACCGTCCATGTACGTCGGCTGCGGGGCAAGGTGGAGGACGACCCGGCCAGGCCGCAGCTGATCCAGACGGTGTGGGGAGTGGGCTACCGCTTCGACGCCACCCCGTTCGAGGAGGCGGTGTGAGCATGCGCGACTTCCTGCTGATCGCCCTGTTCGCCTTTCTCGGCGCTGTCGCGGCCGGGCTGCTCGGGGCGGGCGTGCTGTGGCTGATCAGGCGACGCTCGCTGACCATGTCCCTCGCCGTGGTCGCGGCCGTGGCCGTGACGGCCATGCTCGCGGGCACACTGTCCGTGGCGAGGGCCATGTTCCTGTCCACGCACGACCTGACCGTCGTCACCATGGTCGTCGCGATGGCGGCGGTCGTCTCCCTGGCCACCGCCCTGCTGCTCGGCCGGTGGGTCGTCGCCGGCAGCAGGGCACTCACCGCCGCTGCCCGTTCCTTCGGCGACGGCGGCCACTTCGCGGCTCCCCATGGCTCGGCGAACGCCGAACTCGCCGCGCTGAGCCGGGAGTTGGCCAGCACCAGTGCGAAGCTCGCCACGTCCCGCGACCGTGAGCGGGCGCTGGAGACATCGAGGCGTGAGCTGGTCGCGTGGATCTCGCACGACCTGCGCACCCCACTCGCGGGACTGCGCGCCATGTCCGAGGCCCTGGAGGACGGCGTCGCCGCCGACCCCCAGCGCTACCTCCGCCAGATGCGCACCGAGGTCGAACGTCTCAACGACATGGTCGGGGACCTCTTCGAACTCTCCCGCATCCACGCCGGGGCGCTCGCCCTCTCGCCTTCGCGCATCTCCATGTACGACCTGGTCGGCGACGCCCTCGCCGGAGCGGACGCCCTCGCCCGAGAGCACGGCGTGTGGCTGATCGGCGATCGCATCGAGCCGGTGCCGGTCGAGGTGGACGGCAAGGAGATGAGCCGGGTGCTGAGCAATCTGCTGGTCAACGCGATCCGCCGGACACCCTCGGACGGTACGGTCGCGGTCGCCGCCGAGCGTTCCCCGGACGGTGTCGTCGTGTCCGTCACCGACGGCTGCGGGGGCATCCCGGACGACGATCTGCCCAGGGTCTTCGACACCGGCTGGCGCGGCACGCATGCCCGTACCCCTCCGGCCGGCGCCGGGCTCGGCCTCGCCATCGTCCGGGGCATCGTCGAGGCACACCGTGGACAGGCCGCCGTGCGCAACGTACCCGGCGGCTGCCGCTTCGAGGTGACCCTTCCCCTGGCCGAGGCCTGATCCGGCGCGGCCGAGCTTCCGTACGCGTCCGGGCCCACTGTGCGGGGCGACGGGTTATGCCGGTGGGTGGCCTGTGGTGCGGCGTGGGACGAGGGTGGGGGTGAGGGTGATCTGTTCGGTGGGTTTGTTGGGGTTGGTGAGGCGTTCGAGGAGAAGGCGGGCGGCGTTGTCGCCGATCTGGTGGCCTGCTTGGTCGATGCTGGTGAGGGAGATGGGGCCGAGGGCGGCGTAGGTGGTGTTGTCGTAGCCGGCGACGGAGATGTCGTGGGGGGCGGTGAGGCCGGCTTCGTTGAGTGCTTCGAGGACGCCCATGGCGACGATGTCGGCGCCGGCGAAGATGGCGGTGGGGGTGTGGGGGCGGGTGAGGAGTTCGCGGGTGCCTTGGTAGCCGCCTTGTTGGGTGTAGGTGGTGGAGATGATGTCGATGTGTTCGGTGAGTCCGTGGGCGTGCATGGCTTGTCGGTAGCCGTCGGCGCGTTGGGCGTTGGGCATTTCGGCGAGGCGGGTGGGGTCGGTTTCGTGGTGCTCGATGTGGGCGATGCGGCGGTGGCCGAGGGTGGTGAGGTGGTGGACGGTGAGGGTGGCGCCGTGGATGTCGTCGTTGGTGACGGTGTCGTAGAGGGGGGATGTTCCGTGGCGGCCGACGACGGTGGTGGGGACGCGGGAGGCGATGTGTTCGAGGTGGGTGCGGGGTGAGACGGGGGCGATGAGGAGGAGGCCGTCCATACCGCGGTCGAGCATGGCTTCGGTGACGCGTGCTTCTTCTTTTTCGCCGTTGCAGCCGGGGCCGAGGAGGACCTGGTATTCGGTGTCGCGCAGGCGGTGGGTGATGCCGTCGAGGACATCGGGGAAGAAGGGGTTGCGGATGTCGGGGAGCATGACGCCGATGGTGTAGGTCTGGCCGCGCAGTCCTCTGGCGCCGGCGTGGGGCCGGTAGCCGAGTTCGTCCATGGCGCGTCGTACCTTGACGCGCATTTCGGGGCTGGCTCCGTAGGCGTTGCGCAGCACTTTGGACACCGCGGTGGTGGACACCTGGGCGTGGCGTGCGACATCGACGATCGTGACGCGGCGGCGTCGAACTGGTGGCTCCATCCGATTCCTTCTCCCTGGGAACGGCTGTCGCCGAGTCTACGGACGTACCTCCCGTTCGCCGGACGCCTCGTCACGACCGCGCGAGGCCACCGCTGTGACGACCCCTGAGGCCGGCGGCGGTGTCGGGCGAACCAGACGTCCGCGCGCACTTGGCGCTGTTGCGGCTCAGCAGGCGGCGCCGAGTCTGTCGTGGAGGGCCTTTCGTGAAACGTGCCACAAAGGGATCGCCCGGAACACCGAGGTCAACCGGCGGAGCCGTCAAGCCATCTGCGAGTAACGTTCCGGAGGCGCCGAAGTGGGTGGCGCACGACAGCGGAGGCGGGGATCCCATGCCATCAGCGGGCGGCTCGAAAAGGGCGACCATCGCCGACGTCGCGCGTAGCGCGGGAGTGTCGACCTCCGCCGTGTCGAAGGTGCTGACCAACGCCTATGGCGTGAGCCCGGCGATGCGTGAGCGGGTGCGCGCCGCGATGGCCGAACTCGACTATCGTCCGTACGCCGCCGCCCGCGGCATGCGGGGCCGTGCCTACACGATCGGCGTGCTGCTCGCGAGCATCCGCAACGCCTTCTACGCCGACCTGCTGGATAGTGTGGACGCGACGCTGCGGAACGGATGCGCAACCGCTACGCCGCCCAGGTCACCGACCCCGCCTCCTGCACACTGTGGGAGCTGTGGACCAAGGCAGAGGGCACCGACAACCACGCGTGGAACGGCGGCACGCTGTACGCCCTGTCCGCCTACGCGGCCGGCGTACGACCCACCAAGCCCGGCTGGACGCCGTACGACGCTGCGGACCCGGGCCGAGGGTGCCACCCCCCTGCACCGTCTCCAGGTCGCGGAGATCAGCGTCAGGTAGTCAAGCGGCGGAACGGGCCGGCGGACGCCACGAGGTTCGCGGCCGTCGCCCGGACCGTCGGGTGGCGGTACAACTCCCGCAGGCGCGGGGCCGGCAGACCCCGGGCGCGCAGGGCGGCGCCGATACGGACCGCGAACAGGGAGTTGCCGCCCAGTTCGAAGAAGTCGTCGTCCGGACCGACCGGTACGCCCAGGACCTCGCTCCAGATGACCGTCAGGGTTGCGGTGAGGTCGTCGGGAGAGGAGACGACAGGGCCTGCGCTCGGCTCTTCCCGTGCCCGGTGGGCCGCCGGCGCGGGGAGCCGTGCCGCGTCCAGCTTGCCGTTGGGGGTCAGGGGGAGTGCGTCCAGCGCGCTGACCGTGGCCGGGAGCATGTACTCGGGCAGGATTCCGGCGGCCCGCTCTCTGACCGCGCCCGGATCGGCCTCCGGCGACAGGACCACGTACGCGTCGATCCTGGCGGTGGCGGCGTCGGCCGGGTCCGCACGGCGTACCAGGACGGCCGCCGTGCGCACGGCGGGATCCTCCAGCAGAACGGAGCGGATCTCGTCGAGCTCGACGCGGAAGCCGCGGATCTTCACCTGGCTGTCGATCCGCCCGAGGTGTTCGAGCCGTCCGTCGGGGCGAAGCCGCCCGAGGTCACCGCTGCGGTACATCACCCCGTCGGTGAAGGGATCCGGAACGAATCGTCGGCGCGTCAACTCCTCCTGGCCCAGGTAGCCGAGCGCCACCCCCGCACCGCCGACGCAGACCTCACCGGCCACTCCCGGCGGCAGCAGCCGTCCGGCCGGGTCGAGCACGTAGAGGTGCCAGCCGGGCAGGGCGGGTCCGACGGAACGGGTGCCGGTCAGAGCCAGTCTCCGGGTGAGGGTCTGCTCGGTGACGTGGACGGTGGTCTCCGTGATGCCGAACATGTTCACCACCCGGCAGCGCCGCTCGGGATGCCGGTCGAACCAGGGCAACAGCATGCGCGCGTCCAGCGGCTCACCGCCGAATACGACGAGCCGCACCGCCACGTCGCCGTGATCGACGTCCAGGAGCTGGGCGAAGGCCGACGGGGTCTGGCTGAGGACGGTGACCTGCTCGGCGACGAGGAGATCGCGGAAGCTGTCCGGCTCGCGGGAGACCGAGTACGGCACCACGACCAGCCGTCCGCCGGTCAGCAGACAGCCCCAGATCTCCCACACCGAGAAATCGAAGGAAGCGGAGTGGAACCACGTCCACACATCCGCCTCGCCGAACCCGTACTCGTCGCGGGTCGCGTCGACCAGGGCGACCACGTTGCGGTGCGGTACGACGACGCCCTTGGGGCGGCCGGTCGAGCCGGACGTGTGGATGACGTAGGCGGCGTCGTCGGGCGAAGGGGACGGAAGGTCCGCGTTCCGCTCCGGGGGCCGGTCGTCCGCCAGTTCGTCCGGCGTCACCCGTACACGGTCCGCCTCCGCCGGGAACTCCGGGAGCCGGGTGATCACCACGCCCAACTCCGCGTCCCGTGCCGTGTAAGCGAGCCGGTCCGCCGGGTAGGCGGGGTCCAGGGGGACATAGGTCGCGCCGGCCTTCAGCACGGCGAGGAGAACGACGACGAGTTCGGCGGAACGCTCCAGACATACGCCCACCCGGTCGCCGCCGACCACCCCGCGCGCCCGCAGCCCTGCTGCCAACAGGTCGGCCCGCGCGCCGAGTTCGCGGTATGTCAGGACGCTGGGGCCGTCGGTCAGCGCGACGCGGTCCGGCGACGCCGCCACGATCCTGTCGAGTCCGGCGGGCACGCTCGCGGGGGTTGTCGCGGTGGCCGGCGGGCGGGACGGGCGGCCGAGTGCCGCAATGCGGAGGCGCTCCGCCTCGTCGAGCAGTTCGACATCGTCCGGCGGTGTGTGCGGAAGGTTCAGGACCTGCCCGTGTACGTGCACGAGGTGCCGTACGAACTGTGCGGCGATCTCCGCCGAGAAGTGGCTGCCCAGATAGTCGCAGCGCAGCCGCGGGCCGCCCGAGTCCCGGAAGACGGAGACCGTGAGCGCGAAGGGCGGCGCGAGGCACGGCACGTACTGGGCCTCGGCCCTGCCCGTCGCTTCCCCTTCCCCTTGCCCTTCCGTGTCCCTTTCTCCCTCCCACTCGCCCGTGTCCCGCGTGGCGAAGAGCAGGCCCGTGAGGGCGGGGCCCGTCGCGGGGGAGGGCTTCGACTCGCCGAGCGTGGCGGCCTGTTCGACGGTGAGGCCGCCGTGATCCGTGCCGATGACCGGCGGGACATCGGGGTCGTAGCGGCGCAGGGTGACGGCCAACGCGGTGAGCCAGCTCGCCTCGTCACCTTCCCGTCCTTCCTCCCTGCCCTGCCCTTCCTGGGTCAGGGCGACGGAGAAGCCGGCGGCGGGACCGTCGTCGCCCAGGCCCCAGGAGGGAGGGGACGCGGTCGGCGGCCGGTCAACGGGCGTACGGTCGTGGCCGCCGCGTCGGCTCACCACAATCAGGTCGGACACGCCGTCGGCGTAACGGAGCAGGACCCTGCGTATGTCATCTGCCGGACGGGCGAGTTCGATGGCCCGGCGGCGCTCGGCGAGGGGGTCCGTGGCCGGAACGGGCACGTCCTCGATCCACAGTTCCCGATCGCCGACGGACTCCGGGAAGCGGGCGGACCGGACGCGGATCGCGTGGCAGCGGGTGGGATCGGGCGGTGAGGCGTTCACGGGCCGTACTACTCCTTGATGCTCGAGGGAGTCGGAGTCGGAGTCAGCGGATGCTGAAGCCGCCGTCCACGGTCAGGACCGTGCCGGTGATCTGTCGGGACTCGTCGGAGGCGAGGAAGACGATCGCGGCGGCGACGTCCTCGGGTTCGATCAGCGCGTTCATGGGCTGCGCCTCGACGAAGGTCTTCTCGTGCTCGTGGACCGGCACTTCGAGTGCCCTGGCGATCTCGGCGAGCATCCGGCCCTCGGCCTGCGCGTCGTCGCGCACCGATCCCGGGCAGACGGCGTTCACGCGTACCTTGGTCGGCGCGTAGTCGAGGGCGGCGGCCTTGGTGAGGCCGACGACGGCGTGTTTGGCGGCGACGTAGCCGGCGAAGTGCCGGTAGCCGACGAGTCCGGCCGTGGAGGCGACGTTCACGATGCTGCCGGCGCGCCGGGCGCTCATCGCCCTGCCGACCTCGCGGATCACCCGCCAGGCTCCGGAGAGGTCCACGTCGATCATCAGGGACCACTCGTCCTCGTCGATCTCGTGCACCGGTCTGCCGGAGGGCGCGGCGATGCCCGCGTTGTTGACGGCGACGTCGATGCGGCCGAACCGGTCCTCGGCCCGCGCCACGGCCTCCCGTACGGCGAGCAGGTCGCGGATGTCGGCCGCCGCGGTGAGGACGGCGGCGCCCACCTCGCGGCACAGGTCGGCGGTGTGCTCCAACTGGCTCGGCGTGCCCAGCGGGTAGGGCACGCCGGACAGGTCGGCGCAGATGTCGAGCAGCGTGAGGTCGGCGCCCTCGGCGGCACAGGCGACCGCGGTGGCCCTGCCGAGCCCACGGGCGGCACCGGTGACGAGAACCGACTTTCCGTGCAGACGCATCAGGAACTCCTTCAGGGAGCAGGCTTCGAGGCGAACTACGAGGCGAGCTTCGACGCGATGACATGGACGAGGGCGGGCGCGGCCTCCGTCAGGTACATGTGGCCGCCGGGGAGCTCGACATACGTGAAGTCTCGGGCGGTCGTCTTGCTCCAGGACACGGCGTCGTCGTGGCCGACCAGCTCGTCGTCCCGGCCCCGGACGACCGTGAGGGGCAGATCCAGGGGGAGTTCGGTCGACGGGGTGTGGTTCTCGTGCATCTCCACGTCCGCGCGCAGAGCGGGGAGCAGCAGCTCGCGCATCTCCGGGTCGTCGAAGGCGGGGTGGCGGTAGCCCGCGAACTCGCCGACGCGGGCGAGGAATTCGTCGTCGGACAGCCCGGTGGCCCTCCCCGCACGGCCCCGGCCGGGCGCAGGAGACCCGCTGACGAACAGGTGGACCGGCTCGACGCCGGGCTCGGCGGCCAGCCGGTGGCCGAGTTCGTACGCGAGCACGGCGCCGAGGCTGTGCCCGAAGAGGGCTACCCGGCCGCCCTCGTCGCCGAGGCGCTCCCGCAGTTGGCCGAGGAGCCCGTCGACGGCCCGGTGGACGTCTCGGTACGGCTCCTCGTCGATCAGCCTTTCCCGGCCCGGGAGTTGCAGCGCCACGATTTCCAACTCGGCGCCTGCCAGGGCGGTCCAGGGCCGGTAGAACGAGGCGCCGGCTCCTGCGTACGGCAGGCACACCAGCTTGGTCGTGTCACGCATGGTCGTCGATCTCTCCGTGTTCGTCGTTCCTCGCGGCGTTGCTCGCGCTGTTCTTCGTGTCGTGCGTGCTCACTGCCCCATGGCCTCGATGAGGCTCTTGGGGCGCATGTCGGTCCAGTGCTCGCCGACGTAGTCCACGCAGGCCTGGCGGCTCGCCCGGCCGTGGACGACGGTCCAGCCGGCCGGGACGTCGGCGAACGCGGGCCACAGGGAGTGCTGGTGCTCGTCGTTCACCAGCACGAGGTGCTCGATGCTGTCGTCGTCGAAGGGGTTGGTGCTCATGTCGGGTTCCTCCTGAGGTGGCTGTCCAGTACCGGCCCGATGCGGTCCAGGGCCGCGGGCCGGGTCAACTCCCCGTGGGTGCAGGGGACATCGTGGTTGTCGATGCGGCCCGAGATGTACGGCCGCCAGGCGCCGTAGCGGTCGGGGACCGCGTCCGGATCCTGTGCGGCGGTGAAGAACAGCAGGTCACCGTCGTACGACGTGGGGGCGAACTCGCCGAGCAGGCGCCGGTTGTTGGCCGTCACGTCGACGAGGGCGGCCAGTTCGGCGTCGTCGAGACTGCCCGGCATGTCGGCCACCCGACGGACCAGCGCTGCGAACCGCGCGTCGGTGAGCGGCTCGTCGGCCTTGCACTCGTCCTCGTTCACGGGCGCCTCTCGGCCCAGGATGCCGAGGAGGCTGCGCAGCAGTGCCGGACGGTCGGACGGGGCGGGGCCCTGCGAGGTCCAGGCCCCGGGAAAGGCGTCGAGCAGCGCGAGCAGTGCCACCTGTTCGCCGGCCGCCCGGAGACCGACCGCCACCTCGTACGCGACGAGACCGCCCATGGAGTAGCCGAGCAGGTGGTACGGGCCGTGCCGCTGGAGTTCGCGAATGCGGGCGGTGTGCTCGGCGACCACCTCGGCGAGGGTGCCGGCCGGTTCCTGGCCCGGGAGCAGGCCACGGGACTGCAGTCCGTACAGCGGGCGGTCCGGGGCGATATGGCGGGCGAGTCCGGCGAACCCCCATGACAGGCCGGAGGCCGGCGGCAGACAGAAGAGAGGCTCGCGACGGCCTCGGGTACGGAGTGGGAGCAGCGGGCCCAGCGGAGCCGCGCCGGTGTCCACGTTCTGGTCGCCGTCTCCCGCCCGGCGGGCCAGTGCCGCCACGGTCGGGGTGTCGAAGAGAACGCGCAGGGGCAGGTCGGTGCCGAGTTCGACACGGATGCGTGAGGTGAGACGGGGCGCCAGCAGGGAGTGGCCGCCGAGGTCGAAGAAGCTGTCGTGGACGCCGACCCTGGCCGGGTCGAGACCGAGGACCTCGGCGAAGATCTCGCGCAGTGACTCCTCCGTGCCGGTACGTGGAGCCGCCTTGGCGCCGTGGGGCGTCGCGTCGGGGGCGGGCAGTGCCCTGCGGTCGAGCTTGCCGCTGGCGGTACGGGGGAGGGCCGCGACCGCGACGAAAGCCGAGGGGACCATATGGGTGGGGAGTGTGCCGGCGAGGTGGTCGCGCAGGTCGTCGGTCGACACGGCCCCGCCTTCCGGTTCCTCGCCCGGAGGCGGTCCTTCGGCGGGGACGACGTACGCGACGAGTCGCTTTCCGCCGCGGCCGTCCTCCCGTACCGCCGCTGCCGCACCGGCGACGGCCGGATGGGCGGCGAGTACGGCCTCGATCTCGCCCAGTTCGATACGGAAGCCCCGGACCTTCACCTGGTGGTCGGCCCTGCCCAGGAAACGCAGCTGCCGGTCCGGGCCACGTACGGCGAGGTCGCCCGTCCGGTACAGGCGTTCCCCCGGCTCGCCGAACGGGTCGGCGACGAACCGTTCGGCGGTGAGAGCGGCCCTGCCGAGGTAGCCGCGGGCAGGTCCGCCGCCCGCGATGTACACCTCGCCGACGGCTCCGTCGGGAACGGGGTGCAGGGCGTGATCGAGCAGCAGGACCCGGTTACGGGCCAGGGGGTGTCCGATGGGCGGTGCGGAGCCGTCGCCCGGGTGCGGGTCCGACTGCCAGGCGGTGGCGTAGATCGTCGCCTCGGTGGGGCCGTAGAAGTTGACCAGCCGCACCCCGGGAAAGGCGGCCTCGACGGCGGCGCGGAGCCGCCCGGGAATCGGTTCACCACCGAGGGCCACCGTGTGCGGCGAGACAGCGGGTCGTTCCGCGAGCACACCGGCCATGACCGTGGGTACACCGCTGATCAGGCCGACGTCGCGAGGAGTGCCGTCGGTGAGCGCGAGGAGGTTCTCGACGATCTCGACGCGACCGCCGCACAGCAGGGGCGAGAAGATCTCGAACACCGACACGTCGAAGTTGAGAGAGGTCGAGAAAAGCACCTTGGCCAGCCGGTCGTGCCCGAACTCGCGGTGCGTCCACTCGACGAACTCGACCGCGTTGCGGTGCGTGGCCAGGACACCCTTGGGGCGGCCCGTGGAACCGGAGGTGTAGGTGATGTAGGCGAGGTTCTCCGGCCGCAACTCGGCCTTGGAACATACTTTCTGAGTGGTGATCAGTGCACTGCCGATGTCGAGCCTCGGGGTGTCCTTGGGCAGCGCTCCGGTCGTCTCCGTTGTCGTGAGGACGACGACGGGACGGGCGTCGTCGACGATGTAGGCGAGGCGGTCGGCCGGGTAGGCGGGGTCGAGGGGGAGATAGGCGGCGCCTG
Source organism: Streptomyces sp. AK08-02 (assembly GCF_033795085.1). Taxonomy (NCBI): domain Bacteria; kingdom Bacillati; phylum Actinomycetota; class Actinomycetes; order Kitasatosporales; family Streptomycetaceae; genus Streptomyces; species Streptomyces sp. AK08-02. Next base: position 416,666 of record NZ_JARAZV010000001.1, read on the forward strand.
ACTTGAGCACCGCGAGGACTGCGACGACCAGTTCGGCGGTGCGGGGGAGCGCGATGCCCACGACCTGCTCGGGTCCCGCACCGAGGGCGGTGAGGCGGTCGGCCAGCCGCTCGGCCCGGGCGTCCAGTTCGCGGTACGTGAGCCGGGTGTCCCGGTCGAGTACGGCGTCGGCGTCCGGGGTGGCCGCGACCTGGGCCGACCACAGACCGGGCAGGGTGTGGGCCGCGGCGGGCGGGAGCCGGACCGGCCGGGGGAGTTCACCGGGCGCCAGCATGCCGAGGCGCCCTTGCGGGAGGTCCGGGTCGGCGGCCATGGCCTCCAGGACCCTCACCAGCCGGGCGAGCGTGGCGTCGGCCCATCCGGCGTCGAACGGCCCGGGGTGGTAGGCCAGCCGGAAGCGGGGCCGGTCTCCGGGGACGGCGACGAGGGTCACCGGGTAGTGGGTCGCGTCGCGCCCGCTCGATCCGGTGACCCGGAGCCGACTGCCGCCGCCCGAATCGACGTCGCCGGTCGCCTCGGGCTCCATCGGGTAGTTCTCGAAGACGAGGAGGGTGTCGAACAGCTCCGGAACGCCGGCCGCCCGCTGGATGTCGGCCAGCCCGAGATGGTGGTGGTCGAGGAGGTGGACGTACGTGTCCCGGACGTCGTGGAGCAGCCGGCCGAGGGAGTCCGCCGGGCGCAGCCGGACCCGGGTCGGGACGGTGTTGATGAACAGGCCGACCATGGACTCGACGCCGGGCAGCTCGGGCGGCCGGCCGGAGACGGTGGTGCCGAAGACGACGTCGTCGCGGCCGGTCAGCCGGCCCAGGAGGAGAGCCCAGGCGGACTGGACCAGGGTGTTGACGGTGACGCCGAGGCTCCGGGCGCGTGCCGTGAGGGCCGCCCCGGTCTCCGCCGACAGTTCGGTGCGGGCCTGCACCGGGACCATGGCCTCCGAAGCGGTGCTCGACGGGGTGTCCGGGGCCAGCCGGGTCGACTCCGTCACGTCGGCCAGCGCCTCCCGCCAGGCGATCTCGGCGGCGGCACGGTCGCGGCGTTCCAGCCACTGGAGGAACGCGCGGTACGGCGGGGCGGGGGCGAGCACCGCCGGGTCGTTGTCGGCGGCGTACAGGTCGAGCAGTTCCCGTAGGAGCACGGAGACCGACCAGCCGTCGAGCAGGATGTGGTGGTGGGTGATGAGTAGCCGATGGCGGCCGGCTCCGGTGCGGACCAGGGTGCAGCGGAGAAGGGGTGGGGTGGCCGGGTCGAAGCCCCGCCGCCGGTCGTCGTCCAGAAGGGCGTTCCACGCCTTCTCGCAGTCGGTGTCCGGCCCGGACACGTCGGCTTCCGCCCACGGCAGCGTCGCCCGGTGCGGGACGACCTGCACCGGCCGGCCGCCCCTGCGTCGCCGGAAGGCGGCCCGCAGGTTCGGGTGGCGGTCCAGCAGCGCCTGGCCGGCGGCGCGGAGGCGTACGGGGTCCACCGGGCCTTCGAGTTCGAAGACCAGCTGGACGACGTACACGTCTGGGGCGTCCCGTTCGTGCTCGTACAGGGCGTGGAAGAGCAGCCCCTCCTGGAGCGGGGTCAGGGGGAGTACGTCGGCCAGCGCGGGCTGCTGCGTCATGTCGTCTTCTCGTCTCGCTGTCTCTTCCGAACTTCTCGGGCCTTTCGGGGGTCAGTCGTCGAGACCCGCCGCCAACTCGTCGAGCTCGTCGAGGGACAGACCCGCGACCGCCATGCCGGACCCGGCGCCGGCGCTGTCGCCGGTCCGCGACACGAGTGCCGTGAGGGCGGTGAACCAGGACTCGGCCAGCGCCCGCACCTCGGGTTCGGTCAGTACGCCGTCGGGCCACGACCAGTCGGCCAGCAGGTGCGGTCCGGTGCCCGTGTCGTGGACGACCGCGTTGACGTCGAGGATGTGGGCGGCGGCGAGGCCCGGGTCGGTGCCGGAGCCGAGTGCCGACGACTCGGGGGCGAAGGCCCATGGCTCGGCACCGGTGGTGGCGGGCGCCGTGAACCGGCCCAGGTAGTTGAAGCCGATGGACGGAGCGGGTGCCTTCGCCAACTCGGCTGCCGTGTCCGGGTTGAGGTGGCGCAGGAGGCCGTAACCCGCGCCGTGGTCGGGCAGTTCGCGCAGCTGTCCGGTGACCCGGCGGGTGGCCAGGTCGGCGGCGGGTCCGCCTGCCAGCGCGTCGGCCACGTCCACATCAGCCAGATCCAGGTGGACCGGGTAGAGCGAGGTGAACCAGCCTACGGTGCGGGACAGTTCGAGCCCGGGAACCAGTTCCTCACGTCCGTGGCCCTCGACGTCGAGGACGACGTGCTGGGTGCCCTGGTGGTCGGCGACGGCCAGCGCGAGACCGGTCAGCAGGACGTCCTGGACACCGGAGCGGAAGGCGGCCGGGACGGTCGTGAGGAGGGCGCCGGTGGTGTTGGCCGGCAGGGTCAGCCGCAGCGAGCGGGTCGTCGCGGCGGTGTCCCGGTCGGGGTCGAGCGGACGCGTGCCCAGCGGGGCGCGCGGTGCGTCCGCGACACCGTGCCACAACTCGGCCTCGGCGGCCCTCGACGGAGTACGTGCCTGCTCACCCAGCACCATGGCCCAGCGACGGAACGACGTGCCGACAGCGGGCAGTTCGGGACGCCGGTCCGCCGCGACAGCCGTCCAGGACGCCTCCAGGTCGGGGACGAGGACGCGCCAGGAGACACCGTCCACGGCCAGATGATGGACGACCAGCAGCAGTCGCCCCGGCCGGTCCGGGCCGGCGTCGAACCACACGGCCCGCACCATCGCGCCCGCTGCCGGATCGAGCAGACCCACGACCCGGTCGAATTCCTCGGCCACGACCGTGTGCAGGTCGTCCACGGCGGAGACGTCCCGGCGGTCGAGCAGTTCGGCGGCGCGGACGGTGCCGACGGCACGTACGTCGAGCACCGGGTCGGCACTCGCCTCAGAGTCGGTGTCGAGGTGGGCTCGCAGCATGTCGTGGTGGTCGAACAGGGACTGCAAGGCAGCGGCCAGGTGCGTCAGGCCGGCCGCCGGCGGGACCGTCAGCAGGACGGACTGGCTGAAGCGGCCGATCGGGCCGCCGCGTTCGAGCAGCCACCGCATGACGGGCGTGAGCGGGACCGAACCTGTTCCGTCGCCGGGGATGTGGCCGAGGGCCGGGCCGTCGTCAGCGGCGGTCGCGCCGCCGACCGGACCGCGCGCCACCGCCGCCAACTCCTTCACCGTCTGGTGCTTGAAGACGTCCCGTGCGCTGATCACGACCCCGGCCTCGGCCGCCCGGCTCACCAACCGGATTGAGGAGATGCTGTCGCCGCCGAGGGCGAAGAAGTCCTCGTCGAGCGGGACTTCGGGGAGGCTGAGCAGTTCCCGGAAGAGCGCGGCGAGGACGCGCTCGGCAGGGGTCGCGGGCTCCTGCCCACCGGTCACCGCTGTCGTCGTGGCCTCGGCCTCCGGCAGCGCCGTGCCGACGGGCGCCCGGAAGAGGACGTCGTCCCCGAGGAGGTCCACGTCCTCGACGCGCAGGCCGGGGTCGGCGGCGACGGCGGTCAGCAGGCGCACCAGGACCCGGGTGAGCCGCTCGACCGTGGCCGGGTCGAACAGATCGGTGCTGTACTCGGCGATGCCGTCGATGCCCGCAGGGCTGCCGTCGGTGTCGCGACGCTCGCTCAGATAGAGGGAGAGGTCGAAGCGGGCGGCGCCGGTCTCCACGGGTTCGCGGGTCACGTCCAGTCCGGGCAGTGAGAGGCCGGGGTGCGCGGAGTGACCGGTGAAGGCGATCACTACCTGGAAGAGGGGGTGGCGGGCCAGGGTGCGTTCCGGGCTGAGGGCGTCCACGAGGAGGTCGAACGGCACGTCCTGGTGGGCGTAGGCGGCGAGGTCGAACTCCCGTACCCGGTCCAGCAGTTCGCGGAAGGTGGGGTTGCCCGAGGTGTCGGTGCGCAGGGTGAGACTGTTGACGAAGAAGCCGACCAGGTCGTCCAGTCCTCCGTCGGGGCGTCCCGCGACCGGGGTGCCGAGGGTGATGTCGGTGCCCGAACCGAGCCGGGTCAGCAGCGCGGCGAGCCCGGCCTGAAGCACCATGAAGAGGGTGACCCTGGAGGAGGCGGCCAGTTCGGCGAGCCCGGCGTGCAGCTCCGCGTCGATGGTGAGGGCGGCCCGGTCGCCGTCGCCACTGGGTTCGGCGCGCCTCGGACGGTCGGCCGGAAGCGGCAACTCACCGGGAGCACCCGCCAAGGCCGCCCGCCAGAATTCGATATGACGGCTCATCAGGCTGTCGGGCACGGCTGCGAGGCCCAACAGATCGCGCTGCCACTGCGCGAAGTCGGCATACTGGACCGGCAGTTGCCGAAACTCCGGTAGGCGCTCGGTGCTTCGCGCCGCGTAGGCGGTCTCCAGGTCGCGCATCAACGGTGCCATGGACCAGCCGTCGACAGCGATGTGGTGGGCGAGCAGCAGCAGGACGTGTGTGTCGGTGTCGAGCGTGTACAGGGTGGCACGCAGGGGGAGTTCGGACGACAGATCGAAGCGATGTCTGGCGGCGGCGGTGAGCAGTGCCGGGAGTTCGGCCTCGTCGGTCGCCAGCACGGCGAGATCCGGTCGGCCCGCCTCAGGGTCGAGGACGCGCTGGTACGGGGAGCCCTGGAAGTCGGGGTAGACCGTACGGAGCGGTTCATGGCGTGCCACGAGGTCGGCGAGGGCCGCCCGCAGTGCCGACAGGTCGAGTGGACCCGTGAGACGCAGGGCCCAGGGGACGGTGTACGTGCTGTTGCCCGCGTCGAGGCGGCTCATGAACCACAGGCGCTGCTGGGCGTACGACAGCGGGATCGGGTCGTGGCCTCTTTCGCGCGGGGCGAGTTCGGGGCGTCGTTCGGTGTCCTCGGCGTTCAGGCGCTCGGCCAGTGAGGCCGGAGTCGGTGCCTCGAAGACCGCGCGGACGGGCAGCGCGGTGCCGAGCGTGCCCCTGATCCGGTCGGTCAGCCGCATGGCGAGCAGGGAGTCGCCGCCGAGGTCGAAGAACCCGTCGTCCGTGCCCACCCGGTGCGTGGCCACGCCGAGGACGTCGCTGAAGAGACCGCACAGGATCTCCTCCTGCGGGGTGCGCGGGGCACGGCCCCCACCGGACGACGTCACCGGCTCGGGCAGGGCGGCCCGGTCCAGTTTGCCGTTCGCGGTCAACGGCAGTCGGTCCAGGACCACCACAGCACTGGGCACCATGTGCTCGGGGAGTGTGCGTCCCGCGTGGCGGCGCAGGGTGTCCGCGTCCAGGGCGGCGCCGCCCACGACGTAGCCGACCAGCCGCCCGTCCCGTTCGACGACGACGGCCTCGGTGACCTCGGGACGGTCGGCCAACGCCGCCGCCACCTCACCGAGTTCGATGCGGAACCCGCGGATCTTGACCTGGTCGTCGGCCCGGCCCATGTACTCCAGTTCGCCGTCCGCCGAACGGCGTGCCAGGTCGCCTGTGCGGTACATGCGCTCCCCGGGGTTCCCGAAGGGATCGGCCACGAACCGTCCCGCCGTCAGCCCGGGCCGGCCCAGGTAGCCGCGAGCCAGGCCCGCCCCGGCGACGTACAACTCACCGGTGACACCCGGCGGTACGAGCCGCAGCCCGGCGTCCAGCACGTACGCGCGCAGGTCGGGGACGGGGTGTCCGATCGAGCCCTGGGCGGCCCGTTCCGCGCCCTTGGTCAGCGGCAGGCCGGTGACATGCACCGTCGTCTCGGTGATGCCGTACATGTTGACCAGGACGGGTGCGTCCTGGGGATGCCGGGTGTACCACTCGGTGACCCGGGCGAAGTCGAGTGCCTCACCGCCGAACACGATGTAACGCAGGGCGAGTTCACGCCCCAGCTCTGGCAGGGCGGCGTCGGCGCGCAGGAGTTGGCCGAAGGCCGACGGCGTCTGGTTCAGCACGGTGACGTGTTCCTGGACGAGCAGCCGCAGGAATTCCTCGGGTTCACGGCTGACCGTGAACGGCACGACCACCAGCGTGCCGCCGTGCAGCAACGCGCCCCACAGTTCCCACACGGAGAAGTCGAAGGCGTACGAGTGGAACAGCGTCCACACGTCGTCCGGCCCGAAGTCGAACCAGTGCCGGGTGGACCGGAAGAGCCGAACGACGTTGGAGTGCGGCACCGGGACACCTTTGGGGCGGCCGGTCGAGCCCGACGTGTAGATGACGTAGGCCGCGCAGGCGGGGTCCGGGGGCGGCAACCTCGGTGCGGACGACGGGTAGTTGACCGACTCGGCCACCGTGACCACGGGTACGTCACCCGTCCGCGGTTCCGTCGCCGCGCCGTCCGCAGCCAGCAGCAGCACCGGGTCGGCGTCCGCCAGCATGAACGCCAGCCGCTCCGCCGGGTACTCGGGGTCCATCGGCAGATAGGCGGCACCTGTCTTCAGTACTGCCAGTACCGCCACCACGAGGTCGGGGGTGCGGGGCAGGGCCAGGGCGACCAACCGCTCAGGACCGGCGCCCCTTTCGGCGAGCAGGTGTGCCAGGCGGTTGGACCGCGCGTCCAGTTCGGCGTAGGTGAGACGGGTCTCCTCGTGCACGACGGCCGTGGCGTCGGGAGTGCGGGCGGCCTGTTCGGCGAACAGCCCGGGAAGGGTGGCGGCCGCCGGTCCGGCCTCGGAGGCCGGTCGGGCCAGGAGGCGTTCGCGCTCCTCCGGCAGGAGTGCCTCCACCTCGCGGATGGGACGTGCCGGGTCTGCCGCCAGGGCTCCCAGCACCAGGGCGAAACGGTCCGACAGGGCGCGGGCGCCCGTCTCGTCGTACAGGTCGGGCCGGTACGACAGGCGCAGGGCGAGCCGGCGTCCGGGGAGGACGGAGAGGGTGAGCGGGTAGTGGGTGGCGTCACGGGCCGTGAGCCGGGTGACCTCGGACGCGCCCTTGGCGGCGGACGCGGGGTAGTTCTCGAACGCCAGCAGGGTGTCGAAGAGGTCACCCGTGCCGGTGGCGCGCCGGATGTCCGCGAGGCCGAGATACTGGTGAGGCAGCAGCTCCGTCTGTCGGCTCCGGAGGCCGGTGAGGAGCTCGGCGATGCTGTCCGCCTCGTCCCAACAGACCCGGGTGGGGACAGTGTTGATGCAGAAGCCGACCATCGAGGCCACGTTCGGCAGTTCGGGCGGGCGGACGGTGACTGTCTGGCCGAAGACCACGTCGCAACGCCCGGTCAACCGGCCCAGCAACAGGCCCCAGGCCCCCTGGACAAGGGTGTTGAGGGTGACACCCAGCGAGCGTGCCGTCGTGTCCGCGCGGGCGGTGAGCTCCTCGGGCAGCTCCACCACGAGTTCGCGGGGGAGGACGGGCGTGGCGGGGGCGGCGGGGCTCAGGAGGGTGGGCCCGGTCACCCCGGACAGGACGCCCTGCCAGGCCCGTTCGGCGGCGGTGCGGTCCTGCCGGGCCAGCCAGGCGAGGTAGTCGCGGTACGGCGGTACGGTCGGGAGCGCGGTCGGGTGCTCGCCCGCGTACAGTGCGCTGAACTCACGGACCAGCAACTGCTTGGACCAGCCGTCGAGCAGGATGTGGTGGTTGGTGATCACCAGCCGGTAGCGGTCGGGGGCCCACCGGACGAGCAGATGGCGCAGGAGCGGCGGCTGAGACAGGTCGAATCGCCGGGTGCGCTCCTCGTCGAGCAGCCGCTCCCACGCCGTGTCCCGGCCGGGCTCGTCATGCGCCGACAAGTCGGCCTCGGACCAAGGGAGTTCGACGTCCGTGGGCACGATCTGAAACGGCTGTCCGGCCTCCCGGCGGCGGAAACAGGCACGCAGGTTCGGGTGTCGGTCCAGCAGGGCCTGCCCGGCGGCCCGTATGGCGGCGGGGGCGACGTCGCCCGTCAGTTCCAGGACCTGCTGGGCGGCGTAGACGTCGGGGCTGCGGTCGTCGTCGTACAGGGCGTGGAAGAGCAACCCCTCCTGCAACGGGGACAGGGGCAGGATGTCGGAGATTCCGGACCGGCTCACCGTGGGTTACCTCCACTCGCTTCCGAACTCGGCTTCGAGTTCGGCGATCTCTGCTTGGGACAGCGACACCAGCGGCAGGTCGGACGGGGTCCGTCCGCCCTCCGCGGTGGCGTGGGTCAGGGCGGTCAGGGCGTCGCACCACAACTCGGCCAGGGCGTGCACGTCGTCCGCCGACCAGATGCCGGGGACCCAGGACCAGGTGGCCCGCAGTCCTTCGGCGGCGGCGACCGCGGTGATCTCCAGGCCGTGGGTGACGGGCAGGGAGGGGGCGTGGGCGGCGCCGAGCGCGAGCGGGCCGGGAAGCGCCTCGGGAGCCGGCGACCATTCGGCCCGCGATGCGCCGGCGGCGGGTGTGCGACCCAGGTAGTTGAAGCCGACCTGCGGGACCGGGAGCGTGGCGAGAAGCGGCCCGGTGGCCGGGTTGAGGTGGCGCAGCAGACCGTGGCCGATGCCGTGATCGGGCACGGCGCGCAGCTGTTCCTTGACGCTCCTGATGATTTCGGCGGAGTCGTCCAGGGCGAGGCCGGTGAGGTCGAGCCGTACCGGCACGACGCTGGTGAACCAGCCCACCGTCCGCGACAGATCGACCCCCTCGGCCAGTTCCTCGCGCCCGTGCCGTTCGACGTCCAGCAGCAGCGCCGGACGGTGCCGAAGGCGCGCGAAGGCGACGGCGAGGGCGGCGAGCAGTACGTCGTCAGGGCCGGCGTGGAAGGCGGCGGGCACCGTGGTGAGCAGATCGGTGGCCTGTTCGGCCGGGAGGATCCGGGTGTGGTGGCACATCGCGCCGACGGCATCTCGCGCCGGGTCGGGGCGCCGGGCGCCCAGCAGTGTGTCGGGGGCGTCCAACAGGTTCTGCCAGACGGCCAGTTCAACGGTCCGGGTGTCGGCCACGCGTTCCAGCAGCCGGGCCCACTGCCTGAACGGAGTTCCGGTCGGCGGTAGTTCCTCGTCGCGCCAAACTGTTTCCAGATCGGCGCGGAGGATGCCCCAGGACACCCCGTCCACGGCCAGATGATGCACCGTCAGCAACAGTCGGCCGGGCCGGTCGGGTCCGGCGTCGTACCAGACCGCGCGCACCAACTCACCCTTGTTTGGACAGAGTTGAGACGTCAACGGCTCGATCACCGCCTCGAAGTCACCGTCCGGAACCGCGACCCGCTCCAGCAGTCCGGCCGCGTCCACGCTCCCGGCGGGCGGGATGTACGCGGTCCAGTCGCCGTCCGTCGTCACACGCATCCGCAGCGCGTCATGGTGGTCGAGTACTGCCTGGAGGGCGCCGGTCAGACGCTTCTCGTCGGCGTCGGCGGGCGTGACGAGCAGCGCCGACTGGCTGAACGAGCCGACGGGGCCGCCGCGTTCACGAAGTCGGTGCATGGCCGGGGTCAGCGGCAGTTCGCCGACCGCCGACTCCGCGGTGGCCTCCTGTGCCGGGGCCGGACGTGCCGCTGCCAACGCTGCGAGTCCGGCGATCGTCCGCTGCTCGAAGACATCGCGCGGGGTGAGCCGCAGCCCGGCCGTGAGGGCGCGGCTGACGAGATGGATGGAGGTGATGCTGTCGCCGCCGAGGTCGAAGAAGCCGTCGTCCACGCCCACTTCCCGCGGATCCCGGCCGAGCGTCTCGGCGAACAGCCCGCGCAGGGTCTCCTCCTGCGGTGTGCGCGGCGCGAGCGTCCTTCGGGCGGTCGTCACATCGGGCGGCGCGGGGAGCGCGGCCCGGTCCAGCTTGCCGTTGGGCGTCATCGGCAGGGCGTCGAGCACCACGAACGCCTCGGGGACCATATGGCCGGGCAGCCGTTCCGCCGCGTACGCCCGCATGTCGATCCCGGTGAGGGTGTCCGGTCCCACGAGATAGCCGACCAGCCGCCGTACGCCGGTCCGGTCCTCGCCGACCACCACCGCGGCCTGGTCGACGGCGTCGTGGGCGGTGAGCACCCCCTCGACCTCTCCGGGCTCGATCCGCAGGCCCCGGATCTTCAGCTGACCGTCGGCCCGCCCCCGCAGCTCCAGGACGCCGTCGGCCCGGCGCACGGCCAGGTCGCCGGTGCGGTACATCCGGGCACCCGGCGGCCCGTACAGGTCGGCGACGAACCGTTCGGCGGTCAGACCGGGCCGGTTCCAGTAGCCCCGGGCCACCTGGTCGCCCGCCACGTACAGCTCACCCTCGACGCCGGCGGGTACGGGGTTCAGCCACGGGTCCAGGACGTAGGTACGGGTGTTCCACATGGGGCGCCCGATGGGTACCGGGCCGGACGGCAGGTCGTCGCCCGGTTCGATGCGGTGGTCGGTGCAGCCGACGGTCAGCTCGGTCGGGCCGTAGTGGTTGATCAGCCGTACGTCGGGATGGTCCCGACGCCAGGATCGCAGGGCCTCCCCGACCAGGGCCTCGCCGCCGAGCATGAACTCCTCGGTGGGCGAGATGTCGTACGGCAGGGCGGGCAGCAGCGCGAGATGGCTCGGCGTGGCCTTGAGGAACGTGTAGTCGCCGGGCAACGCGTCCGCGCCCGCTTCGTGGACGGCGGCGATGTGCACCCGACCGCCCGCGGCGAGTGCCCCGTGCAGGCTTGTCACGGTGGCGTCGAAGGACATCGTGGCGTGCAGCAGCGAGGCGCCTCGCAGACTCGGGTACGCCGACACACAACGGGCCACGTAGGTGGTGAGGTTGCGGTGTTCGACGACCACCCCCTTGGGGCGTCCGGTGGTACCGGAGGTGTAGATGAGGTAGGCGGGGTCGGCGGGGCGGGCGTCGCTCAGGAGGATGCCGGGGGCGTCCGCGTCGGGACTCACGACCGGACAGTCGACGCCGACGGGGTCCCTGGTGACGACGCACACCGGACCCGCGTCGGACAGCAGGTAGGCGGTCCGTTCGGCCGGGTGTTCCGGGTCGAGCGGCAGATAGGCCGCGCCCGTCTTGAGGACGCCCAGCACGGCCACCGCGAGGTCGACGGACCGGGGCAGCGAGAAGGCGACGACACGGCCTGGGCCCGCACCGACCGAGGTCAGCGCCCGCGCCAACCGGTCGGCACGCGCGTCGAGTTGGCCGTAGGTCAGGCTGATGAGCGGGTCCGTCACAGCCACCGCGTCCGGTGTCCGCGCCGCCCGCGCCTCGAACATCCGGTGGAAGGCCGTCTCCGGAACCTCCCGGGCGGTGTCGTTGCACTCGACGAGCAGGCGCCGCCGTTCGTCCGGGCCGAGGATGTCGAGCGCGCCGACGGGCCGGTCGGAATCCTCCAGGGCGGCCCGGAGCAGTCGTTCCAGTCGGGCGGCCAGTTCCTCGGCCGTAGCCCGGTCGTAGAGGTCGGCACTGTACTGGAGGATGCCTTCGATGCCGTCCGGCGAGCCGTCGGCAGAGTGCCGTTCGCCGAGGTTGAAGGTGAGGTCGATCTTGGTGGCGCCAGTCTCCACGGAGAGGGCCCGGGCAGTGAGGCCGGGCAGGTCGAGGTGTGGTTCGGCGCCGGGCCGGAAGGCGAGCATGACCTGGAACAGCGGGTGCCGGGCAGGTGAGCGGGGCGGGTTGAGGGCCTCGACCAGCTGCTCGAACGGCAACTCCTGGTGGGCGTAGGCACCGAGGTCCGTGTCCCTGACCCGGTCCAGCAGCTCCCGGAAGGTGGGGGCGCCGGAGGTGTCGGTGCGCAGCACGAGGGTGTTGAGGAAACAGCCGACCAGTTCGTCCAGGGTCTCGTCGGCGCGACCCGCGACCGGGGTGCCCAGCGGGATGTCGGTGCCTGCCCCGAGCCGGGTCAACAGGGCGGCCAGAGCGGCCTGGACGACCATGAACGGTGTAGTACCGGTCTCCGCGGCGAGCGAGCGCATCCGCCGGTGGAGGCTCGCGTCCAGCCGTACGGGGATGTCGCCGCCCCGGTGAGTGGCACGGGCCGGGCGGGGGCGGTCGGCAGGCAGCGAGAGTTCGTCGGGGAGCCCGGCCAACGCCTGGGTCCAGTAACTGAGGTGCGGATTCATCGGATCACGCGGACCGCCGCCGAGCTGCCGGCTCTGCCAGACGGCGAAATCCGCGTACTGGAGCGGTAGTCGAGTGGTGTCGGGAGCCCGATTCTCTCGGCGGGCCCGGTATGCGGCGGCCAGATCGCGGGTGAGGGGATCCAGGGACCGGCCGTCCGCGGCGATGTGGTGCAGCACCAGCAGCAGGACGTGGTCCTCGGGGCCGAGGACGAGCAGATGGGCGCGGAGCGGGATCTCCTCGGCGAGCAGAAAGGCTCTCTTCGCCAACTCGGCGAGCCGGATCGGCAGTTCGGCTTCGGCGGCGTGGTCGACGTGCAGTCGGGGCCGGGCGGCCTCGGGATCCAGCAGCCGCTGGCGCGGAGTGCCGTCGGTGTCCGGGTAGACGGTGCGCAGGATCTCGTGCCGGGCGACCAGATCGGCCAGCGCCAGGCGCAGGGCGTCCTGGTCGAGGGCGGCGCCCGTCAGCCGTACGGCGAGCGGGATGTGGTACGCGGCGCCCGACTCCTCCAGTCGGTCCAGGAACCACAGGCGCCGCTGGGCGGAGGACAGCGGAGCCTCGTCGGGGAAGGCTCCCGGTACAGGCCGGGAGACGGGCCCCACGACGGCCACCGAGCCGTCGAGCCGACCGGCGAGGGCCGCCGGAGTGGGCGCCCCGAACAGGTCGCGCAGGGTCAGGTCGGCGCCCAGTGCGTCTCGGATCCGGCCGATCAGACGCAGGGCGAGCAGCGAGTGGCCGCCGAGCGCGAAGAAGCTGTCGTCCGCACCGACCTCGGGCAGACCCAGGACGTCCGCGAAGAGACCGCGGAGAGCCTCCTCCTGAGGCGTCCGTGGGGTTCGCGGGGCCCGAGTGCCGTGGCTGCCGTCGGCCACCTGCGGAACGGGCAGTGCGGCCCGGTCCACCTTGCCGTTGGCGGTGAGGGGCAGCCGGTCCAGCGGTACGACGGCGGAGGGGACCAGCTGGTCGGGCAGTTGTTCGGCGAGGTGGGCGCGCAGGGACTCCGGGTCGGGTGCCGGACCCTCCGCGGGCACCGCGTAGGCGACCAGCCGTCGGTCGCCGGGGCGGTCCTCGCGGACGAGTACAACGGCCTGGGCGACCTGCGGATGGGTGGAGAGGGCGGTCTCGATCTCGCCGGGTTCGACGCGGAAGCCGCGCAGCTTGACCTGGCCGTCGGCCCGCCCGTGGAACTCCAGCTCGCCGTTCCCGTCCAGCCGGACTCGGTCCCCGGTTCGGTACATACGGGCACCCGGCGGGCCGTACGGATCGGCGGTGAAGCGCTCGGCGGTGGCGTCGGGTCGGCCCAGGTAGCCGCGCGCCACGCCGGGCCCGGCCAGGTACAACTCGCCCACCACGCCGCGGGGAACGGGGCGCAGGGCGCCGTCGAGCACCTGGGTGCGCATTCCGTCGAGCGGGCGGCCGATGGGCAGCGCGTCGGGCACGTCGGCGCCGTCCGGGCACGGGCGGCAGGTGGCGAACGTGGTCGTCTCGGTCGGGCCGTAGCCGTTGGTGACCGTCAGACCGGGGCAGGCCGCGAGGACGCGTCGAACGGCGGACGCGGGGACGGCCTCGCCTCCGGCCCACACCTGGCGCAGGCCGTCGAAGCAGCCCGGGTCCTGCTCGGCGGTGAGCCGGAAGAGCCCGGCGGTCAGCCACAACGCCGTCAGCCCGTGCCGGGCCGTCAGCCGAGCCACCCCCGCGGCGTCCATGTCCTCGTCCGCCCCGGCGACCACCGCGGTGCCCCCGCCCAGCAGGGGCACCCACATCTCGTATGTGGAGGCGTCGAACGCGGTCGGCGAATGGACGAGAACGCGTGTGTGCGCGTCGCCCCCGAACGCCGAGTCGGCGGCCAGCGCGGCGATGTCCCGGTGGGTGACGGCGACGCCCTTGGGTCTGCCGGTGGAGCCCGAGGTGTAGCTGACGTAGGCCAACTGGTCCGGGTGCGGCCGCACTTCGGGGTCGGTGTCCGGTTCGCCGACGAGCGAGGGATCGGTGGGGTCGACGGTGCGCAGGCCGTCGTACGAGATCTCGGCGCCGTCCGCCAGCAGGACCGACGCGCCGGTCTCCGCGAGGATCCGCCGGGTGCGGGCGGCCGGGGCCCTGGGATCGAGCCCGACATAGGCGCCGCCCGCCTTGAGGACGGCCAGCAAGGCCACGATCAGCTCGTCCGATCGGCGCATCAGGACCGCGACCCGGTCCTCGGGCCGGACACCGAGCCCGAGCAGACGGTGGGCGAGCCGGTTCGCGCGGGAGTCGAGCTCGCGGCCCGTGATCGCCTGCTCGCCGTGGACGACGGCGATGCCGTCGGGGTCGGCGGCCACGCGGGCCGCGAAGAGCGCGGAAACAGTGCTGCCGTGTACGGCGGGCGCGGGAAGCGGACCGTCCAGCCGCGAATCCTCGCCGGGGAGCGTCGTCCCGACCCGTCCCACCACTGTGCCGGGCAGGGCCGCCGCCGCCGCGAACCGCTCCAGGAAGTGGAGGAAACGCCGGTGGTGGGCGCTGAGTTCGGCATCCGTGTAGTGCTCGGGACTCGCGTCGAGGTCGACCCGGATCCCCTGGCCGTCGGCGCGGTCGTAGACGTTGACCGCGAGATCCTCGACCGGGCCCGTGGACAGGTTGTGCCGAGTGGTCGGGTGCCCGGCGAAGCGCAACTCCGCTCCGAAGGCCATGATGTTGACGACCGGACCGAAGTAACGGGGACCGTCCTGCGGCCGGTTCACCTCGCGGCGCAGTTCTTCGCCCCGGTGGCGTTGGTGGCCGAGCAGGTCGCGAGTGGCTCGGGCCGCCTGCCGAACCAGCTCGACGGCGGGTGCGTCCGGCCGTACGGACAGCCGCAGCGGGAGCACGTTGGACGCCATGCCCGGGGTCGCGAGTTCCGTCTCGCTCTCGCGGGCGGTGACCGCGAGGCCGAGGACGATGTCATGGGAGCCGGTGAGCCGGTGCAGATAGGCGGCGGTCGCAGCGAGCACGACGCGGGACCAGCGGGTCCCGGCGCTGCCCGCGGCCGAGTGGACCAAGTCCCCGGCGGGAGCGGGGAGATGGCCGGTGCGGCGCAGGAAGCGGTCGCCGACCCGGGGCGGGCGGGCGGACAGGCTCACCGGCTCGGGCAGGTCGGCGAGGACGCCCGCCCAGTGAGCACGATCGCGTTCGTACCGCTCCTCGACGCGGTAGGCCCTGTCTGCGGCGATCAGCGGGGCGAGGGGGGCGGCCGGCGGGGTGTGCGGGGTGCCCGCGGCGAGCGCGGTGTACGCGTCGGCCACCCGCCGGGCGATCAGGGAACAACTGAAGCCGTCGACTGCGATGTGATGGTACGCCTGGTACCAGATCCAGTGGTCGTCCGCGAGGCCCAGCAGCGCGTACCGGAACAGCGGGCCCCGATCGAGGTCGAACGGCGTGCCGAAGTCGTCCGCCATCCAGTTCCGCGCGGCCTCGGCCCCCGCCGTGTCGACGACGGGCATCGTCCACCCGTGACCGGCGTCCGGCAGCAGCCGTACGCCGTCGTCGTCCGCCACGAACCGCGACCGCAGAGTCTCGGTCGCCTCCACCACCAGTCGTACGGCTGCCCGGAACAGCTCGGGCTCGACGCGCCCGTGGATCTCGGTGTACTCGCCCACGTTGTAGGCGGCACCGGCGCCGTCGAGTCGTTGGCCGAACCACATCGAGCTCTGGGCGGCGGACGGCTCCAGGCCACGGCTAACGGTCATCGGCGGGCTCCGGTGGGGGTGTGGGGGGAGTGTCGGTGTGCTGTCGTCGGTGCGGTGGCGGGTCGTCCGGCGCCGCCCAGAGGGACCCAGGGGCGTGGACAGTGAGGACTCAACTGGCCGCTCCCGCAGGCGTGGAGGCGTACGACAGACGCCGACCGACCTGCTCGGCGGCCAGGCGCGGGCCGTCGACACCGGTTGTCCAGGGGACGCGCAGCCAGGGCTCGGCGGGGATCAGCCGGAGGTCACGGGCCTGCCGGGCCCGGCCGCCGCCCGTGATGTTGAGGAGGACCACCTCGTCGCGGTCGACGCGTCCGGCGCTCACGGCGTCGGCGAGGGCGGCCAGCGCGACTCCCGCACCCGGCTCGATGTCGATGCCCTCGGTCTCCGCGAACAGGTCCATCGCCGCGACGGCGGCAACGTTGTCGACACGCAGGACGTCGCCACCGCTCTCGGTGAGCACGTCGCGCACTCCGCCGTGGACGGCGAACGGCGGTCGCCTGTTGGTCAGTTCACGGGCCAGCGGCTCGTGTTCCCGGTCGGCTGGAGCTGTGCCGCCGAACCGCCAAGCCTCGTACAGCGGGGTGAACGGCGCGTTCTGACACATGAGCAGACGTGGCAGCCGCTCGCCACCCGACCGGATCCGGCGCGCCGCCTCATGGGCGCCGATGGCCCCCGTTCCGCTGCCGACCGCCTGTACGTACGTCTGCGGAAGACGCCCGATCGCCTCGGCCGCCGCCAGCATCACGGTGCCCAGGCCGTCGCGGCGCCCGACGTTGCGGCAGCCGCCCTCCGCCTGGTGGCCGGGGAGCCGGGCCAGCAGGTCGGCGGCGGCGATGGCATCGCTGTAGGCGGCGCCCCCGTCGAGGACGACGATGCGTACGCAGGGGTCGAGCGGCCCGGGAAACCGCATGCCGGCCATGGCGGGCTCGGGCACCACGAGCAGGCAGGGCACCTGATGGCGGGTCGCGGCCCACGCGAAGGCGGCGGCGGTGTTGCCCGCCGAGGGGATCACCAGGACAGGTGGGTCGACGGGCAGCCGGCCGAGCACCGTGTACGCCTCAAGGTCCTTGAACGTGCAGGTAGGCAGCTGCGCGCCGCGCTCCGGCCAGTACCCGTTGAAGGCGACCCACAGCTGATCGAGGCCGATGCGGCGACCGAGCCGGTCCGCGTGGTGGACGACCGGGCCGGGAACGTCGGGAAAGGTCCGCGTCACCGGTAGCAGCGGGGCGTGACGGAACAACCCGGTGCCGAGGAGTCCGGCGGAGCGCTCAGGCCCGCTGTGCGCGGTGTACTCGGTACGCAGGAACGCCGGATCGTGTGGTCGGGGGCAGTCGAGAATCAGGCCGTCGTCCTCGTAGCGGGTGCCGCAGGAGGTACAGACCAGTGTGTAGTGACGATTTCCCGGGCGTACTTGGGGGCGTACGGGGGACATTCCATTGCCTTCCGCAGGGCCGTGCTTCGCGGATCAATTGCATCCGGAGATCTGCAAAGGACGGGCGACCCGGGAATTACCGTTGCCCCAACGGTAGGTTGACGTTCCGTTCGCCGGAGTCGGTCGGCGCACACCTGTGGACTGTTCAGTTCCGCTTCATCTTCCCTTCTCGAAAGGTGAGCTGAGGCCGTGTTAGGTCTGATAAGGAAGCCGGGCGCATGGGCGTCCTGATGAAGAGGACGGCGGGGAATTGAGCAACAAACCGACGCATGGAACGGTGGTGGAGCGGGCAGATTCCTCGTCCGTTCCCTCGCTTTCGCCTTCGCAATGGCTCCCTTCTCAAGTTCCGGTTCGATTTTTCCCATGGAACGGAAAAGAGCCGGAAGGTGATCCGGTCGAACCGGTCGACTCGACCGGCGGATTCCGTGCCTATGACCTGCCGGAGTCCGGGCAGTTGCTCGACGCGTACCGGAAGATGGTGGTGGGGCGCCGCTTCGACGAACAGGCGACCGCGCTCGCCCGCCAGGGCCGGCTCGCGGTCCACCCGTCCAGCCTCGGCCAGGAGGCGTGTCAGGTGGGTGCGGCGCTCGCGCTGCGCCCGACCGACTGGTTGTTTCCCACCTACCGCGACTGCGTGGCGCTGGTCAGCCGAGGCATCGACCCCGTCGAGACGCTGACCCTCCTGCGCGGCGACGGCCACTGCGGCTACGACCCCGTACGTCACCGCACCGCACCCCAGTGCACTCCGCTGGCCACCCACGCGGCACACGCCACCGGGCTGGCCCACGGCGAACGGCTCAAGGGCACGGACACGGTCGCCCTCGCGCTCGTCGGCGACGGCGCCACCAGCGAGGGGGACTTCCACGAGGCGCTGGGGATCGCGGGCGTACTGCGGGCCCCCGTGGTCTTCCTGGTGCAGAACAACCGTTACGCCATCTCCGTTCCGCTCTCCGCGCAGAGCGCCGCACCGAGCCTGGCGTACAAGGGAGTCGGCTACGGGGTCCGCTCCGAGCAGGTGGACGGCAACGACGTCGCGGCGGTACTCGCCGTACTGGGCAAGGCGGTTGAGGACGCGCGCTCGGGTGGCGGGCCGTGGCTGGTCGAGGCGCACACCTATCGGATGGCCCCGCACACCAGCGCCGACGACCCCTCCCGCTACCGCCCGGCGGAGGAGACGGAGCACTGGCGCGGACGGGACCCGATCGACCGGCTGGCGAACTGGCTGCGTGAGCACGGTCTGCTCACCGAGGACGACATCGCGGCGACCGCGGCGGAGGCCGAGGCGTACGCGTCCGATGTGCGCATCCGGCTCGCCGAGGACCCCGCACTCGACCCCCTCTCGTTGTTCTCCCACGTGTTCAGTGCCCCGACCCCGCAACTGATCGAGCAACACGCCTACCTGCGGGCCGAGTTGGAGGACAACTGAGATGACTGCCACCGCGATGGCCCAAGCCCTCAACACCGCCCTGCGGGACGCCCTCGACGCGGACGAACGCGTCGTCGTCTTCGGCGAGGACGTCGGCCGGCTCGGCGGCGTCTTCCGGATCACCGACGGACTCACGGACGCGTTCGGCGACCGCCGTTGCTTCGACACGCCGGTCGCGGAGGCGGGCATCGCCGGCCTCGCCGTCGGTATGGCGATGGCCGGTTTCCGACCGGTGGTGGAGATGCAGTTCGACGCCTTCGCCTACCCGGCGTTCGAACAGATCGCCTCCCACATGGCCAAGTTCCGCAACCGCACCCGCGGCGCCCTGGCCCTGCCCCTGGTCGTCCGCATCCCGTACGGCGGCGGAATCGGCGGAGTCGAGCACCACAGCGACTCCAGCGAGGCGTACTACACGCACACGGCGGGTCTGAAGGTCGTCACGCCCGCCACGGTCGCCGACGCCTACTCCCTCCTGCGGGAGGCGATCGAGGACCCGGACCCGGTGGTGTTCCTCGAACCCAAGCGCCACTACTGGACCAAGGAGGACATACAACTTCCGTTGCGCAGGGAGCCGTTCGGTACGGCGGCCGTGCGCCGACCCGGCACCGACGCCACAATCGTCGCCTACGGTCCGTCGGTCGCCGTGGCCCTGGCGGCGGCGTCGCAGGCCGCGGCCGAGGGACTCGACGTGGAGGTGCTCGACCTGCGCACCCTGGTCCCGCTCGACGACCACGCGCTCACCGCGTCCGTACGGCGCACCGGCCGATGCCTGGTGGTGCACGAGGCGCAGGGTTTCGCCGGCGTCGGCGCCGAGATCGCGGCCCGGGTGCAGGAGCGCTGCTTCGACGCGCTGTGCGCGCCGGTGCTGCGGGTCACGGGCCTCGACATCCCCTATCCGCCGCCGTTGCTCGAAAGCGCCCATCTCCCGGGTGTGCGGCGGGTGTTGGCCGGACTGCGCCGTCTGCTGCCGGACGGCGGCCGGGGCGTACGACAGCCGATGCCGCAGGCGCCCGTCGAGCCGACGGCGGGCAGCCGGACCTTCCTGCTGCCGGACCTGGGGGAGGGTCTGGTGGAGGCCGAGGTGCTGGAGTGGACGGTCGCCGTGGGCGACAGCGTCACGCACGATCAGACCGTCGTCGAGGTCGAGACGGCCAAGTCCGTCATCACCCTCCCGAGCCCCTTCGCCGGCACCGTGACCGCCCTGCACTGCCCGGCCGGCGAGATGGTGAAGGTCGGAGCACCCCTGCTGTCGGTGGCGGCGCCCGAGGGCGACTCGGGCGCGGTACTCACCGGATACGGCACGGGCGGGGCACGGCGGGCCACGAGCGACGGTGCGTCGGCCGCCACCGTGGAGCAGGGGAGCCGGGGGAGAAGAGGAAGCCGGGGGAGTGGTACGGCCACGGCCGCGCTGCGGCCCGGACAGCGGATCCCGCTGGACGCCGCCGCCGAGAAGTTCGTTCGCGGCCACCGTGACACGCCCGCCGTCACGATCTGGGCGGACGTCGACGCCACCGCCCTGCTCGCCGCCCATGACGCGCTCGGCACGGGTCTGCTGCCGCTGCTCGCCGGGGCCTGTCTCAGTGGACTCGTCGCCTTTCCGCAGCTCAACTCCCGTGTGGATGAAGCCCGTTCGGAGATCGTCCGGTTGTCGCAGGTGCACCTCGGCTTCGCAGCGCAGACCGACGATGGGCTGGTCGTCCCCGTCGTGAGGGACGCCGACCGGTTGCCGCCGGCCGACCTCGCCGCCGAACTGCGCCGCCTCACCGGCCTCGCCCGACGCGGCGCACTCACCGCCGCGCACCGGACCGGCGGTACGTTCACCCTCAACAACTACGGCGTGCTCGGCGTCGACGGCGCCACCCCGATCCTCAACCACCCCCAGACGGCCATGCTCGGCGTCGGACGGATCGTCGAACGCCCCTGGGCGGTGGACGGCCGGGTCGAGGTGCGCGAGGTCGTCCACCTGTCGCTGACCTTCGACCACCGCGTCTGCGACGGCGGCACCGCGGCCGGTTTCCTCCGCCACGTCATCGACCACATCACCGCACTTGGAGCCGACTCACTCTGAACCGGCTCACCCCAGGCGCGGGTCGACATGGAACTTCGGCCCGGGACCCGCGCCCACCGGCCGCTCACCCGCGAGGACGGCTCCGACCTGGTCCAGGCCCACTGTCGCCGCCACGAGAGGCCTCGGATCGACCGAACCCTCGGCGTACGCCCGGATGGTGGCGTCGAGACCGGGGGACGCCGACAGGACACCGACCGCGGTGACATCCCCCAGGACGAGCGTGCGAGTGTCGACGCGGCTCGGTTCGCCGGCCAGGCCTATGTAGACGACATGGCCCGCCGGTTCGACCAACTGAAGCGCCAGGTCAGGGAGATGGACAGCGTTGGAGGCGTCCACGACGGCGTCGTACGGCAGATCAGGGACGGTGTCCTGTCTCCAGGTGTGCTCGAAGCCCAGCTCGCGGGCGAAGGCGAGCGAGTTGTCGGTGGCGCCCATCAGATGGACCTCCGCACCGGCGGCACGGGCGAACATCGCGACCAGGAGGCCGATCGTCCCCGGGCCCAGGACCAACGCGCGGTCACCGGGCCGCAGTTCGGCCGCCCGGGCGGCACGCAGGGCGTTGCCCCCGGGCTCCACCAGCGCGCCCAGTACCGCGTCGACCGAATCCGGCAGGACGTGCAACGAGGAGACCGGTACCGCGAGTTGCTCGGCCAGAGCGCCGGCCCGCTCCCCGCGGATTCCGACCTCCTGACGCTTCTCGCACACGTGCTGACTGCCCCGGCGGCAGCGGCGGCAGGTGCCGCAGCCGAGCATGGTGTCACCCATGACCCGGCGGTCGATCCACCCGGGATCGACTCCGTCGCCGACCGCCGCCACCCGCCCCGCCCACTCGTGGCCGAGGCGCATCGGATAGGCGGAGTGGCCCTGGTGGAGGTAGGCCATCGCGCCGGTGAAGAACTCCATGTCGGTGCCGCACACGCCGACCCGCTCGACGTCGACGACGACCTCGCCGGGGGCCGGCACCGGGGCGGGGACCTCCTGGACCCCGTACTTTCCGGGCGCCGTCAGGACGAACGCGCGGATGAGGCGCCGAGCGGTCACCGTGGGCCGAGCACGTGCTGACGCTGGCCGCCGAGGCCGGTGATGCCGAGCTCCATCACATCACCGGGCCGGAGATACACGGGCGGATTGAAGCCCATGCCGACGCCGGGCGGGGTGCCGGTGTTGATCAGGTCGCCGGGTTCCAGGACGAGGAACTGGCTGAGGTAGTGCACGATGAAGTACGGGTCGAAGATCATCGTCTTGGTGCTGCCGGTCTGCCGGCGCACTCCGTTCACGTCCAGCCACATGCCGAGGTCGAGGACGTCGTCGATCTCGTCGGTGGTGGCGAGCCAGGGGCCCGCCGGATTGAACGTCTCGGCGGACTTGCCCTTCGCCCACTGACCGCCCCGTTCCAGCTGGAAGGCGCGCTCGCTGACGTCGTTGACGACGACGTACCCGGCGATGGCGTCCCGCGCCTCCTCGACCGAGTCGAGGTAGCTGGTGCGGCGGCCGATCACGATCCCGAGCTCCACTTCCCAGTCCGTCCTTGTCGACCCGCGCGGAATGCGAACCTCGTCGTTCGGGCCGACGAGGGTGTTGGGCGACTTGGTGAACAGGATCGGCTCGTCCGGCACGGCCATGCCGCTCTCGGCCGCGTGGTCACGGTAGTTGAGCCCGATGCACAGCAGCTGGTGCGGGCGGGCGATCGGGGCGCCGACACGTTCCCCGGCGAAACGGGACACCCGTCCGGCGGCCGTCCGTTCGGCCACGACGGGGCGGACACGGTCGAGGCCGCCCGATCCGAAGAACGCCTCGTCGAAGTCCGGGACGAGGTCGGAGAGGTCGACATAGGTCTCGTCGTCGACGCGGGCGACAGGCTTTTCGGCGCCTGCGGCACCGATACGCATGAGGTACACGGGGTCAGTCTCCAGTTCGACCGGCGGGGCGGCGGGGGCGGTGGTGGTTGAGGGTCGGCATGCGGTTCATCAGCGGCGCGGCTCCGCCAAGGGGCCGAGCAGGGCTCGGATCTCGTCGACCGCGTCGACCAGGGTGTGCAGCGGCGTCCGGTAGGTGAGCGCGCTGACGCTCACGGCGCCGGAGGGAGCCGTCGGCGAGGTCAGGTACACCGGCAGGGAGAGGCAGTTGACGCCCGCCTCGTTCTCCTGGTCGTCCACGGCGTACCCCCGGTCGCGGGTGACCCGCAGATCGTCGTAGAGGTCGGCGGCCGTGCGCAGGGTCCGGGCAGTGCGGTGTTCCAGGGGCGAGTCGCCGATCCACGCCTCGACCGCTGCCACAGTGTCCAACCGGTGGGCGAGCAGTGTCTTTCCGACGCCGGTGGCGTGGGCGGGATTGCGGCCGCCCACCGTCGACGTCAGCCGTACGCCGCCGGTGGGCGGGTCGACCTTCGCGCGGTAGACGACCTCCCGGCCGTCGAGGACCGCGTAGTGGGCCGTCTCGCCGAACCGGTGGGCCAGCGCTTCCAGTACGGGACGTACCCGGACGTGCTCGGGCCGGTCCTCGTGGTGGGCGAAGGCCATCCGCAGGAACTCGTCGCCCAGAACGTAGCGACCGCGGGCCCCCTGGTCGGCGAGTCCGGCCCGGCGCAGGGCCACCAGGGCCCGGTGCACGGTGGGCTTGGGGCTGCCGATCACCCGGGTCAGCTCCTCCAGGCCCACACCGTCGGGATACCGCGCCAGTTCCTTGAGGACGGCGAGCACGCGGTCGGAACCCACCAGACGCGAGACGTCACCGTCGCCCCCGGCGACTTCGTCACCCACAGGGGCTGACGTGCCCTCGTTCATCTGCCTATGCTCCATGAGGTTCCGAAGATTAGACCACGATGCCAATTATTGGAAAGGGTCGACGGTGAGGCTTCGCAGCGCACAGTGGTACGAGGGACAGGGGCGCAACGCCTACATCCACCGGGCCTGGATGCGCAGGGGCGCACCGGACGACGCCTTCACCGGCCGGCCGCAGATCGCCATCGCCAACACCGCCTCGGACCTGACCCCCTGCAACGCGCATCTGAACGAGGTGGCGGCCGCGGTCCGCAACGGGGTGTACGAGGCCGGGGGCATCCCCCTGGACCTGCCGGTGGTGTCCCTGGGCGAGACACAGGTGCGGCCCACCGCCATGCTCTGGCGGAACATGGCGGCGATGGCCACGGAGGAGATGCTGCGGGCCAATCCCATCGACGGAGTCGTCCTGCTGGGCGGCTGCGACAAGACGATCCCGTCGCTGCTCATGGCCGCCGCCTCGGTGGACCTGCCCGCGGTCGTCGTACCCGGAGGGCCGATGCTGACCGGGACCTTCCGGGGGACACCGCTGGGCTGCGGCACCGACGTCTGGCGGCTGTCGGAGGAGGTACGGGCCGGCACGCTCTCCGAGGAGCAGTTCACCCGCTCCGAGTCGGCGATGATCCGCAGCCGCGGCCACTGCAACACCATGGGCACCGCCTCGACGATGGCCCTGGTGGCCGAGGCGCTGGGCACGATCGTGCCCGGGGTGGCCGGTATTCCGGCGCCCGACAGCCGACTGCTGGAAGCGGCCCACGGCACCGGCAGGCTGGCGGTGGACATGGTCGCCGCCGACCGCCGCCCCGCCACCTTCCTGACCCGGGCGTCCTTCCACAACGCGATCGTGGCGCTGGCCGCGATCGGCGGTTCGACGAACGCGGTGGTCCATCTGCTGGCCATCGCCGGACGCCTGGGCATCCCCCTGTCGCTCGACGACTTCGACCGGATCGGTTCGCGCGTCCCGGTCCTCGTGGACCTTCAGCCGGCCGGCCGCTTCCTCATGGAGGACTTCCACCGTGCCGGAGGCCTGTCCGCCGTCCTGCGCGAGGTGCGCGACCTGCTCGACCCGGACGCCCTCACCGTCACGGGCGAGCCGCTGGTGAACCATCTCGACGACGCGCCGATCTGGGACCCGGAGGTGATCCGCACCCGCGAGAAACCGCTGGTCGCGGAGGGCGGTATCGCGGTCCTGCGCGGCAACCTCGCCCCCGACGGAGCGCTCGTCAAACCGGCGGCGGCCTCCCCGCACCTGCTGCGCCACCGGGGCCGCGCGGTCGTCTTCGACTCCATCGAGGACTTCCATGCCCGTATCGACGACCCGGACCTCGACGTGGACGCCGACTCCGTGCTCGTGCTGCGCGGCTGCGGGCCCAGGGGCTACCCGGGCATGCCCGAGGTGTCCAACATGCCGCTGCCGAAGAAGCTGCTGGAACAGGGCGTCCGTGACATGGTCCGGGTCTGCGACGGGCGGATGAGTGGCACCGCCTACGGCACCGTCGTCCTCCATGTGGCCCCGGAGGCGGCGGCCGGCGGCCCCCTCGCCCTCGTCCGCACCGGTGACGTCATCGTCCTGGACGTCGAGGCCCGGCGCCTCGACGTCGACGTACCCGCCGACGAACTGGCCCGCAGGACCCCCAACGAGGCCACGGTCACCGGCTTCGCCAACCCCCGGCGCGGCTGGGAACGCCTGTACGTCGACCACGTCCAGCAGGCCGACACGGGCGCCGACCTGGACTTCCTCATCGGTTCCAGCGGCTCCGAGGTGAGCCGCGAATCGCACTGACGCGCCTCTCGCGAAGGGCCGGGCGTCGGTCGGATCGTCCCTAGTCACCGGGGGCACGGGCAGACCCGGCGCGGCTACGCGCGGGGCTGCCGCCGAGATGAGCCCGGTCGACCCGGAGGGGGGTGGCGGAACCGGTCGCCCTCCTGGGCCTCCGGCCGGCTCGGCATCTCCACCGTTGCGGTGTACGGCAGCAGCGGCGGGCGCGCCACCTGCCGACGGTCGGGCGCGCCACCTGCTGACGGTCTTGACAACCTTGTGCGGGCGGGGAAAAGTCGTCACACTGGCACCGAACGAATGGTCGGTTGGGGAGCGGGTTTCGATGACGACGACACACTCCGCCGCCTCGGACACGAGCGGCGCCGAGCAGACCGGCGAACGGCTGCTCGGCGAGCACTTCGAGGCGACGATCGCGCGCGACCGCCGGATCGAGCCACGCGACTGGATGCCCGAGGGCTACCGGAAGACGCTGATCCGGCAGATCGCCCAGCACGCGCACTCCGAGATCATCGGCATGCAGCCGGAGGGCGAGTGGATCACGCGTGCGCCCTCGCTGCGCCGCAAGGCGATCCTCTTCGCGAAGGTCCAGGACGAGGCGGGGCACGGGCTGTATCTGTACTCGGCCGCCGAGACCCTCGGCGCCGACCGCGCGGACCTGACCGAGCGGCTCATCGAGGGCCGTCAGAAGTACTCGTCGATCTTCAACTACCCGACACCGAGCTTCGCCGACGTCGGCGTGATCGGCTGGTTCGTGGACGGCGCGGCGATCTGCAACCAGGTGCCCCTGTGCCGGAGTTCCTACGGGCCGTACGCGCGCGCGATGGTGCGGATCTGCAAGGAGGAGTCCTTCCACCAACGGCAGGGGTACGAGCTGCTGATGACGATGACGCGCGGTACGGAGGAGCAGCGCGCCATGGTCCAGGACGCCGTCGACCGCTGGTGGTGGCCCTCCCTGATGATGTTCGGGCCGCCCGACGACGCGTCGCCCAACTCCGCCCAGTCCATGGCCTGGAAGATCAAGCGGCACACCAACGACGAACTGCGCCAACGCTTCGTCGACATGACCGTCCCGCAGGCCGACAAGCTCGGCGTGACCCTGCCCGACCCGGAACTGCGCTGGAACGAGGAGCGCGGGCACCACGACTTCGGCACCCCCGACTGGGACGAGCTCACGCGAGTCATCAAGGGCGGCGGCCCCTGCAACACCGAACGGCTGGCGCGCCGCCGGACCGCACATGAAGAGGGCGCCTGGGTGCGCGAGGCGGCCACCGCGCACGCCGCCAAGCAGCGCGCGCGGGCCGCGAAGGAGGCAGTGGCATGAGTGACGACCTGGCCGGTAACGAGGGTTCGTCCTCGAACGAGTGGCCGCTGTACGAGGTGTTCGTACGCGGCAAGCGCGGCCTGAACCACGTGCATGTGGGCTCGTTGCACGCGGCCGACGACCGGATGGCACTCACCCACGCGCGCGACCTGTACACGCGGCGCAACGAAGGCGTGAGCATCTGGGTGGTGCGCTCCGAGCACATCGCCGCCTCCTCGCGCGACGAGAAGGACCCGTTCTTCGCACCCAGCGCGGACAAGGTCTACCGCCACCCGACCTTCTACGACATCCCCGACGACGTCCCCCACATCTGACCGGGAGAGGAGCAGCGGACATGAGCGACAACCACAGCGCCGGCGACGACCACAGCGACAACCTCATCGATCACGGCCACGACGACGAGCACGTCTATCTCTCCCTCGCCGAGGGCCACGACGACGGCAGCGACGCCCGCTGGGCCTTCGGCACCGGGTTCGAGGACCCCCTGTACGGCGTCGACACCACCGTGCCCGACGGCGTCGACGCCGTCGAACTGGCTGTGACCTGCGTCGAACTCGCCGACGACGCCCTGGTGTCGGCCCAGCGGCTGGCCGAGTGGTGCACCCGCGCCCCCGAGCTGGAGGAGGAGGTCGCGCTCGCCAACATCGGTCTCGACCTGCTCGGCCAGGCCCGTCTGCTGTACGCGCGCGCGGGCCAGGTCGACGGCACCGGGCGCGACGAGGACGCGTACGCCTATCTCAGGGACGCCGACGACTTCCGCAGTGTGCGGCTGGCCGAACTGCCCATCGGGGACTTCGCGTTCTCGATCGTGCGGCTGCTGGTGCTGTCCAGCTGGCGGCTCGCGCACTTCGAACGGCTCACCTCCCACCGCGATCCGGTGCTCGCCGCGATCACCGCGAAGGGGGTCAAGGAGCTCACGTACCACCGCCAGTACGCGGCCGAGTGGGCCGTCCGGCTCGGCGACGGCACCGACGAGTCCCACCGGCGGACGCGCACCGCCCTGGACGAAGTCGCGCCCCATCTCGAGGAGTTGTTCACGGCGTACGACGTCCGGGACGAAGTGATGGAGGTGCTGCGGCAGGTCACGGCGGCCGCCGGGCTGCCCATGCCGCACGTCGCACCGGCGCACGGCGCCGGCCGCGACGGACAGCACACCCAGCATCTCGCGCCGCTGCTCGCCGAGTTGCAGAGCGTGGCCCGCGCCCACCCGGAGGCGACATGGTGACCGGGACCGCGACCGGGATCGAGGACGTCCGGCGCGCCCGCCGCATCGCCGAGCGGGTGCCGGACCCCGAGCTGCCCATGCTGACCCTGGCCGACCTCGGCGTCCTGCGAGACGTGGAGCTGACCGGGGACGGAACGGTGGTCGCGAGCCTGACCCCGACCTACTCGGGCTGCCCGGCGATGGCCGAGATGCGCGCCGCCGTCTCCGCCCGGCTGCGGGCGGCGGGATACGCTCGCGTGCGGATCCGTACGGTCCTCGATCCGCCCTGGACCAGCGACTGGATCACCCCGGCGGGCCGCCGCAAGCTCACCGAGCACGGCATCGCCCCGCCCGGCGCGGCCCCGCGCGGCCCGGTCGCCCTCTCGCTGCTGCCGACCCGCCGTACGGTGCCCTGCCCACGCTGCGGCTCGGCGGACACCGAGGAGACCTCCCGCTTCGCCGCCACCTCCTGCAAGGCCCTGTGGCGCTGCCACGCCTGCCGCGAGCCGTTCGAGTACGTCAAGGAGATCTGATGGCCGCGCCCACCGCCCCGACCACGGTTCCGGTACGCCGTCGCCCGGTCTTCCACGCCCTGAAGGTCGCCGACGTACGGCGACTGTGCGCGGACGCCGTCGCCGTCGCCTTCGAGGTGCCGCCGGACCTGGCCGCCGAGTACGCCTTCACCCCGGGACAGTCCCTCACCCTGCGCCGGGAGTTCGAGGGGCGTGAGGAGCGCCGGTCGTACTCGATCTGCGCCCCGGCCGGCGAACGACCCCGCATCGGCGTACGGGTGGTGCCCGGCGGCCTGTTCTCGTCCTGGCTGGTCGACGGGGTACGCCCCGGTGACATGCTCGACGTGATGACGCCGACCGGTGCCTTCACCCCCGACCTCACCGCGTCCGGCAGCCATGTCCTGATCGCCGCGGGCTCCGGCATCACCCCGATGATGTCGATCGCCGAGTCGGTCCTGGCCGCCGACGACCGCTCACAGGTCACCCTCCTGTACGGCAACCGGCGTACGGACACCGTGATGTTCGCCGACGAGCTGGCGGACCTGAAGGACCTGTACCGTACGCGCTTCCAACTGGGGCACGTACTCTCACGTGAACCGCGCGAGGCCGAGCTGCTGTCGGGGCGGCTGGACGCCGAACGGCTCGCCGCGCTCCTCGCGGGCCTCGTCGACGTCCCGGGCACCGACCACTGGTGGCTGTGCGGACCGCACGGCATGGTCCGCGACGCCCAGCGGTTGCTGGCGAAGCTGGGCGTGCCCGCGGACCGGGTCCACCAGGAACTCTTCTACGCCGACGACCAGCCGGTCCGCCAGGTCCAGCACACGGACGCGGTCGCGGAGGGCCCGGTGAGCCGGGTCACGGTCACCCTCGACGGCCGCTCCACCACCACCGCGCTGTCCCGGGACGCGACCGTCCTGGACGGCGCCGCGCGCACCCGCCCGGACCTGCCGTTCGCCTGCAAGGGCGGCGTCTGCGGCACTTGCCGGGCGCTGGTCACCTCGGGAGAGGTGGACATGCGCCGCAACTACGCCCTCGAACCCGCCGAGGTCGACGCGGGCTACGTCCTGACCTGTCAGTCGTTCCCGGTGTCGGAGACCCTGACGGTCGACTACGACAGCTGAACCAAGGGGTTTGACCGGCCCCGCCACGGCAACTCGACCGGCGTGACCCCTACAACCACCGCAACTACGCAGCAGGAACTCTTCCAGTTCCTGGAGGACCGCTTCGTCTGTGCCCAGGCGTGCACCGAGTGCGCGCGCTCATGTGCGCTGCGCGCCGGTCTCGCGGACCCGGACGGGCCTCCCGAGGAGGCCCTCGCGCGCCGCAAGGGCATCCTGTGCGCAGAGGTGTGCGACGCGACGTGCCGCCTGCTCTCCGAACAGGCGGGCCAGGACGAGGCCGCCCTCCGGGTCCAACTGGAGTGGTGCGCCACGGTCTGCCTGGAAGCGGCCCAGGTCTTCGACGACCACCCCGGCGGCGCGGACACGGCGAAGGTATGCCGCGAGTGCGCACAGGCGTGCACGGACTTCGCCCGGACGCTGGACACGCCGCGCCGAGGGGCCGACGAGGGGTGAGCCGCGCCGATCCGCTTCGTGAATGAATCCGCCGGTTCACGTCAGGCCCCTCGCCCGTGGGCCGACGGCGAGTGAGCCGTGCCGACCCGCTCCGTGAACCCCAGGTTCACGACCGAACGCCCCTACGTGTCGTGCGGCGCCCCGAGTCGATGGCCAAGGCGCACGTTCCAGCGTCCCGCCCGGCCGCTCAACTCCGTTGCCGTCAACGGCGGAACGTCGATCCGCCAGAACGCCGACTCCGGCGCCCCCAGCGCTCGTACCGTCGCCGCCCGTACGACCTCGGGCTCGACGACCGCCACGGCCCGCCCCGTGACCAGCGCCGCCGTCTCGTCCAGCCAGTGGGCGATCCGGTCGCAGAGCGCGCGGACCGACTCCCCGCCGTGCGGGGCCGATTGGGGGTCGGTCAGCCACTGGGCCAGCGCTTCCGGCTCCTTCTCCGTCACCTCGGTGAGCGTCGAGCCGCGCCAGCGGCCCGCGTCCAGAGCGGCCGGCCCCGGTACCGAACCGGCGTCCAGGCCCAGTGCCAGGGCCGTCTCGAGGCAACGCGTGGTGGGGGAGACCCAGACCGTGGACACCGCCGGCAGCGTCCCTGCCGCCGCCCGGGAGAGCCGCAGGCCCGACTCGTCCAGGGGACAGCCGTCGTCGAAACGGGCCTCCCGGAGGGCCGCGCTGATCGCCGGTGAGATCAACATCACTCGGCTCGTCATCCGGTCGCTCCCGCGCTCATGCCGCCCCAATATCGTTGTCATGTACGGAACTTGAGGCACCGTACGGCGCACCGTCGCGCCGTACGCCGTCCCACGCGCCCTTGGCCGAACCCCCGCTTCGCGGTACCTTCTCGTCGATATTGACGACGGTTCGACGGAAGCCGGTGGGAATCCGGCACGGTCGCGCCACTGTAAACCCCGTACGCACCCGCCTGGTGCGGCCCGGGGGCAAGTCAGACCCGTGACTGTCGTCCTCCGCACCACCGATACGGGACGCGAGTTCCCCCAGGAGGTCTGTCATGGCACAGTCCGCGATTCAGCCGACCGCCGCACCCACCGCCGTACCCGAGAAACTGCCGATCGGCGCGATCGCCCCCTGGGCGGTCTTCTTCGGCGTGCTGATGCTGGTGCTGCTCTACTTCGTCGGCGCCGAACAGGGCGCGACCTCCGTCGTCTCCGGCGAGGGCGTGCACGAATGGGTGCACGACGCCCGCCACCTGCTCGGCTTCCCCTGCCACTGACGAGGACAGGGAAACGCGCAAGCTCATGAACTCCACCACCGTAAGAAACCTCCTGGCCCGCGGCATGCTCGCGGGCCTGGTCGCGGGTGTCCTCGTCTGGGGTGTCGCGTACCTCTTCGCCGAGCCGCTCGTCGACGACGCGATCGCCTTCGAGGAGATGCACGAGGCCCACCACGGGCACGCCGAACAGGCCCTCGTCTCGCGTGCGTTGCAGTCCACCCTGGGCCTGGGGACCGGTGTCCTCGTGTACGGCGTCGCGTTCGGCGGCATCGCGGCCCTCGCCTACTGCTTCGCGCTCGGCCGGATCGGCCGCTTCGGGCCGCGCGCGACCGCGCTGCTCCTCGCGGGGGCCGGCCTGCTCGCCGTGTACGTCGTCCCCTTCCTCAAATACCCGGCCAACCCGCCCGCCGTCGGCGACCCCGGCACCCTCAACCAGCGCACCGCGCTGTTCTTCCTGATGGTCGCCCTGAGCGTGCTGCTGGCCGTCGGCGCGGTCATCCTCGGCAAGCGCCTCGCGCCGCGCCTGGGCAACTGGAACGCCTCCCTCGCCGCGAGCGCCTTCTTCGTCCTGGTCGTGGGACTCGCGTACGCGTTCCTGCCGTCGTTCACCAACGAGGTCCCGGAGGGCTTCTCCGCGAGCCTCCTGTGGCGCTACAGGGTGGCCACGCTCGGCATCCAGGTGACGA
Organism: Streptomyces sp. AK08-02; assembly: GCF_033795085.1. Taxonomy (NCBI): domain Bacteria; kingdom Bacillati; phylum Actinomycetota; class Actinomycetes; order Kitasatosporales; family Streptomycetaceae; genus Streptomyces; species Streptomyces sp. AK08-02. Next base: position 448,281 of record NZ_JARAZV010000001.1, read on the forward strand.
TGTGGACCGCCTTCGGCCTGGTCTTCGGACTGATGGCGGAACGACTGCTCGTTCCGAGGACGGCGGCGGCCGTCGGCGCGAGTGGCACCGAGCCGCAGGCGACGCCCGTCACGCACTGAGCGGTCGGCCGCACCGACCGCCCCGAGGGGGTCCCGGACGTCCGGGACCCCCTCGGGCTTGTGCGGACCCGTGCACGCACCGCCATTCCCAATTTCTGGAACACGTTCTACCGTGTGCGCCGACAGGTCCGGCATTGGGGAGCCAGCAGGAGGCGCCGTGCATCTCGAATACACGCCCGAGCAGCAGCAGCTGCGCACCGAACTGCGCGCCTACTTCGCCGAGTTGGTGCCGGACCGCGCCTACTCGCGCTTCAACGACCACGTCGCCCAGAAGCGCTTCTACCGCGAGACCATCCGTCGGCTCGGCGCCGACCGCTGGCTCGGCGTCGGCTGGCCGCAGGAGTACGGGGGGCGCGGGCTGAGCCCGATGGAGCAGTTCATCTTCTTCGACGAGGCCGCCCAGGCGGGCGTACCGCTGCCGCTCATGGCGCTCAACACCGTCGGCCCGACGATCATGCGGTACGGCAGCGACGAGCAGAAGACGTACTTCCTCCCGAAGATCCTCGCCGGCGAGATCGACTTCGCGATCGGCTACAGCGAGCCGGAGGCGGGCACCGACCTGGCCGCACTCAAGACGCGGGCCGTGCGGGACGGCGACGAGGCCACCGGCCACTACACGGTCAACGGCCAGAAGATCTGGACGACGAACGGTGACACGGCGGACTGGGTGTGGCTGGCCGTACGCACCGACCCGGACGCCCCGCCGCACAAGGGCATCACCATGCTCCTCGTGCCGACCACCGACCCCGGCTACTCCTGCACCCTCATCCGTACCCTCGCCTCGCACGACACCACCGCCAGCTACTACGAGAACGTCCGCGTCCCCGTCGCCCACCGGGTCGGCGAGGAGAACCAGGGCTGGCGGCTGATCACCAACCAGCTCAATCACGAGCGCGTCACCCTCGCCGCCCACGGCACGATGGCCATCCGCTCCCTGCACGAGGTCCAGCGCTGGGCGATGGAGACCAAGCTCGCCGACGGCCGCCGGGTCGTCGACCTGCCGTGGGTCCGCCGCCGACTGGCGCAGATCCACACCAAGCTCGACGCGATGAAACTCCTCAACTGGCAGATGGTGAACGCCGTCCAGGAAGGCACCCTCACCCCCCAGGACGCCTCCGCGGTCAAGGTCTACGGCTCCGAGGCCCGCCGCGAGGCCTACGCCTGGCTCCTGGAGATCGTCGCCGCCCCGGGCGCGCTGAAGGAGGGCTCGGCCGGCGAGATACTCCACGGCGAACTGGAACGCGGCTACCGGTCAGCGGTGATCTTCACCTTCGGAGGCGGCAACAACGAGATCCAGCGGGAGATCATCTCGTGGATCGGGCTGGGGATGCCGAGGGTGCGGCGCTGAGACCTTGTGACGAGGATTTCTAGTTGACACAAAAGAGGGATAGTTGGCATCAAGATCACCTCCCCTTCTCAGAGGTGACGGCGCATTACTTCAATGCATGCCGCGCGGGCGGCTGTTGATCGGTCACGGGGGTACGGGGCGCCGAGGTTCATGCCGCTGTCGGTCCACGACCCAGCGGGGCTGGCCCAGCCACCGGGATGACTCGATGCCGTTGCGGGCGAGGCGGTGCCGAATGCCGCAGGAGGACAGCTGGCGTCGCGGGTACCGGTAGTCGTACCCCTTGTCTCCATGCAGCTTGCCGGGCCGTCGGCTTGAGGGCCACGGCGGGAGCGGACAGGCGGGACGCCGTGGCCAGTGGAATGAGGGCTCGGCTGTTGTGGAGGTTCGCGGTGGAGATGCCGATCGACAGCGGCAGGCCGTCGCGGTCGACGGCGAGGCGAATCTTCGACCGTTTCTTCCTGCGGTCGGTCGGACGCTCGGGCGGGCTGCGGGGGTGGAACTCCGCGAGCGCGACGGAGTGTTCCCCGAAGCCCTTCCCTTCTCTCCATCCGGGCGCCGTTCTACCTGAGCACGGCAAAACTGGCCCCGCTGGCCGTGGGCGAGAGCGAGGCCAGAGACCTACATGGCGAGTGGTCCGAAGCGACTCCTCCGGCAACAGCGCGTCCACCTTTGAAGGCGGACGCTTCCAGCCTCGGTAGGCGGGATTGGGGAAGACGGGCTGGCTTCGTGAAAAGTGCCGCCCGGACCCGCACCTTGAGACGGCCCACCGGAACCGGTGGGCCTGCGCGCCCGGTCGGAGGGACTGTCGCACGCTGGCTCAGCTGCAGAGACACGGAATTACTGACGATGCGTTAGATTTGCATATTTCTGGTGACCGTGAGTCTGGACGTGCCACCGTCGCGTAGCGGTATCTGCGGCGGTGCGACGCAGCCACACGAGGAGATACAGGGGGCGGGGATGGCCGAGGCGAACGCCGGGTTGGGCTATCGGCTGGTGCAGCGCAGTGTCAGGCCGCCGCGTGCTGTGACGCTGGTGTGTTCGGGAGGGGACTGGCGTGCGGACGTGCTCCGGCTGGTGGAGTGCTATGCGCGCACATGGGGTGGTGAGAGCATGCGCTCGGCCTGACAAAGGTAGTTCGTGGCGCGGGCGTAGAGCTGCCCGGCGGTGCGGGTACGGCCGGACTTCTCGGCCTCCTCCGCCTGCGCCACGAGCTGGTCGGTCAGGGCGGTCCAGGCCCGCAGGAACTCGGCGGTGCCGGCGTCCTCGCCGCGGGTGGCGGCGTCGCGGATCGGGCGGCAGGCGCGGTCGACCTCGTCGATCAGGCCGCCGCTGTTCAGCGCGGCGACGACGCCGAGGTTCCAGACGTAGTTGCCCGGGAAGTACTCGAACACGATCGTTCCTCTCGTGGGTGGTTCAGCAGGCGCCGGGGAGGACGGCGGACCAGCCGCCGTCGACGGCGAGGTCGGCGCCGGTGACGTAGGAGGCCTCGTCGGAGGCCAGGAAGAGCGCGCAGCGGGCGATCTCCTCAGGGGTGCCGACGCGGCCGAGCGGGATGTGCCGGCCGATGTCGCGCATCGGGTGGTCGGCGGCCAGCAGGTCGGCCTCGGTGGCGGGGGTGCGGATCATTCCCAGGCTGATGCAGTTGGCCCGGATCCCGTGCGCTGCGCCCTCGGCCGCGAACTGCCGGGTCATCGCGACCACGCCGCCCTTGGTGGCGGTGTGCGCGATGCGGGTGTTGGTGAGCGAGCCGGAGATGCCGGCGGCCGAGCCGACGAGCAGGACCGCGCCTCCGCCCCGGGCGACGAGGTGCGGCCACGCGTGCTTGGTGACGAGGAAGACGATGTCGAGCTCGTTGCGTACCGTGAAGGTCCAGTCGGCGTAGCTGGTCTCGGCGACCGGGGCGAAGCGGGTGGCGCCGGCGTTGTTGTAGACGATGTCGATACCGCCATGCGTGGTGGCGGCGTCCTCCACCCAGGCGCGCACACCGTCCTCGTCGCCGAGGTCCAGCGGGTGGGTGCTGGACATCCGGCCGCCGGCCGCCTGGACGAGGTCCGCGGTCGCGGCCGCGCCGTCGGGATCGAGATCGGTGCCGATGACGACCGCGCCCTCGGCGGCGAACAGCAGCGCCGCGGCCCGGCCCTGACCGCCGGCAGTGCCGGTGATCAGCGCGACCTTGCCCGCGACCCGGTTCATCGCGGGGCCGCCCGCACCGCGTCGCTGATCGACTTCACGCCGCCGTGCGCGGTCATCCCACCGTCGACGGGGATCTCGGCGCCGGTGATGAACGAGGCGTCGTCGCCGAGCAGGAACGCGACCAGCGGGGCGACCTCGTCGACGGTGCCGGGACGTCCCAGCGGGGTCGCGGCCACGTTGGCGGCGAGGAACGCCGGCGAAGCCGACGCGGTCATCGGGGTGTCGATGTATCCCGGGTGCACGGTGTTGACCCGGATGTTGCGCGGGCCCAGCTCGAGGCAGGCGGCCTTGGCCAGGCCCCGCAGCGCCCACTTGCTCGCGGTGTAGGCGAGCGGGAAGTGCCCGGTCAGGGCGGCCACCGACCCGACCACGACGATCGACCCGCCGCCGGTCATCAGCGGAGTGAGCGCCTGGATGCCCAGCAGGGTGCCGGTGACGTTGACTTCCGACACCCGGGCCAGGTCGGCCGGGGCCAGCTCTTCCAGGCGGGCGCGCCAGGTGACGCCGGCGTTCGCGACCAGCCCGTCGACCCGGCCGAAGCGCGTGCCGAGGTCGGCGGCGAGGTTCCGCCAGCCCACGGCGTTGGTGACGTCCAGGCGCCCGTACTCGACGCCGGGAAGTTCCTCGACCGGCGTGTCGCCGAGATCGAGCGCCACGACCGTCGCGCCCTCGGCGGCGAGCAGGCGCGCCTCGGCCGCCCCCTGTCCCTGGCCGGCACCGGTGACGACGACGACCTTGCCGGCGACGCGGATGCTCATGGGGTGCGCTTCCTGGCGCGTGAGCGAGGCCGCGCCGCCCGGACGGGGGGCAGGTCAGGGCCCTCGACGACGGTGTTGCGGAGGGTGCCGATGCCCTCGACGGTCATCTCGACGACGTCGCCGGGGCGCAGCGGCGGCGGGGTCTGCTCCCCGCGGCGGCCCCACAGCTCGGCCAGGCAGCCGCCGTTGCCGCAGGTGCCGGAACCCAGGACGTCGCCGGCACGCACCCATGTCCCTCGGGAGGCGTAGGAGATCAGCTCCTCGAACGGCCAGCCCATGTTCGACAGCAGGTCCTGGCCGATCTCGACGTCGTTCACCGAGACCCGCATGTCGAGGGCGAGGAAGCCGTCGGCGTCGCGGTAGGGCTCCAGTTCGTCGGCCGTCACGAGCCACGGTCCGAGGGTGGTGGCGGAGTCCTTGCCCTTGGCCGGTCCGAGGCTGACCTTCATCTCGCGGCGTTGCAGGTCGCGGGCCGACCAGTCGTTGAGCACGGTGTAGCCGAAGATGTGGTCGCGGGCCTGCTCCGGGGTCAGCGAGGCGCCGTCGCGGCCGATGACGACGGCGACCTCGCACTCGAAGTCGAACAGCCGCGACCCGGGAGGGGTCGGCACGTCGTCGTGCGCACCGATCAGCGAATAGGGGTTGGTGAAGTAGAACGTCGGCGCCTCGTACCACTCCGCGACGACGCCCCCGCCGTCGGAGACCGAGGCGACGACGCCCTCGACGTGCTCCTCGAAGGTGACGAAATCGCGTACCGTCGGAGCGGCCAGCGGCGGCAGGAGCCGCACGGTGTCCAGCGCCACGGCAGGCCCGGCCAGGGCTGCCGCGCCGGCGTCGAGTGAGGCCGGCAGCCCGGCGCGGACCAGGTCGAGCACCGTCGTGCCGGCGGGGAAGGGGTGCACACGCGCACCGTCGACCACTCCGCAGGCACCTGTGCTCTCGTACTCATAGGTGGCGAACCGCATGGCCGGCTCAGACCGGCGGGGCCACGAACAGGCCCTTGTCCGGGTCGTTGAACGACTTCGCCGCGACGAATTCGTTCATCGCGTTCGCCGTGCCCCACTGGTCGGCGACCTCGGGCTGGGTGAAGTCGTAGATGTGCGGATGCCAGGTGTCCTCGTCGATCCTCTCCAGCTCGGTCGTGTACTCCATCGTGTTCCCGCTGGGATCGAGGAAGTAGCTGAAGGTGTTGTTGCCGGCCTGGTGGCGCCCCGGCCCCCAGACCTTCTCCACCTCGGCACGCAGCAGCCGCCCGGTGCCGCGCATGTACTCGTCGAGCCCGCGCAGCTCGAACGACGCATGGTGCAGCGCGGAGTGTGGGCCACGCGCGATCGCGATGCTGTGGTGCCAGCTGTTGATCCGCATGAACCACATCATGTTGCCCATGCGCGGGTGCATCAGGGTGTCGGTCAGGGCGAATGCGAGGTGCTTCTCGTAAAAGGCGCGGGTGCCCTCGGGGTCGGCGGAGTTGAGCACGACGTGGGAGAGCCTTACGGGGATCGACTCGCCCTCCTCGACCGCGCGGTGGACCCGCACGGCCACGTCGGAGCTGACCTCGACGGTGCGGCCCTCGTTGTCGAAGAACCGGAACCCGTACCCGCCGCCGGGGGTCTGCAGTCCCCCCGGCTCCGTGACGAGGGTGACGCCGGCGGCGGCCAGGCGTCCGGCCAGGGTGTCGACGTCGGCCGCGGTCGCGGCGCCGAACGCGATCAGGTCGATGCGCTTCTCCGGCGCCTGGCGCAGCCGCACCACGTACTGCTCCGGGGAGCCCTCCGCGGCCAGGAACGTCAGCCCGGGCTCGGAGTGCTCTGCCTTCAGGCCCCAGGCGTTGACGTAGAAATCGAGCTGCGTCTTGTGGTCGGGCACCGCCAGGTCCAGGTGGCGCAGGTGAGTGATCAGACGGTCGGTCATCGCCGTCCTCCTTGTCGTCGTGGGCTGCGGGCTACTTGACGGCGACGGGAGCGACCGGGGCGCCGACGGCACCGGTCACCGGGATCGGCGCCGCGGTGAGCCAGAAGTCGTGCACGCCGTCGGCGGCGCAGTCCGCGGCGAGGGCCTCGAGGTCCCACATCTCGCCGAGGAACAGCCCGATGTGCGGAATGGCCACCTGGTGCAGCGGCTGGAAGGCCTCGTCGAACTCGTTGGGCCGCACCTCGAAGCCCCAGGTGTCGGTGGCGATGCCGGCGATCTCGGTGTCGTGCAGCCAGTCGGCGGTGCTGAACGACAGCCCGGCCGACGGGCCGCCCGCGTAGTCGCCCCAGCCCTCGAGCCGCGCCCGGGCGATCTGGCCCGTGCGCACCAGCAGGAGGTCGCCGCGGCCGACCCGTGCCGAGTCGCCGTGCGCGGCGATGGCGGCCTCGAGGTGCCCGATGGTGATGGCGAAGCCGTCGGGCAGCTCGCCCGCGGCGTCACCCGCGCCCCTGCCGACATCGAGCAGCACGCCCCGGCCGGCGATCAGCCCGGCCGTGGTCGAAGATGTGCCCGAGACCGTCCCACTGGGTCGAGGCCTGCAGAGGCATGAACACCACGTCATCGGCCCCGCCGATGCCGTGCGGAAAACCCTGGGTGCCGCGTTCGGCCTCCAGCCCGGTGTCGAGCATGGTGTGCACCGGGTTGGTCCGGCGCCGCCAGCCCTTCTGAGGACCGTCGCCGTCGAAACTCTGGGCGAGGGAGAAGCTCGCGCCGCGACGCACCAGGGCGGCACCTTCGCGGCGTTTGGCCTCGTCGAGGAAGTTCAGTGTGCCCAGGACGTCGTCGGCGCCCCAGCGGCCCCAGTTGGAGTTGCGCTTCGCCGCCGCGGCGACGGCACCTTCGGGATCGGTGCGGTCGAGCCCGCCCGGCGTCATCACGCCCCACCGCGCACGGCAACGAATCGCTTCTCCGCCTCGTCGATCGCGGCGATCTGGGCCAGGATCTCGCCGGGAGAGGACTCGCCGACCACCTTCTGCAGGAAGGGGGTCCGGTCCAGGATCGCGTCCCGCACCCCCTGGAGGGGACCCGGGGCGTGATGGAAGACCTTGCCCAGGATGTAGGCCTGCTGCACTTGGCGCGAGGTGTGCGGTTTGCGCGGTGCCTCGAAGGCGTCGAGCGCGGCCCGGACGGCGGCGTGGTCGCTCAGGTCGAGCCCGGCCAGTCGGCGGCCCAGGTAGTACCCGTCCTCGGTCGCCATCCCAGCGCCGTAGGCGGCGTAGGGGGATGTCGGGTGCGCGGCGTCCCCGACGAGGGTCGCCCGGCCCTTGGACCACTGCTTGAGCGGCTTGCGGTCGCGCAGCACCCAGCGCTGCACGTTGCCCGGCTCGGTCGCGGCGATCAGCTGCGGCAGCGGGGCGGGGAACCCCGCGCCCATCGCCGTCGCGGTGGCGTGCAGGTCGCCGTCGAAGGTGGTGGCGGCGTCGTGTGCGCCCAGCACCCACCACTGGAACCCGTGGCGGCCCTTGTGCCGGATCGAGGTCCAGCTGCCCTGCACTGTCCGGTTGTGGGAGACGATGCACAGCCCCGGGTTCGCGACGACGTCCTCGTCGAAGGTGAATCCGCCGAAGATGTGCAGGTTGTGCTCCCGCTTGGGCGAGTCGCCCCACAGCGTCCGGCGGACCAGAGAGTCGATGCCGTCGGCGCCGACGAGCACGTCGACCTCGATGGTCTCGCCGTCGGCCATCTTCAGCCGGACACCGGTCTCGTCCTGGTCGAAGCTCTCCACCGTGCGGTTGAGCTGCAGGACACCGGGCGGCATCGCAGCGAGCAGCCGTTGGTAGAGCTCCGGGCGCAGCAGCCCGATGAAGCCACCCCCGTAGTCGGCGACGATGTGCTCGGGCAGGTTGACGCGGGCCCGGGTGCGGCCCTTCGCGGAGCGGAACTCCGAATAGCAGGGGGCACCCAGGTCGGTGATGTCGACGCCGAGCAGACTGAGCGCTTTGATCGGCGGCGGCCACAGGTTGAGGATGTTGCCGGCCGGCCGGGCCTGCGGGTAGCGCTCCAGGAGGACGACGTCGTGGCCGGCCTGGTGGACCGAGAGGGCGGTGGCCATGCCGGCCGGTCCGGCGCCGATGACGGCGACTCGGCCTCGCTTCGTTGCGGGGACGCTCATGGTGCTCCCTGGAGATAGGGGTGACGAAAAGTGTCAGTCGGCGACGGTGTGGAAACGCATCGTCGGCGTGCCGTCGACCAGCGAGCCGGCTGCGGCGAGGAACTCCTGCGTGTGCGGGTGCTCCATGTGCGCGTCGAGGGCGGCCTGGTCGCGCCAGATCTCGACGCTCAGGATCGTCTCGTCGTCGGTGAGGTCGGCGTAGAAGCCGTAGGACTCGCAGCCCTCGTCTGCACGGGACTGCGTGGCGACGGCACGAGCGGCCGACACCAGGTCAGCCCGGCGTCCGGGAAGCGCACGGGCACTGCCGATCACGATCAGCACGAAGATCCTCCGACGGTGGAAGATGGTTAAATGGTAGTGAACACTACGGTTGAATCGAAAGAGTAGCGCCTGCTACGGTTCTGTCAAGACGATGCCTTCACGATCGCGGCTGTATCGACCGTGCCCAGGTCGCACGCGGGCGATCCATGCCCGGACGACAGCAAGGACGCTCTGTCACTGGATTCGTTTACCGATGTGTCGCCCGTGGCCGGGACAAGGACGTTCCTCGGCGCGATGAAGGAGACTTGCATGCTGTGCGCCCCTGTAGATCTGCGGACCGACACGCTGGACAGTCCGTTGTGCATCGGCAGTCGAAGTCCGGAGTTCGCGTGGCGACTGCCTGCCGGGGCCGTGGACCAAGCCGCGTACCAGGTACAGGTGACCACTGGGGACGGTTCCGCCGCAGGTGAGCCGGCTTGGGACAGCGGGCGGGTGACCGGCACGGAGCCCTTCGGTGTCACGTACGAGGGCACGTCGCTGATGTCGTGCCGGCGCTACGGATGGCGGGTGCGCGTCTGGTCCGGGACGGAGCAGGAACCCGGCCCTTGGAGCGAGTACGCATCGTTCGAGACGGGCGTACTGGACCCGGAGCGCTGGGCCGCACGCTGGGTGAGTGGGCCCGCCCCCGCGGCGAAGACCGACTATCGCGTGCTGTACCTGCGTACCACGGTCGACCTTCCCGCACCCGTGCTTCGGGGCCGGGCCTACGTCTCCGCGCTGGGCTGGTACCGCTTCTTCGTCAACGGACGTGACCTCACGGGCCCGGCACTGGTTCCGCGCTGGACTCCGCTCGACCAGTACGTGGAATACCAGGCTTATGACGTGACGGAAGCCTTCCGTGCCGGCGGCAACGTTGTGTCGATGGCGGTCGGGGACGGCAGGTTCCGCGGGGCCAACGGGCTCACCGCGAAGCAGGCCGTCTACGGCGACCGGACCGCGGGCCTCGTCCAGGTGGAGCTCGATCTGGCGGACGGCAGCACGGTCACGGTCGTCAGCGACGGATCCTGGCAGGCCGGGACCGGGCGCATCGGCGCTGCCGACCCGATGTTCGGGGAGCGGGTCGACCTGCGCGTACCCGATGAGGACTGGCTGACCTCACACGAACCGCCAGCCCGCTTCGGGCCCGCCGAGGTACTCGACGACCGGCGCACGCTGATCGCCGAGGACGTTCCCGCGGTCTGCGAGATCGAGCGGCTCTCTCCTCGCACCGTCAGCCGGGCGTCTTCGGGTAAGCAGCTCGTCGACTTCGGGCAGAACTTCGCCGGCGTGGTGCGGATCCGTCTTCCCGCAGGACCCGGGAGCACCGTCCGCCTGACGCACAGCGAGGTCCTGCGCAAGGACGGCGAGCTGGACATCGACTACATCCACGGACTTCCCGTGAACCGCTGGTACCAGCGCGACGAGGTCATCCTCGGGGACGAGGCAACCTGGTGGTCCCCCTGGTTCACCATCCACGGATTCCGCTACGTCGAGGTCGACGGCCTGCCCGGCGACCTGAGTGCCCAAGACATCGAGGGCATCGTTCTGTCCTCGACGTTGCCGGGCACCGGAGGCTTCGACTGCTCCGACCAGCGGCTCGTCCGCCTTCGTCGCAACGTCTCCTGGTCACTTCGGTCGAACTTCACCGACACCGCAACGGACTGTCCAAGCCGGGAACGCTCCGGCTGGACCGGGGACATCCAGGTCTTCGCCCCGACGGCCACCACGTTCGTCGACGTCCAGGCCTACTTGCGCCGCTACCTGCGCAATCTGGCCGCAGAGCAGCTGCCCGACGGTAGAGTGCCGGTCTTCGTTCCCGCTGAGGCCTCGTCCTTCTCCGGAGGAATGGCCAAACTGATGCGCATGGTGGCGCAGTCGGCCGGCTGGGGAGACGCCGCCGTACTGCTGCCCTGGACGCTGTACCGCTACTACGGCGACCGGTCCGTCCTGGAGAGGCAGTACCCGAGCATGACCGCATGGGTCGATCAACTGACCCGCCGGGCTCGCGAGAAGCGGCGCATCAACCGGCGCCTGCGCGGCAGCGCGAACCCTGACGTCGACCCCTTCCTGCTGGACACCGGCTTCCACTTCGGCGAGTGGCTGCGTCCGGGGCAGGGCTTCGCCGCGTCGATTCTCGACAGCATGCGGCACAGCCCGGTGACGGCCACCGCCTACTTCGAGCACTCGGCGCGCACTCTGTCCGACATCGCGACTGTCCTCGGCCGCGACGCCGATGCCACCCGCTACCGGGAACTCGCGGACCACACGCGCAGCGCATGGCGGGCGGCCTTCCTGCACAACGACGGCCGTGTCGGAACCGACCGCCAGGACGACTACGTCCGCGCCCTCGCCTTCGGCCTGCTGGAACATGAAGAACGGCCCGCGGCCGTCGACCGGCTGGTCGCGCTCATCGAGGAAGCCGATGACCACCTGGCCACCGGCTTCCTTTCCACGCCGATGCTGTTGCCGGTCCTCGTCGACGCGAACCGTCCCGACGTTGCGTGGCGTCTGCTGTTGCAGACCACCACGCCGTCCTGGCTGTACCAGGTCGAACAGGGGGCGACCACCGTCTGGGAGACCTGGAACGGGTACAACACGAAGGGGGAGGCAAAAGAGAGCCACAACCACTACGCCCTCGGCGCGGTGGTCGGCTTCCTCACCGAATACGTCGCCGGGCTGTCGCCGACTGAACCGGGCTACCGCGTGTTCGACGTCCGTCCACTGGTGGGCGGCGGACTGACCTCCGCCCGCGCCGAGGTGCAGACGCCCTACGGCGCCGCCTCCAGCAGCTGGGTCGCAGACGGGAGCCAGGTGACTCTGGAGGTCACAGTTCCTCCAGGCAGCACCGCGCGCGTGCACACCGGCAGCGGCGAGCCCCCGCAGGAGTTCAGTAGCGGTACACACACGGTGGTCTGGCCCCGCGCCGAGAAGAGAGGCCAGGGCTGAAAGCCGTCCCGCCAGGACCGTGGGCGGCGGTCTGGTCCCGGTGGGCAGGTCGCCGGCCGACAGCCTCCCCGTCCGCTTCGGAGGACGCCTCGTCGAGGTTCTGCCACGATTGCCTGAGCCGATACGCATCCGGGTACTCGCGGCGGGGCATTGCGCCACCGTCCCACCGATGCTGAGCCGCTACTACCTCGGCGGGGCGGCCCGCCTGCACGCCAACGGCACCCCGCTGAACGATCCGGCCCTGTCACCCATGGATCGAGGTGGTCTTCGACACCCTCAAGGGTCAGCTGTCGCTGGAACGGCACGGCACCCGCACCCACGGCGGCAACTCGCCCGGATCGGCGGAATGACGCCCGTGCTGCCGGGATACGCGATCCCGTAAGCATCCCGGACGCGTGGGCAGTCCGCTCGGAACCTCGAAGACCCTCCATTCCTAGCTCGCCTCTCCCAGGTTGCTCTCGGAGCTCAACATCGAACCCTTCAGCTGGCTGTAGGTCCGTTCGATGTAGGAGGCCTTCGTGTTCCCGACGCGTTCGTCGAACTGCTTCCCGCCGGGAGTCAACACAAAGAACTGGGTGAGGAAGAAGGCAGGCTGGTTGCCGGTGTTCCGAGCCGTACATGTGGTTGAGGTCCTGCGTGACCACCGGAGCGACGGTATTCGAGATGCGGGCCCATCACTTCGACTTTCCGCCTGCCGTCGTGCAGGCGCGAGTGCGACAGAAGGACCGCGGCACAGCGGCGGCGCCCCTGACGTATCCGGAAGCCACCTCTCTGCAGGGTGAGCACCAAAAGGTCATCAATGGGCCCGCACGTGGATTACCCGACAGCTGCACACCCGTCCGGGATGCCTTGGGTGTCAGGTTCCGGAAACCACCGCACCGCCCTGGATGATGTGGCGGAAGTGCTTCGGGTCCGCCAGAACCCCGAGGTCGGCCAACGGATCGCCGTCCACCACCAGCAGGTCCGCGTGCGCGCCCACGGCCAATGTCCCGATCTCCCCCGTCAGGTTCAGCAACTCCGCCGCCGTCGACGTTGCCGAGCGGATCACCTCCAGCGGGGTCTGGACCTCGCCGCGCAGGCGGAACTCGTGGTTCTGGTGGCGGTGCATCCCGCCCAGCAGGTCCGTCCCGTACACCAGCTTCACGCCGCCACGAGTCGCACGCTCCAGGGCCGCCATGCCTGCGCCCAGGACCTCGTCGACCTTGCGCCAGCTCGACTCCGGCAGCCCGTGGTCGCGGCCCTCCTCTTTCAGCGCCCAGTACGTCACCAGCGTCGGCACCAAGAACGCCTCGTGGGCGAGGAACAGCGAAACGCTCCGGTCGTCCAGCAGGTTGCCGTGTTCGATCGAACGGACGCCCAGTTCCAAAGCGCGGTTGACAGCTCGGGCGGTGTACGCGTGCGCCGCCACATAGCGGTTCGCCGCTGACGCTTCCTCGACGATCGCGCTCAGCTCCTCAGCCGAGTACTGCGTCGAGTCGATGCGGTCGGTCGGGGACGCGATGCCGCCCGACGCCATCACCTTGATGTGGTGTGCGCCCTTGCGCAGCTCGTCACGGGCGGCCGCGCGGACCGCGTCGACGCCGTCGGCCACCCGGCCCAGGCCCGCGCAGCACGGGTGGTCGTCCTTCACGTGCGTGCCGCGGGTGCGGCTGTCGCCGTGCCCGCCGGTCTGGCTCAGCGCGCGCCCGCAGAACAGCAGTCGCGGGCCGCGGAACAGCCCCTCCGCCTGGGCGTCGGCGAGGCCGTAGTCGGCACCCGACGCGTCACGGACCGTGGTGAATCCGCGGTTGAGCATCCGGCTCATCGTGCGCGCGGCATGAGCGGCCACATAGGACGGTGACAACGACGGCAGCGAGCCCAGATCCGCGGTCGACGCCGTGACGTGCACGTGCGCGTCGACCAGCCCCGGCAGCACGACCGCGCCCCGCACGTCGATCGAACGCACGTCGGCCGCGGCGGGGCCGGGCCCCGCCTCCACGATCCGGCCGGAATCACACCGCAGGTCGCCTTCGGTGTACTCCCCGGACAGCGGGTCGAGCAGGCGGGCATTGCGCGGCACCAGGGATCCGGTCACCGGTTCTCCGTAAGTTGTTAGGCGGCCCGGGAGGGCCGGATGTGGCTGACCGGTTCTTGCCAGTTGTGGCTCCGAAGGAGTGGCCGTCCGGCTCTCCGGGGCGCCCTGGCTGCTGATTGAGATGTGCGCGCTTCGTGCGGTCGCTGATTACGGAGATGACAGCGGGGTGTTCCTTGGGCCGACGGCAGGCTGTTCGGCTTGAGGAGGGGCGAGTGAGCGATCGAAGGCACCAGGTCTGGGCAGGCGTGGACGCCGGCAAGGGCCATCACTGGGCGGCGGTGGTCGACGAGACCGGTACCACGCTGTGGTCGAGGAAGATCGACAACGACGAGTCGGCGATCCTTGCCGCGCTTGGCGAAATCCTGGACCTGGCGGACGAGGTCTGCTGGGCGGTGGACATCTCCGGGACGTCCTCCGCGCTGCTGCTGGCCTTGCTCGCAGCCCACGGCCAGCGGGCCGTCTACGTGCCCGGACGCACGGTCAACCGCATGTCGGGCGCCTACCGGGGTGAGGCGAAGACCGACGCCCGTGACGCCTACGTCATCGCCGAGACCTCCCGTCACCGCAGCGACTTCGCCACGATCGACGTGCCCGCCCAGCTGGCCGCCGATCTGGCTCTGCTGACCGCCCACCGATCGGACCTGGTGGCCGACCGGGTTCGGATGATCAACCGGCTGCGTGACGTGCTGACCGGGGTCTTCCCCGCTCTGGAGCGGGCCTTCGACTACTCGCATCACAAAAGCGCCCTGGTCCTGCTGACCGGCTACCAGACCCCGGCAGCCATCCGCCGCCGTGGGCGGGCCCGGCTGACGGCTTGGCTGGCCAACCGCAGCGTTAGGGGCGCAGACACGGTCGCTGTGACTGCCGTGGAGGCTGCTCAGGCCCAGCCGACCGCACTGCCCGGCGAAGATGTCGCCGCGCAGATCGTCGCCGACCTGGCAGCTCAGATCCTGGCCCTGGACGATCGCCTCAAGCGGATCGACAAGCAGATCCATGAGACGTTCCGCAGCCACCCGCAGGCGCAGATCATCGAGTCTCTGCCCGGCATGGGCCCGATACTCGGAGCCGAGTTCGTCGTCGAGGCTGGAGACCTGTCGGCCTACACCGATGCCGGCCACCTTGCCTCCGCGGCCGGACTGGTGCCCGTTCCGCGTGACTCCGGACGCCGCACGGGCAGCTTCCACCGGCCCAAGCGCTACAGCCGCCGTCTGCGACGGGTGTTCTACACGTCCGCGCAGACCAGCATGATGCGCGAGGGACCGAACCGGGACTTCTACCTCAAGAAACGCGGCGAGGGCTGCAAACACGTCCAGGCCGTCATCGCTCTGGCCCGTCGACGAGCGAGCGTGCTGTGGGCCCTGTTGCGTGACGGACGGCTCTTCACCCCCGCCCCACCGGTCACGCAAGCGGCTTGACTTCGTCATTGAGACTCCTTCTCCAGGTTGAGCAGGGCGGACACGGCCGGCGGCGCGAGCGATTCGGCCGCCACCGCCGCATCGTCGTCGTAGGTGCCTTCCGTGTCGGGGATGCTGAGCACCCCGAGCGTCCGGCCGTCGGCGAGTACGGGGACGTTGCTGATCGAGCCGCAGCCGAGCAGTTCGATCAGGTCGTGGTCGGCGAAGATCTCCCGCACCTCCGCGCGGTCCGGCCCGAAGTTGGGCTGCTGCGCGGCGATGCACTCCTCGAGCCGGCCGACGGCCACCACGACGGTTTTCTTCCCGCCCACCGGGTGGCGGCTGTGCACCCGCCGCAACGCTCGGCGCTCCGGCACCCACGCGAGCACCGTGAACATCCGCATGCCGATCGCGTCGCGCACACGTTCCTCCACAGAGGACAGACTCACTTCCTCATCTCCTTCGCGGCGGACTTCGGCGCGCCGTGTTCGGTCAGTTCCTCCAGGGACCGGCCTGCGGTGGACAGGCCGAAGACGAGCACGTCCGCCGCCAGGACGGCCGTCTCAGGCCGAAGACGCCGGCGAACCCGAGGCTCGCCGAGGACAGCCCGTTGATCGTCGGCGCGAGGATGCTGCCGACCCGGCCGAGCGCGCTGGACAGGCCGGTGCCGCTGGCGTGGATCCAGGTCGGGAAGACCTCAGGCCTGTAGGAGTACACAGCGACCGACCGCCACCACAGCAGCATGACGATCGGCAGCGCGGTGACGAACTGCCGATCCGCCAGCCGTCGTCGAACGACGGCACGACGAAATGGCGATCAGGGTGGCAGTCCTGCCGATTCTCCTGCCTCTTCAGAAGTTCCGATGCGTGAGTGGGGTTCATCGGGACAGGAGCGTCCTGCGCAGCCAATCGTTACGAGTCGTGAGGGATGCAACGCTCACCCGCGCTTGTGGTGCGAAGGTGGCGAACCCGTGGAAACCGCCGGCCCACACGTGCAGTTCGGCCAGGTTGCCGGCAGCCCACAGTCGCGATGCGAATGCAGTGACCTCATCGCGGAATACCTCGGACGAACCAACTTCAAGATATGTGGATGGCAGCCCGGAGAGATCTGTGGCGCGTGCTGGTGCCGCGTACGCGGAAACCGTTGATCGCTCCGCACCCAGGAGGGCTTCCCATGCCATCAGGTTGGAGCCGCGGTCCCACAACGAGGTGCCATCGTAGTCGTGACTGGAAACGGAGTCGTTCCGATCGTCGAGCATGGGTGAAAGTAGGCAGACCGCCAGAGGCGTCTGCAATTTTTCGTCCCGTAGACGCAGAGCCAGTCCGGCCGCCAATCCTCCGCCGGCGCTGCCGCCCATGAGGATCAGGCTGCTTGGGTCAACGCCGAGCTCAGCTGCATGTTCAACCACCCAGAGCCAGGTACGTCGTACATCGTTCGCGGCCGCTGGATATGGGTCCTCCGGTGCAAGCCGGTAATCGATGGTAAAAACCGGCACCTGCAACTGCTCCGCCAAGGTGACGAGGTCGTCCGCGCCGCCTAGCCGATGCCCCATCACCATCCCTCCGCCATGGATGTGGAACACTCCGCAACCAGCAGCGGTCGACTCCGGCGAAAAGATCGTCATGGCGGATGCGGGACCAGTTTCATCACCTGGGACTTCGATGGTGCGTGCGGAGACCTGGCGACCGGCGACGAGCTCGTCCAGCCCTGGCACCTGCTGTTCGAAAAGGGACCGCGCAAATGGGACAACGTGCGCGGGCATGGTCGGACCGTAGGTGGCCATGAACTGCTCGGCTGTGGGTTGAAGCTCGGAATCATACGGAACTCGAGTCATAGCGTTGCTCCTTTGCGTTCGGTGCGAGCTCTCGAGGCTGCGAGTGCTCCCATGAAGTGACCGGACCGCCCGTCATGGTGACGACCCGGTCGGCTGCCACGATTCGGGGACCTTCGACGAGGGACCAGCCTCCTCCGCTTTGCCCAACTCGGTAGCGATTCCGTTCGCACCACCGTCGTCACGCACGGTGGTGACGGTGCATGCGTTAACAACCTGCTCGAAGAGGCCGACGGGGCCATCATTCGCCAAGTGGACATGAGAGTTGATGAGGCCGGGAATCAGCGAGCGACATTGCCGTCGATTGCGGGTTTTTCGCCGATGGAGGGGGAGTTCTTGCCCTGGCCGATCCAGGCGACGCGGCCTGCGTCCAACAGCGCTGGTGCCGGGCTTTGGGAACGCCCTCAAGGTTATCGACGAGATCGGTGTTTGTGATCAGGGAACCGTGTTCATCTGATTCTCTTGTCTCATGACTGAATGAATCGAGAGATGGTCTGGAGGAATTCCTGAGTCTCTTCCACCAAAGGGTTGTGACCGGAGTTCTCAAAGATGTGCAAGTTCGCGTGGGGAATCCCCTTCACGATTTCTTCCGACTGCGATGGCGGTGTGACCCAGTCATGCCTACCCGTGACAACAAGGGTTGGAATGTGGATGGCGCCCAGCTGTGGGCGGACGTCATAAGAAGGCAGTTCGTACTTCAAGACGTGTTCAGCCACCTCGGGTCCGGCTATTACGCGTGCGTCCACAGCTTCCCTTTCGGTCAGGGGCGGGACCGTACGGTAGTAGAGGGGTCCGACGACTTCGGCCCACCTGGCGTACTTCTCAGGGGTGATGGTCCCCGCGAATAGATCTGTCAGCATCTCCATCTGCTCTGCGCTGGCCACCTTGGCAACTTGTTTCATCGAGAGCGCGTAATATTCGTTGCTCGGTGCCGTGTCGGCCAGGATCAGCTTTGACAGCGAATCAGGATAGCGGACGGCGTAATGCAGAGCGACCATGCCGCCGAATGAGGAGCCAAGCAGCACAGGCGCCTCGCTCCCGAGGTAGAGCCTCAGTGCCTCGATGTCGTCGGCCATCTGCTCCAACGTGTAGGTGCTGACGTCCGCGCGGCCGGATCGTCCTGTGCCCCGGTGGTCGAAGTAGACGATCTGCGCCGTGTCCTGCAGGCCGTCGAGCCATGGTCGGAATTGGCTGTGGTCGCCTCCCGGGCCCCCGTGGTGCACGAACATCACCGGCTTCGATTCGAGACTCTTCTCCATTACGGAGAGACCCGATCCGACGACATCGAAGAAGAGATCAACACCGTTGATTTTGGCGAACATGAGATTCCTTGGAAGATAGTGGTGCGCGATGCGGCAAGGGATCTGGCTGTCGTCCCTCTGCCGAGTGCGGTCACGTCGTCGCCACGGCGAAGGTGTCCGATCCAGTCGGTGATCAAGGTGCTGACGTGCGCGAGGTGGATCTAGCCCGATGTGCTCGGTGTGGTGCCCTCGTTGGGGGTGGAGATCCGCAGGCCGCGGTTGGGGGCGTGGACGGCCTGGTCTTAGGTCAGGGAAGGGCGTGGACACTGCCGAACGCGATCAGCATGAAGGTCCTCCGACAGTAGAAATAACCAAAGCGTAGTGGGCGCTACGGTTAAATCAAGAGAGTAGCGCCTGCTACGGTTCTGTCAAGTAACTGTTCGGCGGCGGTTGCCGCGCATCGGAGGGAACCCATCGGTGACGTCGTCCACATCGGCTGACAACGCCGCTGTCGAGCCCCTCGCGATCAGGCCGCCGTTGCAGAAGCGCAGCCGGGAGGCGTGGGCGCGGGTGCTCGACGCCGGGGTGGCACTGCTGGAGGAGGGCGGGTACGAGGCATTCACGATCGCGGCGGTGTGCGACCGTGCCCAGGTGGCGCCGCGCGCGATCTATGCCCGGACCGACAGTAAGGAGGCTCTGTTCCTCGCCGTCTACGAGCATGGGCTGGCCCGTGTCCGGGCCGACCACTCGGTCTTCGCCGATGCTGGGCACTGGCGGGGCCTGTCGCCGGACCAGCTCGTGGAACGGGCGGTGTGCGCGGTCGCCGACATCTTCGGCCGGCATGCCGCGTTGCTGCGAGCGGTGATCCTCATCTCCGGAGCGCACCCGGAGATCCACCGGCGCGGTGCTGCCTACAGCACAGAGCTCGGCCGGCTCTTCACCGGCGTCCTGCTCGAGGTCGGCGAGCACATGGACCACGATGACCCGGAGTCGGCCGTGCGGGCCGCGTACACCACCGTCTTCTCCACACTCGTCGTCCGCGTGGCGTACGGTCCGGCCATCGCCGACGCCGAGGCCGACGACGACGCTTTCCTCGTTTCCCTGAGCGACATGGCGTGCCGTTACCTGCTGCGGTCGTAGAGCTGCCGCCGTCACCGATGCAGAGCGCACGTTCGCGGGGTCACCGCGGAGATGCAGCGGCGCGTGCGCGGCATCGTGTTCTTGCTGATGCAGTCCCTGGTCATCCCGATCGTCCCGGACCTTCCGAAGCGCCTGGGGCCCTCGCCGTCGAACACTTCCTGGGTCATCACCGCCACACTGCTCGCGGCCGCCGTTGCCACCCCCGTGATGGGCCGACCGGGAGACATGGTCGGCAAGCGCCGCATGCTTCTGGTCAGCCTGGTCGTGCTGGTGGCCGGCTCGGTCATCGCCGCCCTCGGCGACTCACTGTGGGTGTTCAAGTTGTCCCACACCAGCACAACCGGGCCGCCGAGCTGCTGGTGGTCGGTCTGGATCAGGTCACGGTAGTCCTTCCAGGAGAAGCTCTTGCGTCCGTCAGGTCGAGCGTCCGGGCAGGGCCGGTAGATCAGCCGCGAACGTTCGCCGGCTTTGTAGCAGGCCAGGACGGCGACGGATAGGCGGCGGCGTGAGCGGCCCCGCACGCGTACGACGGGAGTGCGGCCGCGGCGGGCCCAGGTGCGGGCGGTCGGCGGCGTCATCGAGAAGCCTGCCTCGTCCTCGAAGACGAGCCAGGCATCGAGCGCCGCCACGGTCCTTCCACGCTCGGCCAGGTCTCCTTCGCCCAGCCGGCCACCGCCGCCTCGTCGCGCTCCACCGCCCGGCGGGCCGGCATCTGGCAGCTCCAGCCGTGCCGTTTGAGTAGCGCGGCAACACCCTGCACGTTGTAGCTCTTATGGAACCGGCGCCCGATGAGGGTCTTGATCCGTGACAGGGTCCAGGTCTGGTCCGGCCAGCCGTGCGCCACCGGCCCCTTGGCCAGCTCCTGCTCCAGCATGGCGAACAACTCGTCACTGAGCAGCGGCAACGACGCCGGCCCTCTGGAGGCCAGGGCTCTCGGCCCGTCCTGGGACCAGGCCTTGCGCCAGCGCTGCACCGACCGGACGCTGACCCGCAGGTCGTGCGCGATGACCGCGTTCTCGTCGCCCTGGGTGAACCGCTCGGCCGCCTCGATCCTCAACTTCTCGCGGAAGGCCCGCCGCTCGTCGGTCAGCCCACCCCCTTGCGCATACCTCATGCAGTCGGCATACCGCAGGGATCATGAGCCGTCAGCCCTTGCCGACACTACGCTTTGAAGCTCAGTAAGAATCCTGGTCACACACCTGAGCCTTGTGACCACGGACGTAGCCGCCCGTCGTCCTGACTCGGGCGACCAACGTAGACGTGCCTGCCGCCGGATTCCACGAACTGTGGAAGGATCTCCGCCGCGTCCGCACCCGGGCCCTGTGGGCCGTCCTGTGTCTTGGTATCGGCTGTCTGGGCCGTGCTCGCTAAGGGGACGGCGAGCACGGTGACGCGGACTGAGGCCATGATGACGCCGGCTCCCGTCGTTCTTTGTCGTTGTCTCACTGAAGTTTCCGTGGATTCGTGGCATCTCGGACGCTGGATCGGATGCGTTTCGTTCGGGGCGAGGCCGGTCAGGGCGAATGTCCGGTCACGTTCAGCCAGGGGGTGAGCCGGCTCGACATGGGCCGCGGGACAGGAGGCTCCCGGTTCGCCGGCGCTCAGGTTCCGGGTCGCGGACGCATCGGCCGGCCTTCGGGAAGCGAACCGCACGCCGTTGCGGCCGGAGCGCAGAGTCGGCGAGGCGCCGCCGCCACGTACGAGCACGACGGTCACTCGGTGCCATCCGCCGCCCGGAGGGGGAGCCCCGGGCGGCGGATGCGTCAGGGGGTTGAGGGCCCCTGCGACGCTGCGACGTGTGAGCGGCGCTTCGACACTCGTCATGACCTCTCGATGATGCGTCGAACCGGTTCGAGGAAGCTAGCATCGAGGAAACCAGCCAGCAATACCCCTGACACGGATCTCCTCGGCCGTGTGCGGCCCGGCGTCCCTGGCGGGTCCGGGTGTCCCGTGCCGCCGGATGTGGCGCCCGGCCTGCCGGTGAGGGCGTGTGAACCCAGGCCGAACAGGCGCCAAGCCTCCGCGTGGCTAGGTTTCCAGGCCGTTACGGGAAATTCGACGCGAGACGTTGACACTCGTCCGAGTTGCTCCTACCTTCACTTCACGCGAACCGGTTCGACGATCGGCACCTGGCCGATTTCGTTCCCTGGAATCATCGAACCGGTTCGAACCGTCTCGGCAAGGAGTCTCCGTGAACATCGGTGAGATCGCCCAGCGGGCCGGTGTCTCGCGGAGCACCGTGTCCTATGCCCTGAGCGGGAAACGGCCCGTGTCCGAGGACACCCGCCAGAGGATCCAGCGGGTCATCGACGAGCTGGGCTACCAGCCCAACGCGAGTGCGCGAGCCCTGGCCAACGGCCGGACCAACACCATCGGTCTGGTCTTCCCGCCCGCGGGCAACCACTACACCGGCATGCAGCTGGACTTCATCGGCAGCGTCACCGAGGCCGCGGCGGCGTACGACTACGACGTGCTGCTCTCCCCGAGCGGGGTGGACAGCGACCGTTCGTTCCAGCGGCTGCTGGGGGAGCGGCGGGTCGACGGCGCGATCCTGATGGAGATCAGGCTGCAGGACGACCGGCTCGACCATCTCACCGCGGTGGACTTCCCCTCCGTCGCCATCGGCCGCACCGCCCACCCGGAGGGCACCTGGTGGGTGGGCCTGGACCACACGGCGCTGGCGGCGGCCTGCGTCCACCACCTCGCCGACCTGGGCCACCGCCGGGTCGCCTTCGTCAACCGGCCCGAGCAACTGCTGCGGGCCGGGTACGAGTCGGCCCGGCGCGGGCTGGACGGGTTCACCAAGGCCGCGGCGGAACGTGGGCTGACCGTCCGGACGTACTGCTGCGGGGACGACGCCGCCTCCGGGCTGTCCTGTCTGGAGCGGATCCTGCACGACGATCCCGCCACCACTGCCCTGGTCACGCTGAACGAGGCGGCGCTGGGCGGGCTGTACCGGGGGCTGGCCGAGGCCGGTCTCCATGTGCCACGTGACTTCTCCGTCACCGGCGTGGTGGCCAGCAGGTGGGCGGAGACGGTGACCCCGCAGCTCACCGCCGCCGACGTACCGGCGGAACAGATGGGCCGTCTCGCCGTCGAGCTGCTTGTCGAGCGTCTCGACCACCCCGACACACCGGCCCGGCATCATCTGCTCGCGCCGCCGATCTCGTTGCGCGCCAGCACCGGGCCCGTCGGCGCCAGGCCGGCCGACCCGGCTCCGGATCTCGGCGCCCAGACGCACCCCTGACCATCACCCCGCACACTCCCCTTCACCTCCGCACCCCGTACCGGCCGACTACGCGAGCCACCCTCCCGGGGCGGCGAGGCCGACAGGCCTCGATCACCCCATCTACGGCACACCTGTGCCGATCCCAGGGCACGCCTGTGCCAAAAACCATGAGGAATCCGCAATGAACCGATCTGCCAGACGGCGTCTCACCGCCGCAGTTGTGACCGTCGTCGCCGTCACCGTCGGCGCCACGTCCTGTTCCTCCGGCTCGGGCAACACCTCCACGAAGGCCGCGGACGGCGGGACCTACACGATCTGGGACCCGTACCCGCAGTTCGACAAGAGCTCCGCCTGGGCGAAGCTCCTGGACGGCTGCGGAACCGAGGCCGGAGTGAAGATCAAGCGGACCGCGTTCGACACCAGCGACCTGACGAACAAGGCGCTGCTGGCGGCGCAGCAGGACAACTCCGCGGACGTCCTCATCGTCGACAACCCGGTCGTCTCCACTCTGGCCGAGGCTGGGTTGCTGACCACGACCGACGACAACAAGATCGACACCTCGGCCGTCGACGCCAACCTGCTCGGGGCCGGTCGGTCGGGCGGGAAGACGTACGGCACGCCGGTCGGCGCCAACACCCTCGCCCTCTACTACAACAAGGCGGTGCTGAAGGACGCCGGCGTGGACATCGCGTCGGTGAAGGACTGGGCGTCGCTGACGGCGGCGCTGGCGAAGGTCGAGAAGGCAGGGAAGAAGGGCATCACCTTCTCGGCGATCGGCACGGAGGAGGGCAGCTTCCAGTTCCTGCCCTGGTTCTGGGGCTCGGGCGCGCAGCTCACCGACGTCGCCTCTTCCCAGGCGGTCTCCGCGCTGTCGCTGTGGAAGAACTGGCTGGACAAGGGCTACGCCCCCAACTCGGTCATCAACAACACCCAGACGACCAGCTGGCAGGAGTTCGCCAGCGGGGACTACGCCTTCGCCGAGAACGGCACCTGGCAGCTCGCCAACGCGCAGAAGGCCGGCTTCGAGTACGGCGTGATCCCCGTCCCCGCCTCCACCGGAGGCAACGCGGCGGCCCCGACGGGCGGCGAGTTCGTCACTGTCCCGGTCCAGGGCGAGACCGGCCGCTACGCCACCTCGCAGAAGCTCGTGACCTGCCTGACCAGCACCGACAACCTCCTCGCCACCGACACGACCCTGTCCTACGTGGCCCCCACCACCGAGGTGCAGGACAAGCAGGTCGCGGCGAACGCCGAGCTGAAGCCGTGGGTCGACGCGGTCAAGGCGGCCAAGGGCCGTACCAGTGACGACCTGGGCACCAAGTACCCCAAGATCTCCGAGCAGTTGTGGAAGGCGGTCCAGTCCGCACTCAGCGGATCGGCGTCGCCGAGGGACGCGCTCACGGCCGCCCAGTCCGCCGTCAAGTAGCCCAAGTCGCCGATGCCAGAGGCCCGTTGATGAACCGCACGAGACAAGTACCGGATGCGCTGCCGGCCCGCGGCCGGAACGGGGCGGCGACCGCCGCCCCGCCCCCGGCCCGCGCCACCACGCGACGGCGTCCCGCCTCCTCGCAGTGGGCCGCCTGGGCGTTCCTCGCCCCGGTCACCCTCTATCTCGTCCTCTTCTATGCCTATCCCCTGTACCGCAACCTCGATCTGAGTCTGCGCAACTACACGGTCCGTTCCTTCGTCCAGGGTGACGCGCCGTTCACGGGCCTGGCGAACTACCGGACCGTCTTCGACGACCCGACGTTCGCTCCGGCGCTGCTGCACACCGTGGTGTTCACGGCCGTGTGCCTGGTCTTCCAGTACGCGATCGGCCTGGCCCTCGCGGTCTTCTTCAACCAGCACTTCCGGCTGTCTGCCACCCTGCGCGCCCTGTTCCTCGTACCGTGGCTGCTGCCGCTGATCGTGTCGGCGTCGACCTGGTCGTGGATGCTCAACAGCGACTCCGGCATCGTCAACGCCATCCTGCACGCCGTCGGCATCGGCCCGGTGAACTGGCTGACCTCGCCGTCCTGGGCGCTCGCCTCGGTGATCATCGCGAACGTCTGGATCGGCGTCCCCTTCAACCTGGTCGTCCTCTACAGCGGCCTGCAGTCCATCCCCACCAGCCTCTACGAGGCCGCCGCCCTCGACGGGGCGGGCCCCTGGCGGCGCTTCTGGAGCATCACCTTCCCGCTGCTGCGCCCAGTGTCCGCGATCACTCTGCTGCTGGGGCTGGTCTACACGCTCAAGGTCTTCGACATCATCTGGATCATGACCAAGGGCGGCCCGGCCGACTCCTCAACCACCTTCGCCACCTGGTCCTACCAGCTCGGCTTCGGCAACCTGCTGCCGGCCTTCGGCCCCGGAGCGGCCGTCGGTAACCTGCTCGTCGTCGCCGCACTGGTCTTCGGCCTGGTCTACCTGAAGGTCCAGCGAAAGCAGGCGCTGTCATGACCGCAACCGCCGTTGACACCCTCAAGCGCCGCGACCGCACGTGGGTCAGGACGACCGTCGGAGCCCTCCTCACCGCGGTCATGCTCTTCCCGGTGTACTGGATGGTGAACGTGTCCTTCACCCGTGACCAGGACATGCGCAAGTCCCCGCCGGACCTGTTCCCCGTCCACGGCACGCTGGAGGGCTACCGCGCGGTGTTCGACCAGCAGTTGCCCTACCTCGGCACGAGCCTGGTCATCGGCCTGGGCACCGTCGTACTGACCGTGGCACTGGCCGCGCCCGCCGGCTACGCGCTGGCGAAACTCCGCCCACGCGGCGGGGGCGCGCTCAGCTTCCTCCTTCTGGTCGCCCAGATGGTCCCCGGCATCATCATGGCGATGGGCTTCTACGCCATCTACCTCAGCCTCGGCCTGCTCCAGTCCGTCCCCGGCCTGATCGTCGCCGACTCCACCCTGGCCGTGCCCTTCGCGGTGCTGATCTTCACCGCGTTCATGTCCGGCATCCCCGGCGAGCTGATCCAGGCCGCGCAGATGGACGGAGCGAGGGCCCTGCGGACGTTCTGGTCGATCGTCCTGCCGATGAGCCGCAACTCGATCGTCACGGTGTCCCTGTTCGCGTTCCTGTGGTCCTGGTCCGACTTCATCTTCGCCAGCACCCTCGCCAACGGCGGCGCCCACGAGCCGATCACCCTCGGCATCTACCACTACATCGGCAACAACAACCAGCAGTGGAACGCCATCATGGCGACCGCCGTCGTGGCCTCACTGCCCGCCACGGTGATCCTCGTCCTCGCCCAGCGCTACGTCGCCGCAGGCGTGACCGCCGGCGCCGTCAAGGACTGACCCCGGACAAGCGCCCGCACACAGCCGCGCCGTCCACGGGCCGTCGCCCCGCCCGGCCGACCGCCGATCCCCCCTGCTCAAGAAATGAGTGCCGCCTTCATGACCGCCGTTCCGTCCGGCCCGGCCTTCTCCGTCCACGACATACCCTTCAGCACGCACGGCTCCTGGTTCGGCATCTCTCCCGTGCTGGCGGAGAAGACGCGCGCCGAGGACCTTCACCTCGTCTCGCACCAGAACGGCATGCACGCCGTCCTGCGCCTCGTCCCCCTCGACGCGGCGACGGGGGAGCGGGCAGAGACCCGCGTCGAGGCAACACCGGGCCTGCTCAGCTGGACCGGTGCGGACGGGCGTATCGACCTCGCCTACGAGTCGTCGGACACCGTACGTGTACACGGCACCGGTCTCGGGTTCGGCATCAGCGCGGCGGCTCACGCCCTCACCCCGTTCAGCGGCACCTACTTCTACCGCGATCCGGTGGACGGCGCGCACGTGTTCACCTCCTACGAGACCGGCCGCCGCTACCGGGTCACCGTGCTGTCCGGCACGCTCGCCGACGTGACCGGCTCCCAGTCCCTGGGCGCCGGGGAGCGTGGTCTGACGGTCACCGGCGGGGCCGACGGCTCGTGGGAGGTCGCTGTCGAGGAACTCGACAGCGCGCGAGCGCCCTTCCGCTCGGCGGCGGCGTTCGGCGAGGTCATGGAGGCCGCGCGGCAGTCGTTCGCGGGGTTCGTCGACACGGTCGCCCCATGGCGCTCGGCCGACACCCCGGCCGCCGAACTCGCCGCCTATGTGGTGTGGTCGGCGACCGTGCGCCCGGCAGGTCTGATCACCCGGCCCGCCGTGCTGATGTCCAAGCACTGGATGGACAAGGTGTGGAGCTGGGACCACTGCTTCAACGCCCTTGCCCTGGCACCCGGTTGCCCCGGCCTCGCCTGGGACCAGTTCTCCCTCCCCTTCGACCACCAGGACGACAGCGGCGCGCTGCCCGACTCCGTCACCCACTCCGAGGTCCTCCACAACTTCGTCAAACCACCCATCCACGGCTGGACCTTCGGCCACCTGCGCCGTCGGCTTCCCGAGCCACTCACCCCCGCGCAGCTGACCGAGGCGTACGACAGACTGACCCGCTGGACGGACTTCTGGCTCACCGCGCGACGCGCACCCGGCGCGGCCCTGCCCCACTACCAGCACGGCAACGACAGCGGCTGGGACAACGCCACCACCTTCGACCCCGAACGCGTGGCCGTCACCGCAGATCTGGCCGCCTTCCTCATCCTCCAACTGCGTGAACTGGCCGACCTGGCCGCCGAACTGGACCGGCCCGACGACGCCCACACCTGGACGCGTACGGCTGACGCGACCCAGGCCGCGATGCTCGACCAGCTCTGGACCGGCGAACGGTTCGTCACCCGCGGTGTGGAAAGCGACGACACCTGGACCAGCTCCAGCCTGCTCGACCTGATGCCCATCGCGCTGGGCGAGCACCTGCCGGAGGACGTCAGCGGCGTGCTGGCCGACCGCGTCGAGGCCCACCTGACCACGCACGGCCTGGCCACCGAACTTCCCACCTCGCCGCACTACCTCTCCGACGGCTACTGGCGCGGCCCGATCTGGGCCCCCGCCACCGTCCTCATCGAGGACGGCCTGCGCCGGGCCGGGCACGAACGCCTCGCGGACGAGATCAGCACCCGCTTCCGAACCCTGTGCGAGACCTACGGCTTCGCCGAGAACTTCGACGCCCTGACCGGCGAGGGACTGCGCGACCGCGCCTACACGTGGACCGCCAGCAGCTACCTCCTCCTCGCCCGCGACGCCCACCAGCGCCGCGCGGCTGCCGGGACCGGAGCCACTGCCACCACCGTCGCCTGACCAGCGAAGCGACAACCCACCCACACGTCCGGCACGGGGGCCGGCGCAGCAACAACAGCCGTACCCCTGAAGGGACGTAAGCACATGCCAAGAATCGGGCAAAGGCGCTCGACCACGAGACGCCTGCTCCACGGCATCACCAGCACACTGATTCCACTGACCGTCATAGCCGGCGTCACCACCGCGACGGCGACGCCGGCCTCCGCCGCCACCCCCACCCTCACCGTCGACCTGGGCACCACCACCGGAGCCCTCCACTACGGCGCCTCCGGAGCGCTCTACGGCCTGTACGGGCCGGACGTCCCGACCAACAACCTCATCGAGGGCATGGGCCTCCAGACCACCAACACCAAGGCCCAGGACGGACAGCAGCACCCCGGCTCGGACGCCCTGGAGATCGCCAAGCCCTTCGTGGACAGCGGCGGCAAAGACATCATGATCTACATGACGGACGTGTACCGCACGTTCAGCTACGAACGGACCAACTACGCCGCCTACCAGGCCGCGATGAAGACCCAGATCCAACAGATACTGGCCAGCCCCTACAAGGACCGGATCGTCCTCGTCCCCTACAACGAGCCCGACGGCATGTGGTATCAGGGCATGCGCACCCAGGCAGGGCCGCTGGCCGCCTTCAACGCCGAGTGGCTCCAGACCTACAACTTCATCAAGGGCCTCTGGCCCACGGCACGAATCGCGAACCCCAACGTCTCCAGCTACACGGAGTCCGCCCTCAAGGGCTTCCTCACCTACTGCAAGGCGAACAACTGCCTGCCCGGCATCGCGACCTGGCACACCCTGGGCAGCCCGGCGGACGTGCGCAGCACCGTCGACAACTACCGTGCGGCCGAGACCTCGGTGGGGATCGGCTCGCATCTGCCGATCAACCTCAACGAGTACGCCTTCCGCTACCACCTCACCGACCCCGGCCAGATGGTGCAGTGGATCGCGGCCATCGAGGACGAGAAGATCGACGGCAACCTGCCGTACTGGAACATCAGCGGCAACCTCGGCGACTCCGCCGCCGCCCAGAACACCCCCAACGCCCAGTGGTGGCTGTACAACTGGTACACCTCCATGACCGGCAACACCGTCAAGGTCACCGGCGCCGCCAACAACGACGCGTACACCCTCCAGGGCCTCGCGAGCCTGGACACGGCCAAGAAGCAGGCCCGCGTCATCCTCGCCGGAGGCGGCACCAGCGGCGCCTCCAGCACGGTCATCAAGAACATCGACCCCGTAGTCTTCGGCAGCACCGTGCACGTGAGCGTGCTCCAGGACCGCTACAGCGGCTACATCGGCGCGGCTGCCACTCCGACCCGGCTCTCCGATGCCGACGTCGCCGTCGGCTCGGACGGCTCGATCACCCTGCCCATCACCCTCGACGCGATGTCCGCGTACGAGGTGATCGTCTCCCCGGGCGGCACCGGCAGCAGCACCGCCTCCGACAGCACCTGGTCGGCCTCCTACGAGGCCGAGAACGCCACCCTCAGCGGCAGCGGATACAACATCAACACTGAGGGCACCCCCAGCAGACTCGACAAGTTCGCCACCTCCGGCACCAAGGACGTCGGCGGCCTGCGCACCGGCTCCACCACGGTGATCTCCTTCCCCGTCACCGTCCCCACCACCGGCGACTACAACCTGTCGGTGTTCGGCAACAGCTACGCCAAGGATCCCGACGTCAAGGGCCCGACCAACGTGTACATGCGCGTCGACGGCGGCGCGTCCAAGAGGGTCGACATACCGGTGGGCTTCCAGTGGGTGGTGTGGGGCCACAGCGACACCACCGTGCACCTCACCTCAGGCAGCCACACCATCACCCTGGCCACCACCGGCGACAACGGCGCGGCGACCGCCGGCGACGCCATCATCGACAAGATCGACCTCCAGTACCAGGACGCCGCCGTCCAGGGCACCACCCTCTACGAGGCCGAGCAGGCCAACCTCTCCGACAGCGCCACCGCCACGTACACCTCCCAGGGCCAGTCCGGCGCGGGTGCGGTGAACCTCACCTCCGGCAACTCCGCGACGTTCTGGGTCTACTCCGCGAGGGACGGATACGCGGACCTGACGGCCCGTTATCGCAACACCGGCCAGGCCGCCCTCACCGTCAACGGCACGGCCGCCGACGACCAGACCGTTTCCGGCGCGACGACCGGCGCCTGGTCCACCTCCGCCAACCGGGTCTACCTGAGCGCCGGCATCAACAAGGTCAAGGTGACCGGCACCAGCGGCACCCTCGCCCTGGACGACCTGGCCGTCACCCCGTTCAGCGCCACCGACGCCGTCACCACCAGCAACGTCGTCACCTACCAGGCGGAGAACGGCACCCTCACCGGCACCGCTGCCGCCGACACCACCTACAGCCAGGCCAACGGCGGAGTCGTCACCGGTATCGGCAACGGAACCGCCAACTCCCTCACCCTCAACGTCAACGCGCCCGAGGCCGGCACGTACGCCATGACGATGCGCTACGCCAACGGCGACGAACTGCCCTCCAACCACTACAACCCCGACCTGTACGCCCTGCACGCCGACGTCAGCGTCAACGGCGGCAGCGCCAAGCGCGTCAACTTCGCCAGCACCCTGCACTGGAACCAGTTCAACGACTACACCGTGCCCGTCACCCTCACCAAGGGCGCCAACGCCGTCAAGTTCACAGCCTCACAGCTGTACGACTACGACGGCACGACCATCGGACTGGTCTACTCCGGCGGCGGCACCGACATCGGACAGCCCATGCGCTCCAGCGCCGCGCCCCACCTCGACCAGGTCTCCTTCGCGCCGCAGAGCCTCCACATCGGCGCCTCGACCGGCTTCTCCTCGACAGCCGTCGCCCAGCACAGCTCGCTCTGCCTCGAAGACCCCGCCCAGTCCACCACCGACGGCACCCAGTACCAGCAGAACACCTGCGGAAGCGGCCAGGAACAGGTCTTCGACTTCCACCCCGTCAGCGGCGCCACGGACACCTACACCGTCGTCAACCACTCCAGCGGCAAGTGCCTCGACATCTCCGCTCTCTCCACCGTCAACGGGGCCGCCGTCCAGCAGTGGACCTGCCTCGGCGCCGCCAACCAGCGGTTCACCCTCAGGCCCGTCACCGCACTCGGCAACAGTCACGACTACCAACTGGTCGCCGTCAACAGCGGCAAGTGCGTCGACGTCAGCACCATCTCCACCGCACCCGGCGCCCTCGTCCACCAATGGACATGCGACACCGGCAGCACCCTGACCACCAAGAAGAACCAGATCTGGCGCCTGCTCGGCAAGAGCTGACGCCCGGCGTCCAGTGGGGTCTTCCGGCTGGCTCCGGCGGGCCCCACAGGTCAGGTCGGGCCCGACACGTACCCGATGCCTCGTAAGCCGCGGGGCATCGAGGGACGGCCGCGATCGGCTCAGCGGGAGAGTGCCCAGCGTGGCGGGTGGCATTCGCGGAATGCGTGCATGCCTTCTGCGGCTTCCTCGCGAACAGGTTGGCGGGGAGCAGAGCACCAGTTCAAAACTCCGCGTGCTCGATGCTGTCGAGCTCATCGCTGATCCATGTCGTCATGAGCGTGACTCCTTGCCTGACCTGGATGAGTGTGCCGGGCTGTGCTTCAGCAGCAGGCCGGTGGCGGCGGTAGCGAGCGCCAGAAGTGCCGCGATCAGCAGGCTGGTGCGCAGACCGGGAAGGAAGGCCGCCCGGTCCGCGACCAGGGCACCGAAGACGGCCACCGCCAGGGCGCCGCCGACCTGGTGGGAAGCGTTGAACACACCGCTGGCCGTGCCGGCACGTTCGGCGGGGACGTGGTCCATGAGCAGCGCGGTCAGCGCCGGTACGGCGATCACGCCGCCGGTGCCGACCGGAATCATCAGCAGGACCAGCAACCAGCTGGGCGCCGACGCCGCAGGCAGGCAGAGCAGCGCCAGCCCCACGGACATCATGAGCTGCCCGCCGATGATCGGCATCCGCGGGCCGAACCGCTGGGTGAGCCAGGCGGCCGCTGGGCTGAGAACGGCCGTCAGCGCGGTCATCGGCAGGAAGGCCATGCCGGTCTCCAGAGCGGACAGGTTCCGCGTCTGCTGGAGGTAGAGGCTGAGCAGGAAGACCATGCCGTAGAAGCCGACGTTGACGGCGAAGCCCACTCCCACCGAAACGGCCATCGTCCGGGCATGGTGCAGTTCCAGGGGGACCATCGGGTGCTTCCCGCGTGCCTGCGACAACAGCCAGTGCTGGCAGAGCTCTCGGAAGACGCGAAGGATGTGGACACGAGTAGGACTCCTGGGAACGAAAGGACGGAAGAGCTCTTCGACCGGCGACCAGCCCGTGGGTCGCGCGCGCCGCGCAGCAGGCCGATCTGTACGGGGAAGCACTGCTTCGGGGCCACCCACTACCGGGTGCCGCATCCACAGGGTGTTGTAGCCCTCGGCGCACGGCGGGTCTGCGCCGGAATACGGGTGCGTCCCCCGTCCGCACGGTGCGGACGGGGCGGCGCGGGCCACAGGGCAAGCCGGGTCAGCGCTCCAGGAGCCGCTTGCCCGCCTCGTTGTGGCTGTCGCCGGCGGCCGGGGTGAGGTTGTCGAGCTTGGCGATCTGGTCGGCGCTCAGTTCGATGCTGTTGGCGGCGGTGTTCTCCTCGACGCGTTCGACGCGCTTGGTGCCGGGGATCGGGGCGATGTCGTCGCCCTGGGCCAGCAGCCAGGCCAGAGCCACCTGCGCCGGGGTGGCTCCGACCTCGTCGGCGACGGCCTTGACCTCGTCGGCGACGCGCAGGTTGCGCTGGAAGTTCTCGCCCATGAAACGCGGGTTGGTCTTGCGCCAGTCGTCGTCGGCGAGGTCGTCCGTCGAGCGGATCTGACCGGTGAGGAATCCGTGGCCCAGCGGGGAATACGGAACGAAGCCGATGCCCAGCTCGCGCAGCACCGTCAGCACCTCCGTCTCCGGGTCGCGGGTCCACAGGGAGTACTCCGACTGCACGGCGGTGACCGGGTGGACGGCGTGAGCACGGCGGATCGTCCCGACCCCGGCCTCGGACAGGCCGATGTGACGGATCTTGCCCTCCGAGACCAGTTCCGCCAGCGCTCCGACGGTGTCCTCGATGGCCGTGTCCGGGTCGACCCGGTGCTGGTAGCAGAGGTCGATGTAGTCGGTGTCGAGCCGCTTCAGGGATCCCTCGACGGCGGTGCGGATGCTTGCGGGGCTGCTGTCCAGGGAGCCGGCGGCGCGGCCCGAGTGCGAGAGGAAACCGAACTTCGTCGCCACGACGACCTTGTCACGACGGCCCTTGACGGCCCGGCCCACGAGTTCCTCGTTGGTGAACGGCCCGTAGACCTCGGCGGTGTCGATGAGGGTGACGCCCAGATCGAACGCCCGGTGGATGGTGCGGATCGACTCGGCGTCGTCCTGGCTGTGTCCGGTGTAGAAGGCGTTCATGCCCATCGTGCCCAGACCGATGCGGGAAACGTCCAGGCTCCCCAGCTTGATGTGCTTCATGGCTACTGCTCCGTATGTCTCTCGATTGCCTGCGGACGCATCCGCACCACCCGCTGGATGCCGCTCGTACGGGGAAACTCGTACGAGAAGGAGCAGCGGTTGTCGTGCTCCCCGAGACGCTGCGGTGCGTGTCGATCCTGTCTCTGAACAACATCGACCCTGCCCGCATCGGCCGCCACAAGGGAGTCCCTGTTGAGCCAGGGAGCGCGGTTCGGGGGTGTGGCAGGTCCCCCCACGCGACTGCCTCGCAGGTCACAGCAGTGCGACACTGACGTCATGACGAGTCAGCAGGAACATGGCACCGAACTGGGGCGCTTCCTGCGCGCCCGCCGGGCTCAGGTGACCCCTGCCGAGGCCGGTCTGATCGCCGGCACCGGTCGGCGTCGCACGCCCGGGCTGCGCCGTGAGGAGCTGGCCACCCTGGCCGGGATCAGTGTCGACTACTACGTGCGGCTGGAACGCGGCAAGGAGAACCGTCCCAGTCCCTCGGTCGTCGACGCCCTGGCCCGCGCCCTCCTGCTGGAGGAAGAGGAGCACGAGCACCTGCGCAGCCTGGCCGCCCTCGCCGCACGCACCGCATCGGAGCCACCGGCGGCTCCCAGCCGCACTGTACGTCCCGGCGTGAAACTGCTGCTGGAGAGCCTGCGGCCGAACCCCGCCTACGTGGTCAGCCGCACTTTCGACCTGCTCGCCCACAATCCGGCCGGGCTGCGGCTCCTCCCCGGCATCGAGGACTGGCCGGCCAGGCAACGCAACACCGCGCGCTACTCATTCCTCCACCCCGCGGCCCGCGAGGTGTTCGACGACTGGAAGAACTCACTGCGCGGCTGCGTGGCCCGCCTGCGCGCCGTGGCCGGCACCGACCCCGATGCCCCCGACCTCGTCCGGCTCGTCGGCGAACTCCTCCTCAAGAGCCCGGAGTTCGCCCACCTCTGGGAACGCTACGACGTCCGAGGACGCGCTTACGGCCACAAGACCTACCACCACCCGGAGGTCGGCACCCTCACCCTGGGCTACCAGTCCATGCAACTGGAGGGCACCCCCGGCCAGCGCCTGGTCACGTACTACGCCGAACCCGGCACTCCCGAGCACGACGCGATCGTCCTTCTCGACATGACCGGGCAAGAGCACTCCGCGAAGGCTTCGCCCCGCAGCGGCAGCCTTTCGGCAACCGCTCCGGGTGAGGCACCGACATCTTCGCCCTGACTGCGGCCGACGGGCGGAATCGGAGATCCGCCGCGCATCGCAGGATCTGACTTGACACGATCTGCTGGACCTGCCCTTCACCGACCCGCAGGTCGCGGGACGGAGTGCCTATCCGCTGGCCACGTGCGGCAACCGGCTGAGCGTCCAGGCCGCCAGCGCCTCCTGGGGCGAGCGGAATGCTCGGATCAACTCCAACAGCCCGGCGTGATCGCCACCCCTGGGACGATCAGCCGCACGTCCTTCGGTCAGGAAGTCGGGTCGGGCATGCCGGTGATCTCCGCGACCCGGGCGCCGGGCCGGTGTCCACGCCTTCTTCTGCCGGAGGGCCGACGGGTACGTGTTGCACCGCCGTCGGACGGACGGTTCCGACCGCCGGACGGTGCTGCCATGCCCGAGAGATCTCCTGGCCGTACCCGTTGTGATGTCGATGACCGTTCTTCTACCGAGCGTCAGGAATCCCACATGGGTTACATCGCGCACTCGACGGCAGCGCGGCTCCCCGGCAGAGAGTTGGTTTCTCGGGTTCGCCGGGGGCTGACTTGACGCCGCGATATCGACCGGTGCGGCCAGGGACATGACGCCTGTGCAGTGAAGGCCATGGCGCAGCCGTGGTCAGGGCCTCCGCGACAGCCGATGCCTCGGTGGCGGATCGTGTCGCTGGGCCGCAGATGTTGACGACTCCCGAGGATCGAGACGCGGGGCTTGTCGGTCAGTCGGAGGTCTCGGCAGACCCGGCCGACTCGGCCTGCTCGGAGTTGTTGACCGGCTCGGACTCGTCGATGTCGTCGTTGGTTGCGGCCCAGCTGGCCAGCAGGTTGAGGGCGTCCTGCGAACGTGACGCGGGCTCGGCGGTGTAGGTGAGGAGGCTCTGGCTGGCGTCGCCCCCGAGAGGGAAGGTCTCGAAGGGCAGGTCGAGGTCGCCGACGACCGGGTGGTGGAGGCGCTTCTGGCCGGTGGTGTGGATGCGGACGTTGTGGGCGGCCCAGCGGCGACGGAACTCCTCGCTGCGGGTGGACAGTTCCCCGATCAGGTCCGTCAGGCGCCGGTCATAGGGGTCACGGCCGGCCTCGGCGCGCAGCATGGCGACGACGTCGTTGGCGACCTGGTCCCAGTCACGGAAGAACTCGGGTGCGTGCGGGTCGAGGAAGACGAACCGGGCGTTGTTCGGTGGCCGTGCCGGGTCGGCGTAGACCGGGGAGAACAGCGCGCGTCCGAGGGCGTTGGCGGCCAGGATGTCCAGGCGTCCATTGAGGACGAGCGCGGGCGTTCCGGCCATCGAGTCCAGGACGCGCTGCACGGCGGGCCGGACGCGCTGCTGGGCGGGCTTGCGGCGCGGGGGACGGGTCGTGCCGGCGCCGCGCAGGAGGTCGAGCAGGTGGATGCGTTCGGCCTCGTCGAGTCGCAGCGCCTGCGCGATGCCGTCGATGACGCTCTCGGAGACGCCGGTGGCGTTGCCGCGCTCCAGCCGGGTGTAGTACTCGCTGGAGATGCCCGCGAGCAGGGCGACCTCCTCCCGGCGCAGCCCGTTGACCCGCCGACGGTCGCCCCCGTACGAGGGCAGTCCGGCCTGCTCAGGGGTGACCCGTGCCCGTCGCGTGCCCAGAAATTCCCGGATCTCTGCACGGAAATCATCACGCATATCGCGATTGGTGTCATAGGGGTCGGTTCTGCCTGTCATGTGCTCCACTCTACGAGCGCTTTTCTCAGGCTGGGGGTCCCTGTCGGTGACCCCCTCATCAGGGACTCCCACACTCCTGTGACAGACGGTTCTGTTGGTGGTGCACCGTCCACGGCGGTGTGAACGGCCCGGATACGGCGGCGCTTCGGCAGTCGTAACCAGCCCTTCCGCGGCGCCGTCGGCGCTGCGATCCCTGGAATCAGAAGGATGAGTCATGCGTCGATACACCAAGCCGGCCGTCGTCGTCACCGCGCTGGGGGCGCTCGGCCTCGCGGCCTTCGGATCGGGCGCCGCGGACGCGGCCGGCGGCGACGCCGGCTTCGGCTCGTCGCCTCGCGTCACGGCGGAGTCCGTCTCGTGGGACCACGGAACCGCGCAGGTGAACAAGCGCGTCATGCAGCGCTTCACCAGCGAGTTCCTGCTCACCGGCGATCCCGCGCTGGCGAGGAAGTTCATCAGCCCGAACATCGTCATGCACTTCGGCGGAACGACACAGCAGGGCCGGGACACCTACCTCGGCATCGTCGCCGCCAACATGAGGGCCTTCCCCGACCTCAAGTGGACGGTGGAGGACATGCGGGCCGAAGGCGACACCGTGGCCATCCGTTACACCATGACCGGCACGCACGAGGGACCCTTCGCCGGAGTCGAGGGCACGGGCAAGAAGATCCACGCGGAGAGCTTCGCGTTCTACCGCCTGTCCCACAGCAAGATCGTCGAGGAGCGCGCCCAGCTCGACATGCTCGGCATCCTCACGCAGATGGGCGCGATCCCCGCCGCGTAGCAGCGGAGCGGAGTTCTGTACGTCACCCGACTCCGCTGCACCCGCCCCTGCGCAGCACATTCCAGAGAACCAAGGCATCCAGAGAACCGAAGAATCCAAGGAACAGGACTCCTCCCATGGCACCGAAACTCACCGGCACCGTCGCGCTCGTCACCGGCGCGAGCAGCGGTATCGGCGCTGCCACCGCCCGCCGGCTCGCCGAGGAGGGCGCCTTTGTCGCCCTCGTGGCCCGCCGCAAGGACCGTCTGACCGACCTGGCCGCTGAGATCGAGAAGGAGGGCGGCACCGCCCTGGTCGTGGCGGCGGACATCACCGACCGCGCCCAGGCCGAGGCCGCCGTACAGCGGACCGTCGAGCACTTCGGACGCCTGGACACCCTCGTCAACAACGCCGGCCTGATGCTCCTGGGTCCCGTAGTCGGTGCGGAGGTCGACGAGTGGGACCGCATGATCGCCGTCAACCTCCAGGGACTGCTCTACACCACCCGCGCCGCTCTCCCGCACCTGCTCAAGGCCGCCGAGGACGGGCCGCGCAAGGTCGCCGACATCGTCAACATCAGCTCCATCGCGGGCCGCGTCGCCTGGAACGGCTACGGCGTCTACAACCTCACCAAGTTCGGCGTGAACGGCTTCACCGAGTCCCTGCGCCAGGAGGTAACCCAGCGGCACGTCCGCGTCGGCGTCCTCGAACCCGGTGGCGTGGACACCGAGTTGGGCTCGCACAACGACCACAAGCCCGAGGTCCGCGACGCGATCGGCGCCTTCAACGAACAGACCGAGGTTCTCGCCCCCGACGACATCGCCGACGGTGTCGCCTACATGGTCACCCGCCCCCGCCACGCCTCCGTCGGCGAACTGTGGATCATGCCCACCGACCAGGCCTGACCCCGGCCGCCGCCGACCGTCCGACCCTCCGGGCCTCCGGCGACGCCGCAGCCGCAGCCGCACGTCATCACCACACCCCACAGCGCGCCGGACTAGGCGCCTCAAAGAAGGAAACACCTCATGAGCAAGGTCATTCTCGTCACCGGTGCCGGACGTGGTCTGGGCACGGACATCGTCCGTGAGGCCCTCGCCGCCGGCCATCAGGTCGTCGCCACCGGCCGCCGCCCCGAAGAGGTGGAGAAGACCCTCGGCGGACCCCAGCCCAACCTGCTGGTCACCAAGCTCGACGTCACCAGCATCGAGGACGCCGAGGCCGCCGTGCAGGCCGCCGTCGACCGCTTCCACGGCATCGACGTCCTGATCAACAACGCCGGCAATTTCTTCGCCGGCTACTTCGAGGAGATCACGCCCGCGCAGATGCGCCAGCAGTTCGAGACCAACCTCTTCGGCCCGATGAACGTCACCCGCGCCGTCCTGCCCGTCCTGCGCGACCAGCGCGCCGGGCACGTCATCACCCTCTCCTCGTCCGCCGGCATCATCGGCCAGGAGTTCTGCGTCGCCTACGCCGCCTCCAAGTTCGCGGTGGAGGGCTGGATGGAGTCCCTGCGCTACGACGTCGAGCCGTACGGCATCCACACCACGGTCGTGGAACCCGGCTTCTTCCGCACCGAACTCCTCGTGGACGCCTCCACCACCTGGCCCGAGCCGACCATCGACGACTACGCCGAACGCACCACCGCCACCATCACGGCCTGGAAGAGCATGAACGGCCAGCAGAGCGGCGACCCCGCCAAACTCGCCCGCGCCCTGCTCACCATCGCCGGCCAGGACAAGCCCCTGCAGCGCTTCGTCGCCGGAGCCGACGCCATCCAAGGCGTCACGGCCAAGGCCCAGGAACTCCTCGCCCAGGCCGAAGGCTCCCGCGAGCTGGGCGGCGACCTGGGCTACGACGACACCAGCGCCTGACCCGTCCGGACCTGGTCTTCGACCGGCCGATGATCGGAGCGACGCACACCATGAACCCGACCTGCGACTTCGAGAACAAGGTGGCGCTCGTTGCGGGTGCGGCGTCCGGAACGGGACTCACGGCGACCCGCGCCTTCGTCGAGGCCGGAGCCGCCGTTGTGCTGACGGACGTCGGCAAGGAGGCCGTGAAGAGCGCGGCCGAGGAACTCACCGGCGTTCCTCACGCCGCGGCCCTCCGCGGGCGGGTCTGAGCCGGCCGTCGGCACCGACAACGCAAGGAACACCCTGTTCATGCGCGCACAGCAGCCCTCATCCATGCAGGCGATCGGCGTCCGAACCTATGGCGGCCCGGAGGTGTTGCACGCCGTCGAGCTTGCCGCCGCGGAGGG
Organism: Streptomyces sp. AK08-02; assembly: GCF_033795085.1. NCBI lineage: Bacteria > Bacillati > Actinomycetota > Actinomycetes > Kitasatosporales > Streptomycetaceae > Streptomyces > Streptomyces sp. AK08-02. The sequence continues at coordinate 487,471 of NZ_JARAZV010000001.1, forward strand.
CCTGCGCGTCGTCGCGGTGGCCTCCGAGCAGGACGAGGATTGGCCGCGCTCCCGTGGCGCCGACACCTTCGTCGCTCGCGGCGACGACATCGCACAGCGCGTGCTGGACGCCGTGCCCGGCGGAGTCGACGCCGTCGCGGACAGCGCCATGCTGCACGAGCGGATCACGCCGCCGATCCGCGACAACGGCCGGCTCGCGGTCCTGCGTTTCTGGGACGGCGACTACCTGCGGGAGTCGGCCACGTGCCTCCCCGTCGAGAGGACCGAGCTGCTGCGGCTGAGCAGCGCAACCGCGAGAGGACGCGCTCACGGCGCCCCCGAGGGGCACTTGTCACCTGGTTCGCCGCTCGTCAACGGCTCAGTACGGGCATCAGCGGCACAACCCGTATGAGCCGCGGTCCGGTGCTCTTTCGCGTGTGGCCGAGCAGCCGCCGGGGCTCGCTCATTGTCAGTGCGCGCCTCTACGAGCTCACGGGGAGGGTCTGCTCCGACCAGATGGATTTTCCCTCGGTGAGCTGGGCGACCAGGAGGAGGCCGCGGCCGCGTCACCAACCAGGCGGCCGAACCGTGCCCATCACGCGGGTCACGGTGATCTCGATGACCACACGCTCGGGGTTGGGGCGGGGTGGCCGGTAGCGCTCGGCGTAGCGCCGTTCGGCCTCGGCGACGGACTCGAGGTCGTCCTTGATCAGCGCGGTGCCTTCGAAGGTGCACCAACGGCGCCCCTCGACCTGACTGACCGCGACTTTCGCGCCGGGTCCGGCCGCCCGGATGTTGCGGACCTTCTTGCTTCCGGAGCTGCTGATGACGCGGGCGACCCCTGCCTGGGGGTCGAAGGTGACGCCCACCGGTACGAGGTGGGGGGTGCCGTCCGGGCGGTGGGTGACGAGGAAGCAGATCCGGCGTTCCTGCCAGAAAAGGTCGTCTTCCGCCTCGGGCGGACGTGCGTCGACTGTCATGGTTGTCCTTCGTGGAGCAGGGTGAACGCTGCCTGGATGCCGGTGTTCTCGTCCGTGAGCGTGCGGCCCGGGACAAGTAGCGGATGGTACTGGGCGAAGCAGGCAGGCTGTCGTCAGCAGGCGGCGTCCACGAGACCCGAACCTGAGGCTGGTCGGCCGGCGGCCCGTTCGGTGCGGAGGCCGCAGGTGGGCGCGGCGGTCCGGCCGGGGCCGGCCCGATGCCACCCACGAACGCCGTGCCGGTGGTCCAGCGGACGCCGTCGCGCTCGGCGGGCATAGGCTACGGCGTGCCTCGTTCGCCGAGGCACGACGATCGTCACCGCGAGCCGGGATGCCCGGCCGTGCGACCCACCGGCACCGGTGACCAGAAAGGTGAACGGATGAGCCTGCGTTTCGAGGAGATCGACTGGCGTCCGACGCCGATGGGTGACATCAGCCTGCGGCGTCGTCGGGACCCGGCGTCGGGTGACGACGTGTACGAGGTGAAGCTCGGCGACGAGTTCCTGATGTCCAGCCTCTTCACGGCCGGCGAGATCGCGCTCACCCAACTGGGCCTGGCGAAACTGGAGGGCGCCGAACTGGACGTCGCGGTGGGCGGACTCGGTCTCGGGTACACCGCTCAGGCGGCGCTGGACGACCCGCGAGTGCGGTCGCTGATCGTGGTCGACGCGCTGGCCGAGGTGATCGGGTGGCACGAGCGCGGGTTGGTGCCGCTGGGCGCCTCGTTGGCGTCGGACTCCCGCTGTCGGCTGGTCCATGGCGACTTCTTCGCGATGGCCCTCGACCCGCAGGGTCTGGATCCCCGAACGCCGGGCCGTCGCTTCCACGCCGTCCTCCTGGACGTCGACCACTCACCCCGTCATGTGCTGCACCCCCGCCACGCGGTGCTGTACGAGCCCGCGGGACTGCGCACGCTCGCCGAACGCCTCCACCCCGGCGGGGTCTTCGCCCTGTGGTCCAACGACGCGCCGGACGAACGGTTCAACTCGGCGCTCGCGCAGGTCTTCGATGAAGCAGAGGCCCACGTCGTCGAGTTCGACAACCCACTGCAGGGACAGACGGCGACCAACACCGTCTACGTGGCGAGGAAGCCGCTGAACCCGAAGGCGTGACGCCCGGCCCGTCTGAAAGCCGACCCGGCGCCTGCCTGGGCCAACAACGGACTCGTACATGCCCGGAAGACCGTCAGCGCAGGAATGCGAGCGGCCGAAGTCGGCTCGGGGTGGCATCGCGGCCCTTCCTCGGGGAATGACCCAGGGGTGCTGCGAAGAGGGCCGGGGGTGGCGTCGTGGTGGCAGCCGCGCCCTGTCAGGCAGCCCGACCAGGGAGGCGTCAGGTGGAAGTCGCACACGCGGGTGACCCGGGACTGTTCGGTCCCAGGTCCGTGACCTGGCAGTTGCACAGCGACCCCATGATGTGGGTCGCCGGAGTCCGCGCGCTCTATTTCCAGGCCCTGCATCCGCGTGCGGTACGTGGGGTCATGCAGAACTCGAACTTCCGGGCGGAAGCCTGGAGCAGGCTGATGCGCATCGCGAGCTTCGTCAGCACGACGACCTACGGAACCGAGGACGCGGCCGAGAAGGCGGGCGCCCGGGTCCGGAAGATCCACAGCATGCTGTCCGCCGTCGACCCGGGGACGGGGGAGCGGTACGGCGTCGACGAACCCGAACTGCTGCTGTGGGTGCACTGCGCCGAGATCGACTCCTACCTGCATGTCCTGCGCCGCTCCGGTTACCCGATCACCGACACCCACGCCGACCGGTACATCCGCGAACACCAGGTCAGCGCCCGTCTGGTGGGCCTCGACCCCGACGCCGTACCGGCGAACCAGGCCCAGATGCGTGCGTACTTCGAGAAGGTCCGGCCCGAACTGGCCGCTGGAGCCGAGGCACGGGAGGTGGACGACTTTCTGCTCCGTCCACCGACACATCCGCTGCTCGTCCCGGCGCGTGAGGTGATGTGGCGGCGCGTGGCGCGGCTGGCGTACGCCTCTCTGCCGCCGTACGCCCACGAGCTGTACGGCCGCGCCGCAGCCGAACCGGCCACCGTCACCCGGCAGTTGCGTGCCACCGGTACCCTGTTGCGCCGCGTTCCCGCACGTGTCTACTGGCAACTCCCGAACAAAGACATTCCGCGGGCCATGTCACGGCTCGGCCCCGGCTCGCGGCCCGCGCCGTACAGACTCGGACGATAGCTCGCCATACTGGACGGGCCAGAGGAGGGCGAACGGAACCGGGGGCGGCAGCGGGACATGGCGGACACCAGACTGATCCAGGGCCGGTACCGGCTGATCGATCTGATCGGGCGCGGCGGTATGGGGGAAGTGTGGCGTGCGCGTGACGAGTCGCTCGGGCGGCAGGTCGCCGTGAAGTGCCTGAAGCCGCTCGGGCCGCACCACGACCAGTCCTTCACCCGTGTCCTGCGGGAACGGTTTCGGCGCGAGGCGCGGGTGGCCGCCGCGTTGCAGCATCGCGGAGTGACCGTGGTGCACGACTTCGGGGAGTCCGACGGCGTGCTCCATCTCGTCATGGAGTTGCTGGACGGGCGCAATCTGAGTCAGCTCCTGGAGGACAACAAGCATCATCCGCTGCCCGTCCCTGACGTCGTCGACATCGCGGACCAGGTCGCCGCCGCTCTCGCCTACACCCATCAACAGGGCATCGTCCACCGTGACTTGAAGCCCGCGAACATCATGCGGTTGACCGACGGTACGGTGAAGATCTGTGACTTCGGAATAGCTCGCCTCGGTCACGACATCGGCTTCACCTCCCGGCTCACCGGCACCGGAATCGCGATGGGCACCCCGCACTACATGTCGCCGGAACAGATCAGCGGCGGAGAGGTCGACCAGCGCAGCGACCTGTACTCCTTCGGTTGCGTGCTGTACGAACTGGCCACCGGGGTACCGCCGTTCGACCTCGACGACGCCTGGGCGGTGCTCATAGGGCACCGCGACACCCCGCCCGAGCCGCCGCGCAGCCACCGCTCCGAGGTGCCCGAGTTCCTGGAGCGGGTCATCCTTGACCTCCTCGCCAAACACCCCGACGAACGTCCTGGTGACGCACGGGAGCTGGCCCGCCGGATCAGCGCGGGCCGGGCCACCCCGCTGTACGTGCCGACCGTCGTCTCCCCCCAGCCCCAGGTACGGCCGCCCGAGCCCGCCGCCCGCCAACCCCGGCTGCCGTCGTGGACCCGGGGCATGACAGGCGGCCACAAGGCGACCGGCGCCGGGACGAGTGCCCCTCCGCCGGACCCGTCGGCCGGCCTCACCGGTGACTGGATCGCCCGCCCGGTCACCGGCCGCCCCGAGGTGCTTCCGCCGCAGCTGCCGCCCGCTCCCGAGCCCCAGACGCTCCACGCGCTGGCCGGCCGGCACAACGCGGGCCTGAGCCTGGGACGCCTCGGCCGCTGGGCGGAGGCGGGCGAGGTGCACCGGGCGGTCGCCGTCGAACGGGAGCACGTCCTCGGCCCCGCCCACCCCGAGACCCTGGCCAGCCGCTACGAGGTCGGCTTCACCCTGAGCCGCACCGGCCGCGCCGCCGACGCGCTGCGCGAGTACACCCACGTGGCCCGGGAACGGGAGCGCGTCCTTGGCGCCGACCACCCGGACACGCTGGCAGCCCGGCAGGAAATGGCGTATGTCCTGGGGCAGTTGGGCCGTCACTTCGAGGCACACCAGACCTACGCGGCCGTTCTGGCCGCCCGTGGGCGCACGATGGGCCCCGACCATCCGGACACCCTGCGCTGCCGCCACAACCTCGCCTTCAACCTGAGTCGGCTGGGCCGTCTGGAGGACTCGTACCGCATGGCCTGCGAGGTGGCGGCCGCCCGTGCCCGGGTGCTCGGTGCCGCCCATCCCGACACACTGGTCACGCAGTACGAAGTCGCCTACGCGCTCGGTCAGTTGGGGCGCTGGCCCGAGGCCCTGCAGATGTACCAGGAGGTCGCGGGGGCGCGCGCCGAGGCGCTCGGCCCCGATCACCCCGACACGCTCGCCGCCCGCTACGAGGTCGGCATCAGCCTCGGGCGGCTCGGCCGCAGTGTGGAGGCGCTCAAGCTGTACCGGGACCTGATCGACGACCGCACCCGGGTGGGAGGCCCCGCGCACCCCGAGACCCTGCGCGCCCGGCACGGTCTCGGCGTCAACCTCGGCCGGCTCGACCGCTGGGAGGAGGCCCTCGCCGAGTCCCGTGACGTGTGCGCGATCCGCGAGCGCGTTCTGGGCGCCGACCACCCGGACACCCTGGTCAGCCGCCGGGAGGTGGCCGTCGGCCTGGGCTGGCTCGGCCGCTGGCCCGACGCCCTGGCCGAGTACCGTCGAGTCGCCACCTCACGCGAGCAGATTCTGGGCGCCGACCACCCCGACACCCTCGCCAGCCGCAACGACGAGGCCCACTGCCTGGAGCAGCTCGGCCGGGGTGCCGAGGCCGTCGAGCTGTACCGAAAGGTGGCGGTGCTGCGGCAGCAGCGGGCCTCCGGCCACTGAGCCGGACGTGCCTCGCGGTGTGGCCGGTTCGCTGCGGCGCCGTCGTGGCTGGTCGCGCGGTTCCCCGCGCCCCTCATGGGCGCTGCCGAACCGTCGGTGGACTTCGCAACCCCTCGGCCCTGCACCTCTGGCCGGGGTGGATCATCACGTGTTACGAAGAACCATGCCCGCACCCGAGCGCCCCGACCGATCCGGCCGATCCGACCGACCTGTGCGGCCCGGCCGTCACGACCGATACGACGTGGTGATCGTCGGCGGTGGCCACAACGGCCTCGTCGCCGCCGCGTACCTGGCCCGCGCGGGGAAGTCCGTGCTGGTCCTGGAACGGTTGGCCGCCACCGGCGGCGCCGCCGTGTCGACCCGCCCGTTCGCCGGTGTCGACGCCCGGCTGTCGCGCTACTCCTACCTGGTCAGCCTGCTGCCCCGGAAGATCGTGCGCGATCTCGGGCTGGACTTCCGGGTACGCGGGCGCACGGTCTCCTCGTACACCCCCGTGGAGCGGGACGGGCGGCCCACCGGACTGCTCGTCGGCGGCGGTGAGCGCCGTACCCGAGAGGCCTTCGCTCGGCTCACCGGAGGGGAACGCGAGTACGAGTCCTGGCGGCGTTTCTACGCCATGACCGGCCGCGTCGCCGAAAAGGTGTTCCCCACCCTCACCGAGCCCCTGCCCACCCGCGACGAACTCCGCCGCCGCATCGACGACGAGGAGGCCTGGCGCACCCTCTTCGAGGAGCCGATCGGCGCCGCCGTCGAGGCCAACTTCACGGACGACCTCGTACGGGGTGTCGTCCTCACCGACGCGCTGATCGGCACCTTCGCCGACGCCCACGATCCCTCCCTGCGGCAGAACCGCTGCTTCCTCTACCACGTCATCGGCGGCGGCACCGGCGCCTGGGACGTGCCCGTGGGCGGCATGGGCGCCCTGACCGACGCCCTGGCCGGCGCCGCCCGCGACGCCGGCGCCGTGCTCGCCACCGGCCACGAGGCCGTACGGGTGGACACCGACGGCCGCGCCGCCGAGGTGACCTACCGGACGGCCGACGGGGAGGGCACGGTCGGCGCCCGGCACGTCCTGGTGAACGCCTCGCCGCAGGAGCTGGCCGCGCTGACGGGTGACATGGCGCCGCACCCCGCCGAAGGCGCCCAGCTCAAGGTGAACATGCTGCTCAGGCGACTGCCGAGGCTCAAGGACGCATCCGTCGACCCGCGCGAGGCGTTCGCCGGGACCTTCCACATCGCCGAGGGGTACGAGCAGTTGGCCGCCGCCCATGCCCAGGCGGCGGCCGGTGGACTGCCCGCCGCGCCGCCGTCCGAGATCTACTGCCACTCGCTCACCGACCCGACGATCCTCGGACCGGACCTCGTCGAGCAGGGCTACCAGACGCTGACTCTCTTCGGCCTGCACACGCCCGCACGGCTGTTCGCACGCGACAACGACGCCGTCCGGGACGAGCTGCTGAAGTCCACCCTCGCCCAGCTCGACGCCCACCTCGCCGAACCTCTCGCGGACTGCCTGGCCACCGACGGCGACGGGCGCCCCTGCATCGAGGCGAAGACGCCCCTCGACCTGGAACGCGACCTGCGTCTGCCCGGCGGCAACATCTTCCACCGGGACCTGAGCTGGCCGTACGCCCAGGACGACAGCGGGCGCTGGGGCGTGGAGACCCGGCGGCCGAACGTCCTGCTGTGCGGGGCGGGCGCGGTGCGCGGTGGCGGGGTGAGCGGGGTACCGGGGCACAACGCCGCCATGGCCGTGCTGGAGGCGGACGAGGGCTGAGTTCGGGTTCCGGCAGGTCCTGGAGGGGGTCTGGCAGTTGTGTCCGGGTCAGTTCACGGACGCCGTCCAGCCCACCGCCTCGACACGCGCCGCGTCCGCCGGGCGCGTCTCGTCGAAGACGGTCCCGTCGTCGCCGCGTACGGCCAGGCCGTCGACGTACGCTCCACGGCCCACGTACAGCCTGTCGGTCGTGTACCGCCAGCGCAGGACGAGGGCCGGGGAGACGGGAAGGGCCGCCGAGAGACGGTGCCAGACGCGCCCCGACCAGCCGGTGACCGAACCCGCCGGATGCTCCTGCGGGGTGCCTCCGGCGCCGACGGTCGTGAACGGGACCGGCTGCCAGGTCGTGCCGCCGTCGGCCGAGGACTCCAGGAACAGCGCGTCCGCCTGCGGCTCGGTGTCCCACCACAGGGCGCAGCGCAGCCGTGAGCCGCCAGTGCTGGCGAGGGGCGGGAGGGTGAGCGTCGCGGTGGTCGCGGTCGTCATGCCGGAGAACCAGGCCGTACGTCCCTGGCGTGGACGGACCGGCACCGCGCGGGCCAGGTTGTTCGCGGCGGCGACGCGAGGCGCCGAGCCGGAGCGCCAACCACGCACGGGATGGACGGAGTTGCCGAGGACGACGAGAAAGGAGTCGGTCGTCGGGTCGAGGACGATCGAGGTGCCGGTGAAGCCGGTGTGCCCGGCGGTGCGGGGCGTGGCCATCGCGCCCATGTACCAGTGCTGGTAGAGCTCGAAGCCGAGCCCGTGCTCGTCCCCGGGAAAAGCGGCGTTGAAGTCGGTGAACATCAGCTCGACCGAGGCGGGCGACAGGATGCGCGCCCGGCCGTAGGCGCCGCCGTTGAGCAGCGTACGGCCGAGCACGGCGAGGTCCCAGGCCGACGAGAAGACACCGGCGTGGCCCGCCACTCCGCCGAGACCGAACGCGTTCTCGTCGTGCACCTCTCCCCACACCAGGCCCCGGTCGAGTCCGGACCAGGGTGCTCGCGCGTCCTCGGTGGCGGCGATCGCCGGTTTCCAGGAGGCGGGCGGGTTGTAGCGCGTGCGGTGCATGCCGAGCGGAGCGGTGATCTCGTCGCGGAGCTGGGTGTCCAGCGGAAGACCGGTGATCCTCTCCAGGACCAGCTGGAGCGAGATCAGATTGAGGTCCGAGTAGAGGTAGGTGGTGCCGGGTGGGTTCAGGGGCGCCTGGTTCCAGATGAGTTCGAGCTTCTGGGCGTGGGTCGGTGCGTTGTAGAGCGGGATCCAGGCGCGGAATCCCGAGGTGTGGGTGAGCAGTTGACGGATCGTCACATCCTGCTTGCCGGCCCGGGCGAACTCCGGCAGATACGCGGCGACCTTCCCCTCCAGTTCCAGAGCGCCCCGCTCCAGTTGCTGCACGGCCAGGATCGAGGTGAACAGCTTGGACACCGACGCGAGGTCGAACACCGTGTCCTCGGCCATCGGGATCTGCTCGGCGGTGGGGAACTCGACCCCGGTGTCCGTCTTCTCGTCGTACGCCGCATAGCGCACCGCCATACCGATCGGCTGGTGCAGCGCCACAGTGGAGCCACGCCCGGCGAGCAGGACCGCGCCCGCGTACCAGGGGTGTTTGGGAGAGGGTGCGAGGAACGCCTCGGCGTCCGCCACCAGTTGGTCCAGATGCCGGGGGAGGAGACCCGCCCGTTCGGGCGAGCCGTGACGCAGGACCGGATGACGGCCCGTCGTCCTGGGCGTGGCCTCGGCCGGGCCCGCGGGAAAGGAGGCGAAGGTCAGGGCGCCACTCAACGCCAGTGTGCGTCTTCCCAGCTGACGTCGCGTCAGTCCGTCGCGTGCCGCGTCGTCCGTCATCGAGGAGCCTCCCACCACACTGCCTGAAGGTATTTTCCGGGACCGCCCTGTGGGGTGAAACCTTTGTGTCACCCGAGGTGTGTGTCAACCGCGTGTCAGCCGTACGGCTCTCCGTGGCCAAGAATCTGACGGTGTATCAGAAAAGGTCTTCCCTCGTCCGGAGGACTGCGGCATCCTGCGGCCATGCAGACGGAGCTGAGCAAGAAACTGGGAATCGAGCACGCCGTCTTCGGCTTCACGCCGTTCCCCGCCGTCGCCGCGGCCATCAGCCGGGCCGGCGGCTTCGGGGTGCTCGGCGCGGTCCGCTACACGGCGCCGGACGACCTCAAGCGCGACCTGGACTGGATCGAGGCGCATGTGGAGGGCCGGCCCTACGGGCTGGATGTCGTCATGCCCGCCCGGAAGGTCGAGGGGGTGACCGAGGCCGAGGTCGAGGCGATGATCCCCGAGGGGCACCGCCAGTTCGTCCGGGACACCCTGGCCAAGTACGGCGTGCCCGAACTGGCCGAGGGCGAGGCGTCCGGGTGGCGCATCACCGGGTGGATGGAGCAGGTCGCCCGCAACCAGCTGGATGTGGCCTTCGACTACCCGATCAAACTGCTGGCCAACGCCCTGGGCTCGCCGCCCGCCGATGTCGTGGCCCGTGCGCACGACCAGGGTGTCCTGGTCGCGGCCCTCGCGGGCAGCGCACGGCACGCGCGCAAGCACGCCGAGGGCGGCATCGACATCGTCGTCGCACAGGGCTACGAGGCGGGCGGCCACACCGGCGAGATCGCCTCCATGGTGCTGACCCCCGAAGTCGTCGACGCGGTCGGCCCGTTGCCGGTGCTCGCCGCCGGCGGTATCGGCAGCGGACGGCAGGTGGCCGCCGCGCTGGCCCTCGGCGCCCAGGGGGTCTGGCTGGGCTCCATGTGGCTGACCGTCACCGAGGCCGACATGCACTCGACCGCGCTCACCCGGAAACTGCTCGCGGCCGGCTCGGGCGACACCGTCCGCTCCCGCGCCCTGACCGGCAAGCCCGCACGTCAGCTCCGCACCGAATGGACCGACGCCTGGGACTCCTCCGACGGACCCGGCACCCTCCCCATGCCCCTGCAGGGTCTCCTCGTCGCCGAGGCCGTCTCGCGCATCCAGAAGTACGAGGTCGACCCGCTCCTCGGTACGCCGGTCGGCCAGATCGTCGGCCGGATGAACAGTGAACGGAGCGTCCAGGCCGTCTTCGACGACCTGACCAGCGGCTTCGAGCAGGCTGTGAACCGAGTCAACCGGATCGCGGGACGGAACACCGACGAAGGGGGCGACCAGTCGTGAGCGGGACAGCGAACGGGACGGCGAACGGGACAGCGAGCGAGTCCCTCAACGGTTTCTGGGCGCAGGCCGCGGCCGATCCGGAGCGCACGGTCCTCATCGCGCCCGACGGTGAGCAGTGGACCGCCGGCCGGCTGCACAACGCCACCAACCAGCTGGTCCACGGGCTGCGCGCCGCCGGACTCGGACGAGGTGACGCCTTCGCCGTGGTCCTGCCGAACGGTGTCGAGTTCCTCGTGGCGTATCTGGCCGCTTCCCAGGCCGGTTTCTATCTCGTCCCCGTCAACCACCATCTCGTCGGGCCCGAGATCGCCTGGATCGTCTCCGACTCGGGTGCCAAGGTGCTGATCGCGCACGAGCGGTTCGCCGACGCGGCACGCGCCGCCGCAGACGAGGCGCAGCTCCCGGCGGAGCAGCGGTACGCGGTCGGCGAGGTCGACGGATTCCGGCCGTACGCCCAGCTCTTCGACGGACAGCCCGAGTCGCCGCCCGACGAGCGCACCCTCGGCTGGGTCATGAACTACACCTCGGGCACCACGGGCCGCCCGCGCGGCATCCGGCGCCCGCTGCAGGGCAAGCCGCCCGAGGAGGCGTACCTCGGCGGGTTCCTCGGCATCTTCGGCATCAGGCCGTTCGGCGGCAACGTGCACCTCGTCTGCTCGCCGCTCTACCACACGGCCGTACTCCAGTTCGCGGGCGCGTCCCTGCACATCGGTCACCGTCTGGTGCTGATGGACAAGTGGACGCCGGAGGAGATGCTCCGCGTCATCGACGCCCACAGCTGCACGCACACCCACATGGTTCCCACCCAGTTCCACCGGCTGCTGGCGCTGCCCGAGCGGGTGCGGGGGGCGTACGACGTGTCGTCCATGCGGCACGCCATCCATGGCGCCGCGCCCTGCCCCGACCATGTGAAACGGGCCATGATCGACTGGTGGGGCGACTGTGTGGAGGAGTACTACGCGGCCAGCGAGGGCGGCGGGGCGTTCGCGACCGCAGAGGACTGGCTGAAGAAGCCCGGCACGGTCGGCAAGGCCTGGCCGATCAGTGAACTCGCGATCTTCGACGACGACGGCAACAGGCTGCCGCCCGGCGAACTCGGCACCGTCTACATGAAGATGAGCACCGGGGGCTTCGCCTACCACAAGGACGAGAGCAAGACGCGCAAGAACCGCATCGGTGACTTCTTCACCGTCGGTGACCTGGGCGTCCTGGACGAGGACGGCTACCTCTTCCTCCGGGACCGCAAGATCGACATGATCATCTCGGGCGGGGTCAACATCTACCCCGCCGAGATCGAGGGTGCCCTCCTGGCCCACCCCGCCGTCGCCGACGCCGCCGCCTTCGGCATCCCGCACGACGACTGGGGCGAGGAGGTCAAGGCGGTCGTGGAAGCGGCTCCGGGACATGTGCCAGGACCCGACCTCGCCAACGAGATCCTCGGCCACTGCGCGCGCCAACTCGCCGGGTACAAGCGGCCCAAGACCGTCGACTTCATCGAGAGCATGCCGCGCGACCCCAACGGCAAGCTGTACAAGCGGCGGTTGCGCGACCCGTACTGGGAGGGTCGTACACGGTCTGTGTGAGCGGAGGGTGCGAACGACAGTGTGGTCCCGCCCCACAGGGGACGGGACCACACGGTGAGGGCGTACGTAAGTCAGCCCGTCAGTCCATCAGCTCATCAGCCGCGCACCCGGATCACCCGCAGCGCGGGCGACGACAGGATGTCCTTCTCGCAGAACCTCGCGCTGACCCACTTCTCGGCCGAGAACAGCCGCGTCTGGTCCGCGAAGTGCGGCGAGTTCGGGTTCGACGACTGGGAGTACGTCAGCAGGGTGCGGGCCACCGGGCAGCGGCTGCCGTCCCATCCCACGGCCTGGATGTGGCTGGAACCGAAGGCGTTGTCGCGGTAGCCACCGTTCGCCGTGTCCCACACCGGCTCGATCTTGTTCCAGACGCCCAGGGACTCGGTCCCGCCGCCGACAGGCAGCCGCTGACCCTTCCGTACGACGTACTGGTGGTCCCCGAGCCGCGCGTCGAGCGGGATGCCCGCCGCGCGCAGCTCCGTCACCGCGTCCGCGAGGGCCTTGGTGAAGCCGGGCGCGTCCGTGTTGAGCGTGTTGGGGGTACCTACCGGGTCCGCCGCCGAGAACGGCACCTTCCAGCGCTGCGCGGACGGCACGGCGCCCAGCAGCTTGCGCCAGAACCGGTCGAAGAGCAGGGCGCCACGGCTGTCGCTGTTCATGGTGCGGTCCCAGGACGTCAGCACACCGCACGCCTGACTGACGTCAACCGCCGTACCGGCGCTGCCGGTTGCCGTACCGCCCGGAAGTGCCGCGCAGGCGCGGGCCGCGTCGCCGGCGGCCAGCGCGCCGGACGTCGAACGGTTCGCGAACTGCTGCCGCTGGAGATCCGCGACCGTCAGCCTGCCCTTTGCCGCCATCGCCGCCACATCGGCGACGGCACCACGGGTACGCGGTGAGGCGGTCGCGCGCACCGAGCCGAAGATCCGCTCGTAGCCGGTGATCGGCTGGTCCAGGTTGGTCAGCCACGCGCTGTCGTTGGAGTTCTCGACGTACGGCGTGTTCCTCAGCGTCGGCATCCGTGAGGGACCGAAGATGCCGGGCGCCACGGCGTCCGGGTCGTCGCCGACGGCGCAGTCGGTGCGGGAGCCGTCAAGGACCGCGACGCCCGCCGCCGGATAGAGGACCTTGCCGAGCGGCGTCGAACAGGCGGCGGCCAACTCGTCGGTGATCCTGGGGAGCACCTGCGACTGGGCGAACAGGGAGTGGCCCGCACGGTCGGCGGCGACGGTGTTCACCCAGGGGATGCCCTGGTGCCGGTCGAGGGAGTCGAGGATGTCGTCCGTGCCGCGCGCCTTGCTGAAGCCGAGCGAGGTGTCGTAGAAACGCAGGTTCGCCGAGTTCGGATCGTTCAGCGCGAAGGCCGTCGTCGTGGTCCAGGGCAGCGGGAGCTCGCCGCCGGGGGAGAGGACGACGGGGCCGTAGCGGGTCCACCACTGGGTGCGGGTCACCGGCGCGCCGTCCCTCACCGGGACGGTCACCGACCGGCGTGTCATCCGCTCCGGCTTGCCGTCGACCAGATACGTCGTCGGGTCGGCGGGGTCCAGCTTCAACTGGTGCAGGCTGAGCGGCACACCGGTGGACACGGTATGGCTCCACGCCACGTTCGCGTTGTACCCGATGGAGATCGTGGGCGAGCCGAGCAACGACCCGCCCGCGACGTTCAGTTCACCGGGGATCGTCTGCTGGGACTGCCAGAACCGGCGCCCGCCCTGCCACGGGTAGTGCGGGTTGCCGAGCAGCAGGCCACGGCCGTTGGCCGTCGTGCTGCCGTTGAACGCCACGGCGTTGGAACCCATGTCCGAGATGTCGAACAGCTCGCGCGCACCCTTGGCGGCGGCGGAAGCGGTCGGCAGGGAGGAGTCGGCGGCGGCCGTGGTGGAGGACGCGGAGGGCGACGCGGGCGGCGGCTGAGCCGCGGTGATCGCGTCCGCGAGGCCGCCCTGTCCGCCGAGCACCGCGAGGGCGTACGCCCGGGTGGCCACGTCGACCCCGGTCACCGGCCTGACCCAGGCGGCGCCCGCACACGCCGGGTCCTTGACCCGGTTCTGCTTCAACCAGGCGTTGTAGCCGGCGGCCCAGCCGTTCATCAGGTCCTTGACGGCCCGGCTCGGCCCCTGCGGCGCGGGTCGGGCGAGGAGCCGCTCGACCGTCCCGGCATCCCGCACGCCCCGGAAGTACAGGTCGCTGGAGAGGTTGTCGGAGGCGTCGGAGAGCGAGAAGTCGGTCGTTGCGTCAGGTCCGAACCAGCGCGAGCGGTCGCCGCGCAGTGTCACGAAACCGTCCGCGAGCACACACACCTGGTCGGCGGCCTGCGCCCAGCCACTGCCGAAGCCGAGGTTCGCGTAGTCCTTCGCGACGATGTGCGGGATGCCGTACTCGGTGTAGCGGATCACGGCGGAGAGCCCGCCGCCGGAGGGATGTCGCTGTGACAGCTGTGGTGCCTGTGACGGCCCGCTCTGCGCCGTGGCGGCGGGCAGTGCTGTCGTGGCGGTGAGTAATGCGGCGGCCGTGACGACCAGCCGTCTGAGACGGGTGCGCATCGTGCCTCCCAACGTCGTTGAGGGAAGGGGCGGTTGAGCGTACCAACGGGTATGTTCCCTGACCCCGTCGGTGCTTGACCTCGTTCGGTGACGGAACGAGGATCATGAGCTATGACGCAGCAATACGGGAGCACGGTTGACGGGGTGCTGCGGCGCAGCGCCCAGCGGGTTCCGGCGCGGCTGGCGGTCGAGTACCGCGAGCGTGCCTGGACGTACGGGGAACTCGACGAGGCCGTCTCCCGCGCGGCGGGCGTGCTGTTGGCCGAGGGACTGGCGCCCGGCGACCGGGTCGGCGCCTACGGCCACAACTCGGACGCCTATCTGATCGCCTTCCTCGCCTGCGCCCGTGCCGGGTTCGTGCACGTCCCGGTCAATCAGAACCTGACCGGCGACGACCTCACCTACATCGTCGAGCAGTCCGGCAGCACCCTGGTCCTGACCGACCCGGACCTGGCCGACCGGCTCCCGGACGGCGTACGGACCCTGCCGCTGCGCGACGCCGACGACTCCCTGCTGGCACGGCTGGCAGACACCGCGCCCCACGACGGCGCCGAGACACGCACCGAGGACCTGGTGCAGCTGCTGTACACGTCCGGGACCACCGCGCTGCCCAAGGGCGCGATGATGACCCACCGCTCCCTGGTGCACGAGTACCTCAGCGCGATCGCCGCCCTGGACCTGAGCCCCGGTGACCGGCCCGTGCACTCGCTGCCTCTCTACCACTCGGCGCAGATGCATGTGTTCCTGCTGCCGTATCTCGCGGTGGGCGCCCCGAACATCATTGTCGACGCACCGGACGGCGACGTGATCCTCGACCTCGTCGAGTCCGGCCGCGCGGACAGCCTGTTCGCGCCGCCGACCGTGTGGATCGGCCTCGCCGGCCGCCCCGACTTCGCCACCCGTGACCTGAGCGGACTGCGCAAGGCGTACTACGGGGCGTCGATCATGCCGGTGCCCGTGCTGGAGCGACTGCGCGAGCGACTTCCGAAACTCGCCTTCTACAACTGCTTCGGGCAGAGCGAGATCGGCCCCCTCTCCATGGTGCTCGGGCCCTTCGAGCACAAGGGCAGACCGGACTCCTGCGGACGCCCCGTACTGTTCGTGGACGCGCGGGTGGTCGACGAGAACGGCGAGGACGTGCCCGACGGCACGGCCGGTGAAGTCGTGTACCGGTCCCCGCAGTTGTGCGACGGCTACTGGGACAAGCCCGAGGAGACGGCCGCCGCCTTCCGGGACGGCTGGTTCCGCTCCGGTGACCTGGTCGTCCGGGACGCCGACGGCTACTACACCGTCGTCGACCGGGTGAAGGACGTCATCAACTCCGGTGGCGTACTGATCGCCTCACGCCAGGTCGAGGACGCCCTGTACACCCATGAGGCGGTCGCCGAGGTGGCAGTCGTCGGCCTGTCCGACGAGCGCTGGATCGAGGCGGTCACGGCGGTCGTCGTCCCCCGGGGCGAGGTGACGGAGGCCGAACTCATCACCCACGCCCGCGAGCGGCTCGCCCACTTCAAGGCACCGAAGCGGGTCGTGTTCGTGGACGAGCTGCCGCGCAACGCGAGCGGGAAGATCCTGAAGCGGGAACTGAGGGACCGGTTCGCCGGTTCCTGACCGTCAGCCCTCGTCACCCGCGGCGGTGAACGTCGCCTCCGCGGTGCTGACGGTCCCGGCAGTGCGGCCGGGGGCGGTCTGGTACTGCCAGTAGAGGTTGGTGTGGGCGATCACCTCGGCCGGCTTCGGAGCGCCGTACTTCGTGAGGTCCTGCGTGGTGTGGGCGTCGCCGACGAGCGTCACGTCGTACCCGCGCACCATGCCGCCGTGCAGGGTGGAGCGGACACACGCGTCGGTCTGGGCGCCCGTGACGACCAGCCGCCCGACCGCGTGCTCGGCGAGAACGTCCTCCAGCTCGGTGGCCTCGAACGAGTCGCCGTACTTCTTGTGGACGAGGGGCTCGGTGTCGCGGCGGACCAGTTCCGGAACGTACTCCCAGTTCTCGCTGCCCGCCTTCAGCTCGTCGCTGGAGTGCTGCACCCACACCACGGGCGCGCCCTGCGCGCGAGCCCTGTCGACGAGGGTGTTGATGTTCGCGAGCACCTCCTCGCGGTTGTGGGCGCCGTCCACCACCTGGTTCTGCACGTCGATGATGAGCAGCGCGCTGTTCGGGCGGTCGGTCAGGGTCGTCATGGGAACCTCTTCGTCTCCTCGGCGCGAATCCGATCTCGCCGACCACACTAGAACCGACCACTGACAATCGCCCCTGAACCGGCGGTTCCGCCGAGAGTTCGCCGGTCGGCCCTCCTGCCGGCCTTCACCGCGGTCGCGATGGCCAGGGCAGCCGTGTCCCGGACCTCGGGCGTGGCACCGGGGCGGGCCTCGGCGCGGACGGCGCTACTTCTTCCCCGGCCCGTACGCCGTCATGAAGCGGTCCCGGAACTTGTCCATGCTCCACTCCGGGGCGTTGGCAGCGGGCTTGAGCCCCTCCGTCCAGCCCCAGTCGGCGACGCGGTCCAGCACCTTCGGGTCGCGGGCGACGATCGTGACCGGCACGTCCCTGCTGGTGCTGCCCGCCGTGACCAGAGGGACGGGCTGGTGGTCGCCGAGGAAGACGAGGACGGTGTTGTCGTCGCCGTAGCGCTGGACCCACTGGGTCAGGCTGTCCACGGAGTACTGGACGGCCTTGCGGTACTCGGTCCGCACGCTCTTCGCGCTCTTCCAGACCTCCGTGGGGTTCGTGCCCTCCTTCTTGATCTTGTTGAAGATCGAACCGTCCCCGAGGTCGTTCCAGTCGATGGTGTGGGCGATGGGAGACCAGGGGTTGTGGCTGGAGGCCAGGATGATCTCCGCCATGATCGGGTCGCGATCCTTCTTGCCGTGCTCCAGCTTCTGGAAGGCCTCCAGGCTGAACTGGTCCGGCACCGGTGTCCAGCTGAAGTACGGGCCCTGGTAACCCAGGTGCGTGGAGTCGTAGATGTGGTCGAGGCCGAAGTACTTGCCCTCGGGCCAGGACTTCCGGACGCCCGGGACGATACCGACCGTGCGCCAGGCGCCGGTCTTCTGGAAGTAGCTGGTGAGCGTGGCGCGGTCGCTGGTGGTCACGGTCCGGTACCGCTGCTGGTTCTTGATCCACAGACCCGAGAGGAACGTCGTGTGGGCGAGCCAGCTGCCGGCGCCCGTCACGGGTGACGTGAGCCAGCCGCTGCGCGCCGCGAACCCGGCCGACTTGAGCCTGGCGTCGCCCTGCTTGAGCGTCGCGTCCATCTCCGGTGCCATCGACGGATCGTCGATCGCCACCCGGCCGTAGCTCTCGACGAACGTGAACAGCACGTCCTTGCCACGCAGTCCGGTCAGCAGCTGGTCGGACGGCGTGTCGGCGAAGGCGTCGACCCTGAGCTGCTTGTCGAAGACCTCGGCGTCCCCGAGGCCCTCGCGGACGTACTGCACCTTGTTGGAGAGGTACTGGGAGTAGCCCTTGGTCGCGATCGTCACGCCACCTGTCTGCACGCCCATGGTGAAGCAGACGACCCACGCGGTGCCGAGGACCAGCGTGCCGCGCACGGCCGCGGGACGGTGCCGGGCCATCACGTCCGCCAGCCGCACCACCGCGAGCGCGCTCACCGCGAGAACCGCTATCAGCAGGACGATCACGCCGATCACCGCGAGCACCTCACCCGAGCGGCCGAGCGAGTCCTTCAGGAAGTCCGCCGCGTCGTTCAGCAGCACCCAGTCGAAGACCAGATCGAACGGCCGGGCCAGGGTCTGGTAGAAGCCCATGTCGAGACACTTCAGGACGGTGGACAACCCCAGGAACGCGCCCAGGACGACGGCCGTGATCCGCCGTGCCTTCGACGGCAGTACGAGCAGGACGGCCGCGAGGAAGATCGCCTCGACAGGCAGACGGAGGAACGAACCGGCGCTCATCCGGTCGAGGCGGTTGGGTATGAGCAGCACGGCGAGCACGAACACACCGGCCAGGACGCTCGTGCCCACCCGTACGGCGCGTGCGGCGCGGGGGAAACGACTGCGCCAGCCGAACCAGCCGGGGCGGGCGGACGAGGAGGCGGCGCTGCTCGGGCCGGGTTCGTCGGTGGACGAGGGGTCGGAGGCGGCGGCGTCGGGGGATTCGTCGGTGGCGGAAACCGGGCGGGAGGTGAGGGTCTCGTCGGGCGCCTTCCCGTCCTCCGCGCCGTCGGCCGACTTCTCCTCCGGTTCGGGGCGCGCGTCCGTCTCGTCCGCCTCCGCGGCTGTGGTCGACCCGGTCGTTTCCCTGCCCGTCGGTTCCGTGTCCGTCGAGGCGCCGGGGTCGGTGTCGTTCACCGCGGGAGCGCGCGAGGCCTCCTCGGCTGTGGTCCCGTCCGGCGCGTCCGCGTCCGTCTCGGGCAGTTGACGAGGGGGCGTGTGGTGCGACACCCGTGGGTCCTTCCGTGCGAATTCGCTGATGGCACGGCGGACCGGGCTCGCAGGGCAGGGCCGCCGACCTCGCGTACGGCCCTGCGTCACCCTCCGTTCAAACACCCGGGTCAACCGCGCGCACAGAGTACGCCCGTCGTCCCCGTTCGGCCCACCGGCGAGTCGTGGGCCTCCCGCCTACCGGTCCGCCCCCACCGCCATCTCCTTGGCCCAGCGGTAGTCCGCCTTGCCGCTGGGTGACCGCCGTATCGTCTCGGTGATCACCAGCTGCCGGGGGACCTTGTAGCCCGCCAGGTGGGTACGGCAGTGCTGCTGTACGTCCGCCAGGCTCGGCCGCGCCGCTCCCTCCCGCAACTGCACCACCGCGGCCACATGGTTGCCCCACCTCGCGTCCGGCACGCCGGCCACCAGTGCGTCGTACACGTCCGGATGGGACTTGAGCGCCTGCTCGACCTCCTCCGGATACACCTTCTCGCCCCCGGTGTTGATGCACTGCGAGCCCCGGCCCAGGACGGTGACGACGCCCTCCTCGTCGACCGTCGCCATGTCGCCGAGCAGCACCCATCGCTCGCCGTCCCGCTCGAAGAACGTCTCCGCGGTCTTGCGGGGGTCGTTGAAGTAACCGAGCGGTACGTGGCCGCACTGGGCGATCCGGCCCACCTCGCCCGCGGGCACCGGCTCGTGGGTGGCCGGATCCACCACCTGGGTCCGGAGGTTGACGCGGATGCGGAAGCCGCGCTCGGGGCCGGAGTCCTCGGTCGCCGTTCCGTTGAAGCCGGACTCCGACGACCCGAAGTTGTTGAGCAGCATGACGTTCGGCACCAGCGCCTGGAACTCGGCGCGTACCGTCTCCGACATGATCGCGCCGGAGGACGAGACGCTGAACAGGGCTGAACAGTCCGTGCCCTTCATGGGCCCGTTCAGGGCGTCGATCAGAGGGCGCAGCATCGCGTCGCCCACCAGGGACACGCTGGTGACCTTCTCCCTCTCTATCGTGCGCAGCACGTCCTCGGCCGTGAACTTGCGGTGGATCACCACGCGTTGGCCGAAGTTGAAGCCGATGAACGCGGTGAGGGTCGAGGTGCCGTGCATCAGCGGGGGAGTGGGGAAGAAGGTGATTCCCTCGCCCCCGGCCGCGACCCGCTCGGCGAGTTCCCGCGGGGACTTGACCGGCTCGCCGGTGGGGGCGCCACCTCCCAGCCCGGCGAAGAACAGGTCCTCCTGACGCCACATCACGCCCTTGGGCATGCCGGTGGTGCCACCGGTGTAGATGATGAACTGGTCGTCGCCCGAGCGGGCCGCGAAGCCCCGTCCCGAGGACCCGGCGGCCTCGGCCTCGGCGAAGGGAACTGCCTCCAACTCGGTTGCCCCCGGCGCCGGTTCGCCCACCCGGATCAGGTGCCGCAACGAAGTGGCCCGGGGTCGTGCCGCCGCCACCCGCTCGGTGAACTCGGCGTCGAACACCAGGGCGGCGAGGTCGGCGTCCCGGTAGAGGTACACCAACTCCTCTTCGACATAGCGGTAGTTGACGTTGACCGGCACGATCCGCGCCTTCAGGCACCCCAGCACGGTCTGGAGGTACTCGACCCCGTTGTAGAGATGCAGGCCCAGATGCTCGCCGGGGCGAATCCCGCTGTCGATCAGATGATGGGCGACCCGGTTGGCCGCGGCGTCCAACTCCGCGTAGCTCAGGCGGCGTTCCGCGCCGGTACCGGGATGGTCGAGATACACGAGCGCCGCACGGTCCGGCACCACGTCCACGACCGACTCGAACAGGTCGGCAAGGTTGTACTCCACCGCTCCTCCTGACCCCGGGCATCCCTGGCGGTTGTCGGCTCGCCGTCATCAGAGCAAAGGGCGCGGCAACTGTGAAGGGGCCGCACGAAGAAATCTGACTACCTGTCAGAAAACCCTTGAAGTGCTTCCTCCGCTCCTGCAACCTGTTCTCGTTCTTTCACCTGTTCTCGTTTTCAGAGGGGAGATGGGCGATGGGTGGGACCGAACACCTCACCGTGCGGCGCGAGAACGCCACGATGGTCCTCACGCTCAACCGGCCGGAAGCCAGGAACGCGCTCTCGCTGCCGATGCTCGTCGGGCTGTACGACGGCTGGGTCGAGGCGGACGAGGACGACGCCGTCCGCTCGATCGTGCTCACCGGCGCGGGAGGTGCCTTCTGCGCCGGAATGGACCTGAAGGCCCTGGCCGGAAGCGGTCTGGAGGGGGAGCAGTACCGCCACCGGCTCAAGGCCGACCCGGATCTGCACTGGAAGGCGATGCTGCGCCACCACCGCCCCCGCAAACCGGTGATCGCCGCGATCGAGGGCTACTGCGTCGCCGGCGGAACCGAGATCATCCAGGGCACCGACATCCGGGTCGCGGGCGAGTCGGCGACCTTCGGACTCTTCGAGGTCAAGCGGGGTCTCTTCCCGATCGGCGGCTCCACGGTCCGCCTCCAACGGCAGATCCCGCGCACCCACGCCCTGGAGATGCTGCTCACCGCACGCCCTTACAGCGCCCAGGAGGCCGCCGGCATCGGCCTGATCGGACACGTCGTCCCCGACGGAACCGCCCTGGACAAGGCCCTGGAGATCGCCGAGCGCATCAACGCCTGCGGCCCGCTCGCCGTGGAGGCCGTCAAGGCCTCCGTCTACGAGACCGCCGAGCTGACCGAGACCGAGGGCCTCGCCGCCGAGCTGAAACGCGGCTGGCCGATCTTCGACACCGCCGACGCCAAGGAAGGCACCCGTGCCTTCGCCGAGAAGCGCCCACCCGTCTACCGGCGGGCCTAGGGCCTGTCCGGCGGATCATGCCGCAGACGCGGGGCTTGGCACGCCCGTCTGCGGCGTTGTCGTCGGTTGCCGACTCCCCCAGTCTCGGCTGCGCTCGACCGGGGGGACCCCCATTCGCCCCGCTCACCGGCGTCGATTGCGCACAGTTGATTTCCTGCGGCCTGATCCGCCGGACAGGCCCTGACCCGCGAAGGAGCACCCCGGGATGACCACCGAAGTCCTCAAAGCGCCCCTGATCGTCGAGTTCCCCTTCACCCGCTCGCTGGGCCCCGTCCAGAGCGCCTTCCTGACCGGCCTGCGCGAACAGGTCGTCCTCGGCGTACGCACAACGGACGGCCGCGTCCTCGTCCCGCCCGTCGAGTACGACCCGGTGACCGCCGACGAGATACGCGACCTCGTGCAGGTCGCCCCCACGGGCACCGTCACCACCTGGGCCTGGAACCCCGATCCGCGCCGGGACCAGCCCCTGGACACGCCCTTCGCCTGGGTCCTGGTCCGGCTCGACGGCGCCGACACGGCCCTGCTGCACGCCCTCGACGCGCCCGGCCCCGACGCCGTCCACACCGGAATGCGTGTCCGCGTCCGCTGGGCGGAGCGGCGCTCGGGCGCGATCACGGACATCGCCTGCTTCGAGCCGTCCGACAGCGACAGCGACAGCGACCGCGACAACGACGCCGAAGCCCAACCGGGCGACCACGACGGGCAGTTCGACGACATGGTCACCGGCATCGTCGCCCAGGCCCGCCTCGACTACACCTACTCGCCCGGCCGCGCCCAGACCGCCTACATCAACGCCCTCGCCGGGCAGCGGATCGTCGGCGAACGCTGCCCCTCCTGCCGGAAGGTGTACGTCCCGCCCCGGGGGGCGTGTCCCACCTGCGGTGTCGGCACCGCCGAGCAGGTCGAGGTGGGACCCGGCGGCACGGTCACCACGTACTGCATCGTCAACATCAAGGCCCGCAACCTCGACATCGAAGTGCCCTACGTCTACGCGCACATCGCCCTCGACGGCGCCGACCTCGCCCTGCACGGCCGGATCGGCGGCATCCCCTACGACCAGGTCCGGATGGGGCTGCGCGTCGAACCGGTGTGGACGGAAGGGGGCCGCTATCCCGACCACTACCGGCCCACCGGCGAACCCGACGCGGACTACGAGACCTACAAGGAGTCGCTGTGACACGCGAGATCGCCGTCGTCGCCTTCGCGCAGACCGATCACCGGCGCACCAGTGACGAACTCTCCGAAGTCGAGATGCTCATGCCCGTGCTGCACGAGGTGCTCGACGCGACCGGGCTGAAGACCAGCGACATCGGCTTCACCTGCTCAGGCTCCTCCGACTACCTCGCCGGCCGCGCCTTCTCCTTCACCCTGGCCCTCGACGGGGTGGGCGCCTGGCCGCCGATCTCCGAGTCGCACGTGGAGATGGACGGGGCATGGGCGCTGTACGAGGCCTGGACCAAGCTGCTCACCGGCGACGTCGACACGGCACTCGTGTACTCGTACGGCAAGTCCTCGCCGGGCTCGGTGCGGGATGTGCTGACCCGGCAGCTCGACCCGTACTACGTGGCCCCCCTGTGGCCGGACTCGGTCGCGCTCGCCGCGCTCCAGGCGCGGGCGCTCATCGACGAGGGCTTCACCGACGAGCCCGCGCTCGCCGCCGTCGCCGCCCGGAGCCGGGCGGACGCGGAGGGCAACTCCCATGCCCAGCTGCGGGGTTCGGTGCCGCACGGGGAGTACGTCGTGCACCCGTTGCGTACCGGCGACTGTCCGCCGATCGGTGACGGGGCCGCCGCCGTGATCCTCGCGGCCGGTGACCGCGCCCGGGAACTGTGCGAGCGGCCCGCCTGGATCAGGGGCATCGACCACCGCATCGAGGCCCACTCGCTCGGCGTCCGCGAGCTGACCGACTCACCGTCGGCACGGCTCGCCGCGGAGCGGGCCGGCGCCTTCGAACGCCCCGTGGACACCGCCGAGTTGCACGCGCCCTTCACCTCCCAGGAGGTGGTGCTGAGGAAAGCGCTCCGCCTCGGCGACGACGTCCGCGTGAACCCCTCCGGCGGCGCCCTCGCCGCCAACCCGATCATGGCCGCCGGTCTCGTCCGCATCGGCGAGGCCGCCGCTCGTATCCACCGGGGCGAGTCCGACCGGGCCCTCGCCCACGCCACCTCCGGGCCCTGTCTCCAGCAGAACCTGGTCGCCGTACTCGAAGGGGAGCCCCGTCATGTCCAGTGAGCCAGTGGCGGTCGTCGGGATCGGCCAGACCAGGCATGTCGCCGCCCGCCAGGACGTTTCCATGGCCGGGTTGGTGCGGGAGGCGGCGGGGCGGGCTCTCGCTGACGCCGAGTTGACGTGGGCCGACATCGACGCCGTGGTCATCGGCAAGGCGCCCGACTTCTTCGAGGGCGTCATGATGCCCGAGCTGTATCTCGCCGACGCGCTCGGCGCGGTCGGCAAACCGATGCTGCGCGTGCACACGGCCGGCTCGGTGGGCGGGTCCACGGCCCTCGTCGCCACGAACCTCGTCCGCTCCCGGGTCCACGCCACCGTCCTCACCCTGGCCTACGAGAAACAGTCCGAGTCGAACGCCATGTGGGGGCTGTCCCTGCCGATCCCGTTCCAGCAGCCGCTGCTGGCCGGTGCCGGCGGCTTCTTCGCCCCGCACGTCCGCGCGTACATGCGACGCAGCGGCGCCCCCGACACCGTCGGCTCGCTGGTCGCGTACAAGGACCGGCGCAACGCGCTGAAGAACCCGTACGCACATCTGCACGAGCACGACATCACCCTGGA
The DNA here is from genome assembly GCF_033795085.1 of Streptomyces sp. AK08-02. Lineage (NCBI taxonomy): Bacteria > Bacillati > Actinomycetota > Actinomycetes > Kitasatosporales > Streptomycetaceae > Streptomyces > Streptomyces sp. AK08-02. Next base: position 511,937 of record NZ_JARAZV010000001.1, read on the forward strand.
GAAGGTCCAGGCCTCGCCCATGCTGTGGGACCCGATCCGCTACTCCGAGACCTGCCCCTCCTCGGACGGCGCCGTCGCGATGATCCTCACCGACCGCGCCGGAGCCGCCCGTTCACCGCGTCGGCCCGCCTGGCTGCACGGTGGCGCGATGCGCAGCGAACCCACCCTCTTCGCGGGCAAGGACGCCGTGTCCCCGAAAGCGGGCCGGGACTGCGCGGCCGACGTGTACCGGCAGGCCGGGATCGCCGACCCGCGCCGGGACATCGACGCCGTCGAGATGTACGTACCGTTCTCCTGGTACGAACCCATGTGGCTGGAGAACCTCGGCTTCGCCGCCGAGGGCGAGGGCTGGAAGCTCACCGAGGCCGGGGTCACCGAGCTCGACGGGGACCTGCCGGTCAACATGTCGGGCGGCGTCCTGTCGACCAATCCGATCGGCGCCTCGGGCATGATCCGCTTCGCGGAGGCAGCCCTTCAGGTGCGTGGGCTGGCCGGAGAACACCAGGTGGACGGCGCCCGCAGGGTCCTCGGGCACGCCTACGGAGGCGGCTCCCAGTTCTTTTCCATGTGGCTCGTCGGCAGCGAACCGCCCACCTCCTGAAGCGTCCCGCTCACGTGGCCTGTCGGCGGCAGGAGCCGATGGCTAGGCTGGCCGCGGACGACGGTAACCGGGAGGAGCACGGACGTGGCCGAGAGCACGATCCAGGAGCACCCGCTCGCGGGCTGGGACAAGCCGGAGCTGGACCTCAGCAACGCCGACTGGCAGTCGGGCAGCGGTGGACGAGGGGATGTCCAGATCGCCTTTGTCGAGGGGTTCATCGCGATGCGCAACAGTGGCCGCCCGCACAGCCCTTCCCTGATTTTCACGCCCGCGGAATGGGGCGCGTTCGTGTTGGGGGCACGGGAAGGGGAGTTCGACCTGACCTGAGACCGCACTGACCTCGAGCAATGCCGTGGCAGGGGGCGGCCCGCGCACGACGGGGCCGCCCCTGCGGTGCTAATGGATGCCTCGGGGATTAGCATTAGCGGCATGCGGGACCTGAACACGAGCGACATCAGCGGCGACACCGGCAACGACGCGCGGCTCGCCCTCGACCTCGTCCTCACTGTCCGCCACGACGGTGACGGCGGCATCGCGGACGACCTCACCGACACCGCCGGCCTCACCACCTGGGTGCGCGCCCACCGCGACCGCCTGCCCGAAGCCGACGGCTTCGTCGCCGACGAGACCGCGCTGAGCGCCGTACGAGAACTGCGTGCCGCCGTGCGGACCCTCTTCGCCCGCGCGGTACGCCCCGGGCAACCGAGCCCGGCGGACGCGGCACGGCTGCTGCCCCCGGCCGAGGCGCTGAGACTGCTCAACGCGGCAGCCGCCCGCACCCCCACGGTCCCCGTGCTCGACTGGGCCGACGACGCCGAACCCGTCGTACGCCACCAGGGCGTGCGCGGTGAGGCGGAGATCGTGGCCGTGCTCGCGCAGGCGGCCGTCGCCTTTCTCGCCGGCGCGGACCGGAAACGGCTGCGGGCCTGCCACGCGCCGCGCTGCGTGCGCTACTTCCTCAAGGAGCATCCACGCCAGGAATGGTGCAGACCCTCCTGCGGCAACCGGGCCCGCGTCGCCCGTCATCACCAGCGGCACAAGCAGACCGGTCAGCAGTACGGCACCCAGGGATAGCGCCCGTGGGACATGAGGTTCTGCGGGACACGTACCATGGCTGTATGTCGTTCCTCCGCCGCCGCAGTGCCACTCCCGCCGGCCCCGAATTCGATGTGCTCGCCATGGATCCGGGCGACTGGCCCGGCAACCTCGGCGCGGGCCTGCTGCCCGCCCCCGACGGCAGCTGCCAGGGCGTGTTCCTGCGCTACGACCTGTTCGGCGGCCGAGGCCCCGCGATGGTCATCGGCAACCTGCCGGAGGGCTCCCCGGCCCGTGACGTCGCCGAGGACGAGGTCCCGTTCGAGGTGGCCCAGCTGCTGCTGGCCCTGGAGAACGAGGAGGAGGTCACCGTCGTCGGCACCGAGGACGTCCCGGTGATGCAGGGCGACAACCTCCTGATCGTGCGCCGCCTCAAGCTGTCCGAGGGCCGGATCGCCTGCGTGCAGTTCGACCGCAGCGACAACGTCCTGGTGACCATCGCGGCGTGGGACCGACCCATCACCGACGACCTGTACGCCCTGCTGAAGCCCCTGCCCGCGGAGCTCTTCCAGACGGCCTGAAGCGAAGCGCGCAGAGGTGAGGGCCGGTTTCCGTCGCACGGCGGACACCGGCCCTCACCTCTGTCGTCGGTGGCTCAGGAGAGTGTGAGCCGTACGTCCGCCGCCCGGACGAACGCCACCCGGTGGCCGAACTGGATCTCGTAGTACTGGTCCTTGCCGACCACGACCCGGTGCGAGGCGGTGTCGAAGGTGACGGCGTAGTCGTACTCGCCCGGCACCTTCTCCCCGGCCACGTACTTCTGGCCCGCGGGCAGCTTGTACGACAGCGGCGAGACCGCCTGGACAGGCACGCCCGCCGGATACGCCGAAGCCTCCGGGTACGCCCTCCCGTAGACCGGGATCTCCGACAGGCCGTCCTTCGGCGTCACGAGAGCGCCGACGGCACTCACCGCCGTCGGATTCGCGGCGGGATTCTGGAACCATGCCTTCTGGCCCAGGTACCAGATCGCCGTCCAGTCACCCTTGCGCTCCGCGACCGCGTACTGCTGGCCGGTGGAGGCACGCGCCCCGACGTCGTTGACGTCGGTCGTCGAGGTGCCGTCCGGCGGATTGGTCCCGATGTCCTTGACGAGCGCCGAAGACGTGTCCGGGCGCGAGTACAGCCGCACCTCGCTCGACCCGTGGGCCGCGCACGCCTGACCCGACGTGGCACAGCCCGTGTACGTGGGCCGGTTCGACGCGTAGTCCGGCCGGATCGTCACCACCGCGCTGTCGCCCCGCAGATGTGCCGTGCGCTCGAAGGGGCGGCCCAGCAGCGTGAAGTAGTGCCGCCAGTCCCAGTACGGGCCCGGGTCGGTGTGCATACCCGAGACGGTCGAGGTGGTCGGACCGGGCACGGTGTCGTGGCCGAGGATGTGCTGCCGGTCCAGCGGGATGCCGTACTTGGCCGCCAGATAGGTCACCAGCCGCGCCGACGCCCGGTACATCGACTCGGTGTACCAGGCGTCCGGATTCGCCAGGAACCCCTCGTGCTCCAGCCCGATCGACTTGGCGTTGATGTACCAGTTGCCCGCGTGCCAGGCCACGTCCTTCGCCTTCACGTGCTGCGCGATGTGCCCGTCCGTCGAGCGCAGTGTGTAGTTCCAGGACACGTATGTCGGGTCCTGGACCATGTTCAGTACGCCGTCCCAGGCGCCCTCGGTGTCATGGACGACGATGTACCGGATGCTCTGGGAGGCCGGCCGGTCGCCCAGGTCGTGGTTGCCGTAGTCGCCTTCGCCGAACTGCTCGTACGGCGCCGGGATCCACTCGCAGGACACCGTCGACGGGCACTCGGTGCCCGCCGCGGACCCCTTCCGTAGCCCGGTCCGCCGCAACTGGGCTGTGTCCGGGGCCAGTTCGGGACGAGCGGCGAGGGCGACCCGCTGGCCCTCGTCGGTCGTGCGCCGCTCGCCGGTGCGCAGTACGTCGTACACGTCGTCGGCGTACGCCGCCGCTGTCGCGGTGTCGTCGGCGCCGGAGAAGCGGGCCACCGCTCCGTACCAGTCCGCCGGGTCGGCGCTCAGCGGCTCGGCCAGGTCCCGCTGGGCGGCGGCCAGCAGCGCGGCGCCGCCGGCCAGGTTGGCGGCGGGATCGGTACGGAGCCGCTCCGCGGGCAGGCCGGTGAGCTCGGCCGCCTTCGTCAACGTCCGGAGACGGGGCGGCAGTTCGGTCGGCGCCGGTACCTCGGTGGTCGGGTGCAGGGCCGGCCGGGCGCTGTCGCCGCGCGCGTCCTCCGCGCCCTCGCTGTGGTGCGGGGCGCCGGCGAGGGCGGTGCGGGCGTCCGTGAGGTGCATCGGGCCGTAGCCGCCGGTGACACTGGGCGCCCCGGCGTGCGTGTCCCACCGGGACTGGAGGTAGGAGACGGCGAGCAGAAGGCCACGCGGCACGTGGTAGCGGTCCGCCGCCGCGGTGAAGTCGCGCTGCATCCGGGTGGCGGAGTCGTCGCTGTCGGCCGGGGCCGCGCCCAGCAACGGCAGCAGAAGAGCCGCCGAGGCGACTGCTCCGGCGGCTCTGCGCAGGCGGGGGCGTCTGAGCCCGGGATCGGTGGGGAGGGTTGGTTCGGTGGCGTGTCCTCGCATTTGCGGCCTCCGGGTCGGGCGGATGTGGGGGGAGCGGCGGACGTGCGGGGCCGGTAAGCACCTTAGTGGCTCGAACACCCGACGGTTCGTCAATCATGCCCACAGATCGGAGACTTCCCATGTCAAGAGGGGTGGGGGAACTTTCGTGGCGACCCGTGTGCGGGCATGGCGAAGGCCCGCGACGCGCCGCTGTCCAGGCGCATCGCGGGCCCACGTCCCCCGTCAGCGAGTCCCGACCGCCGCGCGCACGGCCCGTCGGGCCAGCTGGCAGTCGTCGTGCAGCCGCCTCAGCAGCAGCCGCTGTTCCTCGCCGGACGGCGCAGCACCCTGGTGGGCCGGTCCCGGTGCCGCCGGGGTCGTCTCGTGCATCGAACGCTGCACGGCCAGCTCGTACGTACGGATCTCGCGCGTCAGTACCAGCATCAGGTTCACCAGGAAGGCGTCCCGTGCCGCCGGTCCCGCCGACTGCGCGAGCTGGCTGATCTGCCGCCGGGCGACCGGCGCGTCACCCAGGACCGCCCACAGCGTCGCCAGGTCGTACCCCGGCAGATACCAGCCCGCGTGCTCCCAGTCCACCAGCACTGGACCGGCCGGTGAGAGGAGGATGTTGGACAGGAGTGCGTCGCCGTGGCAGAACTGGCCCATTCCCTGGCGGCCCGCCGAGTGCGCGATGCCGTGCACCAGCTTCTGGAGATCGCCCATGTCCCGGTCGGTGAGCAGCCCCAGCTCGTGGTACCGGGAGATACGTGCCGCGTAGTCGAGCGGGGCGTCGAACGTGCCGGCCGGCGGACGCCAGGCGTTCAGCCGGCAGATGGCGCTGAGTGCCGCCCTGATGTCCGCACGCGGCGGTGCCTCGGCCGGATGCCTCTGCAGGGCCGCGACCCGGCCCGGCATCCGCTCGATGACCAGGGTGCAGTTGTCCGGGTCCGCCGCGATCAGCCGGGGCACCCGCACCGGCGGGCGGTGCCGGACGAACGAGCGGTACGCCGCTATTTCGTGCCGGATGCGTTCGGCCCAGGCCGGGGACTGATCCAGTAAACACTTCGCGACGGCCGTGCTGCGCCCTGTCGTCCCGACCAGGAGTACGGAGCGTCCGCTGCGGCGCAGCACCTGCACGGGTGCGAACTCCGGGCAGATCCGGTGCACCGAGGCGATGGCCGTGCGCAGTTGGGCGCCCTGGGGCCCGGACAGGTCGAGTCTGCCGCTGAGCGGCTGGGTGCCGATCCCCGGCAGTCGGCGTGTCCGGCCGGCGCCGGCGCCCAGGGCCGGGGCCGTCTGACGCGCGGGGTCGAGGTAGGGGCCGCTGCCACCCGGGCGGGGGTGCAGCAGCCGCGGAGGGGCGGACACGGAGGACGATGCTGCGTACATGGGAGAAACAGATCCCTTCGTGTGCCTGCGACGGTCATGCGCTACCCGGCCCGGTCTCCCTGGTACACCCTGGGGAGTGCACCTGCTGTAAAGGGATGGCGACCGGGTCGGGGTGGCGCATTCCTACCTGACACCCGTTGGCCAGTGGCACACCATCTGGCGAACCCTGGCGAACCCTGGCGAATAGTCGCTCAGCAACTGACAGACGGTTACTGTCAACTCAGCCGAGAACCTGGGGGCTTGACGTGAGCGGACAACCCAACACTCGTCTGACGGACCTGTTCGGCCTGGCCGGCTGGTCCAAGGGCGAACTCGCGCGGCTGGTCAACCGGCAGGCGGCGGCCATGGGCCACCCCCAGCTGGCGACCGACACCTCGCGGGTGCGGCGGTGGATCGACACGGGAGAGATCCCGCGCGATCCGGTGCCGCGCGTACTGGCTGCCCTGTTCACCGAGCGTCTCGGCCGTGTCGTGACCATAGAGGACTTAGGTCTGGTCCGGCACGGGCGTGTGGGGAAACGGCCGGGCGGCGGGAGTGCGGAAACTCCCGACGGCGTGCCGTGGGCGCCCGAACGGACTGCCGCGGTCCTCACCGAATTCACGGGAATGGACCTCATGCTCAACCGACGCGGCTTGGTGGGAGCGGGCGTCGCTCTCACCGCAGGCTCCGCACTCAGCAGTGCCATGCACGACTGGCTGCACACCGACCCGACTCTCTCCGCAGACGCACCCGACCTCGACGATCCACTGCGCACGGATCCCGCCGACCCCGCCGGTTTCGACCGGTACGAGGCCGCCCCCATCGGGTGGCAGGAGATCGAGGAACTGGAACGCGCGGTCGAGGTGTTCCGCGCCTGGGACGCCGCCCGCGGCGGCGGACTCCAGCGCAAGGCGGTGGTGGGTCAGCTCAACGAGGTGGGCGGCATGCTCGCCTACCGACATCCCGAACCCCTTCAGCGGCGCCTGTGGGGCGTCGCCGCGAACCTCGCCGTCCTCGCCGGCTGGATGTCGCACGACGTCGGCCTGGAACCCACGGCCCAGAAGTACTTCGTCATCGCCGCCCACGCGGCCCGAGAGGGCGGCGACCGGCCGCGTGCCGGGGAGGCGCTCTCCCGGGCGGCCCGCCAGATGGTGCACCTGGGCCGGCCCGACGACGCGCTCGACCTCATGAAGCTCGCCAACTCCGGCTCGGGCGAGGAGACCCTGCCCCGCACCCAGGCCATGCTGTACACCGTCGAGGCCTGGGCGCAGGCGTCGATGGGGCGCGGTCAGGCGATGCGCCGCACCCTCGGCCAGGCGGAGGACCTCTTCGTCTCCGACAAGGGTGATGTGCCGCCGCCGAGCTGGATGCAGATGTTCAAGGCGGAGGACCTGTACGGCATGCAGGCCCTGGCCTACCGGACCCTGGCCGAGCACGAGCCGACGGCGGCCGTGCAGGCCCAGTACTACGCCCAGAAGGCCCTCGAACTGAGGGTCGACGGCCGGGAGCGGTCGAAGATCTTCGACTTCCTGTCCATGGCCTCCGCCTGCTTCATCGCGGACGACCCCGAACAGGCGGCCGGGTACGCGCGGTTGGCCCTGGTGTCGATGGGCTCGAACTCGTCCCGTCGCACCTGGGACCGGCTGCGCGAGATGTACCGGCTCACCGCCGAGTACTCCAGCTTTCCCAAGATCAACGAACTCCGCGAGGAGATCAAACTGTCGCTGCCCAAGCAGACGAGGGGGAGGGGCGGGAACAACGCGCGGGTCTAGGCCTCTCTACGGGGTCACCCTGGCGACGAGTACACAGGCGTCGTCCTCGCGCTCGGTCTCCCCGAACTCCTCCACCACCGCCCGTACACAGTCCTGCGCGGTCCGCGCCTCGCCGAAGCGTGGGGCCAGTTCGAGCAGACGGTGCGCGGCGGTGGTGCCTTCCCGGAGTCCGGGTACCAGTCCGTCGGTGTGGAGGAGGAGCACATCGCCGGGTTCGAGGGTCTCTTCGGCCTGTCCGTAGACGGCGCCCGAGGTCGCGCCGAGGAGAACGCCGTCCGGTGGGTTCAGCACGCGCCCCGTCCCGTCGCGGAACAGCAGCGGGGCGGGGTGTCCCGCCTGGGCCCAGGTGAGAGTGCGGGTGTTCGGCCGGTAGCGGCAGCAGACCGCGCTGCCCAGAGCCGGCTGGACGGACGCGTCGAGTAACTGGTTGAGCCAGGTCATGAGTTGGCCCGGCTGGGTGCCCGCCACCGCCATGCCGCGCAGCGCGCCCAGCAGCATCGCCATGCCGGAGGTCACGGTCACTCCGTGTCCGGTGAGGTCGCCGACGCTCAACAGGGTGTCGCCGTCGGACAGTTCGAGCGCGTCGTACCAGTCGCCGCCGATCAGTGCGCTCGTCGAGGAGGGGAGGTAGCGGGCGGCCAGATCGAGGGACTCGGGGCCCTGGTGCGGGAGCCGCAGGGAGCCGCGCCACGGCGGCAGCACAGCCTCCTGCAACTCGACCGCGAGCCGGCGCTCGGACTGCGCGTGGTGCCGGTGACGCTGCAACGAGTCACGGGTCTCGCTCACCGTCCGCTGGCTGCGGCGCAGTTCGCTGACGTCGCGGAGCACGGCCCACATGGAGGCGGTGCTGCCGTCGGCGTCGAGCACAGGCTCGCCCATCATGTGCACGGTCCGTACGCCGCCGTCGGGCCGCACGACGCGGAACTCGCCGTCGATGGGCTTGGCGTCGATCAGACAGTCCGTGACCATCGCGGTGAGCCTCGGCCGGTCCTCGTCGAGGACCAGGGAGGGAAGCTCGTCGAGGGTGAGGGGGTCCGCGGCGGGATCCCGGCCGAGGATCTGGTACAGCTCACCGGACCAACTGGCCTCGTCCGTAAGGAGGTTCCACTCGGCGCTGCCGACCCGGCTGAGGAGCGAGTCGTGCCGGGGAGCGGTCGGCACGGCTGCTACGGCGGGCAGTGTCCCGGCGGTCGCGGGGGCCTCGGGCAGGGGCTGCGGTCCGTCCCGCAGTTGGGCCAAATGCTCGTCGAGGTCGCTCAGTTGGTGCATCGCCAGGTCGTACAGAGCGCGCTGCCAGCGTCCCTGCGGGTCCGATCCGTCGGCCGGTGTGTCTCGTCGTACGGCGTCCACGTCACCTTTGAGCTGTCGGGCCTGCGTGATGAGAGCGTCGACCGAGCCGCGCGCGGGCGGCTGGGCGGCTGGACGGTCCGCGGAGAGATGGGGCGGCATGACGCACTCCGATGAAGGGACGGTACGACCAAGGCTGACGGAAGACCGGTTACGACTGTTGCACAGCCTGCGACGCCCTGTAAGGGATTTGGCAACACACGGGACGGTGGTGCTTCTGGCATATGCCACAGTCTTCTTGGACGGTTTTCCTGCTACGGAAACGGTACGCGTCCGGTAAGTCAAGTCGTAGACGGGGTACGCGACTTGGTGGATCGATGGAGATGAGTGGTCGCTCATTCAGTCGCGTGTTCGACGGTCTTTTGTGCGATGCGCGGTGATGTGTTGTGGGGGCGCATCGTCAGGTTGCCCCCGAATCGCCCAAGGGTCCGTGATCCCTGCGGAAAACCACGCATGTCAGTGACGCAGCTCACATTAAAAGCTGTGGATTCCGCGTAATCGGAGAGGCCATTTCGGGGTCGTAACACCACGTCGGCACAACGCGTCGGCATCACGACCGTCGGCCCGAACCGGAGCGGAGACTGCCATGGATGTCACCCTCGAACAGCCCGCGCGGGCACGTCTGATCACCTCGGAGGAGCAGGAGCTCCCCGTCCGCGCCACGCTCCGCTACGACTCGACGGATCCGCTGGCCGTGCACATCGACTTCCCGGCCGAGGCGGCCCTGGACGGCGAAGGGGTGAGCTGGACCTTCGCCCGGAGCCTGCTGGAGGAGGGAGTGCGGCGGCCCGCCGGAAGCGGTGACGTCCACATCTGGCCGTGCGGGCCCGCACGAACGGTCCTCGAACTCCACTCGCCGCACGGCCTGGCCCTGCTCCAGTTCGGCACACCGGCCCTGCGCCGCTTCCTGCTGCGGACCTTCGCCGTGGTGGCCGCCGGCAAAGAGGACCTCGGCGACGCCGTCGACCGCGGTCTGTCCGACCTCCTCGGCGCCCCTTCGGCGGGGAGTGAGGGCCGGGAGCAGTAGGGGTGAGCAGTGCGACGGCTGCCGCGGCCCCGGCGTGATGATCCAACGGCAGTGGGGTTCTGCCCGGTGCCCGTGCGCGGGCCTCACCCGGCGCCGTCCGGACCGCATGAGCTGCCGTCGGCCGGGAGGGAGCCGTCCAGCAGGAACGCGTCGACCGTGCGGTGCACGCACTTCGAGGACCCGTACCCGGTGTGGCCCTCGCCCTTGTTGTCGAGGACGACGGCCGACGAACCCAGCCGCTCAGCCGTCTCCGTGGTCCAGCGGTACGGCGTGGCCGGGTCGCCGCGTGTCCCCACCAGGAGCATCTTCGACGTGTCGACGTCCCGTACCTCCGTACGGATGAAGTCCGTACCCCTCGGACGGCCATAGCAGGTCAGGACCTCGGTCAGGCGGTAGCGGCCGAACACCGGGGACGCCTTCTCGTACGTGGCGCGCAGGGCGGCGAAGTCCTTGGTGATCCGGGCCGCGGTGGGCCGGTCGGGATCGTCCGCGCAGTTGATCGCCATCAGGGCGGCGGGGAAGTTGTCGATGGGTACCTCGGCCTCGTCGACGAGCCCGCCGCCGGCGTCCGGGGAAGGGGACCGCCGCTCGACGGTCAGTCTCGGCAGGGCGGGGACAGCGGCGCCTCCGCCGCCGAACCCCATGATCCCGCGCGCGTCGCCGTCCTCGACCAACGCGGCGAGGGCCCGCTCCAGGGGAGGCCACATCCGCTTGCTGTAGAGGCCCTGGCCGATGGCACCCACGAGGTCCTGCCCGGAGAAGCGGTCACCGTAACCGCTCGGCACCGGGTCCCTGTCGAGCGAGCCGACCAGGGCGACCACCCGCTCGCGGGCGGTGCGCGCGTCCTGCCCGAACGGACAGGCGATGTCCGCCACGCACCAGTTGAGGAAGCCTTCCAGCGCGGTCTGCTGCCCGGCGGCGCCCGCGAGGCCCTGCTCGGCGAGCGACTCGGTGAGGGTGTCGACGCCGTCGAGGACGAACCGGCCCACCTTCGTGGGGAACTGGGCCGCGTAGACCGCGCCGAGCCGGGTCCCGTACGAGAATCCGAGGTAGTTGAGCTTCTTGTCGCCTAGGGCCTGGCGCATCACGTCGAGGTCGCGGGAAGCGTTGACGGTCCCTATGTGGCGCAGCACGGGCCCGGAGTGGCGCACACAGGCCTCGGCTGCCCTGCGCAGATGTTCGAGGACGGCACGCGGATCGTCGTCGGCCCCGCCACCGGTCCCCTCGGTGTCGGTGTCCGTCTCCGCGCTCTCGCCGCAGCTGACGGGGGAGGACCTGCCGACACCGCGCGGATCGAACGTGACGACGTCGTAGCCGTTCGTGAGGCCCATGAAGTCCTTGCCCTCATAAGCGAGTTGGCTGACCCCCGCGCCGCCGGGCCCGCCGAAGTTCAGCAGCACGGAACCCCGGGATCTCCCGGTCGCCCGATAGCGGGCCATCGCCAGGTCGAGTGTGCCGCCGTGGGGCTCGGCGTAGTCGAGCGGGACGGTGACCTTGCCGCACTGGAGGTCGGTCGTCGGCACGTCGTCCATCGCCGCCTGGTCGGCGCAGGCCGACCACTTGACCCGCTGGTGGTAGAAGCGGGACAGGCCGGGCCCGTCGTCGGCCGCGGCCACCGTCGGCGCACCTGCCCCGAGCAGGGCGAGTGTCGTGGCCGAGGCCAGCGCCCGGCGTCGGTACGCGGACCGCATGAATGCCTCCTGAGGCGGTCCCGGCTGCGGACCGGGACGGCGCCCTGATCACGATAAGCGGGTGGGCAGGGCCCCGCCTCCCGGTAGGCCGGGGCGCCGGGAGGGCCGGGCGCCGGGTGGTCGCGCGGCCTTCGGGATCCATGGTCGGATGGGGCCGCATCCCCCCACTGAACGGAACGGAGCACCTCCATGATCTCCTCCGCCGGCCCCGTCTCCCCGGTCTCCGACGACCTCGTCGTCACCCGGGCCATGCCCGAGGACTGGCCGGTCGTCACCGGATGGGCGGCCGACGAGGGCTGGAACCCGGGGTTGTCGGACAGTGCCGGGTTCTTCGCGCAGGACCCGGAGGGATTCTTCGTCGGCAGGGTCGGCGGGGAGCCGGTGTCGGCGATCTCGGTCGTCAACTACGGTGACGCGTACGCCTTTCTGGGTTTCTATCTCGTGCGTCCCGACCTGCGGGGCCGCGGTTACGGGATCACCACCTGGAAGACCGCACTGGCCCACGCCGGAAGCCGTACCGTCGGCCTTGACGGAGTCGTCGCCCAGCAGGACAACTACCGCCGCTCGGGCTTCGAGCCCGCCCATCGAACCGTCCGGTTCACCGGAACCGCCCCCGCCGCCGACACCCCGGCGCGCGTGCGTCCCGTGCGGCCGACGGACCTTGCGGCGATCACGGCGTACGACACCCTGTGCACCCCTGCCGACCGGCCCCGTTTCCTGGATTACTGGCTGACGGCTCCCGGGCACCGCGCCTTCGTGTGTGAAGCCGATGCCGATGCCGATGCCGATGCCCATGGCACCGGGGCCGGTCCCGGGACCCGTGCCGTCACCGGCTACGGAGTCGTCCGCCCCGGCCGGGACGCGCCCCGCATCGGCCCGCTGTTCGCCGACACCGCCGACGACGCCCGGGCGCTGTTCGCCGCGCTGACCGCCGACGCGGCCGGGACGGAGGTCGCCATCGACGTCCCCGAGCCGAACGCGGCTGCCGTCGCGATGGTGCGGGAGGCGGGCTTCTCGCCGTCCTTCGAGACGGCACGCATGTACACCGGTCCCGTGCGGGAGTTCGCGGGGGAGCGGGTCTTCGGGGTGACCACGCTCGAACTCGGTTAGCGGGCAGTGTCCTTGGGGGTCAGACCTGGCGGGGTGCGGTGGTGTGGAAGCGCCGATGCAGGTCGCGCACCTGTGCGGCCAGTTCCGGCACCGGGCCCTCGACCGTCACACCGGGCGCGACCTCGTTGACGGGCAGGGTCCGTACCGGGGGCGCGGGTACTCCCAACTCGGCCAGCCAGGCGGCCAGTTGCTCGGACGAGGCGACGTAGACGATCCGTCCGAGGCCCACCCAGGCATGCGCGGCGGCGCACATCGGGCAGTGCTCGCCCGAGGTGTAGACGGTGGCCGCCGTCCGCTGCTCCGGAGTCAGGTGGGCGGCGGACCAGCGGGCCAGTTCGAACTCGGGGTGGCGGGTGCGGTCCCCGGAGGCCACTCGGTTGTGGTCCTCCGCCAGCACCGCACCGTCTCCGCCCACCAGAACGGAACCGAACGGTTCGTCGCCGGCCGCCAGGGCCTCGGCGGCCAGTTCCACGCAGCGGCGCAGGTGGGCCAGTTCATCGTTCCTGATCATGACTGATCGGGTCTCCCTCGCGGTGCGGTTCCAGGGTGCGGGGTGCAGGGTACGTCCGTAGGCCCTGAGAGCGGGACAGGCGCCCGGAGCGCTCTGGTGGCGCCGAACAATGTTTCGCATATGCGAATAACCTGAAGCGTGACGTATCGCGGTCGCCAATACCGTTGCGCTTGCCGCATCGGGGTGCTGGAGTAACGACATGGATCATGCAGCGGTGCTAGCCCTTTACGACCGGGACATGCGCGAAGGGGCGCAGCCCGACGGGCCAGGCGCTCGGATCGAACGAGTGGGCGGGGTGGTGCGCCAGGTCGCCGATGCCCAGGGGTGGAACGGGGTCGTCTGGTCCGACCTCGACGCGGCACGCGCCGACGAGGCGATCGCCGAGCAGATCCGCCACTACGGCGACCTCGGACGGACGTTTGAGTGGAAGCTCTACGGCCACGACCTGCCCATCGACCTCGGGCAACGGCTGCGGACGGCGGGGTTCACGCCCGAGCCCGAGGAGACGCTGATGATCGGTGAGGTCTCCGGTCTGACCTTCGAGACCGAGCCGCCCCAGGGCATCCGCCTCGTCCCGGTGACCGATCGGACCGGCGTCGAGCTCGTGGCGGACGTGCACGAGAAGGCGTTCGGCACCGACAGCTCCCGGATGCGGCACCAACTGCTCGCCCGGCTCACCGACGACCCGGACACGATCACGGCCGTGGTGGCGCTGGCCGGCGACGAGCCGGTGAGCGCGGCCCGCATGGAACTCGTGCCCGGTACGCGGTTCGCCGGGCTGTGGGGCGGCGGCACCGTCGAGGCCTGGCGCGGCAAGGGCATCTACCGCGCCCTGGTCGCGCACCGCGCCCGCGACGCCGTGGAGCGCGGCTACCGCTACCTCCAGGTCGACGCCTCCCACCAGAGCAGGCCCGTCCTGGAGCGACTCGGCTTCGAGCCCCTCACCACGACGACCCCGTACGTGTACGAGCCCTGAGCCCTGGCAGTTGGAGCGGTGGCCGGATCGCCCGGCGGTGCCTGTCTCACAACCCGAGCTGGTACTCCACCGCTCTGTGCGTGGGCGCGTACCCCAGCTCGTCGTTGATGCCGAGCATCGGCACGTTGCCGGTCGCGGTGTCGGTGAGCAGTCCCGTGAGTCCGGGATGGCGTCCACGGGCCCGGCGGATCGACTCGGCCTTCATCCAGCGCCCGAGACCTCGGCCGCGGTGCCCGGGCAGCACCGCCGTGCCGTAGTGCTGCCCGTCGCCCTGTCCGTCGCCCGGTACCACCAGCTCGGAGAAACCGGCGACCGAACCGTCCGCCGTGTCCAGCGCGGCCACGGTGTACAGCAGGTCGCCGCGCTTGGCGACCGCCTCGGCCGCCGCCAGGACGCGGTCGACGTCCCACACGACCGTGCCGTAGTCGGTGTCCTCCATCGGCATGTCGTCCATGGCGCGGCGCGAGTCGGCATAGCTCCGCGCCAGTGCGGACGGCACGGCCCCCTCCCAGGCCGTCAAGCGATAGCCGGGGTGCGGGAGTTCGGCGAGCCGGGTGATCTCCGCGAGGTCCACGTCGGCGAGTGTCAACCGGGCGTACGTCAGAGTCAGTACCCGGTGAAATCCCCGGGCCGCCAGGAAACGGTCGCCGGCGGAGCCCTCCTCGGCCTGCGCCAGGAGTGACCGTCGACCGTCACCGCGGGCCGCGGAGACGGCGGCCTCCAGGAGCAGGGCGCCGACGCCCCGCCGCCGTTCCGCGGGGTGGACGGAGATCTCCACCTCGGCGAGATGCTCCTGGCCCTCCCGGCTGAACAGGCGCAGGTAGGCGGAGCCGAGCGGTACACCGACCTGGTCGGACGCCAGCCAGGCGAGCCGCCGGCTCGACGCGCCGGGTTCGGGATCGGTGAGTGCGGTGATACGCGGGGTCAAGAGGGCTCCGTGACATGGACGTGGGTGGTGGTCCGCCGAAACTAGTCTCGGCGGACCACCACCCACAAAGGAGTTTCCGGACCTCGGGGGGGCCAGGCCCGACCCGGGCCCGACGCGGGGGCCCCGGCCTCAAGCGCTCACCCTCGCCCGGTCACCGGCGCCTGCCGTGCGCACGACGCGGTGCCTTCGCCCGGTCCAGCGCGGCCACACCGAGGGCGGCGAGCCCGATCTGGATCAGCCACTCGACCCAGTCGACGCCGTCCGTGTCGGACACATTCAACCCGGCCGCGATCGCCGAACCGATGAGTGCGGCCACGATACCGACGGCGATCGTCCAGAGGACTCCGATGCGCTGTCGCCCCGGGATGACGAGCCGGCCCAGGATGCCGATGACGGCGCCGATGATGATGGCACCGATGATGCTCGAGATCGTCATTTCCGCCCCTCTTCGCCGGTATTGCCTACCTCCTGACTACTGCCCGCTCCGGCGCGGGACAGTCCGCGCGGCCCCAGGTCGCCGTGCGCCCTTCGACGGCGGGTGGGCCGAACGGAGAGCGGACCCGCCCCTGGAGGGGGTCGGGCCCGCTTCTCACCTCGACGCACAGGTGCTTGTCGTCGTCCTCTCTCCGCGCGTACCTACCGCGCGTGCCTACGGCCTGGGTGCGCTTCTCGCTGTCGCGCCCGCACTCAACATCCCCAGGAACAGGGCCAGGGCGCCGATGATGATGTTGTTCAGCACCACACCCGCGTCGGGGCTGTCGCCGACGATCCACGGCGAGACGATCATCCAGATACCCATCGCGCACAGGGCGCCGCTGAGGCCGTACATGCGCTCCGGAGTGTTGGTGAACCCGAGGGCCAGCAGGCCGATCGCGATGCCCATGATCAGGTTGTGGGTCACGAGCGGGGGCTGGCTTGTCGTGTAGTGGAGGATCCAGGGGGATGCCGCGCAGTACAGACCGACGAGGAACACCGGTCCGTCCACGAGCGCGACATCGCGACCGCCGAGCATGCGGGCGTACCGGGCTCGCATTTCGGATACATCAGGGTGGCTGTGGATGTCACCTCTGGTGTGCGAGACATTGGCCATGACTCGTCTCCTTCGACTGTGCAGGCCTGACCGCTTCTGATGCGGTATGCGGTAAATGCCGCGTACCTACATTGTGCTCTTACTTTTCCCTTATGTGCAGCTGAAAAACGACGAATGATGCTGGGTGACCGATCCTGTACGGTGCGTGTCCCGTGGTCCGTTCGTGCCGGACGGTCCGCGATACGAGACCGGTCGGCTTTTCCTTGACTGCCGTCTTCGGCGACTGTCAGGATCCATGCATGAACATGCGACTGGACCTCACGCGGCGACGGCACGTCGACCTCGCGCGCGTCTCCAGTGCCGCCTGTCGCCCCGCGGTCTGATCCTCGTCCTGATCCGCCGCGCTCTTTCCTGACCGCCTGACAAACCGCCGGACTTCACTCCGGACGGCAATGGGCGTGCCCTCCGGCGCGATGTCCGCGCCCTCCTCCTCCACGACCTCGTCGCCTGCGGCCGGCGCGCGGTCGGCCGCAGGGTCCTCGGTGGCGAAGAGCCCCGACCGACCTGGCAACCCCGATCACTTCACCGGGGTCTCCTGGCGTGTCGCAGGCGACACCGGTTCCAAGAAAGCCTCCAGAAAGAGGACCCATGGCCACCGTCCTGTCCGTCTCCGGCAGCCCCTCCGTCTCCTCCCGCACCGGAAAGCTCCTACGGCACCTGGACACCCGCCTGACCGCGCAGGGGCACGAGGTGATTCCGCTCGACGTCCGCACGATTCCCGCCGAGGCCCTGCTCGGCGCCGACTTCCGGCACCCGGCGATCGTCGAGGCCACCGAGTTGTTCGCACGCGCCGAAGGTGTCGTCATCGGCACCCCCGTCTACAAGGCGTCCTACTCCGGTGTCCTCAAGGCCCTCCTCGACCTGCTCCCGCAGTACGCCCTCACCGGCAAGACCGTGCTCCCGCTCGCCACCGGCGGCACCACGGCCCATGTGCTGGCCATCGACTACGCGCTGCGCCCCGTCCTCAACTCCATGGGCGCCGCCCACATCGTCCAGGGCTGGTTCACCCTCGACAAGGACATCACCGCCCACGAGGACGGCTCCATCGCGGTCGCCCCCGCCACCGCGGAGGCCCTCACCCAGGTCCTCGACCAGTTCTCGGCAGCGCTCGGCCGCTCCCCGCTCCTCGCCGCGGCGAGCTGACCCCGACCACCGCTCACCCCGACGACGACCCACCCCGCTCGCGGGCCCGGCGCCCGCTGTCACGTACGACGCCCGTCCCGATCGGAGATCTTCGGTGTCCCTCACCTTCCACTGGTTCCTCCCGACCAACGGCGACAGCCGCCATGTCGTCGGCGGCGGCCACGGCACCCCGGCCACCGCCTTCGGACAGAACCGGCCGCCGACGGTCGCCTATCTGGGCCAGATCGCCCGCGCCGCCGAGGACCTCGGCTTCGTCGGCGCGCTCACCCCCACCGGCGCCTGGTGCGAGGACGCCTGGCTGACCACCGCCATGGTCAGCCGGCACACCGAGCGGCTGAAGTTCCTCGTCGCCTTCCGCCCGGGCTCCGTCTCCCCGACCCTCGCCGCGCAGATGGCGTCCACCTTCCAGCGCCAGACCGGCGGACGGCTCCTCCTCAACGTGGTCACGGGCGGCGAGAGCCATGAGCAGAAGGCCTACGGCGACTTCCTCGACAAGGACGCGCGATACCGTCGTACCGGCGAATTCCTCGAAGTCGTAAGGGAGTTGTGGGAGGGCAAGACGGTCAGCCTGACCGGCGAACACATCCGGGTCGAGGAGGCCACCTTGGCCCGTGTCCCCGATCCGGTCCCCGAGGTGTACTTCGGGGGTTCCTCGCCCATCGCCGGTGAGGTCGCCGCCCGGCACGTCGACGTCTATCTCACCTGGGGCGAACCGCCGGCCCAGGTCGCCGAGAAGATCGCCTGGGTCAGGGGGCTGGCCGCCCGGCAGGGGCGCACCCTGCGGTTCGGTATCCGGCTGCACGTCATCACCCGCGACACCTCCGAGGCTGCCTGGGCGGAGGCGGACCGGATCCTCGCGGGCTTCGACCCGGGGACCGTACGGGACATCCAGGCCGGGCTCGCCCGCAGCGAGTCGGAGGGCCAGCAGCGGATGCTCGCCCTGCACGGTGGCGGCAACCGGGACGGGCTGGAGATCCACCCGAACCTCTGGGCCGGAATCGGCCTGGTGCGCGGTGGCGCGGGCACCGCGCTGGTCGGCAGCCACGACGAGGTCGCCGACCGTATCGCCGAGTACCACGCCCTGGGCATCGACGAGTTCGTCCTCTCGGGCTATCCGCATCTGGAGGAGGCGTACTGGTTCGGCGAGGGGGTGCTGCCGCGGCTTGCCGCGCGGGGGCTGTGGCGGCATCCGTTCGCGTCGGCCGTCGCCCCGGCGGCACAGGTGCCGTTCAGTCGTTAGGCGGTCAGGTGGTGCTTCGGCCGCGGGCCCGGTGGGGCTTGTCGCGCAGGTTCCCGCGCCCCTCAGGGGCTACTCGGCCAGTGCGGCGAGGTGTGCGCCGCGTACATCCGTCGTCTGGCCCTGGACCAGTAGGAACAGGCCCTCGCGGGCCAGGCGTTGGGCCGGGCTGTCGAGGTCCATGGACCGGCCTCCCCCGGCCACGACCGCCGCGGTCGTCGCCGTGCGCATCAGCTCGTACGCCCGGGTCTTCAGCGCCAGCCGGTCCGCGATGTGCTCCTGCGGCCGGCGGTGGTCCGTGAGGGCGTACGCGCCGCGTCGTACGGCGTCCAGGCGGGTGCGCAGTGAACGTGCGGTCGCCGTGGCGTCCGGGTGGGCGGCGAGAAGGTCGAGGGCCGCGTACGCCACCCCGAACACGGCCGGGTTCGTGTTGGTGGCCCGGGGCAGGTCGACGAGGGCGAACTTCTCGCGCGGCATGCGCAGGACGACCGCCTCCTCCGGCAGGCGCAGGCCCTTCAGCTCCAGGGACACCGTCCGGGCGGCCGTGAGTGCCGCCAGCCGCATGGGCGGCGAGGCGCGCAGCCCCGACTGTTCGCGGGCGTCGGCGAAGGCGAACACCACCTCGTCCGTGTCCGACAGTCCCGCGAGCAGCATGACGTCGTTCAGCCCCCAGCCCGTGTACCAGGGGACTGTCCCGTCGAAGCGCCAGCCGCCACGCTCGTAGCCGACCCGCACGGGCACGCGAGGGAAGGACCGCAGGTGCGCGTACGCGATACCCGACAACAGGGCGCCCGTCGACAGTGGGCCCAACAGGCGCTCCCGTACGGGGAACTGAGACTCTGTCAGCATTTTCACCGGAGTGTGGTGCTGGGTCTGTACGAACCAGGTCGAGCAGCAGGCCCCGGCCAGGATCTCGGCGATCTCCCGGGCGACCGCGGCGGGCGCGCCCGCACCCCCGTACTCCTTCGGTGCGCTCACCCCGAGCAGGCCCGCCTGCTTGATGGCCTTGATGCTGCTCGCGGGTACACCCTCCTGGTCCACCCGGCTCGCCTGCGGGGCCAGGACCTCGGCGGCGAGCCGACGGGCGACGGTGACGAGCGGGTGCGCGGTGGCGGTCATGGGGACGATTCTCCCGGTGCCACGGTGCGTTGCGCCTCCGCGGAGGTGCTCCCTTCGTGTAGGAGATGGGGCAGAGTGATGATGCCCAGGAGGACGCGATGAAGTACTACCTGCTCAGCGCCATGAAGCCGGTCGGCGAGCCGTCCGCGCCCCGGACGATGGTGGAGATCAACCACAGGCTGAACGTCTTCCACGAGGAGCTGCGGGACGCCGGGGCCTGGGTCTTCGCGGGCGGACTGCACCGCCCGGACGCGGCGACGGTACTGCGACCCCAGGGTGACGAGGTCGAGGTGATCGACGGACCCTACGCCGAGAACAAGGAGTTCCTCGGCGGGATCTGCCTCCTCATGGCGCCGGACCTCGACGCCGCCCTGGAGTGGGGCCGCAAGGCCGCCCTGGCGACGACCCTGCCGGTCGAGGTCCGTCCGTTCCTGGGCGAGGTCGACGACTGACGGAGATGGGACAGCACTTCAAGCGATTGAATGCATACTTAAAGTTATCTTCATGTATATGGAATATATTTCACCCTGTGGCAGGTTGGCATGTACGTCGAGTACATCGAGTCAAGCGAGGCACCGTGAACCAGCCCACGTCCCCCGAGCAGCCCGGCGACATCGTGGCGCGGCTGCGCGCGACCTTCCGTGCAGGCCGTACCAAGCCCGTCGAGTGGCGCAGGGCCCAGCTCGGCCGCCTGCGCGAACTGCTTACGGAGCACGGCAAGGATGTGGCCGCCGCGCTCCACGCGGACCTCGGAAAGAGCTCGACCGAGGCCTACCGCACGGAGATCGACTTCACGATCCGGGAGATCGACCACACCCTCGACCACCTCGACGGCTGGCTGCGCCCCGAGGCCGCGCCGGTCCCCGAGCGCCTCGGCGCCGACGCCACCGCCTGGACGCAGTACGACCCCCTGGGTGTCGTCCTGGTCATCGCCCCCTGGAATTATCCGGTCCAGCTCCTGCTGACCCCGGTCGTCGGCGCGCTGGCGTCCGGTAACGCGGTGGTGGTCAAGCCGAGCGAGCTGGCTCCCGCCACCTCCGAGATCGTGGCCCGGCTGCTGCCGCAGTACCTGGACACGGACGCGGTCGCCGTCGTCGAGGGTGGTGTCCCGGAGACCACCGCCCTGCTCGCCGAGCGCTTCGACCACATCTTCTACACCGGCAACGGCGCCGTCGGCCGTATCGTGCTGCGCGCCGCCGCCGAGCACCTCACCCCGGTCGCCCTCGAACTCGGCGGCAAGTCCCCGGCGTTCGTCGACACCGGCATCGATGTGGACGTCGTCGCCGACCGGCTCGTCAAGGGCAAGTTCCTCAACGCCGGCCAGACCTGCGTCGCCCCCGACTACGTCCTGACCGACCCGGAGACCGCCGCCGCGCTGGAGCCCGCGCTCGCCAAGGCCGTCGAGAACCTGTTCGGCGAGGACCCGGCCACCTCCACCGAGTACGGCCGGATCGTGAACGAGCGTCACTTCGACCGGCTCGGCGGTCTGCTCGACTCGGGCCGGGTCGTCACCGGCGGCGTCAAGGACCGTACGACGAAGTACATCGCGCCGACCGTCCTCGCCGATGTCGACCCCGCCTCGCCCGTGATGCGGGAGGAGATCTTCGGCCCGATCCTGCCGATCGTCACGGTGCCCGGGCTGGACGACGCGATCGGCTTCATCAACGACCGCGACAAGCCGCTCGCGCTCTACGTGTTCACCGAGTCAGGCGCGACCCGTGAGCGCATCGCCGCCGAGACGTCCTCCGGCGCGGTCGGCTACGGCCTGCCGCTGGCCCATCTCACCGTCTCCGACCTGCCGTTCGGCGGGGTGGGGGAGAGCGGGATGGGCAACTACCACGGCCGCTACTCGATCGAGACGTTCAGCCACCGCAAGGCGGTACTGTCCAAGCCGCTGAGCTGAAGCGACGCCCCCCGGTCCCGGCCGGGACGCCGATCGCCCGCAGTACTGAGAACGATGTTCTCGGCACTGCGGGCGATCAGTTGTCAGGTGGGCGTGGTGTACCCGGAGTGGCTCACGCGCCCGAGATGCCGCCGAGGCAGAACTGCCAGACCTCGTCGGCGGTCACCGGCTGGGCGTGGCTGCCCGAGGGGACGCCGTTGGCCTGAGCGGCGAACATGACGGTCTGCATGAGAAGCGCCGCCAGCCTGCGCGGCTTGTCCGCGTGGACGCTGCCCGCCTCGGCGGCCTGCTCCAGCAGCTCGGTGAAGAGGTTCAGCAGCGGCAGGTGCGCGGTCGCCACCTGAGCGGGGTGCTTGACCAGCAGTTGCAGTGCGAAGTCGCTGAACAGGGGGCGCTGGACACCGGGGTTGGGCAGCGACTGCTCGAACAGCATCTCCACGGCGATACGCAGCCGGGGCAGCGGCTCTCCCGTGCCCGACGTGGCCTCGCGGATCTCGATCGCCGACGTGGACAGCGCGTCTTCGAACAGGGCGAGCAACAGCTCGTGCTTGCCGTCGAAGTGCTGGTAGAAGCTGCGCAGCGACTGCTTCGAACGGTCGACGACCTCCTGGACGGTGAAGTCCGTCGTCCCCTTCTCCGCGATGAGTTCCTGCGCGGCGTCCAGGAAGCGCTGAACGCGCTGCTCGGCACGCTGTTTGGCGGCGCGGGTGGATCGCTCTACGGCGCGCTGGCGCCAGGCTGGCTCTTCGGGGATGGCGGTCACCGGCAGAACGATACTGCACTTGGGCGGTAATCAGTCGAAGCTCCCTACCGAATCACGCACCGCAACTTTCGAGACCCTTACTCGCGCTGAATGAGAATGTTATTCTCACCTGCATCGCGGACGTTCCGGAGCAGTGCCCGCGCGGCATCGAGCTGTCGAATCGAGGGTCGTCTGACATGGCATGGGACTTTTCCACCGAGCCCGAGTTCGAGGAGAAGCTGGAGTGGATCAGAGGCTTCCGCGCCGAGCGCGTGGAACCGCTGGACCTCCTCTACCCCGACCGGGCCTACCATCCCCTCGACGACGAGACCGGCCCGATCGTCCGGGCACTCAAGCAACAGGTGCGCGACCAGGGACTGTGGGCGCCGCACCTCGGCCCCGAACTGGGTGGGCGCGGCTTCGGACAGGTCGGACTCGCCCTCATCAACGAGATCCTCGGTGCGTCGAGCTGGGCCCCCGTCATCTTCGGCACGGCGGCCCCGGACACCGGCAACGCGGAGATCATCGCCCGCTACGGCACCGAGGAACAGAAAGCGCGCTACCTGCGCCCGCTCCTCGAAGGCGAGTGCTTCTCCTGCTTCTCGATGACCGAGCCGCAGGCCGGCGCCGACCCGACGATGTTCACCACCCGGGCCGTGCGCGACGGCGACAACTGGGTCATCACCGGCCGCAAGTACTTCTCCTCCAACGCCCGCACCTCGAAGTTCGTCATCGTGATGGCGGTGACCGACCCGGACGTCAGCCCGTACAAGGGCATGTCGATGTTCCTCGTGCCTAGCGACAGCCCGGGCATCCGGATCGAGCGCGACATCGGGCTGCTCGGCGAGGGCCCGGAGGACGGCATGCACGCGCTGATCGCCTACGACGGGGTCCGCGTCCCCGGTGACGCGCTCCTCGGCGGGGAGGGACAGGCGTTCGCCGTCGCGCAGACCCGGCTGGGCGGCGGACGCGTCCACCACGCGATGCGCGTCGTGGGGCAGTGCCAACGGGCGCTGGACATGATGGCCGAGCGTGCCCTCTCGCGCGAGACACAGGGTGGCCGGCTCGCGGACAAGCAGCTGGTGCAGGCCGATCTCGCCGACTCCTACGCGCAGTTGGCCCAGTTCCGGCTGCTGGTACTCCACACGGCGTGGCAGATCGACCGGTACAACGACTACAAGCGGGTCCGTAAGGACATCGCCACGATCAAGTTCCTGACGCCGAAGGTGCTGCACGACATCGTCTACCGCTCGATGCATCTGCACGGCGCCCTGGGTGTCTCGAACGAGATGCCCTTCGCCGACATGTGGACCGGCGCCGCCGTCATGGCCGTCGTCGACGGACCGACCGAGGTCCACAAGATCACCGTGGCCCGCGACCTGCTGCGCGGCTACGAGGCCACCCCCGGACTCTGGCCCACCCAGCATCTGCCCGCGCGCCGGGAGTGGGCCCGCAAGCAGCTGGAGAACATGTGAACACCGAGTCGCTCGCCCGCTGGTTGGACGACCGGGACATCGCCCCCGGCGAACCCGTCGAGGTCTCCCTCATCTCCGGGGGCACCTCCAACGACATCTACGAACTCCGGCGCGGAGACAGGCAGTTGGTGTTGCGCAAGCCGCCCGAGAAGGTTCCGCCGGGCCGCAACGAGACCATGCTGCGTGAGTTCCGGGTACTGAACGCCCTGAACGGGACGGACGTTCCGCACCCGGAGGCCGTCGCGGTGTGCGAGGACACCGACGTCATCGGGTCCTGCTTCTACCTCATGGGCCATGTCGACGGCTGGTCGCCCATGAACGTCGAGGGCGGCTGGCCCGAGCCCTTCAGGAGCGACCTCTCCCTGCGCCCCGGCCTCGCCCACGAGCTGGTGGAGGGCATCGCCCGGCTGGGCAACGTCGACTGGCGTGCCCAGGGTCTGGAGGGCTTCGGCCGGCCCGACGGCTTCCACGACCGCCAGGTGGACCGCTGGCAGGCCCACCTGGCGAGGTTCTCGTTCCGCGAGATACCCGGACTGGACACCGCAGCCGCCTGGCTGCGCGCCCACCGGCCGAGCCACTGGACCCCGGGCATCATCCACGGTGACTACCAGTTCGCCAACGTGATGTTCCAGCACGGGGCCCCCGCCCGCCTCGCCGCCCTCGTCGACTTCGAGATGGCCACCGTCGGCGACCCGCTCCTCGACCTCGCCTGGGTGATCATGGGCTGGCCGGACGCCGACGAGGACCGCACACAGAAGGGTTACGTCAGCTACGAGGGCATGCCAGACCGGGCCGACCTGCTGGAGCACTACGCCAAGGTCAGCGGCCGGGACGTCGGCGAGATCGACTACTACGTGGTGCTGGCCCGCTTCAAGATGGCCATCGTCCTCGAAGGCGGCTACGCCCGGCACGTCAAGGGCGACGGCGGCAACCCGAAGATGGCCTTCTACGGCGACACGGTCCTGACGATGGCCGCCCAGGCCGCCGAACTGGCCGCGACGACCCGGCTGTGAGGGCCGCCCGCTGTCACACCCTCGGCGGTCCGGTGACCGTCGAGGAGATCCCCGAACCGCGGGGCGAGGTACCCGTCGACGTGCACTTCGCGGCGGTCAACTTCGCCGACGTGCTGGTGATCGAGGGCGCCTACCAGGTGAAGGCCGAGGTGCCCTTCACTCCGGGGAGCGAGTTCGCCGGGGTGGTGGCCCGGGACGGGCACGGCTTCCGCACCGGGGACAGGGTCTTCGGCTCGGCGTTCGTCGGCGCTTTCGCCGAACGTGTCGCCGTCCCCGCCGGCAGCCTCCACCGCGTCCCCGACGCTGTGTCCATGGAACGGGCGGCGGCCTTCGGTGTCTCCCACGCCACCGCTTTCAACGCCCTGCGCATGGTCGGCGACGTGCGTGAGGGCGAGCGGGTCGTGGTGCTCGGCGCGGCCGGCGGGGTGGGTCTCGCCGCCGTCGAACTCGCCCTGCGGCTGGGCGCGGAGGTGGTCGCCGTCGCGTCGAGCGAGGAGAAACGCGCCGCCTGCGCCAGTCTCGGCGCCCACACCGTGCTGCCGTACGAGAACCTGAAACGGGCGCTCCAGGAGGCCGGCGGCGCCGATGTCGTCGTCGACCCGGTCGGCGGGGCGCACTCCGAGCAGGCGTTGCGCGGGATGCGCTGGGGCGGCCGGTTCGTCAGCGTCGGGTTCGCGAGCGGCGAGATCCCGGGTATCCCGCTGAACCTCGCGATGCTCAAGGGCGTCACGATCCACGGCTTCGACTTCGGCGGCTGGGCCCGGCACGACCGGGCGAAGCTGGTCGCCGCCCGCACCGAACTGCACCGACTGTTCGCCGAGGGGGCCGTTCACCCCCGTATCCATGCCGTCCACCCGCTCGACGAGGTGGGCGCCGCGCTGCGGCTGGGCCGCGGTGCCATCGGCAAGGTCCTTCTGGAGGTCGCCCGTGGAGTTTGAATTCGACGAGGACCAGCGGCTGCTGCAACGCGTGGTCCGCGAGACGGTGGCGAAGTCGCGAGCCCTGCCCGAGGAGCAACTCTGGTCGACTTACCTGGAGTTGGGCTGGCTTGAGGCCCCTCCGGTGGAACTGGCGATCATCCTGGAGGAGTTGGGGTACGCCGCCGATCCGACGCCGTTCCTGGCCACGGCCACCTGGTTCGCGCCGCTTGCCGGACGGCTGCCGAACGGCTCGGGCACAGCGGTCTTCGACGGCCTCGGTGAGTTCGTCCTCGACGCGGACCGGGCGGACGAGGTCGCTCTACTGACGCCGGACGGTGTGGTCGTCCGCAACGGCACCGAGATACGTGCCGAGCGCATCGCCGTCTTCGACCCGACGATCCATGTCGCCCGGGTCGATCACCCCGAACTGGCCTGCGCCGTACCTGAGTTGGCGTTGATGGGGCTGGCCGTCTCGACCGTCGGCAGCTGTCGGCGCATCCTCGATCTGGTGGTCGCGCATGTGAAGCAGCGGCATCAGTTCGGGGTGCCCATCGGATCCTTCCAGGCGGTCAAGCACAAGGCCGCCGACATGTACGTCGCGATCGAACGGGCCCGGGCGCTCGCCCTCTACTGCGCCCTCACCATCGCCGAGGACCACCCGGAACGGGCCAGGGCGGCGGCGATGGCCAAGGCGGCGGCCGGGGAGTGCCAACGGCTCTGCTTCCAGAGCGGATTCCAGCTCTTCGGCGCGATGGGCTACACCTGGGAGAACGAACTCCAGATCCATCTCAAACGGGCCAAGGCCGGTGACCTGCTGCTGGGGACGGCTGCCGTGCACAGGAAGGCGCTGCTGGTATGAGACTCGCCGCCGACCCCGGGATCGAGGAGTTCCGGGCCGAGTTCGCCGCCTTCCTCGACGCCAACCTGCCCACCGCCGAGGAGGCCGTGCCCCGCGCCAGGTCGAGCGCGGACGTGCCGCCCTGGGCGCGCGTATGGCAACGGAAGCTCTTCGACGCGGGCTGGCTGGTGCCGGGAAACCCGCCCGAGTACGGCGGACGCGACGCCACCCTGCCCCAACTGCTGGCCCACGCCGAGGAGATGTCCCGGCGCCGCATCTACCAGAGTTTCAACCCGCAGGGCGTCGGCATCGTCGCGGCCTCGATCCTGAGCTTCGGCACCGAGGAGCAGAAGCAGCGCTGGGCGGCGCCCATTCTGCGGGCGGAGCTCACGGCCGCCCTCGGCATGAGCGAACCGGGCGCCGGGTCCGACCTCGCAGGACTGCGTACCCGCGCGGCCCTGGAGGGCGACCACTTCGTGGTCAACGGGCAGAAGGTGTGGACCTCCGGCGCCCATGACGCGGACGTGCTGCTGACCTTCGTACGCACCGATCCGGAGGCGCCCAAGCACCAGGGCATCAGCGTGCTGATCGTCCCCACCGACACGGAGGGCGTGGTCAGACGGCCCTTCGGGTCCATCGCCGATCCCGACGACCTCGACTTCAACGAGGTGTTCCTCACCGACGTCCGGGTGCCCAGGGAGAACCTGATCGGCCCGCTGAACGAGGGCTGGAAGGTGGCGAACGGCTCGCTCGGGCATGAACGCACCCTGCTGTGGCTGAGCTACGCCGAGCGGCTGGAGGACCTGATCCGGGACGCGCCGAGCGACGAGGAGTGGTACGCCACGCTCCAGATGGACTTCCAGGCGCTGAAGCTGCTGGGCTACCGCCAACTCGGCACCGACCGGAACCCCGCCGAGGTGTCCGTGCTCAAGCTCTTCGGCTCGGAGGCCGTGCAGACGGCCGGCCTGCACGCCCTGGAGGCGCACGGCACCGGGGCGCTGCGCCATCCCGCCTCCACGGCACCGCACTTCCACATGAACATGGAGGTGTTCTCCTCCAGTTGGTTCGAACGGTACGCGCGCAGCTTCGGCGGGACCATCGCGGGCGGCACCTCCGAGATCCAGCGCAACATCATCGCCGAGCGCATCCTCGGCCTGCCCAGATAGCCGCCGGGACCGACAAGGAGCACGCGGATGGACCAGATTCTGTATGAGGTCAAGGACCGGGTCGCGGTCATCACCCTCAACCGGCCCGAGGTCGCCAACGCCCAGACGATGTCGCTCCTCGACGATCTCGACGACGCGTGGAGCCGGGCGGCGGCCGACCAGGACGTACGCGTCATCGTGCTGCGCGGCAACGGGAAGCACTTCTCCGCCGGGCACGACCTGAAGGACCGCTGGCCGGGTCCCAAGGAGATCACCCTGGAGTGGATCTACAACGCGGAGAGCCGCCGGTATCTGGAGTACACCCTGCGCTGGCGGAACATCCCCAAACCGTCGATCGCCGCGGTGCAGGGCAAGTGCATCGCGGGCGGACTCATGCTCTGCTGGCCCTGCGATCTCATCGTGGCCGCCGAGAACGCCGAGTTCTCCGACCCCGTCGTGCACATGGGGATCGGTGGAGTCGAATACCACGGCCACACCTGGGAGTTGGGCGCCCGCAAGGCCAAGGAGATCCTCTTCACCGGGCGGGCTGTCACGGCGGCCGAGGCGGAGAGGGTCGGCATGGTCAACCAGGTCGTGCCGCTCGACGAACTCGACGCGGCGACCATGGAACTGGCCGACCGCATCGCCCGGATGCCCCCCTTCGGGCTGCGCCAGGCGAAGCGGGCCGTCAACCAGAGCCTGGACGTGCAGGGCTTCTACGCGGCCGTCCAGTCGGTGTTCGACATCCACGAGACGGGACACGGGAACGCGCTGAGCGTGAGCGGGTATCCGGTGCTGACCCGGCTGGAGGGCATGAAGGAGCACATCAAGGGCCAGTGACGGCAGCGCCGAACGACCCTGTTCGACGCTGCCGTCGTGTCACCGCGGTTCGTTGCGGAAGACCTTGCCCCCCTTCATCACGAACCGCACGTCTGCCAGTACCGACATGTCGTCGAGAGGGTTGCCCGGTACGGCGATCAGGTCCGCGAGCAGGCCCTCCGCGACGCGCCCGCGGTCGTCCGCGTCGATCAGCTCGGCGGCGTTGACCGTCGCCGCCCGCAACACCTCCAGCGGTTCCATGCCGCGCTCGACGAGCGCGACCATCTCCTGGGCGCCCCGCCCGTGCGGAATGGCCGGAGCGTCGGTGCCCACCGCGATCCGGACGCCCGCCTTGGCGGCCCTGGCGACGACGGACCGGGCGTGCGGGAACACCTCGGCGGCCTTGGCGCGCAGTTCGGGCGCCGCCCGCGACATGTCCATGCCCTCGATCAGCGCGGTGGTCGGCACGAGGAAGGTGCCGCGCTCCGCCATCAGCGCGATCGTCTCGTCGTCCAGGAGGAAGCCGTGCTCGATGCAGTCGATGCCCGCCTCCACCGCCGAGCGCACCGCGTCGGCGCCGTGGGTGTGCGCGGCCACCTTCAGCCCGCGCCGGTGGGCCTCGTCGACGATGGCCCGCAGCTCCGCGTCGGAGTAGTGCTGCGCGCCGGGGGTGCCCGTGTGGGACATGACACCCCCGGACGCGCAGACCTTGATGAGCCGGGCTCCGTGCTTGATCTGGTACCGCACGGCCTTGCGGACCTCGTCGACCCCGTTGGCGACGCCCTCCTCCAGGGAGAGCGGCATGATGCCGGGGGCCAGCGCGCCGAACACGCTCGGGTCCAGATGACCGCCGGTCGGGGTGATCGCGTGTCCCGCCGGGACGATCCGGGGCCCCTCGATCCAGCCGGCGTCGACGGCCCTGGCCAGGGCGACGTCGAGCAGATAGCCGCCGGTCTTCACGAACAGCCCGAGGTTCCTGACCGTGGTGAAGCCCGACCGGAGGGTGCGCCGGGCGTTGCCCACGGCCCGCAGCATACGCAGCGGCGGATCGTCCTGGACCATGGACAGGACCGGGGTCTCGCCCCGGCCGCCCATGAGGAGGTTGACCTCCATGTCCATCAGGCCGGGCAGCAGGGTGACGTCCCCCAGATCCAGCACGTCACCCACGGCGTCGGCACCGGCCCGTGTGATGCGGTCGCCGTCGACATGGACGAGGCCGGGTTCCTCGAACTCCCCGGTCTCGACGTGCAGTACACGCGCCGCCTTGAGCGTGACCACGACCGGTCAGACCCTGGGTTCGACGACGAGGTCCATGTAGGCGGCCCCACTGTCCGGCACCCGGGCCTGCTTCCACACCTCAACCGGGAACGAGACGTTCACCAGGGAGAACATCAGCAGCAGCAGATTGCGCTCGGCTTCCGGCAGTTCGTCGAGAGGGAACCCGTCCAGGTGGTCGGAGGCCTGATCGAGGAGCGGGAACGCCGCGTCGTAGAAGGCCTGCATGTCCTCCATGGAGCTGGCCAACCGCTTGCTGTAGCGGTCCCGCTCGGAGGCGAGGATCCAGGCGGAGAACGGTTCGAGCGCCGCGAACTCACTGGGCAGCATCGGTGTGCTCCTTGACATGGTCGGCGACCGTCTTGTGCAGATGGCGGAGCAGCAACTCCTGGTCACAGAGCGGAAAGTCGGTGACGACCCGGCTCTTGAGCATGGTCTGGGTGGCCTCCAGGGTGTTGCCGTCCTGGAGGGCGTACTCCTTGAACGTCACTGCCGCGAGCTCCTGCCTCAGCCGCTCCCGCGCCGTCTTCGCGGGCACGAAGTACAGGTTGGCCTCGAAGACGTGCCTGTCGACCGCCGTCGGCCAGTAGTGGTAGGTCAGGTACCAGCCGGGCTTCCAGATCAGCAGCGTCATGTTGGGGAAGAACTCGAAGGAATCGTTCCCCCAGGCCCGGTGCGCGCCCGGGTTCAGCCCCGGGGGGAGGGGGTCGAGCCCCTCGATGTCGGGCGCCTCCCACGGACCGAACAGGCCGCTGCGCAGCACCCGTTCGATGGGCTTGACGATGCTCAGGTCCTTGGGCGGGGACATGCCTCCCCAGGACGAGATCATCGAGTGCGGGCTGTGGATCTCGTAGTGCAGGGCTTCGTATCCGACGTCGAGGAGCTTGTCGGCCTCGTCCTTGACGGCCTGCTTCATGTGCAGGACGGGAGCGTGGTAGAACTCCGCGAACGCGTCGATGAACAGCTTCCAGTTGCTGCCGATCTCGGCCTTGTAGGTGAAGACCTCGGTCATCTCGTGGAAGGGATACCCCTCCAGGCCCTTGGCGAGATCGCCGAGGTACTCTCGCAGGGGCGGCGCGTCGGGGTCCAGGTTGACGAAGACGAAGCCCTCCCAGACCTCGCAGCGGACCTGCTTGAGCCCGTAGTCCGACTTGTCCAGGTCGAAGAACTCCTGCTCCTGCTGGACGAAGGTCAGATCGCCGTCGAGGCTGTAGCGCCAGGCGTGGTACTTGCAGGTGAACTGACGGCAGGTGCCCTTGACCTCCTTGTTCGGGAAGTCGTTCCACACCAGTTTGTTGCCGCGATGCCGGCAGATGTTGTGGAAGGCGCGGATCTCCTTGTCCCTGCCCCGCACGATGATCAGCGAGGTGTCCGCGGCCGCGAGCTCCTTCGTGAAGTAGCTACCGGTCTTGGGCACCTGTTCCACGCGGCCGACGTTCAGCCAGGTCCGCTTGAAGACGGCCTCCCGCTCGGCCTCGTAGTACGCGGGGTCGATCGAGTCCTCGTAGTTCACGGGGCTCGTGCCCAACTCGGGGTACTGCTCGGTCCAGCTTCCGGCCGCCGGCTTGGCGAAGTGTGGCATGATCACTCCCTTCTCCAGAACGAGAATAGCATTCTCATATGTGGCTATTGAAGTTCTCGTCAGGGATTCCTGGGTCCAGTTCGACCTCGAAGGTGTTCAGGGCCGTGGCCAGCGCCCCGTAGGTGCCCACCGTGAACACCAGGTCCATGAGCTGGCGGTCGTCCAGGTCCGTGCGGAGCGCCCGGTAGGTCGCGTCGGACAGCCGGGAGTCCGTCTCCAGCTCGTCCACGGCCCGGTTGAGCGGGGTGGGGGCGCCGGTCCGGACGAGGTCGATCTCCGCGTCGGTGATGCCGGCCCGCCTGGCGATCAGGACGTGCTGCGCCCACTCGTACCGGCAGCGCCGCCGCCAGGCCACCCGCAGGACGGCCAGCTCGCGGGTGTGCTTCGGCAGCGTCGACTCGACCAGCAGGTACTTGTTGAACGCGAGGAACGCCTTGGCCAGATCGGGGTGGTGGGCCAGCAGCCCGAGCGCGTTCGAGGGCGGTTTTCGCGCGTCGGGGGCCGACGTGCCGAGTGCCTTGAGGTACTCGGCGTGCGGGAGCGGGGTGATGCGGCGTGCGCGGTTCACGTGTTGCGCCCGCCGTTCACACCCAGGATCTGCCCGGTGATGTACCCGGCCTCCTCCGAGATCAGGAACGCGCAGGCCGCGGCGATGTCCTCGGGGCGCCCGACCCGCCGTACGGGAGTGCGCTGGATGTGTTCCTCGACCGTCCCGCCGAGCAGTTCGCGCGACTCGGCCCTGCGGAGCATGGGGGTGTCGATGAAACCCGGCGGGACGGCGTTGACGGTGATGCCCGCCGGCCCCAGTTCGAGCGCGAGTGACTTGGTCAGCCCGTTCACGGCCGACTTGGCGGCGACGTAGTGCGTCATGAACTGCTGTCCGGACTGCGCGCTGGAGGAGGAGATGTTGACGATCCGCCCCCAGCCGGCTTCCAGCATGTCGGGCAGCGCGGCCTGGACGCAGTGGAAGACGCTGCTGAGGTTGACGTCGACGACCCGCTGCCACGCGGCGAACGTGAGGTCCTGGAAGCGTTTGTAGCCGGCCGCCCCGGCCGCGTTGACCAGGATGGTGACCGGTCCGAGTCGCTCCCGGACCGCGGCCAGTGCCTCGTCCACCTGGGCCCGGTCGGTGACGTCGGCGACGCGCGAGAACGCGGGGCCCGGGTCGGAGGGGTTCAGGTCGAGGGTCGCGACGTGGTAGCCGTCGGCCTTCAGCCGCTCGGCGACGGCCAGCCCGATTCCGGAGCTGCCTCCGGTGACAACTGCGGTCTTCATGCGGTCTCCCACGTCGTGCCGTCGCTGGTCTGGTGGTTGTGGCCCCGGGCTGGACTCGACACCCTCGCGTCAGCCATGGAAATACTCCTTCCGTGAGCGAGAATGCTATTCTCGCAACTGCTCGCCGGGAAGTGTCGCGCGGATCTCTCATCGGGGCGGGGGAGGTCGGCGTCGGGGGCAGGGCGCTCGACTCCCCCTCAACTTGCTGTGATGCTGCACATTCTCGTGTTCGGATGGTTGATTTGCTGAAAGTGAGAATGTAGTTTCCGCCGCATTGGGGCAAGCCGTCCATCCGAGCAAGGAGACAGGATGCGGTTCCAGGACAAGGTGGCGATCGTCACCGGCGCGGGACAGGGAATCGGCGAGGACTACGCGCGGGCGCTGGCCGCCGAGGGTGCCCGCGTCGTCGTCGCCGAGATCAACGAGGAGCAGGGGCAGCGGGTCGCCAAGGACATCGACGGGGCGATCTTCGTCCATGTCGACGTGGGGGACCCGGAGTCGGCCGAGGCGCTGGCCGCCGCCACGGTCGCGGAGTTCGGCCGGATCGACTACCTGGTCAACAACGCCGCGATCTACCACAGCATGAAGCGCGACGGCATCACCACCGTCGACCTGGACTACCTCAACCGCTTCATTCAGGTGAACCTGATGGGCGCGATCTACTGCACCAGGGCCGTCGTCCCGCACATGACCGAGGGCGGCGCGATCGTCAACCAGTCGTCCACCGCCTCCTACATGGCCACCGGGTACTACGGGCTGGCCAAGGCCGGCATCAACCACCTCACCGCCTCGCTGGCCGCCGAACTCGGCGGCCGCGACATCCGGGTCAACGGCATCGCCCCGGGACCGACCGACACCGAGGCGACCGGCACCATCGTGCCGAAGGAGCACCGGGACGCGATGGCGCAGCGGCTGGCGCTGGGGCGGATGGGGCAGCCGGGTGACCTCACCCCGACCGTGCTGTTCCTGCTCTCCGACGCGGCGCGCTGGCTGACCGGCCAGGTCATCGCCGTCGACGGCGGCCAGGGGGTCCGGCTGTGAGGCGGCAAGTCAACGGCGTACCGGGGGGTTCGCGGTGAAGCGGCTGCTCATCGACGGATCGCTCGTCGGGACGGAGAAGACCTTCCCCTCCCTCAACCCCGCCACCGGCGAGGTACTCGGCCAGGCCCCCGATGCCACGGTCGCCCAGACCGAAGCCGCGGTGGCCGCCGCCCGCCGGGCCTTCGACACCACGAACTGGTCCACCGACGTCCAGTTCCGGATCCGCTGTCTCGACCAGCTGCACCAGGCGCTGACCGACCAGCTGGAAGGGCTGCGCGAGCTGACGATCGCCGAGGTCGGCGCCCCCCGCATGCTCACCTACGGCCCCCAGCTCGAAGACCCCGTCAAGTTGGTCCGCTACTACGCCGACCTGCTGCGCAAGTACCCCCTGACCGAGGACCTCGGCGAGGTCGAGATCCGCGGTCGGCGTCACCGGCGCTGGGTGGAGAAGGAGGCCGTCGGGGTCGTCTCCGCGATCACCGCGTACAACTACCCGAACCAGCTGGCCCTGGCCAAGCTCGCTCCTTCGCTCGCCGCAGGCTGCACGGTCGTCCTCAAGGGAGCCCCGGACACCCCCCTGACCACCCTGTTCCTCGGTGAACTGATCGCCGGGCACACGGACATCCCGCCCGGCGTCGTCAACGTGCTGACGTCCACCTCCATCGAGGCCGCCGAGGTGCTCACCGGCCACGCCGACGTCGACATGGTCTCCTTCACCGGCTCCACCGCCACCGGCCGCCGCATCATGGAGGTCGCAGGCCGCACCGTGAAGAAGGTCTTCCTGGAACTCGGCGGCAAGTCCGCGATGATCATCCTCGACGACGCCGACCTCACCACCGCCGCCATGTTCGCGGCCGGCATGATCTGCTCCCACTCGGGTCAGGGCTGCGCGCTCACCACCCGTCTCCTGGTGCCCCGGGCACACCACGACGAGATCGTCGAGAAGGTCGCCGCAGGCCTCGCCCGGATGCCCCTGGGTGACCCTGCAGACCCGAAGACCCTCGCCGGCCCGCTCATCAGCGCCAAACAGCGCGACAAGGTCGACGGAATGGTCCGGCGGGCCGTCGCCGCGGGCGCCAGACTGGTCACCGGCGGTGCGTCGGTCGACCCCGGCTTCTACTTCACCCCCACCCTGCTCACCGACGTCGACCCGGACAGCGAGATCGCGCAGGACGAGGTCTTCGGGCCCGTGCTCGTGGTCATCCCGTACGACGACGATGACGACGCCGTACGCATCGCCAACAACTCGGTCTACGGCCTCTCCGGCGCGATCCAGAGCGCCGACGACGACCGGGCCCTCGCCCTGGCCCGCCGCATCCGTACCGGCACGTTCAGCATCAACGGCGGCAACTACTTCGCCGTGGACGTCCCGTTCGGCGGCTACAAGCAGTCCGGGATCGGCCGCGAGAGCGGCGTTCCCGGGCTGGAGGAGTTCCTGGAGTACAAGTCCTTCGCGGCGGTCGTCCGGTGAGGCCCCTGGAAGGAATCCGCGTCCTCGAAGTCGCCATGTACGGCTTCGTCCCCTCGGCCGGCGCCGTCCTCGCGGACTGGGGAGCCGACGTCATCAAGGTCGAGCACGCCGTCAACGGCGACCCGCAGCGCGGGCTCAGGCGCACCGGCACGTTCGTCGTCGAGGGCGACCCGAACCCCAACGTCGAGCACGCCAACCGGGGCAAGCGCAGCCTGGGCCTCGACATCTCGAAGCCCGAGGGCCGCGAGGTGCTGGACGACCTGGTCAAACGCGCGGACGTGTTCCTCACCAGCTTTCTGCCCGGACACCGTGAACGGTTCGGTATCGACGTGGACGACATCCGCGCCGTCAACCCGGGCATCGTCTACGCCCGGGGGAGCGCCCTGGGACCGCGTGGCCCCGAAGCGGTCAAGGGCGGTTACGACATGACCGCCTTCTGGTGCCGGGCCGGCACCGCGGCCAGCATCACCCCGGCCGGCAGCGAGGGTCTCGTCAACCCGCCCGGGCCCGCCTACGGGGACACCATCTCCGGGACGAACCTCGCCGGCGGTATCGCGGCGGCGCTGCTGCGGCGCGAACGCACCGGCGAAGCCGCGGTCGTCGACGTCTCCCTGCTCGGCAGCGGCGTCTGGGCCATGGGACACGCGACCGCGCTCTCCCTCCACCTCGGCAGGCCCTGGGCCGCGCCCCCGGCGGGCGCCCACGGCTCCGTCGCCAACCCCCTGTCCGGGCTGTACGTCACCGCCGACGGCCACCATCTGGCCTTCGTGATGATGCAGCCCGGCAAGTTCTGGGCCGACGTGTGCCACCACATCGACCGCCCCGAACTCGCCGACGACCCCCGCTTCGCCACCGCCGAACTCATCGCCGCCAACACCGAGCAGGCCGTCAAGATCCTGCGCGAGGTGCTCGCGGGCCGCACGCTCGCCGACTGGACGAAGCGCTTCGCCACCCTCGCCGGACCATGGGCCCCCGTACAGAACACCCTTCAGGTCGGCGAGGACGCCCAGGTCCGCGCCAACGAGTACCTCGTCACGGCCGGCGAGCTCGAACTCGCCGCCAGTCCCGTGCAGTTCGACGTCACCGCCCCCGTACCGCTCGGGCCCGCGCCCGAGTTCGCCGCCCAGACCGAGGAGATCCTTCTCGAACTGGGCCTGGACTGGCCCCGCATCCTCGAACTGAAAGAGGCGGGCGCGGTCACCTGATCACCGTCACCGGGTGATTTCCGCAGTTCCAGAACCATTCCTCCGGGAGGACCGATGAGACGACTGCTCATCGCCACCGCGCTCGTCCTCGCCCTGGCCGGGTGTTCCGATCGCTCCACGAACACGTCCAGTGCCGGCGAGCCGTCCACCTCCGCGTCCGGCGCCGCCGCGAACGCGGACTTCGGCACACTCAAGAACGTCTGCCACTCCGGCAGCCCCAAGGCCGTCACCGAACAGGGAGTCACCGACAGCGAGATCAAGGTCGGTGTGTTCAGCGACATCGGGTTCACCAAGAACCCGGAGTTCGTCAACACGGCCAAGGTGTTCACCTCGTGGTGCAACGCGGCGGGCGGCATCAACGGCCGCAAGATCGTCCCCGTCACCCGGGACTCCAAGCTCATGGAGGTCCAGCAACGGATGATCGAGGCCTGCCGGGACGACTTCGCCCTCGTCGGTGGCGGCGCAGCCTTCGACGGTATCGGCGTCAAGACACGGCTGACCTGCCTGCTGCCCGACTTCCCCGCACAGTCCAGCACGATCAACGCCCTCGGCGCGGACCTCCAGGTGCTCTCCCAGGGCGCCGGAGTCGGTTACGCGCCCTACACCGGGTACTACACCTGGCTGACCAAGGAGGCCCACCCGGACTCCGCCCAGCACGTCGGCGTCATCTCCGGCGACGTACCGGTCACCAAGATCATCGCCGAGCAGGTCAAGGAACTGATCCCCGCGATCGGCGGCAAGGTGGCCTACGCGGACGTCTACCCGGCGGCCGGAGTCTCCGACTGGACGCCGTACGCGCAGACCATCAAGAGCAAGAAGGTCAAGGGCCTCATCTTCAACGGTGCCTTCACCGAACTCGCCAAACTGGAACAGGCGTTGACCAACACCGGCTACAAGCTCGACTGGATCGACACCAACAACAACGCCTACGGCCCCGCCCTCCTCCAACTGGCGGGCACCTCCCTCGCCAAGCAGAACAACTACGCCGACCTCGGCGGTGTGGCCCCCCTGGAGCAGGCCGCCGACAACCCGGCGACCAAGCAGGTCCAGGACCTGTTCGCCAAGTACGCGCCCGACGCCCAGGTCACCCTGCCCGCACTGCGTTCCTTCGCGAACTGGCTGCTGTTCGCCACAGCCGCGGGCGAGTGCACCGACCTGACCCGCAAGTGCGTGTACGAGAACGCGACGAAGCAGACGGAGTGGACGGCCGGCGGACTCCAGGCGCCCAGGGATCTGACGAAGGTCACCAACCCGCCCACGTGCTTCAACGTGGTGCAGGCGACCGACAAGGGCTGGACCGTCGCCGATTTCAAGCCGGATCAGGGCTCCTACCGTTGCGACATCCCGGCATACAAGTACAAGGGGTCCTACGGCAGGCCGATGACGCTCGCCGACGTCGGCAAGTCGATGGCGGATCTCAAGTAGCGCCAGAACGCGCGAAGCAGTGGTGGAAAACGCGAAGTCGCGGCAGCACGCCCGAACTGCGGGAGGAAGGAATCAGGTCGTGAAGGTACGGGTCGACCCGGAGCGCTGTCAGGGCCACACGCTCTGCGCCATGAGAGCTCCGAAGGTGTTCGAGTTGAGCGAGATCGACGGTCACTCGTCGGCGACCGACGAGGAGGTTCCGGACGACCAGCAGGACCAGGTCGTCGAGGCGGTCAGGTCCTGTCCGGAACGCGCGATCTTCGTTTCCTGAAGGGGAGAACAACACCACGATGACCACGGACGACGACGCCGCCGACCGTAAGAAGCACACCGTCCACTTCGACCGGCACACCCCCGAGTACCGGCACCAGTTCACCGAGACCACCCACGAGCTGCAGTCCAAGTGCCCGATCGCCTGGACCGAGACGCACGGCGGTCACTGGGTCGCCAGCGGCAACCGGGAGGTCTTCGAACTGGCCCGGGCCGCCGAGTTCATCTCCAACGACCACGATGTGAGGGGGGAGCGGCGCGGATACCAGGGCATCACCATCCCGCCGCCGTCCAAGGAACGTGGGCAGGTCCAGGGCGGGTTCCTGGAGATGGACCCGCCGGAGCAGCGACACTACCGCCAGGCGCTCAACCCCTATCTCTCCCCGGCTGCCATCAGCCGCTGGATCCCGGTCATCGACGAGGTGGTGCGGGCCGCCATCGACGAGAAGATCGAGTCCGGCCGCATCGACTTCGTCGACGACCTCGCCAACGTGGTTCCGGCCGTTCTCACCCTGGCGATGATGGGCATCCCGCTCAAGGACTGGACCGTCTACAACGAGCCGGCCCATGCCTCCGTCTACACGCCCCCCAACTCGCCCGACATGAAACGGGTCGCCGAGATGGCCCGGGACATGGG
Source organism: Streptomyces sp. AK08-02 (assembly GCF_033795085.1). NCBI lineage: Bacteria > Bacillati > Actinomycetota > Actinomycetes > Kitasatosporales > Streptomycetaceae > Streptomyces > Streptomyces sp. AK08-02. The sequence continues at coordinate 550,548 of NZ_JARAZV010000001.1, forward strand.
CATCGGCCTGGCCAGGGCCATCGCCGAGATCCGTGCCAACCCCAGGCCCGGCCTGGTGGACGCCCTGATCCACGCGGACATCAACGGCAGTACTCCACCGGACGGTGAACTCCTCGGCGTCCTCGCCCTGTTGATCGGCGGCGGCTTCGACACCACGACCGCGCTCACCGCGCACGCGCTGGAGTGGCTCGGGGAGAATCCCGCTGAGCGGGACCGACTCAGCCGCGACCGGGACACCCTGCTGGACTCTGCCACGGAGGAGTTCCTGCGGTTCTTCGCACCCGCGCCGGGCGACGGACGCACGTTCTCCGCCGACTGCGAGATCGCCGGAACACGCTTCAAGGAGGGCGAACGGCTCTGGCTGTCCTGGGCGATGGCCAACCGCGACCCCTCCGTCTTCCCCGACCCCGACACCATCCACCTGGAACGCCCGGCCAACCGGCACAGCAGCTTCGGCCTGGGCATCCACCGCTGCATCGGATCCAACGTCGCCCGGACGGTCTTCAAGCGCATGGTCACTCAGGTGTTCGACCGTATGCCCGACTACCGGTGCGACCCGGAGGGCACAGTGCACTACGAGACCATCGGCATCATCCAGGGCATGCGCCACCTCCCGGCGACCTTCACTCCGGGCCCCCGGCTCGGCGCCGGGCTCGACGAGACGCTGGAGAAGCTGCAGCGGGTCTGCGACGAGCAGCGGATCGCCGAACCGGTGACGGTCCGCAAGGCGAAGGCGCAGATCGCCGAATGAACGACGAGACACCCGACACGTCGGGCCGCGCCGCGCCGGAGATCACGGAGGAGAACGCCTTCTTCTGGACCTCCGGCGCGGACGGCCGGCTGCGCCTGACGGAGTGCGGGTCCTGCGTGGCCCTCATCCATCCGCCGCAGCCGGTGTGCCGCTACTGCCACGGGCACGAGACCGGCGTGCGGGCCGTCTCCGGCTTCGCGACCCTGATCGGCTTCACCGTCAACCACCGTTTCCCCGCACCCGGGTTGCCGACCCCGTTCGTCGTCGCCCAGGTCGCCGTCGAGGAGGATCCCCGGGTCCGCCTCACCACCAACATCGTCCAATGCGCCCCGGACGAACTGAAGTTGGGCATGCGCATGGAGGTCGTCTTCGAGCGGGCCGGGGCAGCGTGGCTGCCCCTGTTCCGCCCGGCGGCCGACCAGGAATCGCCGGCGCCCTTCCCCGCGGACGCCATCGAACCCGGCCGATTCCGGTCCCACGTACGCTCGATGGTGACGCCGGAGAAGTTCGAGGACAAGGTCGCGATCACCGGCGTGGGCGCCTCGGAGGTCGGACGCCGTCTCCTCGTACCGCCCCTGTCGCTGACGGTCAAGGCGTGTGAACGGGCCATCGCCGACGCCGGGTTGACCATCGCCGACGTCGACGGCCTGGCCGCCTACCCGGGCGCCGGGGCGTACGGAGGCTTCGCCGAGGGCGGAGTCACCGCGCTGGAGGCCGCGTTGGGTGTCCGGCCCACCTGGTACAACGGCGGCAGCGAGACCTTCGGCCCCGGCGGCTCACTCATCGCGGCGATGCTCGCGGTCGCGGGCGGCCTCGCCCGGCATGTGCTGTGCTTCCGTACGGTCTGGGAGTCGTCGTACGGCGAACTGGTCAAGCGCGGCCGGATCGCCCCGCCCGGCAGCGGCACGGCCGCGGGCTGGATGAAGCCCTTCGGCGCGATCTCCGCCTCGCACACCCTCGCCATGAACGCGCAGCGCCACTTCGACCGTTACGGCACCACCCGCGAGACCCTCGGCTGGATCGCCCTCAATCAGCGGGCGAACGCCGCGCTCAATCCCACCGCGATCTACCGCGACCCGATGACCATGGACGACTACCTTCAGGCCAGAACGGTCACGACCCCCTTCGGGCTGTACGACTGCGACGTGCCCTGCGACGGATCGGTCGCCGTGATCGTGTCCGCCGTCGACGCGGCCCGCGATCTCGCCAAACCGCCTGTCCTCGTCGAGGCGGTCGGCACCCAGATCCTCGAACGCATCGAATGGGACCAGAGCACCCTCACCCATGAACCCCAGGTCCTCGGCCAGTCCGCGCACCTGTGGACCCGGACCTCGCTGCGGCCTTCGGACGTCGACGTCGCACAGCTCTACGACGGCTTCACCTTCAACTGCCTTTCCTGGATAGAGGCGTTGGGCTTCTGCGGGATAGGCGAGGCGAAGGACTTCCTGGACGGCGGCAAGAACATCGCCCGCGACGGACTGCTGCCCCTGAACACGCACGGAGGGCAGCTCTCGCACGGCCGCACCCACGGCCTGGGACTGGTCCACGAGGCGATCACCCAACTGCGCGGCGAGGCCGAAGCGCGCCAGGTGACGGGCGCCCGGGTTGCCGTGGTCAGCACCGGAGGACTCACCCCCAGCGGGGCGATCCTCTTCCGGGCCGACGCATGACCGGTGCCTCACGTGTCGTCGTCGACGTGGAGGGCATCCCGGTCTCGGCGCTGCTGCGCGAGGCTCGGCAACCGCGCGCCGTCGTCCTCGCGCTGCACGGCGGGGCCGCCTTCTCCGGATACTTCGACTACCCCGACCGGCCCCGGCTGTCCCTGCTGCGCACCGGCGAGGCCCTCGGCTTCACCGTCATCGCCATCGACCGTCCGGGGTACGGCAGTTCGGCCCCGTACGCCGACGAGTTCACGTCCCCGGAGCGACGGGTCGATGTCGGCTACGGGGCCTTGGAGCGACTCCTCGCGGCCCGGCCGCACGGGGCCGGCGTGTTCGTGCTGGCCCACTCCATCGGCAGCGAACTCGGGGTCCGTATGGCCGCCGACGAGCGGCGCGGACCGGAGCTGCTCGGCCTGGAGATCGCCGGCACCGGACGCCGCCACCACGACGACGCGGCCGGAATCCTCGGCGACTGGCGGCGCCGGCCGCCGAACAGCGGGGTGCGCGACCTGCTGTGGCAGCCGTCCCGGCTGTACGCGGACGACGTGGTCGGCGGTGCCCGGATCTCCTCGCGCTCACCCGCGTACGAGGGTGTCGTCGCCCGGAGCTGGATCGACACGTTCCCCCAGCTCGCCCCGCTGATCCGCGTCCCCGTCCACTACACGCTCGGCGAGCACGAACGGGTGTGGAACTCGGGGCCCTCGGCGCTCGCCGACATCGCCGCCCTGTTCACCGCGTCGCCCCGGGTCGCCGTCGACGAACAGACGCGCGGCGGACACAACTTGAGCATTGGGTTGACGTCTATGGCCTATCACCTCAAGGTGCTGTCGTTCGTTGAGGAGTGCGTACTCGCACGCGAGGAAGCGGAAACGACAGCGGCAGCGGCGGCAGAAGTCGCCGAACGGCAGCAGGGGAGGGCGAGTTGACGAACGCGGAAGCGGTCGCGGTGCTGGTCGTCAGAGTGGTCCTGGGCGTCATCATGATCGCGCACGGGCTCAACCACTGGCGGGGCGGCGGAAAGATAGAGGGCACGGCCCGCTGGTTCGGCGGGCTCGGGCTGCGGCACGGAACGCTGCAGGCGTGGATGAGCGTGGTCACCGAGATCGGCGCGGGCGCGCTGCTGGTCCTCGGGCTGTTCACCCCGCTGGCCTGTGCGGCGGTGATCTCGGTGATGCTGGTCGCGGGGCTCCTCGCCCACCGGCCCAACGGGTTCTTCGTGTTCAAGGACGGCTACGAGTACGTCCTGGCGCTGGCCGCGATCTCGCTGGCACTCGGAGTACTGGGGCCCGGCAAGGTCTCCCTGGACCACGCCGCCGACATCGAGGTGACCGGCTGGGCCGGGGGCGCGATCGCCCTCGGCGTGGCCGTGGTGGCCACAGCGGGGCTGCTGGCGACGTTCTGGCGGCCCGAGCGTCCTGAAGCGGCGGCGAAGGCGGACCCGGCGGTCACCGGAGTGGCGGGACAGGAGACCGGCTGATGCGGGTGGGGTTCATCGGGCTCGGGAGTCAGGGCGGACCCATGGCACGGCGGATCGTCGATGCCGGGTTCACGACGACGCTGTGGGCGAGAAGACCCGCCTCGCTCACCCCGTTCGCCGGAACCTCGGCCCGACGTGCAGTCTCCGCGGCCGAGTTGGCCGCGGCGAGTGACCTCGTGAGCGTCTGTGTCGGTGACGACGCGGACGTCGAGGAGGTCATCGCGGGCGACGAGGGGGTGCTGGCCGGGCTGCGGCGCGGCGGAGTGATCGCCGTGCACAGCACCGTCCACCCCGACACCTGCCGTCGGCTCGCCGACCGGGCCCGGCTGCGCGGAGTCGCCCTGGTGGACGCGCCGGTCAGCGGAGGCGGCAGGGCGGCGTCCGAGGGGCGCCTGCTGGTGATGGTCGGGGGCGAGTCCGGGACCGTCGCGTTCTGCCGACGGGTGTTCGAGACATACGGCGATCCGGTGGTCCACATGGGCCCGGTGGGCTCGGGGCAGGTCGCCAAGCTGCTCAACAACGCCCTGTTCACGGCGAATCTGGCCACCTCCGCCGACGTGCTCGCCCTCGGCCGCAGCCTCGACGTGGACCCGGCGGGCCTCGCCCATGTCATCGCGCACGGCAGCGGCGCCAGTTTCGCGCTGGGTCGGGTCGCCGAGGCCGGAGGCACCCTCGACCGGATCGCCGCCCATGGCGGACCGATGCTCCGCAAGGACGCCCGGCTGCTCGCGGACCTCGCCGAAGGAGCCGGTACCCCGGTGGGCGAGACCGTCATGCGGACCGCCGACGACGCCCTCGCCGCCATGGCGCGGATCGACCGGCCACTGATCTCCGCAAGGCGGGGCCCAGGGTGAAACCCCTGCCTGAAAATGCCATTCTCATTAATGAAGAGCGCTGCTATCGTCTGCCGTCAGGGCGACGAAGGGAGCCGTACAGACCGTGAACGACTTCGAGGCGATCGACTTCTTCCGGGACGAGGGTGTGGTCGCGGACCCCTATCCGTACTTCGAGGCCCTGCGCGGACAGTGCCCCGTGCGGCGGGAGAACCATCACGACGTGATGATGGTGACGGGCTACGACGAGGCGGTACAGGTCTTCAGCGACTCCGAGACGTTCTCCTCGTGCGTGTCGGTGACGGGGCCCTTCCCCGGGTTCCCGGTTCCGCTGGAGGGTGACGACGTCAGCGAGCTGATCGAGCGGCATCGGGACGAACTCCCCATGAGCGACCAGCTGCCGACCTTCGACCCGCCCATGCACACCGCTCACCGCGGGCTGCTGATGCGGCTCATCACGCCGAGGCGCCTCAAGGAGAACGAGGCGTCCATGTGGCACCTCGCCGACGCCCAGCTGGACGAGTACCTGGCCGCCGGGGAAGGTGACTTCATCGGCGGTTTCGCCGGCCCGTTCACCCTGCGGGTCATCACCGACCTGCTCGGCGTTCCCGAGGCCGACCGGGACGAGTTCGCCGAGAAGCTCCAGAACCGCCCGCACGCGGACGGGGGCGTCGGCAGCACCCGGGGCGAGATGGCGCACACTCCACTTGAGTACCTGTACGAACGCTTCGCGGCCTATGTCGAGGACCGTCGCCGGGAACCCCGCGACGACGTGATCACCGGCCTCGCCATCGGCACCTTCCCCGACGGCTCGACACCCGAGGTCGCGGACGTCGCCCGCGTCGCCACCAACCTCTTCGCGGCCGGCCAGGAGACCACCGTCCGACTGCTGAGCAACGCGCTCAAGGTCATTGCCGAACAGCCGGAGATCCAGGCGCTGTTGCGAGCCGAGCGGGACCGCATCCCGAACTTCGTCGAGGAGGTGCTGCGGATGGAGAGCCCCATCAAGGGCGACTTCCGGCTCTCCCGCGTGCCAACCACGGTGGGCGGGGTCGACATCCCGGCCGGCACCACGCTCATGGTCCTGAACGGCGCCGTGAACCGCGACCCGCGCCACTTCGAGGACCCGCAGACCTTCGACGCCACGCGCGCCAACGCACGACACCACCTGGCGTTCGGCCGAGGCGTCCACACCTGCCCCGGCGCGCCCCTGGCCCGGGCGGAGGGCCGCGTGGCCATCGAGCGCATCCTCGACCGTACGACCGACATCAGGATCTCCGAGGCGGTGCACGGCCCCGCCGACGCCCGCGAGTACCGCTATCTGCCGACGTACATCCTGCGCGGACTGACCCACCTCGGTCTGCAGTTCACGCTGTCGCAGGAGCCCGCCCGATGAAGGCAGCCGTGGACGAGGACCGCTGCCGGGGGCACGGCGTGTGCTGGACCCTGTGTCCCGAGGTCTTCGACCTCACCGACGACGGGTACGCCGAGGTGCTGGTGCCCGAGATTCCCGCCGAGCACGAGGGCGCGGTGCGCACCGCGGCCGGCAGTTGCCCCGAGCGGGCCATCGTGCTCAGCTGAGACCCGTCGGCACGTCGGCACATCGATGCGAGAGGACAGCGGATGCCCAAGGGCTACATCATCGTCACCGAGACCATCAAGGACCCGGTGGGACTGGAGGCCTACGCCCGCCTCGCCGGGGCGACCCTGGCCGCGAGCGGCGCGTCGATCCTGGCGGTCGACGACGGGCCGCAGCAGTTGGAGGGCGAGTGGCACGGTGACCGGACCGTCGTCCTGGAGTTCGAGTCGGTGGAGGCGGCCCGCGCCTGGTACGACTCCGCCGAGTACGGGGAGGCGAAGCCGCTGCGGCATGCGGCGGCCGATGCCAACATGGTGATCGTCGCCGGTTTCGAGCCGCCCACCGGGAACGGCTGACGCCTGTCCGTCACCCGGACCGCGCCCTGCCCGCATGGTCAACGCCCGCCTTCCCGGCGGGCGTTGACCATGCGGACGTGCGCCTCGCGGGAAATGGCAGGCATCCGACAGTGGCCGCGGAGGCCACTTGTGTGGTGTGGTGACCGTACTGTCACATCGGTGTGTCAGTGCGAAGAGGGTGACGTGTGGAGACGACGACCCGGCGTGCGGAAATCCTGGCTGCCGCCCTGGAAGTGTTCGCCGAGCGCGGCTACAGACGGGCCTCGATGGACGCGGTCGCCGAGCGGGCGGGACTGACCCGGCAGGGTGTCCTGCACTACTTCCCCAGCAAGAAGCGCCTCCTGCACGCGTTGCTCCAGCGCCGGGAGGACCTGGCCCGGGAGCATCTCGCCGACGGTCACCGGGACAAGGACCTGCCGAGCCTGGTCGCCGAGGTCGTCGCCTACGACCATCAGAACGCCGGGCTGGTCCAGATCCACAGTGTGCTGGTCGCCGAGGGGATCGTCGGTGACGATCCCACCCACGCGTTCTTCCACGACCACTACCGCTCGATCCAGGACAGCACCGTCGCTCATCTGACCGGCATCTACGGCGACCGCCTGCCCAGCGGACTCACCCCACGCGCCGCGGCGAGTGCCCTGGTCGCGATGCTCGACGGGATGCAGTTGCAGTGGCTGCTGGACGACGAGCAGTCCGACTACCCCGAGATCATGCGGGACGTGATGACCCTTCTGATCGGGTCCACGCCCGGATGAACCCGGCCATGGCCGTCACCGTCCCGAGCCGCAGCCGCTCGGTGTCCTCCCACACCCGCAGATCCACGACGACCCCGGAACGGGCCGCGCGGGCGGCGAACCCCAGCGAGTCGTCCAGCAGGGGATCCGTGCCCGCGACCAGCAGCTGGACCGGTGGCAGCCCGTGCAGATTGGCGTGCAGGGGGCTGAGCAGCGGGTTGGTCGGCTCGGTGCCGGCGGCGTAGAGGGAGGCGCGCAGCCGGAGTTCGGCGAGGTCGAAGGAGGGCTCGGCCGCCGCGTTGAACAACAGGCTCGGCGCGTCCAGCGTCAGATCGAGCAGCGCCGAGCCGAGCACCGCGCACTGCGGCGCCGCCGCCCCCATGTCCCGCAGCCGCACCAGCAGCGACGCCGCGAGCCCGGCGCCGAGGCGCTCCCCGGCCAGCGCCACCGGACCCCGGGCCCGGCAGGAGTCGTACACGGCGTGCACGTCGTCGAGGGCCCCCGGGAACGAGGAGCGGTAGCGCGGGCAGACGACCACCGCTCCCGTACGGCGCGCGAGCCGCTCGGCCGGACCGAGCACCGACTCCGGGGTCCCGGCGAGACGCCGGTCGCCGTGCAGATAGAGGACCACGAGACCGGACGGTTCCGGTGGGGTCACGACCGGCCCGACGGGGCTCGACTCGACCAGCACGGAGCCGACCTGGTGAGTCTCGGGCTCCGGGCCGCCCGCCGAGTCGCGTCGTACGTCGGTCAAGTCGCCCTGTGGGCAGCCGGGTTCGCCCCGGCCCGACCGGTTGGCCCCGGCCCGGGTCAGTGGGCCGGGAGCGCCGGCTACGCCGCGTCGGCCTGTGGTCTCAACTCGTGTGTCATCCACGGGACATCACCCTCTCCGCTGCCTGCCAGTGCTCCTCGGACACCCACAGTCGGGCGAAGGCGCGGGCCGCCTCGTCCGGTGTGAGCTCTCCCGACACCACCCGCTTGATCTCCTGGGCCGGGCGGGTGGCGAGTTGGCGGGCCAGCGTGCGCCAGCCCTGTGCGAAGGCGGGCCGGGGCAGCACCCGGTCCACCAGCCCGAGACGTTCGGCCTCCGGCGCGTCGAGCACCTGGGCGGTTCCGGCGAGCAGGAGTGCCCGGCCCCTGCCGACCAGAGCGGCGAGCCGCTCGGCACCGCCCCACGCGGGCATGATCGCCAGGGCCGTCTGGTTGAAGCCGATCCTGATGTCGTCGGCCGCGATCCGGATGTCGGCGGCCACCGCCACCTCGGCGCCACCGCCGAAGGCGTGTCCGTTGAGGGCGGCGATCACCGGGCCGGGGAAGGCGGCCAGCCGGTCGCAGACGCCGCGCATCCGCAGGGCCATCGCCAGCGCCTCGTCCTCGGTACGGATCGCGGCGAGTTCCTTGAGGTCGCCGCCCGACACGAAGGCCCTGTCGCCCGCGCCGGTGATGACCAGGGCCCGGGCACCCGCCGCCGCGTCGAGGGCCTGGTCCAGCTCGTCCATGGTGGCCGGCGCGATGGCGTTGCGGGCGTGCGGCCGGTTGATGGTGATGACCGCCAGGCCCTCGTCCGGTTCGAGTTCCAGATCAACCATGTGTGCCTCTTCGGTCGGTGGGGCGTGGACTTCGGCGGCTCTCGGACTCAGGCCTCGTACTCGACGGTGACGTGGGTGGTCGCCGGTTCGCCCTGGCAGGTCAGGACCCAGCCCTCGGCCACCTCGTCGTCGTCGAGCGCGTTGTTGACGCGCATCTTGGCCTCGCCCTCGGTGAGGCGGGCGATGCAGGTGCCGCAGTTGCCCATCTCGCAGGAGAAGGGCGGCATGAGACCTGCCCGGCGGGCGCTCTCCAGCAGCGACTCGCGGGGATGCTGGCCGACTGTGCGCCGTTTCCCGGCAAGGACGACGGTGACCGTGCCGCCGCCGCTCTCCTGACCGGGTTCGGCTGCGGGGTCGGGGCCGGGGTCGGCGACTCCCGCGATTTCCCCGGCCTCCGGCTCCGGCGGTGTGAAGCGCTCGGCGACGATCTGCCCGGCTCCGACTCCGTGCCCGAGCAGTGTGCCCTCGGCCAGGGCCATGAACGGTGCCGGCCCGCAGAGGTAGACGTCCGCGTTCAGGTCGCCGCCCATGAACTCCCGTATCTCCGCCTCGGTGACGAGCCCCTGGCGGTCGTCGAGATGGTGGCGGATCTCGAACCGGCCCGCGTACCGTTTCGCCAGCTCGGCCAGCGTGTCGCCGAATATCACCGAGTCCGCGTCCCGGTTCGCGGTCAGGACCCGCACCAGCCGTCCGGTCGTGGCCAGCGCGGTCTTCACGAGGGAGAGGATCGGCGTGACCCCACTGCCGCCGCAGAGCGCCACCAGCGGCGCGGTGCCCTCGCGCAGACAGAACACCCCTGCCGGGGCCGTGGTCTCGATGAGGTCGCCGGGTGCGAGGTGGTCGTGCATCCAGTTCGACACCAGGCCGCCCGGAACCCGCTTCACCGTGGTCGTCAACTCGCTGTCGGTGTCCGGGGAACTCGACATGGAGTAGCTGCGCAGGGCACCGCACGCCCTTACGGTCAGGAACTGTCCGGCGCGATAGGGGAAGGGAGCGTCGAGAACGTATGTGCGCGTGTCGGCTGTCTCCTGGACGATCCGCTTGATCCGGACCGGGTGGAACCCGTGGTCTCGTACCATGTCTGGAATTTACCTTCTCCCTCTGCGAGAGTGCAATTCTCTTCACAAGGGAGGGAGTTCCCGTGATGCGAACGATCCCCACACGCACAGTCCCCGCCGAGCTGGCGAAGCGCTATGAGGCGGCAGGCTGGTGGACCCGCGACACGCTCGGTGACCTGCTGGCGCACGGGTTGTCGGCCGCCCCGGACACGGAGTTCCGGGTGCACTCGTCGGTGCGGCCGTGGACGGGAACGTTCGCGGACGTCGAGCGGGTCGCGCGTCGGCTGGCCGCCGGGCTCGGGGCGCGCGGGGTGGGCCCCGGGGACGTGGTCGTCTTCCAGCTGCCCAACTGGATGGAGGCGGCCGCGGTCTTCTGGGCGTCGGCGTTGCTCGGCGCGGTCGTCGTGCCGGTCGTCCACTTCTACGGGCGCAAGGAGGTCGGCTACATCCTGGAAGCCGTCCGCCCGCGCGTCTTCGTCACCGCCGACCGCTTCGGTCACCTCGAACATCAGCCCGGCCTCAGCGTGGGCGTGCCCGTGGTCGGCGTCGTGGGGCGGGACTTCGAGGACCTGCTCGCCGACGAACCCCTCCCCGGGGTTGTCGCGACGGATCCGGCGAGTCCCGCACTGATCGCGTTCACCTCCGGAACGACCCGCGATCCCAAGGGAGTTGTGCACAGCCACCAGACCCTCGGCTTCGAGACCCGGCAACTGTCCGGGCTCTATCCGTCTGACCGGGGTCGCCAGCTCACCTCGGCGCCCGTCGGCCACTTCATCGGCATGGTCAACGCCTTCCTCATCCCGGTGCTGGACGGCACGCCGGTGAATCTCGCCGACGTGTGGGACCCCGGTGCGGCCCTCGGCCTGATGAGGAGCGAGGGGCTCACGGTCGGCGGCGGCGCCGCGTACTACATGACGAGCCTCCTCGATCACCCCGCCTTCACGCCCGCCCACCTCGCCGGCATGAAGTACGCGGGCCTCGGCGGCTCCGCGATCCCCGCCGCCGTCACCGACAGACTGGCCCGCCTCGGGATCACCGTCTTCCGCTCGTACGGCAGCACGGAGCACCCCTCGATCACCGGCTCCCGCCACACCGCGCCCGAGGCCAAGCGGCTCCACACCGACGGGGACTGCCTGCCCGGCGTCGAGGTCAGGCTCGCGGACGACGGCGAGATCCTCAGCCGGGGACCGGATCTCTGCCTCGGCTACACCGACCCGGCGCTGACCGCCCGGGCCTTCGACGCGGACGGCTGGTACCGCACCGGTGACATCGGGGTCGTCGACGGCGACGGGTATCTCACGATCACCGACCGCAAGGCCGACATCATCATCCGGGGCGGCGAGAACATCGGCGCGCTGGAGGTCGAGGAGGTGCTGCTGACCCTGCCGGCCGTCGCCGAGGCCGCGGTGGTGGCCGCGCCCGACGAGCGGCTCGGTGAACACGCGGCGGCCGTCCTGCGGCTGAAACCCGGTCACCGCGCGCCCACCCTCGACGAGACGTGCGCCCACCTGGACCGGGAGGGCCTCGCCCGGCAGAAGTGGCCGGAGGAAGTGCACGTCGTCGACGACTTCCCGCGCACCGCGAGCGGCAAGGTTCAGAAGTTCGTTCTCCGTAAGGATATTGCGGCCCGCAAGAAGTGAGAATAAGATTCTCGCAATCTGCGAAGGAGGATCTCGATGCCGTCGCGCGAGCTGCCGTATCCGCTTTTCGACGCGGACAACCACCTGTACGAGACCGAAGAGGCGCTGACCAAACACCTCCCCAGGCAATACGAAGGCGCGATTCAGTACGTGCAGGTGAACGGCCGTACGAAGATCGCGATCCGGGGGCAGATCAGCGAGTACATCCCCAACCCCACCTTCGAGGTGGTCGCCCGCCCCGGGGCGATGGAGGACTACTTCAAGTTCGGCAACCCGGACGGGAAGAGCCGCCGGGAGATCTTCGGCGAGCCGATGCGCTCCATCCCCGCCTTCCGTGAACCGGGGCCCCGGCTGGAGCTGCTGGACGAGCTCGGCGTGCAGCGGACGCTGATGTTCCCGACGCTCGCCAGTCTCATCGAGGAGCGGATGCGGGACGACCCCGAACTGATCCACGCGGTGATCCACTCGCTCAACGAGTGGCTGTACGAAACGTGGGGCTTCACCTACAAGGACCGCATCCTCACCACCCCGGTCATCACCCTGCCCATCGTCGACAAGGCGATAGCGGAGCTGAACTGGGCGGTCGAGCGCGGCGCGCGGGCGATCCTGGTGCGCCCCGCTCCCGTGCCCGGGTACGGCGGCTCCCGCTCCTTCGCCGCGCCCGAGTTCGACCCGTTCTGGAAGCGCTGCGTCGAGACCGGCGTCCTGGTCGCGATGCACTCCTCGGACAGCGGCTACGCCCGGTACACCAGCGACTGGGAGGGCGGGACGAACGAGATGCTCCCGTTCAAGCCCAACGCCTTCCGTACGGTGTCCGAGTGGCGGCCGATCCAGGACGCGGTCGCCGCCTGGGTGTGTCACGGCGCCCTCTTCCGGGTCCCGGGTCTGAAGATCGCGCTCATCGAGAACGGCTCCTCCTGGGTGGCACCGCTGCTCGACCAACTCCGCGACGTCTACAAGAAGATGCCGAACGAGTTCCTGGGCGACCCGGTACAGGCCGTCAAGGACAGCATCCACGTCAGCCCGTTCTACGAGGACGACCTCGGCGACCTCATCGACCTGATGGGCGTGGACCGGGTGCTGTTCGGCTCGGACTACCCGCACCCCGAAGGCCTGGCCCAGCCGCAGAGCTACGTCGACGCCATCCAGCACCTGAGCGTCACCGACCAGGCCAAGATCATGGGCGGCAACCTCTCCCGGCTGATCCCGGGATGACCTGGGAGACCATCCCGCGGATGGTGCTGAGCGCGGCCGACCGCTTCGGTGACGCCGAGGCGGTGGTCGACGGCCGACTCAGGCTCACCTTCACCGAGTTGGTCGACCGGGTGCGCATGGCCGCGGGAGCGTTCGCCGCCGCCGGGGTCGGGAAGGGTGACCGGGCCGCGATCTGGGCGCCCAACTCCGCCGACTGGATCGTCGCCGCCTTCGGGCTGCTCACCGCCGGCGGGGTGCTCGTCCCGGTCAACACCCGGTTCAAGGCGGACGAGGCCCACGACATCGTCCGCCGCAGCGGGGCCAAACTCCTCCTGGTCGAGGCGGGCTTCCTCGGCCTGGACTTCGAGGGCCCGCCGGGAGTGCCGGTGATCGACCTCAAGTCGGGCTTCCTGGCCAGCGGTTCGCCGTTCGAGCGGGCGGTGAGCGGCGACGACGTCAGCGACATCGCGTTCACCTCGGGCACCACCGGGCGGCCCAAGGGCGTCCTGATGACCCACGCGCAGACGCTCCGGCTGTACGGGGAGTGGTGCGACCTCGCCACCCTGCGGGAGGGCGACCGCTATCTCATCGTCAACCCGTTCTTCCACATCTTCGGCTACAAGGCGGGCCTCATCGCCTCCCTGATCCGGGGCGCGACCGTTCTGCCGGTGCCCGTCTTCGACGTGGACCGCGTCCTGGAACTGGTCGAGCGCGAGAAGGTGACGGTCCTGCCGGGCCCGCCCACGCTCTACCACTCGCTCCTGGCGGCGGGGGACCGGTACGACCTGTCCTCGCTACGGGTGGCGGTGACCGGCTCTGCGGACATCCCCGTCGAGCTGATCCGCCGGATAGTCAGCGACCTGCCCTTCCGGCACATCATGACCGGGTACGGCCTGACCGAGGCGGGCACGGCAACGGCCTCCCGCCCCGGCGACTCCTTCGAGGACATCGCCACCACGGTCGGCACCCCCTGCGAGGGCGTCGAGGTGAGCATCGCCGACGACGGGGAGGTCCTCCTCCGCGGCTACAGCGTCATGCGCGGCTACCTCGACGATCCCGCCGCCACCGCCGAGGCCATCGACGCGGACGGCCGGCTGCACACCGGCGACCTCGGCACCCTCGACGACCGGGGACACCTGAGGATCGTCGGCCGCAAGAAGGACATGTTCATCGTGGGCGGCTTCAACGCCTACCCGGCGGAGATCGAGGGCTTCCTCCTCGAACACCCGGCCGTCGCGCAGGCCGCCGTGATCGGCGTACCGGACGAGCGGCTCGGGCAGGTCGGCAAGGCGTTCGTCGTGCGCTGCGGGGACGTCTCGGCGGACGAGCTGATCGCCTGGAGCAGGGCACGGATGGCCGGGTTCAAGGCGCCCCGGTTCGTGGAGTTCCTCGAAGAGCTGCCGTTGAACGCCACCGGCAAGGTGATGAAGGACCAGCTGAGATGACACGACCGGACGAGACCGCTTCAGGCATCCCGCTCCAGGCGGTCTACGGACCCGCCGACCGGGGTGCCGACCCGCCCGAGCCGGGCAACTACCCCTTCACCCGCGGCAATTACGCGACCGGCTACCGGGGACGACTGTGGACGCTGCGCCAGTACTCCGGCTTCGGCACGCCCGAGGAGTCCAACCGCCGCTACCGCTATCTGCTCGACCAGGGCGGCACCGGTCTGTCGGTCGCCCTGGACCTGCCCACCCAGTGCGGCTACGACTCCGACGACCCCGAGGTCACCGAGGAGGTCGGCCGCGTCGGCGTCGCCCTGGACACCCTCGCCGACGCCGAGATCCTCTTCGAGGACATCCCCCTCGACAGGATCAGCACCAGCTTCACCATCAACGGCACCGCCGCGATCCTCCTCGCCTTCTACGTCGCCGCTGCCGAACGGGGGGGCGTGCCGCGCGCGAAACTCACCGGCACGATCCAGAACGACATTCTCAAGGAGTACGCGTCCAGGGGGACTTGGATCTGGCCCGCGCAGCCGTCCCTTCGCCTGATCGCGGACACCATCGAGTTCTGCGCCGCCGAGGTACCCCGGTTCAACGCGATCTCGGTGGCCGGCTCGCACTTCCGTGACGCGGGCGCCAACGCCGTGCAGGAGATGGCGTTCACGCTCGCCGACGGAGTGACGTACGTCGACACGGTGCTGGAGCGCGGCCGGATGACGGTCGATCAGTTCGCCCCGCAGATCTCCTTCTTCTTCTACACCCACGGCGATTTCTTCGAGGAGATCGCCAAGTACCGTGCGGGGCGCAGACGTTGGGCGACCATTGTCCGGGAGCGGTACGGCGCCACGACTGACAAGGCGTCGATGTTCCGCTTCGGTTGCGTGGCCGGCGGGGCCTCCCTGTACGCGCCCCAGGCGCAGAACAACACCGTCCGGGTGGCGTACGAGGCGCTGGCCTCCGTCCTCGGTGGCGTGCAGTCGATGTTCACGGCCGCCTGGGACGAGCCGTTCGCGCTGCCCAGCGAGGAGTCGGCGACCCTGGCCCTGCGCACCCAGCAGATCCTCGCCCACGAGACCGGCGTGACCCGGGTCGCGGACCCGCTCGGCGGCTCGTACTTCGTCGAGGCGCTCACCGACGCGACCGAGGCACGGATCGTCGAGATCATGGACGACCTGGAGCGGTACGGCGGCATGGTCCGCGCCATCGAGGACGGCTACCTGCAAGGACTCATCGCGGACGAGGCCTACCGACTGCACCTGGACGTCGAGGCGGGCACGCGCCCGGTCGTCGGCGTCAACCGGTTCGTCTCCGACGAGCCGCCGCCGGACCTGGCGACGTACGAACTCGACGCGGAGGGCCGCGACCGGCAGCTGAAGCGCCTCGCCGACGTGAAGGCCACGCGGGACGCCGCCCTCGTAGGCGAACAGCTCTTCCGGCTGGCGCGCGCGGCGGACGGGACGGAGAACCTGATGCCCGTACTGATCGACTGTGCCAAGGCCTACTGCACGGTGGGCGAGATGGTCGCCGCGCTGAAGGCCGTCTGGGGCGAGTTCCAGCAGCCGGTGGTGTTCTGATGAGCGCCGCCACACGGATCCTGGTGGCCAAGCCCGGACTGGACGGGCACGACCGCGGAGCCAAGATCGTCGCGCGGACCCTGCGTGACGCCGGCTTCGAGGTCGTGTTCACCGGCATCCGCCAGCGCGTCGACACCATCGTGGCGACCGCCGTCCAGGAGGACGTGGCCGTGGTCGGGCTCAGCATCCTCTCCGGCGCGCATCTGGCCCTGACCACGAAGGTGGTCGAGGCTCTGCGGGCCGCCGGAGCCGAGGACATAGCCGTCGTCGTGGGCGGCACCATCCCGCCGGCCGACGTGCCCCGGATGCGGGCGGCGGGCGCGGCGGCGGTCTTCCCGACCGGTACGCCGCTCGACGTGCTCGTGGCGGAGATGCGGGCGCTCACCGGGAACGCGAGCAGCGCGGCCACCGGCTCTTGAGACCTGCGGGAACCCCGCTCTGACTCTGCTCGAACTCTGCTCGGAAACCTGTCGACATCTGGAGGCACTGTGCGGGTCGGTGTGATGATCGGGCCGGAGCGTGGGGACTCCGCGCGCAAGGTCGCGCGGATGATCGACGACGTGACATGGGCCGAGCAGGCGGGCCTCGACACCGCGTGGGTGCCCCAGATACCCACGGACTTCGACGCGTTGACAGCCGTCGCGCTGATGGGCGCGCGGACCGGGCGGATCGAGATCGGGACGGCGGTCGTACCGCTCCAGGCCCAGCACCCGATCGCCCTGGCCCGCCAGGCGCTGTCGGCCCAGGCGGCGACCGGGGGACGGCTGGCCCTGGGCGTCGGCCCCTCGCACCACTGGATCGTCCGGGACATGCTCGGGCTGCCGTACAAGCGGCCGGCCGCGTTCACCCGCGACTGTCTCGACGTCCTCGACGCGGCTCTGCGCGGCCCCGGCCCGGTCGACGTCGAGAACGGCACCTTCACCGTGCACAACCCGCTCGACCTCGGCCCCGTAGGCCCACTGCCCGTCCTGCTCGCCGCGCTCGGCCCGGTCATGCTGGCCCTCGCGGGCGAGCGTGCTGACGGCACCGTCCTGTGGATGGCCGACGAACGCGCGGTCGCCGACCATGTCGTCCCGCGCATCACCAAGGCGGCCGAGGGGGCGGGCCGACCCGCGCCGAGGGTCGTCGCGGGCATCCCCGTGTGTCTGTGCCGGCCGTCGGAGGTCGACGCGGCCCGCGAACGCGCCAACCGCATCCTCGGGGAGGCCGAGATCTCACCCAACTACCAGCGCCTGCTGGACTACGGCGACGCCCGCGACATCGGCGACCTGTGCGCGGCCGGCGACGAGGCGGCCGTCCTGGCCCGGTTCCGCGGCTTCGCCGACGCCGGAGTCACCGACCTGTCGGTGCGCCTGCTGCCGATCGGCGAGGGCAGGGACGAACTGATCGCCTCCAAGCGCCGCACGCGGGACATGCTGGCCGCCCTCGCGGCGGAGGTGCGATGAGCTCCGGGCCGAAGTCCGGGCCACTGGCGGGCATCCGCGTCCTGGAGGTCGGCCACATGCTGGCGGGCCCCTACGCCACGATGATGCTCGCCGACCTGGGCGCCGAGGTCACGAAGATCGAGCCGCCCGGCGGGGACATCTCGCGGCAGGTGAGCGACGCCTACTTCGCCAGCCTCAACCGGGGCAAACGCAGCGTCTGCCTGGATCTGACGACCGACGCCGGACAGCACCGGCTCGGTGAACTCGCCGCCGACGCGCACGCGTTGCTTGTCAATCTCAAGCCGTCGGCGATACATCGGCTGGGGCTGACCTACGAGGCGCTGCGGAAGTGGAACGAGGGGCTCGTGTGCGTCGCGCTGACCGGCTTCGGGCTGGCGACGGGCGACGAACCCGCCTTCGACTACGTCGTCCAGGCGGCCACCGGAGTCGCCGCGCTCACCGGCGATCCCGACGGCCCGCCGACGCTGCCCGGTTACTCCGCCGCCGACAACTCGACAGGCCTGACCGCCGCGTTGGGCCTCCTCGCGCAGATCGTCTCCGGACACGGCGGCCAAGTCGACGTCTCCCTCCGCGATGTGATGCTCTCCCAGCTCAACTACCGTGCCTCGGCCTACCTCAACGAGGGCACCGAGCCACGGCGCCTGCCGCTCGGCGCCCACTCCTACTACGTACCGGCGCAGCTCTTCCCCACCGCCGAGGGGCACTTGGCGCTGTTCATCACCCACGACGGCTTCTGGAAGTCCTTCGCGGCGGAGGCGGGCGTCGAGGGGTTCCCGACCATGGCCGAGCGCGCGGCACGGCGGGAAGAGGTGCTGGAGGCCGTGACGCGGGCCCTGGCGGGCGACACCGCCGCGGCCTGGGAAGCCCGGCTACGGCCCCTGGGAGTCCCGGCCGCCGCCGTACGCACGCTGCCGGAGGCGCTGGCGGCCACCCCCGAGGCGGTGGTGACGGCGGGCGAGTACCGACTCGTCCGCAGCCCGGTACGGATCGCGGGCCACGAGCCCGGTTACGGGCCGCCGCCCCGGCTGGGCGAGCACAACGGCCCTGTCCCGCGCGGCTCCTCCGGCGAGAGTGAGGTGGCCGGGTCATGAGGGGCGAGGACCAGTTCCATCTCGGCATCGTCGTCGAGGACTTCGAGGGCACCCTGACCGCGTTGTCGGCGGCGTTCGGGTACGAGTGGTGCGCGGAGATCGCCGGCCCCTTGACCATGACGCTGCCCACCGGCGAGGCCGAAGTGCGACTCGCCTGCGTCTACTCGCGGACCGAACCCCGGCTGGAGATCCTGCGGAGCGTCCCCGGCACCCTCTGGGAGGCGGGACCCGCCGGAGGTGTCCACCACGTCGGCTACTGGTCCGACGACGTGGGCGCGGACCGCGCGGAACTCGCCGGGCTCGGCTACACGGTCGAGGCGTCCCGCATCGGTTCGGCCGGGTCCGACTTCGCCTTCCTGCGCGGCCCGGGCGGAGTCCTCGTCGAGCTCGTGGACCGGGCGACGCGGCCGATGCTGGAGAGGTTCTGGGCCGACGGCGGGAGCAGGACATGAACACCGTGGGTGTCGCCACCGGGGCCGGACGCGGAATGGGGCTGGAGTGCGCGCGGCGCCTGGCCGGCACGGTGGACACGCTGCTGCTCGTCGACCGGGACGAGGCGACCGTGACAGCGGCGGCGACGGACCTCGCGACTGCCGGCGGGGGCACGACCGTCGAGCCGTTCGTCCTCGACGTCACCGACCGGGACGGCCTGGCCCGGCTCGCCGCGCGCACCGCCGAACTCGGCACTCTGCGCGCCGTCGCCCACGCCGCCGGCATCTCGCCCACCATGGCCGACTGGCGGACCGTCTTCACGGTGGACCTGGTGGGCACCGCGCTGCTCGCCGAGGTCCTGCGCCCACAGGCCACGCAGGGCACGGCGATGGTCTGTTTCGCCTCGATGGCCCCGCTGCTCGGCAACCTGGAGGCATCCCCGGCTGTCGCGGCCGTCCTGGACGACCCGCTCGCCGACGGCTTCCTCGACCGGCTCCATGACGCCCTTGGACCGGCCGTCGAGGACAGCGGTGTCGCCTACGCCTGGGCCAAACACGGGGTGCACCGGTTCGTACGCCGGGAGGCGCTGCGGCTCGGCCCGCTGGGCGCCCGTATCTGCTCGGTCTCGCCCGGCGTCATCGACACCCCGCAGGGCCGCCGGGAAGCCGCGACCCAGCCGGCCATGGACACCCTGGTACGCCGGTCCGCCACCGGCCGCCCGGGCCGCGCCGAGGAGGTCGCCGCCGCGGTCGCCTTCCTGCTCTCGGCGGAGGCGAGCTTCGTCACCGGCATCGACCTCCTCGTGGACGGCGGTGCCTGCGCGGCGGCACGGGAGGCGCGGGGAGGTGGGACGCACGCCTGAGGTGCCGGGCGAGGGAGGTGCCCGATCAACTGCCTGATGCCCGACCCTGCCTCCCCGTCGCGTGGTCGGGCGTCAGGCAGGTGCTTCTCGTCCGATCGACTCCGAGCGCTGTACGGTCCCCGTGATCCCGCTCGCTTCCTGCCCGGCCAGCAGTACCGCGGCCCGGCCCATCGCCTCGGGCGGCTCCACCATCCCGGGCGGGATCTCGCGACCGCCACCCGCCGCCTGCCACCCCTCCGTCAGGACGATCCGGGACGGGGCAAGGCAGTTGACGGCGATGTTGTCGGCCCGCAGGTCGGTGGCGAGGCCGAGATAGAGGCGCTCGACGGCCGCCTTGGACACCCAGTACGCGTTGGCGCCCCGGTCGGTCATCCCGACCCCGCTCGTCGTCACGGCGACCAGCGATCCGCCGCCGCGCTGCCGGACGTACGGGATCACGGCTTTGGTGACGAGGAAGACGCCGGTCAGATTGACGTCCAGGCACAGCTGCCAGCGTTTGAGCGGCGTCGACTCGACCGGGCCGAGCCACAGCACCCCTGCGTTGGCGACCAGGATGTCGATGCCGCCGAACTCGGCGACCGTCGCCGTCACGGCCGCCTCCACCGACTGCTCGCTGGTGACGTCGCAGGGCACGGCGAGCGCCCGGCCGCCGGCCGCCGTGATCCCGTCGGCGACCGAGTGGATCGTCCCCGGCAGCCGGCCCGTCTCCTCGGACCGCGCGGCCACCGCCACCGACGCCCCGGCCTCCGCCAACGCCACGGCGACCGTTCGCCCGATACCCCGGCTCGCGCCGGCGACGAAGGCGATCTTTCCCTTCAACGAACCCCTGCCGTCGCTCACTTGGGCGGAAACCTGAGCGCTCCGTCGAGGCGGATGACCTCGCCGTTGAGATAGCCGTTCTCGCATATGTGCTCGACGAGCGCCGCGTACTCGGGGGAGCGTCCCATCCGCCGGGGATGGGGAACCTGCGGACCCCAGTAGGCCTCCAACTGGTCACCCGCCTTGCCGTAGGCCGGAGTCAGGAAGGTGCCGGGAGCGATGGTGACGACCCGGATGCCGAGCGGGGAGAGATCCCGGGCGGCCACCAACGTCATACTGACGACGCCGCCCTTGGCCGCCGCGTAGGGAAGCTGGCCGGTCTGGCCCTCGTACGCCGCGATCGACGCGGTGTTGACGATGACCCCTCGGCCGTCGTCGCCGTCGTCGGTTCGCTCCTGCTTAGCCATGGCCGCGGCGGCCAGCCGCAGCACGTTGAAGACGCCGGTCAGGTAGACGTCGATGGTCTTCTTGAAGCCGTCGAGGCCGATCGGTGTGCCGTCCCTGCCGATGAGGCGGCCGCCGCTCGCCGGCCCGCCGTGGCAGTCCACCGAGATCCGCAGCGGGCCCGCCGACTCCGCCTCGGCCAGCGCCGCGAGGACATCGTCCTCCGAGGTGGCGTCCGTCCGTACGTAACGCACGCCGAGCTCCTGCTCCAGCGCCTTGCCCTTCTCGTCGGCGAGGTCGGCGACGACCACCTTCGCGCCCGCCGCGTGCAACCGGCGGACGGTGGCTTCGCCCAGGCCTCCGGCCCCACCGACGACGACTGCCGAGCTGCCACTGATCTGCATCAAGGTTTTCCTCTCTTGCAAGCAGGGCTCTAGTAAGATGAGAATAGCATTCTCATGAATATAACCATGATTCTGGAGATGGCGACCTCCGCCGGGGACCGGGTGGTGGTGACGGTGGACGGCCGTTCCCTGACCGCCTCGGAGCTGCTGGACCGCGCCCGGGCCGCCGCGCACCGCTTCCGGCACCGGTCGGCCGTGCTGTACCTGGGCGCCAACCATCTCGCCCACCCCGTCGCCCTGTTCGGCGCGGCCCTCGCGGGAGTCCCTTTCATCCCTCTCAACTACCGCCTCGGCGAACACCAGTTGACCCGACTGCTGGACCGCCACCCGGGCGCGCTGGTGCTGCGCGCCGACGACCTCGACGAACTCCTGCAGGCCGAGCGGGAGACGGGCCGGAGCGACGACGAACCGGCCCCGCAGGACCAGGACGCCATCGCCGTCGTGCTCTACACCAGCGGGACGACGGCGGAGCCCAAGGCGGCTGTCCTGCGCCACCGCCACCTGCTCGCCTACGTGTTCAACACCCAGGAGTTCGGGTCGGCCGAGCCCGACGCGGCGACGCTCGTGGCGGTGCCGCCGTACCACGTGGCCGGTCTGATGAACCTGCTGACCAACCTCTACTCGGGGCGTCGGATCGTGTACCAGTCCGCCTTCGACGCGCCCGAGTGGCTGGCGGCCGTCCGGCGCGAACGGGTCACCCACGCGCTCGTCGTGCCGACGATGCTCGCCCGGATCGTCGCCGAGGTCCCGGACGGCGCCACCGCCCGGACACCGACCCTGCGAAGCCTCGCGTACGGCGGCGCCCGCACCCCGAGGCCCCTGGTCGAACGGGCGCTGCGGATCTTCCCGGACACCGGCTTCGTGAACGCGTACGGGCTGACCGAGACCACGTCCTCGATCGCCGTCCTCGGCCCTGACGACCACCGCGAGGCACTGGTGTCCGACGAGCCGGCGGTACGCGACCGGCTCGGCTCGGTGGGACGGGCGCTGCCCGGCGTCGAGATCCAGATCCGGGACCAGGAGGGCCGACAGCCTGCCCAAGTCGGCACCACAGGGCTGGTGTTCGTGCGCGGGGACCAGATCTCCGGCGAGTACGGGGGCCGGGCCACCGCGCTGGACGGCGACGGCTGGTTCGCCACCCGGGACCGGGGACGGCTCGACGCCGACGGCTATCTGTTCATCGAGGGACGCGCCGACGACACCATCATCCGGGGCGGCGAGAACATCGCCCCGGCCGAGATCGAGGACGTCCTGCTCACTCATCCCGGCATCGTCGAGGCGGCGGTGATCGGGCTGCCCGACCCCGAGTGGGGGCAGCGGATCGTCGCCGTCCTCGTCGGGACGGGCGACCCGGAAGAGATCCGCGCCTGGGTCAGGGACCGCCTGCGCTCCGCCAAGACGCCCGACACCGTCGTCTTCCGCGCCGAGCTGCCGAAGACCGACACCGGAAAACTGCTGCGTCGCACCCTGCTCGCCGACCTGGAGACCACCCATGCCTGAAGCAGTCATCGTGTCCGCCCTGCGCACTCCCGTCGGCACCGCGTTCAAGGGCACCCTGCGTGACACCTCGGCCTTCGACCTGGCCCACCACATCGTCGCAGCGGCAGCCGCCACGGACGGTGTGGACGTGTCCCTCATCGACGACATCGTCCTCGGCGAGGGCCTGTACGGCGGCGGTGTGATCGCCCGGCACGCCGCCGTGACCACTGGTCTCACCTGGGTGCCGGGGCTGGCCCACAACCGGCACTGCGCGGCGGGCCAGGCCGCCGTCCAGAGCGCGGCGGCGAGCATCCGCGCCGGCATGGACGAACTCGTCATCGCCGGCGGCGTCAACTCGGCATCCACCTCGCCGCGTTCGGTGACGAAGGCCGACGGCGAGTGGGAAACCTGGATGTCGCCGACCCACCCCGCCCGGCCGGACGCGCCCAACACCGACATGTCGATCACCGTCGGCTGGAACACGGCCGTCCGGGCAGACATCAGCCGTACCGAGATGGACGACTGGGCGCTGCGCTCGCACCGCAACGCGGTACGGGCCATCGACGAGGGCCGGTTCGACGCCGAACTCGTCCCGATAGACACCCCGCACGGCCTGTTCTCCGTCGACGAGCACCCGCGCCGCGACACGAGCGCGGAGCGACTGGCCGCGCTCAAGCCCCTGCACCCGGAGATCGAGGGATTCAGCATCACGGCCGGCAACGCGGGCGGCGCGAACGACGGGGCGGCGGCCCTGGTCATCGCCAGCGACCGTCTCGGGCTCCCCACTCTCGGTACGGTCCGGGCGTGGGCGTCCGTGGGCGTCGACCCCGCCGAGATGGGCCTCGCCCCGGTCACCGCGATCCCCAAGGCTCTGAAGCGGGCCGGTCTTTCGCTCACCGACGTCGACCTCTACGAGATCAACGAGGCCTTCGCCGTCGTACCCGTGGCCGCCGTCAAGCGGCTCGGACTGGACCCGGACCGCGTCAACGTGAACGGCAGCGGCTGCTCACTGGGGCACCCGGTCGCCGCCACGGGTGCCCGGATGCTGGTCACCCTCGTGCACGAACTGCGCCGACGCGGCGGCGGGATCGGCGTCGCCGCCATGTGCGCCGGCGGGGGGATGGGCTCGGCGACGGTGATCGAAGTACCGGCGCCCTGAGGTGAGGTGACCGGACGTCAGTTTTTGAAGCGGAGCAGGGCTTCCTGGGCGTACGAGGCGACCAGGGAGCCCTCTGCGGTGAGGACGTCACCTCGGCCGTAGCAACGCCCGTGCGCCAGCAGGGGAGCGTGCTGACGCAGCAGCAGCCACGAGTCGGTGCGCAAGGGCCGGTGGAAGCTCACGGTGTGCGCCGTCACCGCCGCCGTGAACGCCGTGTTCGCATCGTGCTGGCCGACGCCTTCGACCTGGCGCAGCGCGGTGCCGATGAGGCTCAGATCGGTGGCGTACGCGGTGAGGGCCGGCGCCAGCTCGGGGCGTACGGCCGGTGTGCGCATCCAGAGTTCGTACTCGGGCGTCTTTGCCTTCGGGGTGTCGAGGCCGGTGGCCGCGCGGGTCTCCCAGGGCAGCAGATCCAGGTCCACGGAGTGTTCCTCGCCGGGCACGACAGGGACGTGGAACGGTGTCTGGTGGTCGGGACCGGCTTCCAGGGCGTGCATCGACACCGAGGCGGTGGCCATGACACCGGGGGACTGACGGGCGACGATCGCCAACGTCGCGAAGGTGCCGCCCTCATGATGGACCGTCACCTCGTACCGGACGGGCTCGTCGGGCCGTCCCGCGCGCGCGAAGAGGGTGTGCACGGACTTCACCGTCCTGCCCGGGCAGGCGAGTGCGGCCGCCCGCACGAACTGGGCGAGCAACTGTCCACCGAACAGCCGGTGGTAACCGAGACGTTGGTTGCCTCCCTCGAAAACCGAGTCTTCCTCGGGGCGGAGTTCCAGGCACGCGAGCAGATCACTCCAGAGATCCGTCACAGGGGCTCCCAGACGCAGACAGACATATGGACGTGTGTCAGAGCTGAACCACCCGCGGAGCCGAGCGCCCTTCCCGTACGAGCGCCCCCGCTTCCCGCGTCAACTCCCTTGCGCTGCCCAGCAGTCCGTCGAGCACGAGAGCCCGCCTGACATGCCGGTGCAGATCGTGCTCGGCGGTGAAGCCGATACCGCCCAGCACCTGCTGACAGTGCCGGGCCGCCGTCAGCGCCGCCCGTCCGGCCGCGGCCTTGGCCAGCAGCGCACCCAGGTCGTCGTCGGCGGCCACGAGAGTCGCCTCGGCGCCTTCGAGGTCGACGAGCGTCTCCGCGAGCCGGTGCCGTACTGCCTGGAAGGACGCGAGGGGCCGGCCGAACTGGGTGCGGTCCAGCACATGCGTCCGGGCCAGCGCGAGCATGGCCCGCCCGGTGCCCAGCAGCCACCACCCGAGCGCCCGCCGGCCCGCACCCAGCGCGACCGGCCCACCCACCGGGCTGTTCCGCCAGGGCAGTTCACCGTCGAGGCAGAGACTCGGCGTCCGGCTACCGCCGCGCTCCCAGACCACCCACGCGCCGCCCGAGTACGGCAGGGGCAGCGTGCCCCCGATCGGTCGGCCGGCCGCGTGCAGCAGCACGTCGTTGAGGAGCGGGGCGTGCGCGCCGGTCTCGCCGAGCAGCCGGAAGGCGAGCGGTACCGCGACGTCCGGCAGTTCCCGCAGCAGGTCGGCCCAGCCCAGGTCGGCCAGCGCGGCGTCGAGGGCCGGCCCCGTCGCAGCCGTCATCGTCCCGCGGAGTGTCGCGGCCAGCAGATCCCGTTCGGCGGCGTCCACGGCCACTCCCTCACTGCTCCCTTCCGAGGTCCAGCAAGCGGCGCGCGATGATGTTCCGCTGGATCTCGGCGGTGCCGCCATAGATGGTCGCCGCGCGGGAGTACAGATACTCCGAGCGCCAGGGCGTCCGGGTCAGCTCCAGCACCCCGGGCAGCAAGTCCCTCACGGTGTCGAAGAGGTGCTGCTCCGCCGTGGCCAGCAGCACCTTGTCGATGGAGGTCTCCGGGCCCAGGCGGTCCCCCTCCGCCAGGCGCCGCTGCGTCGTGTGGGAGCGGCAGCGGGCGGTGTGCAGGGCGAGATAGGCGGCGCCGAGGGCGTCGTCGTCCTGGGCGGAGTCCGACGGGTGCGTCTGTTCCAGCAGGTGGTCGAGTCGCGTGTAGAGATGGGCGATACGGTGCCAGAAGCAGGTCGAGCGCTCGTGCGGGAGCAGGTCCATCGCCAGCTGCCAGCCGTCGCCCGGGCGGCCCAGCATCCGGTCGCCGGGGACGGTCACATCGTCGAGGAACACCTCCGCGAACTCGTCCACTCCGTGCATCGTGCGCAGCGGACGGACGGTGATCCCCGGGGTGTCCATGTCGACGAAGAACGCGGTGATGCCCGCGTGGCCGGGGGCCGTGCGGGTGAGCAGGACGCAGCGGGCGGCGTACTGGGCGAGGCTCGTCCACACCTTCTGGCCGGTCACCACCCAGTCGTCGCCCCGGGGGACGGCCCTGGTGGTGAGCGAGGCCAGATCGCTGCCGGAGCCCGGTTCCGAGAAGCCCTGGCACCACTGTTCCCGGCCGCCGAGCAGCAACGGGACCATCTCGGCGGCCAGCTCGGGACGCGCGTACGAGATCATCGTCGGGGCCAGCACCTCGACCATCGAGTAGATCCCCGGCTCGGCCAGGCCCCGGGTCGCGACCTCCTCGCCGAGCACCGCGCGCAGCACGGCGGGCCCGCCGAGCCCCCTCACCTCGGCGGGCCATCCGTACCGCATCCACCGCGCCTCGTACAGCGCGCGCCGGACCCGGGCGAGCTGTGCGACCTGCGCGTCGAGCGAGTCGCCCGCGCCGGGGGAGAGGTCGTTCGTGTCGAGCCAGCGCCGCAGGTCCGTGCGGAACCCGGTGACGTTCACGTGCCCGGGCCCCGGTGGGCGTGCGGGCGCCCCGAGTCGTGCGTGCCGCTGCGGCGGATGAACGTCATGGCACGTGTGCGCAGCCGCCAGCCGTCCAGGGTGCGCGTGTAGGCGTCGTTGTAGTAGCCGATGCGCAGGTCGTGGGTGGAGTGGTCGACGAAGCACAGGGGCTGGGTGCCGGACGCGGAGTTCTCGTCCGAGCCCGGCTCGACGACGGCCGTCCCGGTGAGGAAGAGCCCCTTGGGGGCCGCCGCGACCAGCGCCGGGAACTCGTCGAGGGCATAGGTGTCGCCGAAGGCGCTGTAGGTCCCGTCGGAGGTGAAGACCGCGAGCACGCCGTCCAGGTTTCCCTGGGTGATGTACACCGCGTACCGGGCCAGCAGTTGCTGGATCTCCATCAGGTCGTCAGTGGACACGGAGAATTCCATTCTCTCAAAGTGAATGGAAGATTCTCACGGAGGTCGCGAAGGCGTCAACGGTCCCGCCGCAGCTTGGAGAAGTCCCAGCTCACCACCTTCTGAGCTGTCACCCGCAGCCACGCGTGCCGTCCGTCGTACGGGAAGTCCCGGCCGTCCGCGTACTTGTCGGCGAACAGCCTCTCCGGCTCCCGGAGTTCATCCACGGGTGCCCCCTTCCGGGGAGTCTCGCCGACCACCTCCACCTCGCCCCGCAGCTCCACGCCTCGCAGTCGCACGAAGTCGCCGCCCCCGTCGTCGACGATCACGCCGATCCGCCGATCGCGCTCCAGGTCGGTCCAACGCTGGCTGCGGACCAGCGAGTTGAGCCACAGGGCCGTCCCGTCCCACACGAACCACAGGGCGCTGACATGGGGGTCGCCGCCCGCCCCGAGAGTCGCCACCCGGCACACGGGCTGCGTACGCAGAAACGTGTCACGCTCCGAGTCGGTCATGGCGATCGCGGTTCCCCTGCGCTGTCCGGTCATGGTTTCTCCCAGCCTTGTCCGAATGCTTGATTCTCTCTGACTGAGAAGCTAGTTTCCACCCCCAGAGAGGGGACCACTCGGTCGGCCGACCCCGGCATCGAGTGACGGCGCGTCATGGACCAGTTCCTCACCTTCGGCATCGTCGGCCTCAGCACGGCTGCGATCTACGCCGTCATCGGCAGCGGTCTCGTGCTCACCTACACCACCACCGGCGTCTTCAACTTCGCGCACGGCGCCGCGGGCATGCTCTCCGCGTTCACCTACTGGCAGCTCACCGTCGGCTGGGGCTGGCCGGTGCCGGTCGCCCTGGCCGTCGTACTGCTGCTGCTCGCCCCGGCGTTCGGACTCCTCGTCGAGCGGTTCGTCCTGCGGCCCGTCCAGGCGCTCGGCGAGGCGGAACGACTGGTCATGACGGTCGCCCTGCTCAGCGGACTCATCGGCGTCGCCCGCTGGATCTGGGACCCGAACGTGGCCCGGCCGCTGCCCGCGTTCTTCGCCGACCGCGCCCCCTTCCACATCGGTCCGGCCGCCGTCACCTGGCATCAGGCCATCACCATGGGCGTGGCACTCGCGGTCGCCGCGGGACTGCGCGTCCTGCTCTACCGCACCCGGGTCGGCGCCGAGATGCGGGCCACCGTCGACGACCGCGCACTCGTCGGGCTGACGGGTGCCGATCCCGTACGGGCCAACAGGACCGCCTGGATCATGGGCACCCAACTCGCCGCACTCGGCGGCATACTGATCGCCCCCAGCGTCACCCTCGACGCCGCCCAGCTCTCCCTCCTGATCGTCAGCGCCTACACCGCCGCCGTCTTCGGCCGGCTGCGCAGCGTGCCGCTCACGTTCATCGGGGCCGTCGTCATCGGCTGCACGGAGAGCTATCTCACCGGCTACCTGCCGCAGAACGACTACCTGCCCGGCCTGCGCCTGGCCGCCCCCGCCCTGCTCCTGTTCCTCGCCCTGCTGCTGTTCCCGCACCGGCGGCTGCGCGGACGCGACCGGCGACTGGCTCCGGTCCCGGTGCCGACCGCACGGGGCACCCTCGTCTTCGCGGCGGCGACCGTCGTGTTCGGCATCGTGCTCGCCTCGGTGCTCGGCGAGGCGGACCTCATCACCTACGGGCCGATCTTCTCGCTCGGCGTGGTGGCTCTCTCGTACGTCCCCCTCGCCGGGTACGCGGGCCAGATCTCCCTGGGTCAGCTGAGCATGGCCGGCATCGGCGCGGTCGTGTGGGCGCACTTCGGCGCGCACGGGCAGCTGTGGGCGCTGGGCCTGGCGGTACTCGTCTCGGCGGTCGCCGGGGCGCTGATCGCACTCCCCGCGCTGCGGCTGTCCGGCGTGTACCTGGCGCTGGGCACCGCCGCCTTCGCCGTCGTACTCGACCGATGGATCTTCACCCTCCCCGCCTTCCATGTCCTCGGCGTCGAGGTCGCGCTGTTCGACCAGGGGTCGGTGGAGGCGGCCGGGCCCTCGCTGTTCGGGATCCGGCTGGACAGCGGGGAGGAACTGATGGTGCTCGCCGCCGTCTGTCTCGCCCTCGCGTCGATCGGCGTGGCGGCGGTGCGGCGGGGCAGATTCGGACGCCGGCTGATCGCCCTGCGCGACAGCGAGGCCGCCTACGCCACGCTCGGCGGCAACCTGCTCGTCGCCAAAGTACTGGTGTTCGCCCTGGCCTCCGGGATCGCGGGCCTCGGCGGCGCGCTCTACGGAATGCAGCAACGGGCCATCACCCCCGAACAGTTCAACCTGGTGGCCGGGCTGCCGATCTTCCTGGTCGCGGTGCTCGGCGGACTCGGAGCGGTCGGCAACGGCCTGTTCACCGGTACAGCGCTCATCGGTCCGACCAACGCGCTGGTCGCCGTGGCACCCGCCCTGCAGAATCCGGTCGCCCTGCTGCCGGCCCTCGCCGGCCTGGGCCTGGGCAAGAACCCCGACGGCATCGCGGCCCACTTCCGGCGCCAGTGGGAGCCACTCGGCCGCGACCGCATCGCGCTCACGGCACTCGCCGCCTGGCTGGCCACGGCCTGGCTGCTGCGCCTGGGCGACGTCATCGACGGCTGGGTCTTCCTCGGCGGAGCCGCCGTCGTGGCCGTGGCACTACGGACCTGGGCCACCGTCCGGCAGACGTCGGCGGCCGAGCCGGAGATTCCGGTCGAGTGGTGGGGCGTACGGCGCGACTGGCGCCCGGAGGACGGGGAGGTGCTGGCCCGTGGCGTCGCTGCGAGTTAGCGGAGTGACGGTTTCCTTCGGCGGCAACCGGGCCCTGGACGGGGTCGCCATGACCGCCGAACCCGGCCGCGTCACCGGGCTCATCGGGCCCAACGGGGCAGGGAAGAGCACCCTGTTCGACGTCGCGTCCGGGCTGCGCAGACCCTCGTCGGGGCGCGTCTTCCTCGACGACCGGGACGTCACCCGGATGCGACCCTCGGCCCGCGCCCACTGCGGTCTCGCCCGTACGTTCCAGCGGCTGGAGCTGTTCGGGCGGCTCAGCGTCCGTGACAATCTGCTCGTCGCCGCCGAACTCGGCCCCGAACGGCCGCGCGCGGCCGCCGTGGTCAGGGAGATCCTCGACCGGCTCGGCCTGACCGGCATCGCCGACACCGCGCCCGACACCCTGCCCACCGGCGTCGGCCGTCTCGTCGAGGTCGGCCGGGCACTGGCCCTGCGCCCGAAGGTGCTTCTCCTCGACGAACCCGCCGCCGGACAGGACGGCGAGGAGACCGAGCGCTTCGCCGCCCTGCTGCGCTCCCTCGCCGACGAGGGCACGGCCGTCGTCCTCGTCGAACACGACATGAGCCTCGTCATGAGCGTGTCCGACGACGTGTACGTCCTCGACCTGGGGAAGGTCATCGCAGTCGGCCCGCCCGAGGTGATCCGCGACGACGAGACGGTCCTTGCCGCCTACCTGGGGGACGCGTGAACGCGCTGCTCGAACTGCGCGGCATCCGCGCCGCCCACGAACGGATCACCGTCCTGCACGGAGTCGATCTGAGCGTCGCCGCCGGCGAGATGGTGGCACTGCTCGGCCCCAACGGCGCCGGAAAGACGACCACGTTGAGCGTCGCGGCCGGAATCCACCCGGCAGAGTCCGGCCAACTCCGCCTCGGCGGAAGGGACATGACGGGCGCCGCCCCACGCGACCTGGCTCGCGCCGGAGTCTGTCTGATCCCCGAAGGACGCGGGGTGTTCCCCAACCTCTCGGTGCGCGACAACCTCCTGATGATGACCCACACCGGCCGCACCCGGGCCGAGGTCGAGGAGATCGCCTTCACCCGCTTCCCCGTCCTCGCCCGACGCGCCTCCCAGCCGGCCGGCACGATGTCCGGCGGCGAACAGCAGATGCTCGCCCTTGCCCGGGGCCTCGCCACCGACCCGGCCGTCCTCCTCCTCGACGAACTCTCCATGGGTCTCGCCCCGTTGGTGGTCGCCCGGCTCTACGAGCAGGTCGCCGAGATCGCCCGGCAGGGCGTGGCCGTCCTGGTCGTCGAGCAGTTCGCCGCCGCCGTACTCGACATCGCCGACCGGGCCGCCGTACTCGTGCGCGGCCGGGTCCAACGGCAGGGCCACCCCGACGACGGGTTGCGCGCCGAACTGTCCGCCCTCTACCTCGGGAGTTCCGCATGACATCCGCCGAGCCTCGTGCGGACCGCTTCGTCCGCGAACTGACGGAACTGAGGATCTCCGACCCGGCCGCCGCCCGCTCCCAGCTCTGGCTGCGCCTCGGCGGCGCCCTGATGGCACTGAGCGTGATCCTCGGCGCCTCCGGCTATCTGGTCACCCACAACACCCTCGACCCCCTCGTCCAGAACGACGGCATCGCCCTCGGCCTCGCCGGAATCGCCGCCGGTGTGGTGGGCGCGGCACTCTTCCTTCGCTACTCCCTCACCGGGTTCCTGCGGTTCTGGATGGCCCGCCAGTCGTACGACGTCAGCCTGCTCGCCGAAAGCCTCCGCGAACCGGACCGGTCGCGTGACCCCGAGTGACCTTGCGACCCCGACCGCCTGCCCGAAAGGGACCCCTGCCATGACCACTTCGGCGACGACACCACGCCCCGGCGACCAGTTGGCCAGCACAGCTTGCGGCACCCGCGTGGTCGTGATCCGGGCCCCTGCCGACGCCCACCCGCGACTCGCCTGCGCGGGTGAGCCAATGGTGCCCGCCACCTCCCTGCCGGCGGTCAGGGACCCCGGCTCGGGGACCATCATCGGCAAGCGGTACGTGAACGCCACGGGCACCCTCGAACTGCTCTGCACGGCTTCCGGAGCGGGCGAACTGACCTGCGACGGCACCCCGATGACGATCAAGGCGGCCAAGCCTCTGCCCGCCTCCGACTGACACTTCGGACCGAACCGAACAGGAGCCGCCATGCCTCAGGACGACCTGGTCCTGACCGAACGGATGGGTCACGTCATCGTGGCCACGATGAACCGGCCCGACGCGCGAAACGCACTCGACCCGGAGCTCGTCCAGGAACTCTCCGCCGTACTGAAGGAGGCGGACGCGGACCCCACCGTCCGGGCGATCGTCCTCACCGGGGCGGGCCCGGTCTTCTGCGCGGGCATGGACCTGAAGGCCTTCGCGCGCGGCGCCCGCTTCGACGGCCTGACCTGGTTCCTCCGCGAGGGCGTGGCCACCCCGGTCGTAGCGGCCCTCAACGGGTCCGCGGTGGCCGGAGGTTTCGAACTGGCCCTGGCCTGCGACCTGTTGGTCACCGCTGACAACGCGTCCCTCGGAATCGCGGAGGTCAAGCGGGGCCTCTTCGCGGCGGGCGGCGCCACCACCCTCGCCGACCGCATCCCCCTCGCCGTCGCCCTGGAAATGGGCCTCACGGGAGAACTGATCACGGCGGCCAGAGCTCGGGAGCTCGGCCTGGTGAACCGGGTGGTCCCGGCCGGCACTGTCCGTGCGGAGGCACTGTCCCTTGCCGAACGGATCGCCGAGAACGGCCCGTTGGGCGTCACCATGACCAAGAAGCTGATGCGTGAACGCCGTTGGGCCGAACCGTCGGAGACCGAGGCGGTGTTCCGCAGCGCGGACGCGACAGAGGGCGCGACGGCGTTCGCGGAACGAAGAACGCCGCAATGGACAGGCAAGTGACGGACAGGAAACACCTGTTCCCCAGCCGGCGCCCACGATAGGGGCGCGGGGAACTGCGCGACCAGCCCCCACCGGCCGGCAGACAAAAAGAGACCGCCCACCCCGCGGGACGCCTACTCCCCCTGAACCACCTCATCGACCAACCCCCACCGAAGTGCCTCCCCCACACCCAACGCCTCCCCCGACAACGCCAGATAGGCCGTACGTTCCCGCCCCACCCGCAGCGGCAGACTCGCCGTACCCCCCGCCCCCGGAATCAGCCCCATCCCCACCTCCGGCAACCGAATCACCGTGTCCGGCGAAGCCAGCACCCGCCCCGCGAACGCCGTCAACTCGATGCCCGCTCCCACGCAGGCACCATGCAGATGCGCGGTGACGCGATCCCCGCACCGCTGAAGCAGCGCGGCGGGACTGCGCCGGACACGCACCAGATGGGCCTGTCCGGGATCCCTCGCCGTGCCGAACTCGCTGAGATCCCCGCCGGCGCAGAAGGCCGGCCCGTTGCCGTACAGGTCGACCCGAGTGATCGACGGGTCCGCCACGGCGACCTCGAGCGCCTCGCACAGGGCGTCCCGCGTACCCGCGTCCATGGCGTTGCGGGCCTCCGGCCGGTCCAGGGTGATGGCGAGCCGGTCACCGTCACGGCCCAGCCGTACCGGCGTGGGGGAGGGGCGCGGAGCACGAGCGGGCGCCGAGTCCAGCCAGGCGCGGAAGACGGCCGACGCCTGAAGAGTCGAATAGGCGAGTGACTCGGCCACAAGACGATCGGGCGGCGCCAGTGCCGGGCCCATCCGCAGCACCTGCGTCAGGGCGACGGACGCGGCGGGGCGGTCCGCGACGATCTCCCCCAGCCGACGGGCGTCTGCGTACGGGGCGGCGCAGCTCACCCAGGGGCGCGGAGGATCGGGGGCGGCGGTGAGGAGGACGTCGAAGTCGCCTTCGGCGGCGACGACGGGCTTCTCCGCGATGCCCACAAGGACGCGCCCGGTCGCTGCCGTGGTCCCCAGCCCAAGGGCGGAAGGCGGTTCACGGTCGAGGTCCACGAGGACGAAGGGGGAGTCCAAGGCCATGGGCGGAGTGTAATTTGGGGTTATCTCGAAGGAGAAGGGCGTTTGACCATTGGAGAATGACGCTCTCGCCGGATGGACGGAGTCCGTCGAGCCGTATCTGCCTCCGCTCGCCTCGCTCGCGAAGGAGTTCACCGCTCTCACGGGCGTGCCCGTCGACCTGCCCACCGCCCTCTTTCTCCGTGCCCGGCTGCTGGACCACAGGCTCCCCGGCAGAACCTCGGCCGGCGGCTCCTGCCACCTCCTCGAAGCGGCCGACGGCTGGTCAGCCGTGAACCTCGCCCGCCCGGACGACCTGGCCGCCGTACCGGCTCTCGTCGCCCTCCTGTCCGGTGCCGAGGGCGAGCCGCTCCATGAGGTGGCGAAGCGGGCGACTGCCGCCGAAGTGGCGGCGAGTGCGCAACTGCTGGGGATCGCCGCCGGGGAGCACGCCTCCGCGAGCGGACCCCCGGTACGGATCGAGCGGCTCGGCGAGCAGTGCGTACGCGACCCGGCCACCCTCCGTGTCGTCGACCTGTCGGCCCTCTGGGCGGGCCCTTTGTGCGCGCGACTCCTGGGTCTGGCAGGTGCTCAGGTGACGAAGGTGGAGAGCACCACCCGCCCGGACGGAGCCCGCGCCGGATCGCCCGCCTTCTACCACTGGCTGCACGACGGACACGACAGCCTGGTCCTGGACTTCGCCTCGGGCGCGCTCGCCGAAGTGGTCGCCGGGGCCGATGTCGTCATCGAGGCGTCCCGGCCCCGGGCACTGCGCCGGCTCGGAGTCCACGCCGAGGAGTTCCTCGCCGCCCGTCCGGGCCGGGTCTGGGTGAGTATCACCGGGTACGGCCGCGACGACGACCGCAGCGCGTTCGGCGACGACGCCGCCGTCGCGGGCGGCCTGACCGGCGTCGACACGCAGGGCGACCCCGTATTCCTGGGCGACGCGCTCGCCGACCCGGTCACCGGCATCTACGCCGCCCACGCCGCCGCCCTCTCCCTCGCCGGCGGGGGTGGCGAGCTGCTGGGCGTCACCATGTCGGCCTGCGCCGCCTCCCTGGTTCCGTCGCCGTGCTGATCAGGAACGTCGAGGTCAGGGGCACGGGGCGGGTCGACGTACGTGTCCGGGGTGGGCGCATCGCCGAGATCGGGCCGCGACTGGACGGGAGGGACGAGACCGACGGAGTCGACGGGCACGGCGGCGTTCTGCTTCCCGGCCTCCACGACCACCACATCCACCTGGCGGCGCTGGCCGCCGACGCCGCGTCCGTCCGGGTCGGCCCGGGTGACATCACCGGGCGGGACGGACTCGCCGCCGCCCTGCGCGGTGGGGCGCCCGAGGACTGGGTCCGGGCCGTCGGCTACCACGAGAGCGTGGCGGGCGAGCTGGACCGATGGACCCTCGACTCCCTCGTCCCCGACCGGCCGGTCCGCGTCCAGCACCGCACCGGCGCGCTGTGGGTGTGGAACAGCGCCGCGCTGCGGGCAGCCGGGCTGAACACGGAGGCCGGCGACGGACGGTTCTGGCGGGAGGACGAACGGCTGCGAGGACATGTTCCGCCCGTGCGGCTGGACCTGGAGGGTGTGGGCAGCCGTGCGGCGGCGCTCGGCGTCACGGGGTTCACCAACGCCGATCCGCACCCGGCGGACGGCCTCCTCGACCTGCTGTCGGTGCTGCCGCAGCGGCTGCTCGTCATGACGGTCGACGCGCCGGTGAAGCTGATGCTCGACGACGCCACCCTGCCCGTTCCGGCCGAACTCGCAGCCAGGATCTCGTCATTGAGGCCGCGCCCGGTGGCCGCGCACTGCGTCACCCGGGTACAGCTGCTGGTGACTCTCCTCGCCCTGGACGAGGCCGGCCCGGTCGACGGCGACCGTATCGAGCACGCGTCCGTCGTCCCGACCGAGACGATCCCCTGGATCAGGCACCTCGGTGTGACGGTCGTGACCCAGCCGCACTTCCCCGCCGAACGCGGTCACGCCTACGCCATCGACGTGGACCCCGACGACCGCCCCCATCTCTACCGCTGCCGTTCCCTGGCCGACGCGGGCATCCCCCTCGCCGCCGGCACCGACGCCCCCTATGGAACCCACGACCCCTGGGCGGTCATGCGGGCCACCGTCGAACGTACCGGCGGAGAGGCGCTGGACGCGGAAGCGGCCCTGAACCTGTTCACCGGCGAGCCCCAACATCCCGCCACACCAAGGCGATTGACGGTTGGCGCGAACGCAGACCTGTGCCTGCTCCACGTACCCCTGCGGGAAGCACTCGACGTCCTGACAGCGGACACCGTACGGGCGGCGTTCGTAGCCGGGGAACGCGTCACCGCACCCGAGTGAGGAGGCGGATCAGACGCTGTACCCGCCGTCCACGCCCAACGCCTGACCCGTGATGAACCCCGCGCGCTCCGAGGCGAGGAACGCCACCGCCTCCGCGATGTCCGTCGCGGCCCCGAAACGGCGCAGCGGGATGTTGCGCCGGGTGATCGCGAGCGCGGCCTCGTCCAGTTCGCCCGTGGCGATCAGGCGACCGGCGATACCGTCGTAGAGCATCCCGGGCGCCACGCAGTTCACACGTACCCCGTACCGGCCCTCCTCCGCAGCCAGCGCCCGGGCCACCGCCTCGACGGCACCCTTCGTGCCCGCCGACAGCCCGTCCCTGACCGGGTAGCGGCGGGTGGCCACCGTCGTCACGGCGACGATGCTGCCCCGGGTCT
The DNA here is from genome assembly GCF_033795085.1 of Streptomyces sp. AK08-02. Taxonomy (NCBI): domain Bacteria; kingdom Bacillati; phylum Actinomycetota; class Actinomycetes; order Kitasatosporales; family Streptomycetaceae; genus Streptomyces; species Streptomyces sp. AK08-02. The sequence continues at coordinate 587,072 of NZ_JARAZV010000001.1, forward strand.
CCCGCAGCCTCGGCAACGTGGGATGGACCAGATTGAAGAACGCCACGGCGTCCGCGTCGAGTTGGGCACGGTACTCGCTGGGCGTCACCCTGCTGAGGTGCCTCATCGGTACGTGGGGGCCGGCCGCGTACACGACCGTGTGCAGCCCTCCGAACGCCTCGCAGGCCCCGGCCACCGCCTCCGCCGTGGCCGACTCGTCGCCCAAGTCCAGCCGCAGGGGCAGAACTCGGCGCCCGTACGCCTTCACCTCGCCGGCGATCGTCTGCGCCGCCGTCTCGTTGGCGCGGTACGTGAACGCCACATCACTGCCCCGCTCGGCCAGTATCCGCACGACCTCCGCACCGATGCCGCCGGTGCCGCCCGCGACGAACGCGGCGCCCGGCCGATCCTCGAAATCCGCTGGCACGTTGTGTGGCATCCGGCATCACAGTCCCAACGACTTGGCGATGATGACCTTCATGACCTCGCTCGTCCCGGCGTAGATACGGGTGATGCGCGCGTCCGTGTAGAGCCGCGCGATGGGGTACTCCTGCATATAGCCGTATCCGCCGAAGAGTTGAAGGCAGCGGTCGACGGCCCGGGCCTGCATCTCCGTACAGAACAGCTTGACCTTCGCCGCGTCCGCGCCGGACAGCTCGCCGTCGACGAGTTCGAGCACCGCACGGTCGAGCATCATCTGCGCGGCCTCCAACTCGGCTGCCACAGCGGCGAGTTCGAACTTGGTGTTCTGGAAGTCGGCTACCGGCCGGCCGAAGACCCTGCGCTCCTTGACGTACTCGACCGTCGTGTCGAGCGCGGCCCGTGCCTGCGCCACCGAGCCGACCGCCACGGTCATCCGCTCCTGCGGCAGGTTGTGGCCGAGATAGCCGAAGGCGGCGCCCTCCTCGCCGAGGCGGTTGGCGACCGGGACCCGTACGCCGTCGAAGGCCAGCTCGACCGTGTCCTGCACCCTGATGCCCATCTTCTTCAGCACCCGGCCCCGAGTGAACCCCGGCATCCCGTCCTCGACGACCAGCAGGGTCAGCCCCGCACGCCGGTCGCCGGGATCGGTACCGGTCCGGGCCACCACGACCACCAGATCGGCGAGCAGCCCGCCCGTGATGAACGTCTTCGCCCCGTTGAGGACGTACGAGTCCCCGTCCCGCACGGCTGTCGTCCTGATGCCCGCGAGGTCGGAGCCCGTGCCGGGTTCCGTCATGGCGACGGCTGTGAGCAGCTTGCCGGCGGCGAGGCCGGGGAACCAGCGGGCGCGCTGCTCCTGGTCGGCGTAGGTGAGGAAGTAGGGGAGGACGACGTCGAGTTGGGTGCGTACCGTGCCCAGGGTGACCAGCGCGCGGGCCGCCTCCTCCTGGAGGACCACGTTGTAGCGGTAGTCGTCGAGGCCGGACCCGCCGAACTCCTCGGGGACGGACATGCCCAACAGGCCCAGCGAGCCGAGTTGTTCGAAGAGTTCGCGGGGCAGCCGCCCGGCCTCCTCCCAGTCGGCGTAGTACGGGACCACCTCGTTCGCCACGAAGTCCCGCACGAGCCCGCGGAACGCCTCGTGGTCGGGCGTGAAGATGTCTCGGCGCACAACTGCTCCCGTCAGGAGGCGAGTTCGACGAGGGTGGCGTTCGCTGTGCCGCCGCCCTCGCACATGGTCTGCAGGCCGTAGCGCAGGCCGCTCTCCCGCATGTGGTGGATCATGCGGGTCATCAGGACCGCGCCGGACGCTCCCAGCGGATGCCCGAGGGCGATGGAGCCGCCCAGCGGGTTCAGCAGCTCCGGGTCGGCGCCCGTTTCGGCGAGCCATGCCAGTGGTACGGGCGCGAAGGCCTCGTTCACCTCGAAGACTCCGACCTCGGACAGGCAGACGCCCGCCTTTCGCAGCGCCCGCTCTGTCGCGGGGATCGGCCCGGTCAGCATGAGCACCGGGTCCGCGCCGACGACCACACCCGCGCGGTACCGCACGAGCGGTGCGAGACCCAGCTCGCTCGCCTTCTCGGGCGTCGTCACCAGCAACGCGGCGGCGCCGTCGGAGATCTGGGAGGCGTTGCCTGCGTGGATCACCCCGCCCTCCTGGAAGGCGGGCCCGAGCCTCGCGAGGCTCTCGACACTGGTCCCGCGCCGCACCCCCTCATCGGCGTCCACGGTCAGTTCGCCGACGGTCACCGGCACGATCTGCTCCTCGAACGCCCCGGAGTCCAGCGCCGCCGCGGCCCGCTCGTGCGAGAGCGCGGCGAACTCGTCGACCCGGGTCCGCGTGAACCCCCACTTCTGGGCGATCCTCTCGGCGGACACCCCCTGATTGAACGAGTAGTCGTCGTACCGCGCGCGCACTTGGGGCCCGTACGGCATCCCGGAGGACCGCGCCGAGCCCAGCGGAACCCGGCTCATCACCTCGACCCCGCCCGCCACGACGACGTCCTGCTGCCCCGACATCACGGCCTGCGCGGCGAAGTCCAGCGCCTGCTGACTGGACCCGCAGGCCCGGTTGACCGTCGTCCCCGGAACGCTCTCGGGCCAGCCCGCCGCGAGCACCGCGTAACGGCCGATGTTGCTCGACTGGTCGCCGACCTGCGACACACAGCCCCACACGACATCGTCCACGACAGCCGGGTCGACACCCGTCCGTTCGGCCAGCGCGCGCAGGACGAGGGCGGACAGGTCGGCCGGATGGACACCCGCGAGACCGCCGTCGCGCTTCCCGACGGGGGTGCGCACCGCCGCCACGATCACCGCTTCACGCACTACGTCCTCCTGACGGAAGGGGCGCCCGGCGCCGCCGAGTTGTCTGTTCCCTTGACCGTTCCCCCGGGCGCCCTCGGGCCGGTCCCGGCCCCCGTACCTGGTACCGCCCACCGTCCGTCGAAGGACGGCTCCCGCTTCTCCACGAAAGCCGTGAACGCCTCCGACACGTCCGCAGTGGCGAAGTTGACCCCCTGGGCGCGCGCCTCATTGGCGAGCGCGTCCCGCAGCGTGCGGTCGGCACTCTCGTTGAGCAGCGACTTGGTCTGCGCGAGCGCGACGGGTGCACCGGCCACCAGCCGCGCCCCGAGCCCGTCGACGAACGTGTCCACCTCGTCCGCCCCCACCACCCACGTCACCAGCCCGAGCGCCAGCGCCTCCTCGGCACCGATCATCTCGGCGAGCAGCGCGAGCCGCTTCGCCTGCTGCAACCCGACCAGCTTCGGCAACAGCCAGGACCCACCCAGGTCCAGGGAGAGCCCGCGCCGCGCGAAGATCTGCGAGAAGCGCGCCTCGGGCGTGGCCACGACCAGATCGCACCCGAGCGCCAGGTTCCAGCCCGCGCCGACCGCGACCCCGGTCACCTTGGCGATGGTGGGCACCGGCAACTCATGCAGTTGCAGGGCGACTTCGCTCAAGGTCCGCATCCGGTAGAGGGGATGGAGGCTGCCGAGTCCGCCCGAGATGTCGGCTCCCGAGCAGAACGCGCCCCCGGCCCCCGTGACCACCAGCGCCCGCACGGCACGATCACGCCCGGCGTCCGTCAGCGCGTCCCGCAAGGCCGCCCACAACTCCGCGTCGATGGCGTTCTTCCGGCGCGGCCGGTTCAGCGTGAGGGTCCGTACGCCGTCCCGGTCGTCGCAGATCAGGACGGGCTCCTCGCCGCCACTCACCGTGCCTCGCCCCCGCCCGTCTCCTCACCGTGGCCGTCGATCCCCAACTCGGCGAGTACGGCCGCCGTGTGCTCGCCGAGTGCCGGGATCGCACCCATCGGCTGCTCGTAGCCCGAGATCACCGGCGGCGGAAGCAGCGCGGAGATCGGACCGTACGGTGTCTCGACCTCCCGCCACCGGTCGCGCGCCCTCAGATGCGGATGCGCGACCACCTCACTCGGCTTGTTGAACCGCGAGTTGCCGATCCCGGCGGCGTCCGCGCTGCTCTGCACGTACGCCAGCTCGTGGCGGGCGCACCAGGCACTGATCTCGGCGTCCAGGACGGCCCGGTGGGCGACCCGGCCGGGTGTCGTGGCGAACCGTTCGTCGTCCGCCAGGTCGGGCCGGTCCAGCAACTCCCGTGCGAACCGCTGCCATTCGCGGTCGTTCGTCGTCCCGAGGACGACGGTGTGACCGTCGGCCGTGGCGTACGCCCCGTACGGCGCCACCGCCGGTGACCCCATGCCCCAGGGCTGCTGATCGACCCCCGAGTGCTGGGTGTACGTGAGCGGGTAGCCCATCAGTTCTGTCATGGTGTCGAACAGGCTCACCGCCACCGACGCCGGACCGCCGCGCAGACCGCGCCCCCGCTCGTACAGCAACGCCATGACGGACAGGGCCGCGTACAGCCCGGCGCACACATCGGCCATCGGCGGCCCGGGCTTGGCCGGCGCCCCGGGCAGGCCCGTCACCGCGCACGCCCCCGCCTCGGCCTGGACGAGCAGGTCGTAGGCCCGCTTGTGGGAGAGGGGGCCGCCCGGACCGTACCCGTCGATCTCGACGGCGATCACATCCGGATGCCGTACGGCGAGGTCGGCGGCGGCGATGCCCAGTTTGGCCGTGGTGCCGGGGGTCAGGTTGGAGACGAGGACGTCGGCACGGTCGAGCAGCCGGTGCAACACCGCCATTCCCGAAGGTGACTTGAGATCCAGGGCCACCGACTCCTTGCCCCGGTTGATCCACACGAAGTGCGCCGCGAGGCCGTTCACCACGTCGTCGTAGTGCCGGGCGAAGTCGCCGCCCGCCGGGTTCTCCACCTTGATCACCCGGGCGCCGAAGTCGCCGAGGGTGCGGGTGCACATGGGAGCGGACACCGCCTGTTCCAACGTCACCACCGTGATGCCGGCGAGCGGCCCGACAGCCCCGGCCGGGACGGCTTCGTCAGCCATGTCAGCCATGTCGGTCAGGCCTTCGCTTCGAAGCGGGCGCGCAACTCGTCCTTGAGGACCTTCTGGCCGGCGTTGCGCGGAAGTCGGTCGCTGAGGCGGACATGGCGCGGCACCTTGAAGTTGGCCATGTGCTCGCGCGCCCACTCGACGACGTCCTTCTCGCTGACCTCGTATCCCTCCTTCGGGACGACGAAGGCACAGCCGACCTCGCCGAGCCGCTCGTCGGGCACGCCGATCACGGCGACCTGCCCGACGGGCTCGTACGCCAGGAGCAGTTTCTCGATCTCCGCCGGATAGGCGTTGAATCCGCCGACGATGTACATCTCCTTCTTCCGGTCGACGATCGAGAGATTCCCGGCCGGGTCGATCCGCCCTATGTCCCCGGTGTGCAGCCAGCCCTCGCTGTCGATGGTCGCGGCGGTGGCCTCGGGGTCGTCCCAATATCCTTGCGTGACGTTGTATCCCCGTACGAGTATTTCCCCGTCCTGTTCCGCCGCGAGCACCTGACCTGCCTCGTCGACGATCCGCACCTCCACGTCCGGAATGACACGGCCGGTCGTGCGGGCCACCGTCTCCTCGGAATCACCGATGCGGGTGGTCGTCACCAACGCGGACGACTCGGTCAGCCCGTAGGCGCTCATCACGATGTCGAAGGACAACTCCGACTTCATGGCGCGGATCAGCGACTCCGGAATGGTGGTGCCGCCTGTCATGGAAACCCGGAGCGACGAAAGGTCGTGTCCCGGGCGCGCGGGGTGGTTGATGAGGTCGTGAAAAATGGTGGGCGGGCCGAGGAGGACACTCACTCGTTCTCTGTCGATGATCTCCAGCGCCTTTCCGGGGTGGAACACCGGCATCGGAATGACCGTCACGCCGTGGACGAACGAGGCCAGCCAGCCCGCCTTGTAGCCGAAACAGTGGAAGAACGGCGGAATGACGAGGAAGCTGTCCCCGCGCCGGAACGTGTACTCCTCGGCCATCCAGCCGTACGCCCGCAGCGACTGGCCGTGGGTGAGGACGACGCCCTTGGGATGGCCCGTCGTGCCGGACGTGAACATCACGTCGGAGATGTCGTCCGGGGTGAGCCGCCCGATCGCCTCCTCGGCGGTGGCGGCACGGACACTCTCACCGGCCCGCAGGAATTCCGCCCACGACAGGTCCGCCGCACCCTTCGGCCCGAGAATCGACACCGTTCTGTCCAGTGCCGGAATGCTCGGGTCGTGCTTCCGCAGTGCGGCGATGTAGTCGCTGTCCAGGAAAGGGGCCGCGAAAACCGCCTTCGCCCCCGACCTGCGCAGAACATAGGCGATCTCGCCCGCCTTGAAACGGGTGTTCAGCGGGACGACGACACCTCCCGCGCCCTGAATTCCTAGAGCGGCGAAGATCCATTCCGCGGAGTTGGGCGCGCAGAGCCCGACCCTGTCACCCTTCTCGACACCCAGCGAGACGGCGGCCCGCACCGCGTCCAGCATCCGCTGTTCCAGCTCGCGGAAACTCCAGCGGTTATCCCCGTCGATCAGCGCGATGTCGTCCCCGAAGCGCTCGGCGGCCGATCCGATGACATGGGGGATGGTGCGGAACTCTTCGTCGTATCGCATGTGCATCGAAAAGGCTCCAGGGCTCAGGACTGGCCGGACGAAGGCAGATGCAGGACCTGTTTCGCGATGATGTTCCGCTGGACCTGGGAGGTCCCGCCGTACACCGACGCGGCCCGCGAATAGAGGTACTCGCCGAAGATCTCGCCGCCGTCCGCGGCCAGTTGCTCCGGGAACACCTTGAGTGCCGTCTCGTAAAGGCGCTGTTCGGCCCTCGTCATCAGGAGCTTGTCGATCGACGACTCGGGGCCGGCACCCTGTCCGCTCAGGCGCTCGGCGGTTCGGCGCCGGGCATGCGCCAACAGCACCTCGTAGTCCACGTAGGCCTGCCCGATCTCGGAGCGCAGGCCGTCCGGGAGCGTGCCGGCCCGCTCTCGGGCGGTCGCGCGCAGGCGCTCGACCAGCAGGCCGTACTTCGACAGATGGCCGGTGTCGAGGGCGTTTCGCTCGTACGAGACGGTCGTCATCGCCAGCGGCCAGCCGTCGCCCTCGGCGCCGATCCGTTCGGACGCCTCGATGCGGACGTCGTCGAGGAACAGCTCGCAGAACTCGTCGTCCCCGTTGGCGGCCCGCAGCGGCCGTACGGTCACGCCTGCCCGGTCCAGGGGCAGCGCGAACGCCGTGATCGCGCGGTGCGGTGAGCCCTCGCGGTCCGTGCGGGCCAGCAGTAGACACAGGTCGGAATACTGGGCGTAACTGGTCCAGAGCTTCTGGCCCCGGACCACGTAGTGGTCACCCCGGCGTTGTGCGAAGGTGCTCATCCCGGCAAGGTCGGAGCCCGCGCCCGGCTCGCTGAACCCCTGGCACCACACGTCGTCGCCCGCCAGCATCCTCGGGAGCATGCGCAGTCGCTGCTCTTCGGAGGCGAACTCCAGCAGGGCATGGGCGAGATAGCCGATCCGGGGAACACCAGGGGCCCGGCAGGCGCCCAACTCGTCGCTTGTCGCCACCTGGTGAAGAGCCGTCAGACCGCGACCTCCGTACAGCTCCGGGACATCGAGCCCGACCCAGCCACCGGAGTGCAGCAGCCGATGCCAGCGATGCAGGAATTCAGGGACCGGCTCGTCCAAGCGCCGTTCGGGAAGAGGATGTTCGACCAGCCAGGCCCGGAACTCCTTGCGGAGCCGGTTCAGATCCTCCGGGTCACCGAAGTCCAGCGGGGTGTCTGTCATCGCGCCGCCTCCGGTTCGGCCAGCTCGGTCAGCAGATCGGCCGTCGTGGCCAGAACCGTGGCTCCCACCCGCACCTTGCGCAGATACAGGTGTGCGACGTGCTCCCAGGTCTGCGCGATCCCGCCGAACACCTGCGTCCCGGCGTACACCGCCTCCACCGCCGACCTGTTCACCTCGGCCTTCGCGACCCGCGCGGCGGCCAGCGCCCGCTCGGGCGACTCGTGGTCGAGACACCAGGCGGCGTACCGGGTCGCGCTCACACAGGCCTCCACGAGCACGGTCGCGTCGGCGAGCAGATGCCGTACTGCCTGGAACGACCCGATCGGCCGGCCGTACTGGACGCGCTCTCGCGCGTACTCCACGCTCTTCGCGACGAACGACCGTGCCGCGCCCACGAGTTCGGAGGCGACGACGATCAGCGCGTACGCCTGCCAGTGCTTGAGCGCGGCCGGGTCGAGCCGGCCGACCAGGCGCCCCGAGGGCTCCGCCGTACGGATCGCGCGCAGCAGGTCCACGCTCGGTGCCGCCGGGCCCAGAACCGCCGCGATCACCGTCCCGTCGGGCAGCACGCACAGCGCCTCGCCCGCGCCCTCGCTGTCCCAGGCGACGAGCGGGGAGGAGCTCGCGTCGGGGAAGCGCAGGTCGCGGGCGAGGGCGATCGTCGGGGTCCGACCGGGCGCCGCCGCTGTCCCCAGGAGACGGAGCAACTCCGGGGCGAGCAGCACCGTACCGAGCAGGGAGGTGGGCAACGGCAGGCTGCCGTGTTCCTCGGCGAGCAGCGCGCACTCCTGCACGGTGGCGGCCGGGGGAGTGGACCGGCGCAGTTCGCCGAGGCCCAACTCGCCCAGTGCCTCCTGCGCGGCGGCGCCGGCCGAGGGTTTGACGTCGTCGGCGGAGCCCACGGCGAACCGGGCGGCGAACGAACGCAGCAGATCGCGTACGAGGGCGAACTCCTCGGTCTCCACGGGTTATTCCTCCCCGCCCTTGGCCCGGCGCTCCGCCCGCGACGCCAGTTCGTCGACGATCCGGATGTGGTCCGGGCTGGTCATCGTGGCCCGCTCCGCCATCAGGGCGGCCTCCATGCCGCCCCGGGTCGCCTGTTCCACCACCACGGCCAGCGCCGCCTTGGTGGCGCGCAGCGCCTCCGGGGGCTGCGCCGCCAGCCGGTGGGCCAGCGCCAGCGCCTCCTGGCGGAGGTCGGCGGCGGGAACGACCCTGTTGGCGAGACCGAGTTGGACCGCCGTCTCGGCGGGAACGCGGTCCCCGGTGAAGAGGTACTCCTTCACCCGGAGCAGGCTCGTGAGCAACGGCCACAGGGTCACACCGCCGTCGCCGGCCACCAGGCCCACCGAGATGTGCGGGTCCGCGAGATAGGCGTCGTCGGCCATCAGCACCAGATCGCAGCCCAGCGCCAGGCTGCAACCGAGGCCCACCGCAGGGCCGTTGACCGCCGCCACGACGGGCAGCGGGAAACGGATCAGCTCCGTCTGGATCGCCCGGTCGAGGCGGATCGACCGCTCCCGCAGCTCGGGGTCGGTGTGATGGCGCCGCAGATGGTCGAAGTCGCCGCCCGCGCTGAACGCCCGCCCCGCGCCGGTGAGGACGACGGCCCGCGCCCGGGGATCGTCCGCCAACTCGCGCCACACCTCGGCAAGTCGCCGGTGCAGCTTCTCCGAGACTCCGTTGAGCCGGTCGGGCCTGTTCAGGGTGACGACACGGACATCCCCGTCGGCGGTCACGGTCAGGACGGAGTCGGTCTCGCCCATGCGCTCCCTCTCCCTTGTCACTGGTAGCACCGGTCGGTCGGATGCTAGTAAAGGTCAGACCGAAAGTGAAGAGCCATGTTCACGCTGAATGGAAATGTCATTCTCGCACGAGTGCACTCCACTCGGGAGGGGGCAAGGCTGCCTTGTCCTCGGCGGAACCGGGGTCAGTCGTCCGTCGGTGCGGGCAGCTCCACCCGCTGCCGCTGGTCCACCTCGGCCGCCGCGCGGGCGAACCCGCACACATGCCGGGCCATCCGCCGCATCGCCGCAGGCCCGTCCTGCGCCCGGATCGCCTCGGTGATCCGGGCGTGGGCCCGGGCGGTGACCTCGCGGATCTCCGTGTCCATGAACTGGTCGATGTCCGTGGCGGCGTAGATCGACTGGGAGAGCGCGGTCATGAAACCGATCAGCAGCTCGTTGTCGCCGGCCTTCGCCACGGCGGTGTGCCAGCGGACGTTGGCCCGCAGAAAACGCGGGACGTCGTCGTCGGCCGCGACCAACTCGGCCTGTGCGGAATCAAGTTCGGCGAGGTCGACAGTCGTACGCCGCTTCGCGGCCAGGGCGGCGCACGTCGGCTCGATCGCCTCGCGCGTCTCGTGCAGCGCCTCAAGGCGGATCTGCTGGCCCCGGATGACCAGCCGTACCGTGCTCGCCACCGACTCGTGGCCCGGCCGGTGCACGAAGGCACCGCCGCCGCGGCCCGGCCTGATCCGCACCAGTCGCTCGACTTCGAGGATGCGCAGCGCCTCGCGCACCGTCGCGCGGCTCAGCCCCGTCTGCTCGACCAGCTGACGTTCCGGCGGCAGCGCCATCCCTTCGGTGAACTCGCCGGAGAGGATCCGCTCACGCACCTCGGCCGCCAGCACGTCCGACGCCTTGGGCACCCTCACCACGTCGAAGCGCGGGTCACTGGCGGAATGTCCGGCGCTCTGCACGGGATCAGGCCTCTCGTCGACGACACCACTTCGGCCGGACCATTCAATACAAAGCCCTGCTGCCTGTCACATGCCAACTCGGCCCGTCCGTCACATCACGAGGCCCCCGTCCACCGGCAGCACCTGCCCGGTGATGAACGACGCGGCGTCGGAGGCGAGGAAGACGAAACTCCCGGCGATCTCCTCGGGCGTCGCCCAGCGGCCCAGCGGGATGCGCGCGAGCATCGGGGCGGCGAACTTCTCGTTGGTGCGGATCGTCTCCGTCATCGGCGTCGCGGCGAGCGGGGCCAGCGCGTTCACCAGGATCTGCCGACGCGCCAGTTCACGGGCGAGAGACTTCGTGAAGCCGATGATGCCCGCCTTCGCGGCGGAGTAGTTCACCTGTCCGAGGGTCCCGACGAGACCGGCCGACGAGGTGACATTGATGATCCGCCCCCTGCCGTCCTCCGGCAGATGCGGCAGCGCTGCCTGGGAGCAGTGGAAGGTCCCCATCAGATGGATGTCGACGATCCGCCGGAAGTCGTCCTCCGCCAGCTTGTCGAACATGGCGGGCGCGGTGACTCCCGCGTTGTTGACGACGATGTGCAGGGTTCCGCCCGCGAGTCCGGCCGCCCGGGCCGTCGCCGCCTCGGCGGCAGCCCGGTCCCGTACGTCGAGGGCGGCGCTCTCCGCCGTCAGGCCGGCGGCGCGGATCTTCCCGGCGACGGCGGCGGCCGCCTCCCCGTCCACATCCGTCACGAGCACGGCGGCACCGGCGCGGGCGAGCGCCCGGGCGACGGCGGCGCCGATACCGCCCGCCGCGCCGGTGACCAGCGCCGACCGGCCGGTGAGATCGAACAGCCCGCTGTTGTCACTCATCTCGGACCTCTCCTCCTCAAACTGCTGGCGAACGGCGGTCGATGTCCGGTCAGTGACCTTCAGTAACTCCTGGGCAGACCCAGCACATGGGACCCGAGATAGTTGAGGATCATCTCCTGGCTGATCGGTGCGATCCGCATCAGCCGCGCCTCACGGAAGTAGCGGGCCACGTGGTACTCCTCGGAGTAACCCATACCGCCGTGCGTCTGCAGCGACCGGTCGGCCGCCGTGAACCCGGCGTCCGCGCACAGGTACTTGGCGGTGTTGGCCTCCCGCCCGCACGGCCGCCCCCGGTCGTACAGCCAGGTCGCCTTGCGCAGGACCAGTTCGGCCGCGTCCAGCCGGGCCAGCGAGTCCGCGAGCGGGAACTGCACCCCTTGGTTCATCCCGATGGGCCGGTCGAACACGACCCGTTCCTTGCCGTACCGCACGGCCTTGTCGAGCGCGACCCGCCCGATGCCCAGCGCCTCGGCGGCGATCAGCATCCGCTCGGGGTTGAGCCCGTCGAGGAGATACCGGAACCCCTGGCCCTCCTCGCCGACCCGGTCCTCGACCGGCACCCGCAGCTCGTCGATGAACAGTTCGTTCGAGGTGACCGCGTTGCGGCCCATCTTCGGAATGGGGCGGATGTCGACACGGGCGCGGTCGAGATCGGTGAGGAAGAGGGTCATCCCGTCGGTCTTCTTCGCGACCTCGCCGACCTTGGCCGTGCGGGTCAGCAGCAGGATCTTCTCCGACTCCATCGCCTTGGAGATCCACACCTTGCGGCCGTTCACCACGTAGTGGCCACCGTCCCGGCGCGCGTACGTCGTGACGCTCGTCGTGTCCAGGCCGGCCCCCGGCTCGGTCACGCCGAAACAGACGTGCAGGTCGCCGGTGGCGATGCGGGGGAGGGTCCGGCGCTTGAGCTCCTCGGAGCCGTGCACGACGACGGGCTGCATTCCGAAGATCGACAGGTGGATCGCGCTCGCCGCGTTCATCCCGCCGCCCGAGCGCGCGACCTCCTCAAGGAGCAGCGTGGCCTCGGTGATGCCGAGACCGTGGCCGCCGTACTCCTCGGGGATGGTGAGCCCGAGCCAGCCGCCGCGCGCGACGGCGTCGTAGAACGCGGCCGGGAACTCGTGGTCCCGGTCCTTCTCCATCCAGTACCGGTCGTCGAAGTCGCGCAGCAGTCCGGCGACGGCCTTGCGGATCGTTTCCTGATCTTCGGTCAGCTCGAAGTCCACAGTTCGAACGCCTTCCGCAGCCTCGGTGGCGTCGAAACATATCAAAGGTCAGACCGAAGTAGTAGACGACTGCTGAAGGTTGGGTTGCGGGTGTGTCGGGTGTGCTGACTTGGTGCGGGGCTTCGTGATGTCATGCCCCTGCCGATCGAGAGAGCCACCGAATCACCGAATCACCGAAACATCGAGTCATCGTGTCGTCGAGTTGATGAAGGGCCCCGTAGATGTCGACCCCCCGCACCGCGCTGCTCACCGCAACAGCCGCACTGGCAGCGGCGGTTGCCGCCCCCGCTCCACCCGCCCTGGCCGCGCCCGTACCGGCCGCCGGCGCCTACTACGTCCAGAGCGCCACCACCGGACTCAACGCCGCCGACGACGCCGGAGCCGTCGAACAGCACAGGCCCAAGGGCAACGAGGACCACCAGCAGTGGACGCTGCGCGCGAGCGGAACCTCCTACCTCCTGGAGAGCACCGACACCGTGGGCAGCTGTCTCGGCCGCTCCGGTGACCAGGCCAGAACCGTCGCCTGCACCAGCGCCGACGCGGCCTGGGAGATCACCCCGTCCGGCACCGACCAGTACACCCTCAAGGCGCCTGGGACGACCCGCTATCTGACGGTCGCCGCCAAGCCGTCCGGCGCCAACTACCCCGACCAGCTGGCCATCGGCGGCTCCGGCGGCCTGGCCGCCTGGTACCTCACCCCGGTCGCCCCCACAGTCGCCCCGATGCCGAGCGCCGACCAACGGACCCTGGACCAGGTCACGTTCCTCACCGCCCACAACGCCTACGCCAACGGCGTCGACGGCGGCTTCGCCCCGCCCTTCGTGAACTTCGTCCCCAACCAGTCCCGCGGCATCAACCAGCAACTCGCCGACGGTGTACGCGGGTTCATGCTGGACATCCACCAGACCCCCGACGGCGCGATCCTCTGCCACAACAGCTGCACCCTCGTCGGCAGCCCCGTCGCCCTCTGGGTCGACCTCCAGCGGATGGTCGACTTCCTCAAGCAGAACCCCACTCAGGTGGTCACCGTCTTTCTGGAGGACTACGTCGATCCGGGCGTCCTGCGCGGTGAACTCGCCCGCGTCAGCGGTCTGTCGGACGTCCTCTACCGGCCCGACCAGACCGGGGTACGGCAGAACGGCTGGCCGAAGGTCGCCGACCTGATCGCCGCCAACGACCGGCTGCTGATCTTCACCGACCACAGCCGCTCCGCCGACCAGACCGCGGGTCTCACCCGGGACACCTTCGGCGTGATGTACCAACGCGAGTGGACCGTGGAGAACTACTGGTCCATGGGCGGAGGCCTCGGCACCTCCGACTGGTCCTGCTACAGCCGCTGGTACGGCGCCGACTCCAACACCCCGCTCACCCGGACCGAGGGCGCGTTCAAGCCCCTCTTCGTCATGAACCACTTCCGGGACGTGGCGATCGCCTCCACCGCGACCACCGACAACACCAAGCTCGCCGACCGGGCCCAGCGGTTCTGCCAGCCGGCCGCCCGCAAGAAGCCCAACTTCCTCGCGGTGGACCGCTATGACCTCGGCAACTCGGCCTCGGCGGTGGCCACACTGAACACCTACGTCTATCCGTAAAGGACGCCAAAAGGACGTCAAAAGGCCGCCAGGGGAGTGTCGGTAAATGCCGGTCGGGTGACCGAGACGCATGCGAGACTCCGCCAGATGACCTCGGAAACGATCACCGCGGACGCCGCGGGCACCTGGAAACTCGGCGATCTCACCGTCAACCGGCTCGGATTCGGAGCCATGCGGCTGACCGGAAGCGCGGCCTTCCACCTCGGCACGCCCAGCGACCGCGAACGGTCGCTGGCCGTGCTGCGGAAGGCCGTCGAACTCGGCGTCAACCACATCGACACAGCCGCCTTCTACTTCTCCGCGCTGCGCTCCGCCAACGAACTGATCAACAGCGCCCTGGCGCCGTACCCGGACGACCTCGTCATCGTCACCAAGGTCGGCCCGCACCGCGACTACTCGGGGGAGTGGGCGACCTCGGCCCGCCCCGACCAACTGCGCGGACACGTCGAGGAGAACCTCCGACAGCTCGGCCGCGACCACCTCGACGTGGTCAACCTGCGCCGGATGGACCAGGACTCCGTCGCCGAGCACTTCGGCGCGCTCGCCGACCTGCGCGAGGCGGGCCTGATCCGCCACCTCGGCATCTCCGGCATCGAGCCGAAACACCTCGCCGAGGCACGGGCGATCGCCCCGGTGGTGTGCGTGCAGAACCGGTACACGCTGGACCGCCCCGACCCCCAGGGCGACGAACTCCTGCGGCTGTGCGGAGAGTCGGGCATCGCCTTCGTGCCCTTCTTCGCCGTCGCGGGCAGCGGCGGACCCCGGGGCGCCACCGGCAACCACGACGACACGGTGCTCACCGTCGCCCGAGAACACGGCGTGAGCCCCGCCCAGATCCGGCTCGCCTGGAGCCTCCACCAGGGGGCACACGTACTCGCCATCCCGGGCACGGGAAATCCCGATCACGTCGTGGACAACGTGGCGGCGGGCGGACTGCGGCTGACGGACGACGAGTTGGCCGGACTCGGCGCCTCACATCACCCGTAACCACTGCCAAATGGCCGTTGCCGGTCGGGCGTTGCACGCGTGTAAGAGCTTTACGTGAAACCCCGGCCGGGCCTCCCCGTGGCGTCGATCTTGTCGGTACGGTCCTGCCTTGTGTGCACCCGGGGGTCGTCAACGCCCGGTCTACGCGCGCAGATTCGTCACACGCACCGCACCCGCACCGCCTTCCCCCAGCTCTCCCCCCACCCATGGAGGAATGCCAGATGTACGCAATCACCGGGTCCAGGCACAGAATCACCTCGGCCCTGGCCGTGCTCGGCCTGATCGCCACCGGCGTCGCAGTCCAGGCCACCGCCACCGCGACAGCCGCGACCGCTGCCACCCCCCACCGCATCCTGTTCGACAACGCCCACGCCGAGACGGCCGGCAACGCCGACTGGATCATCTCCAAGAGCCAGCCCGATCCGCTCTCCGAGGACTCCGCACCCTCCGACGAGAGCGACTGGACAGGCGCGCTCTCCTCCTGGGGTGTAGCCCTCCAGCAGACCGGCGACTACAGCCTCAAGACGCTGCCCTCGGGCTCCGCCCTCGCCTACGGCGGCTCCACGGCGACCGACCTGTCCAAGTTCGACACGCTCGTGCTCCCCGAACCCAACACGCTGTTCACCACGGCCGAGAAGACCGCCATCATGAAGTTCGTCCAGAACGGCGGCGGACTCTTCATGATCTCCGACCACACGGGCGCCGACCGCAACAACGACGGCGAGGACGCCGTCGAGATCCTCAACGACCTGATGACCAACAACAGTGTCGACTCGACCGACCCGTTCGGCTTCTCCATCGACTCCCTGAGCATCAGTTCCGGGTATCCGGCGGCGATCAGCGCCGCCTCGAACCCGGTTCTCCACGGCACCTTCGGCACGGTCACCAAGAGCCTCATCGCCAGCGGTACGACGGCCACCCTCAAGCCCGCCGACAACTCCGCCGTCAAGGGCCTGCTCTACCGCTCCGGTTACTCGGGCAACACCGGTGCCTTCTTCCTGACCAGCACCTTCGGCAGCGGCCGGATCGCGTTCTGGGGCGACAGCTCCCCGATCGACGACGGCACCGGCCAGTCCGGCAACACCCTCTACGACGGCTGGAACGACAGCGGCGCCACCAACGCCCCTCTCGCCCTCAACGCCACGGCGTGGCTCGCGGGCGCGAGCGGCTGACCTGCGGGACGGCACCGACGTACGAGACGGCACCGCCGTACGGGATCGAGCCGGCGTACACGGCCGTTGCGGTCAGGGCGGGCCCGGGGAATCACCCCGGCCCGCCCGCCGTCGCGTCAGTCACTCACCCATGTTCGGCCCACCGGCGTTCAGCGCACCCGCTCCTTCAGGAACGGCACTGTGCTCTGCCACGCCGAGGCCGCCGACTCGGCGTCGTACACCGGGCGGGAGTCGTTGAAGAAGGCGTGGTCGGCCGGGTGGACACGCAGGTCAGGGCTGATACCGGACTGTGCCTTGATGGCCTCGCGCAGTACGTCGAGGCTCTCCGCCGGGATACTCGCGTCGAGTTCGCCGTAGTGTCCGAGCACCTCGGCCTTCAGCCCGGAGAAGTCGGGCAGCTCGCCCCTGATCAGTCCGTAGAACGGCACGGCGGCGCTGACGCGCGGGTCGGCCGCCGCCTGGTGGAGGACGAATCCGCCGCCCATGCAGAACCCGACCGAACCGACCGTCCTCGAGGTGACCTCCGGCCGCGCCAGCAGATGGTCGACCGCGCCGGAGAGAAGCTCGACGCCCTTCGGTACCGGCAGCGCCTGCACCATGCGCAGCGCTTCGGCGCTCTCGTGCGCCACATTGCCGCCGTAGAGGTCGGGTGCGAGGGCGACGAAGCCCTCCTGCGCGAGCCGGTCGGTGACGTCCGCGATGTGGTCGGTCAGGCCCCACCACTCCTGGATGACGATGACACCGGGTCCGCTGCCGGACGGAGGCAGCGCCAAGTAGCCGTGCGCGGTGCTGTCAGCGCTGGGGAACGTCACGTTCTGGTGGGAGGGCGATCCGGTCGTCTTCGGCAGCTCTGACATGGCGGTCAACTCCTGGGAGGGCAGTGCTCGGTGCTGGCGCGCCGCGATCCGACCCCGACGCGATCCCCACGCTGCCACGAGCGAACGCGGCCCCTGATCCCGGCCCCGGCATGCCGGGCAGCAGCACCCCGCGCGCCCGGACTCCGTCGCCGCGCAGCACCTCCGCCCACGCGGCCGGTGCGAAGCGCGTCACCCCGTACGCAGTCATGCCCAGCCACCACACGGCGAACAGCCAGCCGCCGACGACGTCCGAGAACCAGTGGACGCCCAGATAGACCCTGGTCAGCCCGATCAGCAGGCCCCAGCAGCCGATCCCGGCGGCGATCAGGTGCCGGCCGCGAGGGGCCCGTATCCACACGGCGAGGACGAGCAGTCCCGCGGTGACGGCCGACGTGGTCGTGTGGCCCGAGGGGAACGACCAGTGGCCGGCGTCCGTCGCCCAGTGTGCCGTCGCGGGCCGGGGACGGGTCAGCAGCGCCATCAACGAGAACCGCACCGCCTGGGCGGCGACCAGACAGGCCAGACAGGCGGCGGCTGCCTGGATCCGCTGCCGTGGGGTGTGGCCGAGCAGACAACCGGCGAGCGCGACCAGGGCGTACGGAACGAAGCCCGTGCCGGTGTGGGTCAACAGCCGGGCGAGGGTGACCGCCGTGTCAGGGCGGTGGGCGAGCGACCAGTTGAGCAGCTCCCGGTCGCCGAAGAGGGTGCCGCCGCCCTGCATCGTGATCGTGACGGCCAGCAACGCGAGCAGCACGAAAGCGGCCATGCTCCCCAGCGCCGGGGAGCCGGCCCTCGCGACGGCCTGCTCACGGTTCACACCTGCTCGACGATCTCGTCCCGCCGATCGTTCCCGGGACCATGGGGCGAAGGAGCTCACATCCGAGGGCGCGGAGATGACACACCATGCGTGTTACGTATAACCTCACCCGTCAACCGCACGTCGATCGGGCGTCGGTCGAACAGCCCACCGCAATCAGCACGTCGAAAGGCCGAGAGGCCGAGGAGAGTTCGTGAGACGCATCGCCCTGGTCACCCTCGTCGTCGGCGACTACGACGAGGCGATCCGCTTCTACACCGACGCCCTCGGCTTCCGGCTGGCCGAGGACAGCCCGCGCCCCGACGGCTCACGTTGGGTCGTCGTCGAGCCGGGCACCGCGGAGACGGGCACCGGCCTGGTGCTCGCCCGCGCCAAGGACGAGGACCAGCGGGCCCGGATCGGTGACCAGACCGGCGGACGGGTCGGCTTCTTCCTGCACACCGACGACTTCGCCCGCGACCACGCCCGGATGAGCGCCGCCGGCGTGATCTTCCTGGAGGAGCCACGCCATGAGCCGTACGGCTCGGTGGCCGTCTTCCAGGACCTCTACGGCAACCGCTGGGACCTCCTCCAGCCCGCCACCGACTGACCCGCCCCACCGACCGACCCGCCCCACCGACGTCACCCACCCACCGCATCACCACCTGCCGAGGAACCACCGCACATGACCGCGTCCACCGTCGACACCGCCACCCTTCGCCGCCTCCCCAAAGCCGTTCTGCACGACCACCTCGACGGTGGCCTGCGCCCCGCCACCCTGGTCGAGCTCGCCGCGGAGATCGGTCACACCCTGCCCACCACCGACCCGGACGAGCTCGCCGCCTGGTACTACGAGGCCGCCAACTCCGGTGACCTGGTGCGCTACATAGCCACCTTCGAGCACACCCTCGCCGTGATGCAGACCCGCGAGGGCCTGCTGCGCACCGCCGAGGAGTACGTCCTCGACCTCGCCGAGGACGGCGTCGTCTACGCCGAGGTGCGTTACGCCCCCGAACTGAACGTGAACGGCGGCCTGACCCTGTCCGAGGTCGTCGAGACCGTCCAGGAGGGCCTGGCGGCGGGTATGGCGAAAGCCGCCGCCGCGGGCACCCCGGTCCGGGTCGGAACGCTGCTGTGCGGGATGCGCATGTTCGACCGTGTCCGTGAGGCCGCCGATCTGGCCGTCGCCTTCCGGGACGCCGGTGTCGTCGGCTTCGACATCGCGGGCGCCGAGGACGGCTTCCCGCCCGCCGACCACCTCGCCGCCTTCGAACACCTGCGCAGCGAGAGCGTGCCGTTCACCATCCACGCCGGCGAGGCCCACGGTCTGCCCAGCATCCACCAGGCCCTCCAGGTCTGTGGCGCCCAGCGCATCGGCCACGGCGTCCGCATCACCGAGGACATCGTGGACGGCAAGCTCGGCCACCTCGCGGGCTGGGTGCGCGACCGTCGGATCGCCCTGGAGATGTGCCCGACCTCCAACCTCCAGACGGGCGCGGCCACGTCGATCGCCGAGCACCCCATCACCGCCCTGCGCGACCTGGGTTTCCGCGTCACCCTCAACACCGACAACCGTCTGGTCTCCGGTACGACGATGACCCGCGAGATGTCCCTGCTGGTCGAAGAGGCCGGCTGGACGGTCGAGGACCTGCGCACGGTCACCGTGAACGCCGTCAAGAGCGCGTTCATCCCGTTCGAAGAGCGCAACGCCCTCATCCAGGACGTCGTCCTGCCGGGCTACGCCTCGGCGCTCTGAAGCAGTCCCCGCAGGTAGGAGGCCTGGCCGACGTGCTGAAGATCGTCGGCCAGGACGCTGACCAGCCGTACGCCGAGAGTGACCGGCGGGTCCCAGCGCTCGTCGACGACGCGCTCCAGGTCCTCGGCGGTCAGGGCGCGCAGGGCTTCCAGGCTCTGGGCGTGCACCGCGTCGTGGTATCCGGTCAGCAGTCCGGGAGAGTCGACCTTTACCTCGGCGACCTGCGCGGAGGTGTGACCGTACCCGGTGTCATGGGGCTTCAGGCCGAGGCCGAAGCGTTTCTCCCAGTCCTGGGTCAGCCACACCTGGTCGAGCCCGAAGGCGTCGGCCACATGGTCGTCCTGGACCCGGGTGAGGTGCCACACGAGCCAGGCGACGGAGTTCGCGTCGGGGCCGGGGCGGTGGCCCAGCTCGTCGGCGCCCAGGCCCTCGACGGCGGCGTGGACCTCTTCCCGGATGCGGGTGTACCCGTCGATGAGGATGTCCTTCGCGTCCATGGGGTCCACCTTCCCGTATTCCGGTCCGTCACGCGCCCGTGGACGCCGGCTCGGTTTCCAGCAGGGCCATGAGCGCCCGCGCGGCGGGACTGGTCGCCGGGGAGGGCGGCAGCAGGGCGACCGTCTCGTAGACGGTCTCGCCGGTGCCCTTGACCGGGAGGGCCGTCAGCGTCTCGCGCTTGTGCCGGAAGTGCCGGGGTACGACGGCCACACCGAGGTTCTCGTCCACGAGGTCGAGGAGACTGTGCACGTCGTTGACCTCCAGTGCGACCGTCCGGCGCACGCCCGCCTCGGCGAAGACCGCGTCGGTGGTGCGGCGCGGCCCCCAGTCCGGGTGGAAGTCGACGAACACCTCACCGCCCAGGTCCTCCGGGGTCACGGCCGCGCCGGCCACCGCGAGCCGATGGCTCGGATGGCACAGCACGGTCATCGACTCGCTGCTCAGCGGTACGGCGCGCAACTGGTCGGTCTCCTCCTGCGTCCCACGGACCGCGAAGGCCAGGTCCAGACGCCCGGCGGCCACCTCCTCCGCCAACGCGCCCGCGCCCGCCTGCCGCAGTGAGATCTCGACGTCCGGGTGCAGCCGCCGGAACGCGGCGAGGACCCCCGCCACATGCACTCCCGCGATGCACTGCTCGGAACCCAGCGCGAGCATGCCGCGCAGCACCCCCTGCACCGCGGCCACCGCCTCATGGGCCGACCGCACCTGTGCGAGGATCCGCTCGGCCTCGCCCAGCAGCGCACGTCCCGCCGGGGTGAGCGTCACCCGGCGGGTGGTACGTACGAACAGCGGGGTCTGCAGTTCCCGCTCCAGCGCGCGGATCGAGGCCGACAGGCCCGACTGGGACACCATCAGCCGTTCGGCGGCCCGGGTGAAGTGCTGGTCCTCCGCGACCGCGACGAAGTGGTGGAGATGGCGTAGTTCCATGATTGAGAAGCCTAGCCGCTGAATACCATCGGATTCTCCTGTTGGACCACTGCCCGTCCGCGGGGAAGAGTGGGACCGGTAAAGATCGCATCACCTGTGCCAACCCCTCTGGAGTCGCGTTGTACACCGCACACACCGACCGCTACGCGGAGATGCCCTACCGGCGCACCGGACGCAGCGGCCTGAAGCTTCCCGCGCTGTCGCTCGGCCTGTGGCACAACTTCGGCCCCGACCGCCCGGTCGACACCCA
Source organism: Streptomyces sp. AK08-02 (assembly GCF_033795085.1). Classification (NCBI taxonomy): domain Bacteria; kingdom Bacillati; phylum Actinomycetota; class Actinomycetes; order Kitasatosporales; family Streptomycetaceae; genus Streptomyces; species Streptomyces sp. AK08-02. The sequence goes on from NZ_JARAZV010000001.1 coordinate 608,287, forward strand.
GCGGGCGATCCTGCGCCGCGCCTTCGACCTCGGCGTCACGCACTTCGACCTGGCCAACAACTACGGCCCGCCGCCCGGCGCCGCCGAGTCCGCGCTCGGCGAGGCCCTCAAGGCCGACTTCGCCCCGTACCGCGACGAGCTCGTGATCTCCACCAAGGCGGGCTACCTCATGTGGCCGGGCCCGTACGGCGAATGGGGCTCGCGCAAGTACCTGCTCTCCTCCCTCGACCAGAGCCTGACCCGTATGGGCCTCGACCACGTCGACATCTTCTACTCGCACCGCCCCGACCCGGAGACTCCCCTGGAGGAGACGATGGGCGCCCTGCACACGGCGGTCCAGCAGGGCAAGGCGCTCTACGTCGGCATCTCCAACTACTCCGCGGAGCAGACCCGGGAGGCCGCGCGCATCCTCGCCGAGCTGGGCACCCCGCTCCTGATCCACCAGCCCCGCTACTCGATGCTGGACCGCCGCCCGGAGGACGAGGGTCTGCTGGACGCGCTTGACGAGCTCCAGGTCGGTTCCATCGTCTTCTCCCCGCTGGAGCAGGGCCTGCTCACCGGCCGCTACCTCGACGGCATCCCGGCGGACTCGAGGGCGGCGAGCGACAGCCCCTTCCTGAACTCCGACAAGATCACCGAGGACCTTGTGCAGCAGCTGCGCACCCTCGACGGCATTGCCAGGTCCCGCGGTCAGAGCCTGGCTCAGCTGGCCCTGGCGTGGGTTCTGCGCGGCGGCAGGGTCACCTCCGCGCTGGTGGGCGCCAGCAGCCCGCAGCAGCTCGAGGACAGCGTGGCGGCCATCGGCAACCTGGAGTTCTCCGACGAGGAGCTGGCCCGGATCGACGCGGTCATCAAGGCCTGATCTCCGTTCGGCGTGGGCGGCGGCCTTGCCGTGTTCCGTTATGAACGGAACCGCTCGGTCAGCCGTACTGTCACGGTGGCGCCCTCTTCCTTTCCGATGGCTTTCCGGATCTCGGACTTCACGGGGAGTTTGTGGGTGCCGTCGCCCAGCGCCATGAACGAGCTGCGGAAAGGGTGTCCGTCGATCGTCCCGCCGACCTTGACCAGGCCGCGGGTACCGAAGTACGTGACGGATTCCGGCCAGACCAGGTAGGTCCAGCCCCCCTCTGCCGGGCTTTTGCACAGCACGGCTGTGAATTCCTCGTCGAGCTTGTCAACTTTTTCGCTGGTGGCCATGGGGCCCTCCATTTCCAGTGGTCTTCACTGAAGAGACCACTGGGAAGCGGAAAACTCATCGCGAATCCCACGATCTTCGTGAAACCTCCGGGATCCGTCGGCGGGAGAAGAGGCCGTCGCGTCGGATTCCGGTCCATACCTGTCAGGAATATGCCAGGAGAAAGCCTGGAAACTGGCTGGAAAGGCGTGGTGACGGAGTGTCAATAGTGAAGATACTCAACTGGTAGAACACTGCACCAAGTGGACCATCGAGTGACCAGCACCAACGCGGTACAGCGTGTGGGCCGCAGGGAAAGCGAGGCAGGGCCGGTAGGCGATCGGGGGAAAGATCGTGCACGACGAGTTCCTTTGTCATGTCACGGCGTACGGCGTCTGCGCCGGCCGGCGCATCGGGGTACCGCTGGGTACGTACCGTGCGCCGACTCTGGCGCTGGCTCTGTGGTGGTTACGGGACCGGGCGAGCTGGATCGCCGAACGGCTCGATCCGCAGCCCGACGAACCGTACTTCCCCCCGAACTCGCTAGTCCCGGTCGCCGCCACCGTGCCCGACGTGCCCGGCCTGATGCGCGCCTGGGCGATGGACCCGTACCAACAGGAGCTGGTAGCCGACGAGTTGGCGGCCGGCCGGCTCGTGCGGATCGCCACGTACGACGAGACCACGGAATACGAACTGCTCGCCGAGTCCGTCGACGCGCTGCGCATGCAGCGGACCAACCCGTCCCTGGTCGTGCCGGTCGCCTGACCGGCCGGGCCCCCGCACCGATCCAGGCTGGCCAGGCGTATATACGAACGAATCGCTAGAATTCTGGTCATGGTAGACCGCTCGGTCGCGCCGACCGCGCCCGAACTCGTCCTGGAGACGGAGACGGGCTCCACGGTGATGAGTCCGGGCCACGACTATCGCGTCGGACGCGACCCGCTCAGCGAGATCGTCATCGACGACGCCCGGGTCTCGTGGCACCACGCGGTGCTGCGGCCCGAGGACGGCCACTGGAAGGTCCAGGACGAGAACAGCACGAACGGCACGTACGCCGACGGGCAGCGCGTCCACGAGCGGGACGTCGGCCCCGGCAGCGTGCTGTGCTTCGGCAGCCTCGCCGACGGGCCACGGGCCGTTCTCCTCAGTCCGCCCCCGCCCGTCCGCGAACGCCCCTCGGCGGTCGCCGGCGTCTCGATGCCCTCCCTGACCGGCACCTTCCGGCAGCCCACCACCGTCCGGCCCCTGTCCGCCCGTACCGTCCGCATCGGCCGCGCCGACGACAACGACCTGATCGTCGACGACCTCCTCGTCTCCCGCCGGCACGCCGAACTGCGGGCCCACCCGGACGGGACGTACGAGATCGTCGACCTGGGCAGCCACAACGGCACGTTCCTCAACGGTCGGCCCGTCGCCCGGGCGACGGTCATGCCCGGTGACATCGTCGGCGTCGGCCACTCCGCGTTCTGCCTGGTCGGCGACCAGCTCCAGGAGTACGTGGACACCGGCGAGGTCTCCCTCGACGTCCAGAACCTCACCGTCGCCGTCGACCACGGCCGCAAGACGCTCCTGGAGGACGTGTCCTTCCCGGTGGGGGAGAAGTGCCTGCTCGCGGTCGTCGGCCCCAGTGGCGCCGGCAAGTCCACCCTCCTCAACGCCCTGACCGGTCAGCGCCCCGCCGACCACGGCACGGTCCTGTACGACGGGCGCGACCTCTACCGTGACTACGCCGAACTCCGCCAGCGCATCGGCCTGGTGCCGCAGGACGACATCCTGCACGCCCAGCTGACCGTGCGCGGAGCCCTCACGTACGCCGCCGAACTACGCTTCCCGCAGGACACCGCGAAAGCGGAGCGACGGGCCCGCGTCGACGAGGTGGTGCGCGAACTCGGCCTGGAACAGCGCGTCCGCCAACCCGTGCACAGCCTCTCCGGCGGACAGCGCAAGCGCGTCAGTGTGGCCCTCGAACTGCTCACCAAGCCGTCGCTGCTCTTCCTCGACGAGCCGACCTCGGGTCTCGACCCGGGGATGGACCGCTCGGTGATGCACATGCTGCGCGGCCTCGCCGACGACGGCCGGACCGTCATCGTCGTCACCCACAGCGTGCTCAGCCTCGACGTGTGCGACCGGCTGCTCGTCCTCGCTCCGGGCGGCAGGGTCGCCTACTACGGGCCGCCAGAGGACACCCTCGCCTTCTTCGGGTACGAGCAGTGGCCGGAGGCGTTCGAGGCCTTCGAGCGCGACCGGGACAGGGACTGGGCGGGGGAGTACCGGACCTCGCGGTTGCACCGGCAGTACATCGCCGACTCGACCGCGCAGCCCCGGCTGCCGAGGTCCGGTCCGGTCGACGCCGCCCCGTCCCCGCCCAAGCCGCAGAGCTGGGGCGCCCAGCTGAGCACCCTGGTCCGCCGCTACACGGCCGCGCTCGGCGCCGACCGCACCTTCCTCGCCATCATGATCGCGCTGCCGTTCGTGATGGGCGCCATGGCCAGGGCACTGGCCGGCAGCCGGCTGACCCAGGAGACGGCGATGAACGCGCTGCTCATCCTGTGCGTCGGCGGCGTCCTGACCGGAGCGGCCAACGCGGTGCGCGAGCTGGTGAAGGAACGGGTCATCTACCAGCGTGAACGGGCTGTCGGGCTGTCCAGATCGGCGTACCTGATGTCGAAGGTCGTGGTCCTGGGGACGATCACCGTCGCCCAGGCCGTCGTGCTGACCCTCGTCGGCCTGTTCGGCGTCGACCTCAACGCGCCCGGCGGCAAAGGCGTGTTGATGCCACCCCTCGTGGAGATCACGGTCGCCGTCGCGCTGCTCTCCTTCACGGCGATGATGCTCGGCCTGCTGGTCTCGGCGCTCGTCCGCAAGGAGGAGGTGACGATGCCGCTGCTCGTGCTGCTGGCCATCGTCCAGGTGGTGTTCTGCGGGGCCCTGCTGAAACTCGACGGCGTTCCCGGCATCGAACAGCTTTCCTGGCTGGTGCCCTCACGGTGGGCGCTCGGCGCGATGGCGGGCACGATCGGGCTGTCGCGGATCGTCCCGGGCGAGCTGACCGGCGACCCGCTGTTCGAACACTCGGCCGGAGTCTGGCTGATCGACGCGGGCATGCTGCTCGTCCTCTCGGCGGTGTTCGGCTATCTGGTCCTGCGACTGCTGCGGCGGCACGAACCGGCCGTCATGCGGAAGTAGAGGGGGTGGGTGAGATGACGTCCCCGGGACACCAGATCTCCGGGTTCCGGCCCACGCACGTCGTTCCGGGGGAGGGCCTGGCCGCCTGGGAGGAGCCCGACCCCTCCCGGCCCACCGTGGCACTCGACGCGCTGCTGCCGGTCGAACTGGTCGAGCGGCGCGGTGACTGGGGGCACGTCCGGTGCGCGAACGGCTGGTCCGCCTGGGTCGACGGACGGCTCCTGGTCGCCGTTCCGCAGGACCCGCCCGCCGCCGGCGCCCCGCTGGCCCGCACCGCGGACCCCCGCCCCCTGCTCGCCCGCGCCGAACAGGCGCTGGCCCGGTACCGCGGCGCCGTGGAGGAGCTGACCGGGGGCGCGCTCGACCGGGAGTCGTTCCGGGGGCGCACGCGCGGACAGCGGATCGGGATCGTCGTCGACGGGGAGTCCGTGTGGCTGTACGACGCCGAGCACGAGCGCTGGGTGTACACCGACGGCGCCCGGCTGACCACGTACGCCGCCGACCGGGAACCCGCGGCCCCCGCCCGGGAGCCGACCCAGGTGGTGCCCGACCCGGGCCACGCGCCCACCCAGGTTGTCAGGGACGACGGCATCGGCAGCGCCGGCGGAGGCTGCTGATGGCACGCGACCCGGACCACGACACGCGGTCGCACTCCGGACGCCCCTCCGACCTGCTCGGCAGGCAGATCGCCGGCTACCGCGTCGAGGAGGAGATCGGCCGCGGTGGCATGGCCGTCGTCTACCGGGCCAGGGACCTGCGGCTCGACCGGACCGTCGCCCTGAAACTCCTCGCCCCGGAACTGGCCCGCAACGACACCTTCCGCAAACGCTTCACACACGAGTCCCGGGTGGCCGCCGCGATCGACCATCCGCATATCGTCCCGGTCTTCGAGGCCGACGAGACGGACGGCGTCCTCTACATCGCGATGCGGTACGTCGAAGGCAGCGACCTGCGTCATCTCCTCGACAGGGAGGGCCCGTTGCCGCTCGCCGCCGCCACCCGTATCGCCGCCCAGGTGGCGTCCGCGCTCGACGCGGCCCATGACCACGGCCTGGTCCACAGGGACGTCAAACCCGGCAACATCCTGGTCGCCAGGGGCACCGACAGCGACCACCCCGAGCACGTCTACCTCACCGACTTCGGCCTGACGAAGAAGTCGCTGTCACTCACCGGGTTCACGACCGTCGGCCAGTTCGTCGGCACCCTCGACTATGTGTCCCCCGAGCAGATCTCGGGGCGTCCGGTCGACGGCCGCTGCGACGTCTACGGCTTCGCGTGCGTCGTCCACGAGCTCCTGGCGGGCCATCCGCCATTCCGACGCGACGACGACATGGCCCTGTTGTGGGCGCACCAGTACGACGAGCCGCCCCCGCTGACCGAGCAGCGCCCCGACCTCTCCGCAGCCGTCGACCCGGTGTTCGCGAAGGCCCTGGCCAAGAGCCCCGACGACCGCTACGACTCCTGCCTCGACTTCGTCGCCGCACTCCGCGCGGCCTCGACGGGGGCCGTGCACGCGGACCACGCGCCCACCCAGGTGGTGCGGTTGCCCGAGCCCGGCGAGGAACGGCCTCCGAGGCCGCCGTCCTGGGCGCGCCCGGTGTTCATCCGGCACGGTCCCCGGCGACCGGGCCGGCCGGAGTGACCGGGCCTAGAGGCGGTGCGGTCGGCGTCAGCTCTGCCCGAGCCCGCCCAACGGCACCCGCCGCGCCGACACCTTCCGGTACGAGATGCGCCGGCCCCCGTCGACCCGCACCAGCGTGTCTTCATACGTCACCGAGCCGCAGGTTCCGTCCGCCCTGACGCCCAGCCCCTTGGAGCGCGCGTGCACCCGGCCGTCGGGCGTCTCGGCGACGACCACGTTCGTGACGTGGTGGGCCACGGGATTCGCCGAGCCGAGCGCGAGTGAGGCGTCCATGAGCGCGGCGAGGCCGGTGACCCGGCCCTGGCCGAAGTCGGAGAGGTCGTACACCACGTCCCGGGGCGAACACCTCCGCCGCGCGCTCGAGGTGTCCTTCGTCGACGAGGTGACCGTGCGGTGCGATCAACTCCGTGACGGCCGGCCGGTCTTCGACAGTCAGCGCCATGGGGGCCCCGCTCCCACGGCGGCCGGAACCCCGCCTACCGGTTTTCGACCTTTCCCCGCCGGTGCACCCGCCGGGCGAGCAGCGAGCCCAGGAACCCGGTGACCAGCCCCCACAGCAGGGCGAGGCCGAGCGCGCCCCACATTCGCGGGCGCAGGAACAGGCTGCCGGAGAGGTTGCCGCCGAGGTCTCCGATGCCGAGTACGGACAGTCCGTAGTGGGCGGAGATCCGGCCGAGCAGGCAGATCGTCAGGACTGTCAGCGCCAGCGCGACCGCCATGTGCACGGCATGCTGCCAGGCCCGCGTCCTGGCCGGTGAGCGCGCCGCCATCAGGAACGCGACGGCCAGCAGCAGCACGGCGTCGACGACCACCAGCCACCACACCTTGCCGTCGTAGCCGGAGAGGGTGCTCAGGTTGAGCGTGGCGGTGTCCGGGGTACGCAGCACCTCGTCGAGGACGTGCGGCATCGGCAGCCCGAAGGGGCCGTCGACGCGCCCCTCCCAGGTGGCGCCCAGGCCGGTGGTGAGGGCGAGCCAGGCCAGGTTCGGCATGCCCAGCAGCACCAGCGCGAGCGACTGCGCGGGCTGGCCACGCGTCACCGCCACGACGAGACCGATCACGATCCCGAGGGCCACGAAGACGAGCAGCAGCACGACCATGGCGTACGCGGCGGGACGTACCGACTCCTGGAAGCGCAGCAGCCGCGCGGGCAGCGGGGCCCCGCGCGAGACCAGCAGGGCGAGCGCCAGTACCGCCGCCAGCCACAGCAGACCCGCGAGGAGCGTCGGCGGTACATCCGTACTGAAGCCGATCCGCGGCGAGGCACCGAGGAGGTCGCCGACGTCGCCGAGCGTTCCGTCGCCCAGCGAGACCGCGAAGGTCTGGCGGGCCGCGAACGCCAGACCGGTCAGACCCAGCAGCCACAGGACGGCGACGCGCGCCGCCCAGCCGGCCAGCTCGCGAGCCCCGGCGACAGCTCGGTGCCGCAGCGGGCGCAGAAATCCCGCGCCGGTCACGAGCGCCCCCACCAGCGTCACCGACAGCGGCATCACGGTCAGACCGCCCGCTGTCTCGGCGAGGTCTCCGGCGTCGCCCGTGAGGCCGACGCTTCCGCCGACCGCCGCGACGACGGTGGCGGCGACGACCCGGGGGAAGGCGCCGTCCGGCAGATCGCCCGCGCCGGCCGCCCACAGTCCCAGCCCGGCGACCAGCACCATGGCACCCAGTCCGGTCAGCACCGCGGCCATGGCCTGTACCCAGCCGTGGCGGGAGACGGTCCGCCCCTCGGCGAGCGTCGGCACGGAAGCGGGGGTTCGGGTGCTCACCCTGCCACGCTAAGCAGCACACGGGTGGTGCGCCTGTCGGGAGGAGCAGGGGCGTCCGCTTGCGGAGGGGGCAGGGCCGGAGTACACAATGGGCACATTGTGGAAGAAAGCGGCAGAAGTTAGCGCGTATGCCGCAGGAGCCCACGTCGGAAGAAGAGCCCGTGAGCGTCGAACAGCCGTCCTCCGGTCGTCCCACAGGACCGCCCTCCGGCCCCCTGTCAGGCCCCTCTCAGCCGCCCGCCGGGCCCCCGACCCAGCCGCCCGCCGACCGCGGCGGCGGGTCGCACGGCGGTGACGGAGGCGAGGGCGGCGGACCCGGAACCGGACCGGGGCCCGAGCCGCACCCGCCCTGGTGGAGGTCGGTGCCCCGCGTCGCGGTACTCGTCACGGCGGTCATGGCCGCCGTGGTCCTGATCGTCGTTCTCACCCGCCCCGACGGCACCTCCGACCAGGCGGCGGGCGGCGAGGTCTTCCTCCAGGCCGCGGACAGGTCGGGCCCCGACCCCTTCACCGAGTCCACGGCCAAGGACAGCTCCGCCCCACCGCTAACGCCCCCCACCGCCACGGGCTCGGAAACGGTCGCCACGAACACCGTCCGACGCGTGGACGGTGACGCGGCAGGCCTCTACGGCGGCACCCGCAAGGTCGCCAGCTGCGACGTGGAGAAGCAGATCCGGGTACTCGGCGCCGCACCCGCGAAGAACGGAGCGTTCGCCTCGGTCCTCGGCCTGCGGCCCGCCGGGGTCCCCGCGTATCTCCGCTCGCTCACCCCCGTGCAACTGCGCATGGACACCCGCGTCACCAACCACGGCTACCGGGACGCCGCCGCCACGAACTATCAGGCGGTCCTCCAGACAGGCACGGCCGTCCTCGTCGACGACCGGGGCCGGCCGCGCGTGCGCTGCGCCTGCGGCAACCCGCTCACCGACCCGGTGCGACAGCGGACTGTCCCGAGTCCGGCGGGAGACACCTGGCCGGCGTACCGCTCGTCGAACGTGGTCGTCGTGGCGCCCGCCACCACGGTGATCAACGTCTTCGTCGTCTACGACCCCGACCGCGGCGACTGGTTCCACCGCCACCACGGCGACACGGGCAGGCACGACCAGAAGACCGAGCCGCCTAGCGAGCCTCCGACCGGCCCGCCGACCCCGTCGGTGAGTTCTCCGACGCCCTCGGAGCCTTCGGCGGAGTCCTCGGAGCCGACGTCCGAGGCCCCTGGTCTGGTGCCGCCGCAGTCCCCACTGCCGTGCGTGTCCGCGCCCACCGGCTCGGCCAGTCCGCCGGCGTCGCCCGCGTCCCCGGCAGCGCCGGGCACCGCGAGCCCGTCGGCCAAGCCCTGCCCGCCGACATCGAGCCCGCCCTCCTCCGCACCTCCGGCCGTCCAGCCGCCGTCCTCGGCGCTCGGGTCGCCCCAGTCGCCGCCCGACGGCGGCGGCTCCGACGCGACGCCGGAGTCGGCCTTCGCCCCGTCGTCCTCCTGAGGTACGGCGGGGGCCCGGGGACAGGGGGAGTGCGACGCGGGACTCGGGGTACGAGCAGTGTGCGACCGGGTCCGGCCGGACCCGGGCACCGAGAGAGCGCCACATGATCGAACACCTGGGCGGGCCAGTGATACCGAGTGGTTCGGGTGTCTCCGTCGAACCGTTGCGACGGGCGACGCACTTCACCGGTGATCCGGGCTGCATCGCCGAGGCCCGCGCCTTCGCGGAGGTCTTCCTCGAACAGCTGAGGAAGGAATGGTGCGCCCCGACCGACGAGCGCGTCGACGGTGATCTGCTTCTGGTGGTGAGCGAGCTGGTCACCAACGCGGACCGGCACAGCCACGGCCCTTACGTCCTCGATCTGGAAGGCACGGACACCTCGGTGACGGTGTCCGTGTACGACAGCAGTGCCGCGCTGCCCGTCCGCTACCCCCGGGACCCGCAGCGGATCGGCCGACACGGTCTGGAGATCGTGCACGCACTCGCCGCCGAGGTGACCGCAGGACGGGTGCCGGTCGGCAAGTACGTCCGGGCGGTCGTGCCGCTCGGCCGATGAGCCGAGACCCGACTTGCGGGTCTCGGCTCATCGGCCGAACTGGTCGAACGTGATGTGCCGGGTGCCGACCGGCCGATCAGGCGTAGTCGAGTTCCCCGAGCATGCCCTCACGCAGTTGCGTGATGATGCGCTTGATCAGCCGGGAGACATGCATCTGTGAGCAGCCGAGCAGCTCACCGATCTCCGCCTGGGTGGCTTCCTCGACGAACCGCAGATGGATGATCTGCCGGTCCCGGTCGCTGAGTTCGGCGAGCAGCGGGGCCAGCGACTGAAAGTCCTCGACCAGTCGCATCCCGTGCTCCTCGACCCCGATGAAGTCGGCGAGGACCGCCTCGCCGTCATCGGGCCCGTCTCCGGTCAAGGCGGCGTCGAGCGATGAGGAGTTGTAGCCGTTGGCGGCGATCTGGCCCTCGACCACCTCGTTCTCGGGCAGGTTCATCAGGGTGGCGAGTTCGGCGACCGTCGGATCACGGTCCAGCCTGCTCGCCAGTTCCTCGCGGGCCTTGGCCAGCTCGACACGCAGTTCCTGAAGTCGGCGCGGCACGTGCACCGCCCACGTCGTGTCGCGGAAGAACCGCTTGATCTCACCGACGATGTAAGGCACCGCGAACGAGGTGAACTCCACCTCACGGGTCAGCTCGAACCGGTCGATGGCCTTGATCAGACCGATCATGCCGACCTGGACGATGTCCTCCATGTCGTCGCCACGGCTCCGGAAACGCCCGGCGGCGAACCGCACGAGCGACATGTTCATCTCGATCAGGGTGTTGCGCGCGTACTGGTATTCCCGCGTCCCCTCCTCGAGTTCGGTCAGGCGCCTGAAGAACTGGCGGGACAGCTCCCGCGCGTCACGCGGGGCGACCTTTCGCGGTTCCGCGAGTTCGGGCAGCGGGGCGTCACCCGTCCTGGCTCCGGCGGTGTCCTCGACGACCTCTGCCTTCGACCGGATCATGGTGGTGTCCATTACCTGTTACCTCTCCCACGAAAACATCGAGCTGCGGACGATGGAACGGTTCCCGACTGCGCGTACCCGGTCGAGCGCCATACATGCCGCAAATGTTGCCCCGTGCAAAAGACGAGTGGACACGAGGTGGGATGAGCTCGCGGAATCACGGGTGTTGACCTGGCGGAAAGGACCACGGGGCCGGTCGTGCTACCGGCGTAGGGACCGTGGGGCGATTGCGGTGCGCCGGCCGAGGCATCGACGTAGGGAACCCGGCCGCGTCCGGCTTCCCCGCCGTCGTGGCGCGGATCAGGGAACCCGTGTCGCCGTGATCAGCTCGTGGAGGTAGCGCTTGGTGAGCCGGCCGCCGTACCGCGTCTCCACCAGGTCCCGGATGTCGGCGAGCAGACCGGCGCGCGAGGGCGCGTCGAGCGCGCGGTGGCCCGAGTAGGTGAGCAGGACGTCGATGTACTCGTCCACGGAGTACGCGATGTCCCGCGCATGGCGGCGGACGGTGACCCGGTCGAAGTACTCGGAGTTCTCCAACTCGCGGATGTCCGTCGCCGTGTCGGCCTCGTCGACCTGCCGCAGATCGGGCGGCGTGGCCGGGTCCCACATCTCGTAGCACCGCTGTACCCGCTCGAAGAAGTCGACGGTGCCGCCCTTGACATGGTGCGTGGTGACGAGCGCGAGCAGCCCGCCCGGCCGCAGCGCCCGAGCCATCCTGGGCAGCCGTACCGCCGGATCGAGCCAGTGGAACGCGGTCGCGCAGACGACCAGGTCGAACGGCTCGGCCGGCAGCGGCCAGTGCTCGAAGTCCGCGACCGTCACCTCCGCCAGCGGGAACGTCCGCAGATTGCGCCGGGCCACGGCAGCCAGGGACGGGCCCAGTTCGACGGCCGTGAGGGCGCAGCCCAACGCGGCCAGCGGGACGGTGAGTTGGCCCGTACCCGGGGCGATCTCCAGGACACGGCTGCCCGGACCGAGGCCGGCTGCTCGGGCCAGGTCGTCCACCAGGCCCCGGGGATACCGGGGACGGGCCCGGTCGTACAGTTCCGCCACCTCGTCGAACGTGTCACGCAGCATGTCCGTCTCTCCTCCGGCTTCCGGTGCGTCCTGCCGTGGTGATTCCACCCAGGGCAGAATGCAGACCCCTTCCCTCGGAAGCGACGGCTTTTAGGCTGAGGAGGTGAGCAATCAAGCGCCCGACCAGGCCCGAGTCATCCAGCTGCGCCCCAGGACCACACAGGCACCGGCTCCCGCCCGTACGGAGTCCCCGGCGCCGCCCGCTCCCAGGGAACCGCTCTTCCGCGACCTGGTCGGCGACGTGCTGCGTCGCGAACGGCTCGCCCAGGAACGCACCCTGAAGGATGTGGCGGACGAGGCCAGGATCTCCATGCCGTATCTGTCGGAGCTGGAGCGGGGCCGCAAGGAAGCCTCCTCGGAGGTCCTCGCGGCTGCCGCCCACGCCCTCGGCCTGGGCCTGGGAGATCTGCTGTCCCTGGCCCAGAGCGAACTGACCCGGCACACCCGAGGCCGCACCCGGGCGCGTACGACGAACTCGGCGCCGTACAACGGGCTGTGCCTGGTCGCCTAGCGGCTCGCCCGTCGGTGGTGCCTCCCCGTCAGACGCCGACGAGGCGTCGGCTCACCACCTCGTCGGCCAGCCCGTAGGCCACCGCCTCGGCGGCGGTGAACACCTTGTCGCGGTCCATGTCCGCGCGCAGCGTCGCCACATCGTGGTGCGTGTGCCGGGAGAGCACCTCCTCGACCTGCGCGCGGATACGGACCATCTCCCTTGCCTGCACGGCGAGATCGGAGACCATGCCCCGGTGTCCGCTGCTGGCCGGCTGGCCGAGCAGCACCCGCGCGTGTTCGAGCACGAACCGGCGCCCCGGATCGCCCCCGGCCAGCAGTACCGCGGCCGTCGAGGCCGCCTGGCCGACGCAGAACGTCGAGATCGGCGCCTGTACGTAGGTCATCGTGTCGTAGATCGCCATGAGCGAAGTGAACGAGCCGCCGGGCGAGTTGATGTATATCGCGATCTCCTGCTCGGGCGACGAGGACTCCAGATGCAGGAGTTGCGCGATGACGACGTTGGCGACGCCGTCATCGATCTCGGTGCCGAGGAAGATGATCCGCTCGGACAGCAGGCGGCTGAACACGTCGTAGGACCGCTCACCCTGCGGGGTGCGCTCCACGACGTTCGGAATCGTGTACGTCCCCATGTCAGAGCCCCATCCGTCGTCGTGAGGCGGCGGGGCGCACATCGGCCAGTGAGCCGACCACCTGGTCCACCATGCCGTACTCCAGCGCCTGTTCGGCCGTGAACCAGCGGTCGCGGTCGCCGTCGCGCGAGATCGTCTCCTCGCTCTGGCCGGTGTGCTCGGCGGTGAGGCGCTCGACGGTCCGTTTCGTGAACTCCAGGTTCTCCGCCTGGATCTCGATGTCGGAGGTGGTGCCGCCGATCCCGGCCGACGGCTGGTGCATCATGATCCGCGCGTTCGGCAGCGCGTACCGCTTGCCGGGCGCGCCCACGCTGAGCAGGAACTGGCCCATGCTGGCCGCGAATCCCATGGCGAGCGTGGACACGTCGTTCGGGATCAGCTGCATGGTGTCGTAGATGGCGAGGCCCGCCGTCACCGAGCCACCGGGGCTGTTGATGTACAGGCTGATGTCAGTGCGCGGGTCCTCCGCCGACAGCAGGAGCAACTGGACGCAGATCCGGTTCGCCGAGACCTCGTCGACCTGCGTACCGAGGAACACGATGCGCTGGGCGAGCAGTTGGGCGGCGAGATGGTCGTCGAACCGGGAGGGAGGGGTGTCGCCCTCCTCGGCCCGGGGCAGCAGCGCCGGCCAGGGACCGGCGGCGGTGAGTGGGGACATCGGGGCTCCTCGTCGAGTTGTCGAGTCTTCGGGTTGTCGATCGTGGGTCGTGGTTCTCGTGCGGCGGATCTCTCCGCACTCACCCACTCTCGGTCCGACCCGACGCCGTCGGCGGATTTCTCGGCCCGCAGCAGATTCGCCGACAGCAGAGGGCCCGGGCCGCGAACGGCCCGGGCCGGCCCGCCGGGCGGACCGCTACCGCGCCAGGGGAGTGACGGCGACCCGGTCGATGACCGGCGCGTACGGGGATCGCTGGTCGTACTGGTTGTACGTGTCGCCGTTGAAGTCGGGCAGTTCCTCGGCGGTGAAGGTGAGCCGGTTGGTGCCCTTCCTCAGGGTGAGCGGGACGGTCAGCTCCCAGAAGTTGTCGAAGTGGAAGGTCGTCGGGAACAGCACCCGGTGTGCGGGTCCGCCGTTGACCGAGAGGTCGGCGTGCCGGGCGATCGGATCGGGGTTGTAGTGCGTGGCGGGCGCCTGCTCGGCGTTGGAGTAACGGATGGTCACGGCGTGCCGCCCGCCCCGGTCCGCGACGACGTCGACCGTGAGGGCGTTCGCCCTGCCGTCGCCGATACCGGTGACCGCCCTGCCGCCGGTGGCGAAGGGGTAGGCGTCGGTCACCCTGGCGGCGCCGGAGAGCCGGCCGTCCTCCGCCTGGTAGACCCTGGTGGTCAGGGTGTCTCCGGTCCGGGCGACCCGCAGCCGGTCGAGGACCAGGGCGCGGGAGGCGCCGGTGACGGTGATCTTGTTGATGCCGCCGGACAGGAACATCCGTATCCGGCCGGTGCCCTTCTTGTCGCCCCCGACCTGGGGTACGTCGAGTTTCTCGCCGTTGAGGGACAGACTCGCCCTGCCGCCGCCCAGGTGGTCGACGAACACGGTCGCTTCACCGTCGGTGGGGGAGTGGACCCAGAAGGTCGCGGCGCCGCCCCTGCCCAGTGGCACCGCGCCGGGACCCGAGGCACCGGGGCGGGTGTAGACGGGCCGGGTTCCGGTGAGCGTGGCGTACTCGGCCTCGTAGACGGCCGGTGCGGTCACACGGGCGTCCCGCAGTGACAGGTCGACCTTGTCGATGATGGCGTCGCCCCTGGTGACGCCCAGGTCGGGGTCCTTCGCGGCGAGGGTGATGCGGTGCTTTCCGGCGGTGAGCCTCACCGTGGTGTCGGTGTGGCCCCAGACCACCCACTTGTAACCGAGCGGCAGCCGCAGTTCCTGCGGATCGGCGCCGTCGACCCGCAGGAACACGTTGGTGGGGCCCTGCTCCTTCACCAGGTCGTACAGGTTGTAGGAGTTGGCGAACACGCTCAGGTCGTACGTGCCGTCCTGCGGGACCTCCACGTCGAAACCGAGGACCCCGTCGGAACCGGTGCGCAGACCGCCGACGTTGTACGTCCCGGAGGTGGCGAACCCGCCGACGTTGGAGGGCGTGCCCTCGGGGCCGTTCTTCGAGTAGCCGCCGCCGGTGTAGGTGGCGTTCTCCGCCTCGTACGTCCCGCGCCAGCTCACCGACGGCTCGGCCGGCACGGCGCCGTGCCCGCCCGGGGAGAGGATGACCTGGTAGGCCGACATCTCGTTCATGCCGGTCATCGGGAGGGTGACGGTGCCGTCCGCGCCGACCGTCAGCTCCTGTTCGGCGAGGCGCAGGGGCTGGGCCGAGTCGCCGACCTGGCCGGTCCAGGGGATCTCCTGCACGGTGGCGTGCACGGCCCCGCCGAACACCTTGGGGTCGATGTTCCGGAAGACGACGTCCGCGTCACCGCTCTTGCCACCGAAGATCGCCCGGGACTGCCTCTTGTCCTCGTCGAGGGTGGCGACGCCCTGAAGCGTGTACTGCTGGTTGGGATGCGGGGCGGTCACCTCGACCGTGTGGCCGGACATCTGGCCGTAGGCGTTGAACAGCCACCACTGGCCGTTGCCCTTGTTGGCCTCCACCGCCGAGTCGTTGAGGTTGCCGTCGATGTTCCAGTACGCGAGGTCCGCGTCGATCTTGGAGTCCTCGATCGCGGAGACCCACTGCACGACCTGACCGGGCACGGAGAGGTGGAAGTTGTGGCCGTACTCGTTGACGTTGACGGGCAGTGGGCCGACACCGACGTCCTTCTCCATCTGCCGGTACCTGGCCACGCTGGTGCGGACCGCGGCGGGCGACGACAGCTCGTGCCAGGTCATCACGTCCGGGACGACGTCGTTGGCCTTGGCGTACTGCAGGAAGCCCTTGACCTGCTCGTAGAGGACGCTGGTGTTGGGACCCGCGATGCGGGCGTCGGGGTCGAGGCCCTTGATGAGCCGGTAGACGTCCTTCCAGGCCGCGAAGTAGGCGCCCGGGTCCTTCAGCCAGGAGACCTTGTCGTAGCTCCACTCGCCGGTGCCGAACATGTTCCCCTCGGGCTCGTTGAAGGGGACGTAGACGACGTGGTCCTTGTAGGCGCTGTCCAGGGTCTGGACCTGTTCGACCTGCTTTCTGATCTTCTCCTTGAAGTCGGCGAGCCGGGCCGGCCCGTCGGAGCCCGGCCACTGGTAGGGGAAACCGCGGTAGATGTCGGTCATGTAGACGTAGACGTCCTTGCCGCCCGAGTCCACGAACGGCGGCAGCATCTCGAGGGCGTCCGCGCCGGGGTGCTGGGGACCGTCCTGTGCCTTGGTCGACACCGTGCGGACGTGCATGCCCTCCAGGACGTTGCGGCTGGGCACGCCGTCGCCGTAGACGCCGTACAGCGAGCCGGAGGCGCCGCCGTGGAAGGCGCCGGTGTCGGTGGCCAGGTCGATGGTGAGCTGCTCGGGCTGGGCCGCGCGGGCCGTGCCGCCGGACGCGGGTACGGCGAGCAGGGCGGCGAGGGCGGTGACGGCGGTGGCGCCGGCACTGGTTCTGCTGCGGGTGCGTCGCACTGAAGTCTCCGTGGGGTGAGCCATGATGAGTGTCGAACCGGTTCGAACGATGCGTGCCGGAAGCTAGCACTGCCGAAAAGTGCTGGGCAATACCTCAACGCGGATAGGGTGGCTGGTGCTTGCAGATCTGCGTCAGCCGTTGACAAGAGCGGCTGCCGCTCCTAATTTGCCCTCACGCGAACCGGTTCGACGAAGGAGTGCCGTGAACATCGGGGAGATCGCCCAACGGGCCGGGGTCTCGCGGAGCACCGTGTCCTACGCGCTGAGCGGCAAGCGCTCGGTGTCGGAGGAGACCCGGCGCAGGATCCAGCAGGTGATCGACGAGCTGGGTTACCGACCCAACGCGAGTGCGCGAGCCCTGGCCAACGGTCGTACCAGCACCATCGGTCTGGTCTTCCCGCCGGCGGGCAACCACTACACCGGCATGCAGCTGGAGTTCATCGGCAGTGTGGTGGAGGCCGCGGCGGCGTACGACTACGACGTGCTGCTCTCCCCGAGCGGGGTGGACAGCGACCGTTCGTTCCAGCGGCTGCTGGGGGAGCGGCGGGTCGACGGCGCGATCCTGATGGAGATCAGGCTCCAGGACGACCGGGTCGACCACCTGGGCGCGGAGAACTTCCCCGCCGTCTGCATCGGCCGCACCGCACACGCGGACCGGGACTGGTGGGTCGGCCTGGACCACACCGCGCTGGCGGCGGCCTGCGTCAACCACCTCGCCGACCTGGGACACCGCCGTATCGCCCTCGTGAACCGGCCCGAGCACCTGCTGCGGGCCGGCTACGAGTCGGCGCACCGCGGCCTCGACGGCTTCACCAAGGCGGCGGCCGAACGCGGGCTCACCGTGCGGACGTACTGCTGCGGCGACGACGCCCCCTCCGGCCAGGATTGCCTGGAGCGGATCCTCCACGACGACCCGGAGACCACGGCGCTGGTCACCCTGAACGAGGCCGCGCTCGGCGGTCTCTACCGGGGCCTGGCCATGGCGGGCCGTCACATTCCGCGAGACTTCTCCCTCACCGGGGTCGTGGCCGGCCGCTGGGCCGAGACCGTGACCCCGCAGCTCACCGCGGCCGACGTACCGGCCGAGCAGATGGGCCGCCTCGCCGTCGACCTGCTTGTCGAGCGTCTCGACCACCCCGACACACCGGCCCGGCATCACCTCCTCGCCCCGCCGATCTCCCTGCGCGCCAGTACCGGACCCACCCCGGCGCCCTGAGCGGGCACTCCGGCTCGGCACCCCGGTGGATCGTGGTTGTCGCGCGGCCGAAGGGCCTGACCGGGAAATCCGAGAAAATTCCGCCGACGATGTCGAGAAGCCGTGCCCGGCTCCGTCCTCGAAGTGAAAGCGACCACAATGGGCCGCACCAGCACCGAGGAGAACCACCATGGCCAAGTACCTGCTGCTCAAGCACTACCGAGGCGCCCCGGCTCCGGTCAACTGCGTCTCGATGGACAAGTGGACGCCGGAGGAGATCTCGGCCCACGTGCAGTACATGCGTGACTTCGCGGCCCGGCTGGAGGAGACCGGCGAGTTCGTGGACAGCCAGGCGCTCGCTCCCGAGGGCACGTTCGTCCAGTACGGCGGCGAGGGCCGTCCGCCGGTCACCGACGGCCCGTTCGCCGAGACCAAGGACCTCATCGCCGGCTGGATGGTGATCGACGTCGACAGCTACGAGCGCGCCGTCGAGCTGGCCGGCGAACTGTCGGCCGCCCCCGGAGCCGGCGGGAAGCCGATCCACGAGTGGCTCGAACTGCGCCCGTTCATGGCCGAGCACTGCGCCGTGACGGAGTGACAGCTGCGATGGACGAGGCCTTGTCGCGCAGCCTCACCCCGAGCGTGCTCGCCGTCCTCGTCCGCCGCGGAGCAGACTTCGCGGCGGCCGAGGACGCCGTACAGGACGCCCTGGTCGAGGCGGTCCGCGTCTGGCCGGACGACCCGCCGCGGGACGCCAAGGGCTGGCTGGTCACCGTCGCCTGGCGGCGGTTCCTCGACGCGACCCGCGCGGACACGGCCCGGCGGCGGCGTGAGGACCGTGTCGACGAGGAGCCGGCCCCCGGGCCCACGTCCGCGACGGACGACACCCTCCAGCTCTACTTCCTGTGCGCCCACCCGTCACTGACCCCCTCCTCGGCGGTCGCGCTCACGCTGCGTGCCGTCGGCGGACTCACCACCCGCCAGATCGCCCAGGCCTACCTGGTGCCCGAGGCGACCATGGCCCAGCGCATCAGCCGGGCCAAGCGGACCGTCTCCGGCGTACGGTTCGACCAGCCCGGCGACGTCGCCACCGTCCTGCGCGTCCTCTACCTGGTCTTCAACGAGGGCTACTCCGGCGACGTCGACCTCTCCGCCGAAGCCATCCGGCTCACCAGGCAGCTCGCGGCGCGGGTCGACCATCCCGAGGTGGCGGGGCTGCTCGCCCTCATGCTGCTCCACCACGCCCGCCGCTCGGCCCGCACCGCACCCGACGGCAGCCTGGTGGCGCTCGCCGAGCAGGACCGCGGCCGATGGGACACCGAGTCGATCGCCGAGGGCGTCGCCGTCCTCCAGGCAGCCCTCTCCCGGGACCGGCTGGGCGAGTTCCAGGCCCAGGCCGCCGTCGCCGCCCTCCACGCCGACGCGCCCACCGCCGAGGAGACCGACTGGGTGCAGATCGTCGAGTGGTACGACGAACTCGCGCGCCTGACCGACAGTCCCGTCGTCCGCCTCAACCGCGCGGTGGCCGTCGGCGAGGCCGACGGACCGCGCGCGGGCCTGGCCGCGCTCGCCGCGCTGGAGGACACACTGCCCCGCCACACCGCGGTGGCGGCCTACCTCCACGAGCGCGACGGCGACCTGACGACAGCGGCACGTCTCTACGCCGAGGCGGCCCTCAAGGCGCCCAACCTCGCCGAACGCGACCACCTGACCCGCCAGGCGGCCCGGCTCAACGCACGCCGAGGCCACTGACCCTCGACGGCCACCGCTCCTCGACCCTCCGGCGCGGAGCCACCAGAGGCGGAGCAGGCGCCCCCCTCACGCGCCGTACGCCGGGCGTGCGGGGCGGAACCCGGCGATGCCACGACCCTGTGCGCTCTGCGTCGGCGGCCCCTTCGGCGGGACGATGGTCCCGCACAGCCGGAACGGGAAACAGGGGGCGGGAAAATGGCAGTCCTGATGACGATGAGCTGGGCCGGGGTCAGCCCTGAGCAGTACGACATGGTGCGGGACACGGTCGACTGGGAGGAGGTCGCCCCGGACGGCGGTGAGGTACACCTGGCCTGGTTCGACGCGCAGGGGCTGCGGGTGATCGACGTCTGGGAGTCGGAGGAGGCGTTCCAGAGGTTCCTCGTCCAGCGGCTGGCCCCCGCCATCGAGAAGGCCGGCATCGAAGGCGCCCCGGAGACGGCCTTCACGCCGCTGCACCGGCGTTTCGTCGCCCCAGGCATCACCGGCGCCGCCTGACAGCCGCCCCGCGTGTGCGCCGCCGCTTCAGGCACCCGGCCCGGGATCCGGACGCACGGCGCACTCGATGCCGGCGCGCCGCGCTTCCAGCTGGGCCGCGAAGGCGATGCCCAGGAACAGGGCGACGCCGGTGACGTTGGCCCACAGCAGCAGGGCGACGAACGCGGTGAGCGGCCCGTACACGGCTCCGAACGCCGCGCTCCTGCCGACGTACAGGGCGAGCAGCCAAGTGGCGGAGAGCCACAGGACGAGATGGACGCCGCTGCCGAAGGCGAGCCAGGTGTAGCCCGGTTGCCTGCGGCGCGGTGACCACCGGAAGATCACGGCGGAGGCGATCCACGCGAGCCCGAGACCCACCGGGACCTCCAGGGCGACCCACCACCGGGTTCCACCGCCCGGGGAGCCCAGGGTCCGGGCGACGGCGTCGCCGACCGCCTCACCGGCCACCAGCACCAGGAACCCGAGCACCATGGGCAGGCCGCCCGCCACGGACAGCAGCAGGGCACGGCCGTACTTGCGGGTGAAGGGGCGGTCCCGCTCGATGCCGTAGATGCGGTTGGCGCCGCGCTCGATCTGGCCCATCGCCGAGGCGAGGTTCAGCACGGCGAAGGCCAGCCCCAGCCACAGGGCGAGGGTGCTCCACACGTCGCCGTGGGCGCTGCGCCGCGTCCCGGCGAACGCCTTGTCGAACACCCCGGCACCGGCGCCGGGGACGAGGTCACCGAGCGCCCGTTCGATGACCCGGCCCACGACCTCCGTGTGCACGGACGTGGCGAGACCCACCAGGGCCAGACTCAGGGGCACCAGACCGAGCACGATCTGGAACGCCAGGGCGCGTGCGTTGGTGAAGCCGTCGGCGTAGCGGAACCGGGTGAACGAGTCCACCAGCAGCCGTATGCCGCCGTACCGCCGCAGTGCGGTGAGCGCCTCGTCCCCGGAGAGTTCCTCTCCGATCATGTCGCTGGTCTGCGGAACGTGAACGGCGGTTCCCATCGCGTACCGGCTCCCTCCGCCCGGCCCGGGCCCTCTCCCGGGTCCCAGGCGTCCGCGATGTCGCCTGCCCCCGAACAGCCGGTTCACCGTGGGTACTGGCCACGGCGGCTCCTGCCCGTTCGGGCCCGGTGCACTCGGCGGGGTTGTGTCGTGGTGGCGGGGTACTCGCCGGGCAACGGCGCCCACGGGGGCGTCCCGAGGGAAGGTCCGGGCTCCCATGACCACGCACGCGCGTACGTCGAGCATCTCTCGTTCGCCGGTACGAAAGGCCTCGTTGCTGGTGGGCGTGGTGTTCCTGCTGGTGGGCATCCTGGGATTCGTCCCGGGGATCACGACGCACTACGACACGATGACGTTCGCCTCGCACGAATCGGGCGCCGAACTGCTCGGGCTCTTCCAGGTCTCCGTCCTGCACAACCTCGTCCACCTGGCCTTCGGTGTGGCGGGGGTGGCCATGGCCCGCACCGCTTCCGGCGCCGGCACGTTCCTGCTGGCCGGCGGGGCGATCTATCTGGTGCTCTGGCTTTACGGCCTGTTCGTCGGCCATGACAGCGCGGCCAACTTCGTGCCGCTGAACACGGCCGACAATCGGCTGCACTTCGTTCTCGGCCTCGGCATGATCGCCCTGGGCGGGCTGCTGACCCGGCCTCGCGGCAGCGCCGCCGGAAGGTGACGGCCGACCGTGAGCCGAGCGGCCCAGAAGATGCGCTCATACGCTCATCTGGGAAGATAGCAGGCCAAAGGTGCAAATCTGAGCTTGTTCGTCGCTGTCCGGGGAACCCGGTGCTTGTCACAGCCGTCGCATCCTTCCGGTGGGTGACCGCACTGCCGGGACGGAAGGCATTGATGCCCTCAAGGAGTGACCGTGAGCATGTGCATCGGAGTGGAAGAAGAGTTCCACGTTCTGGAGGTGGAGAGCGGACTGCTCGTCCCACGAGCCGATCCGATCCTGCGACGGCTTCCCCGGCGGACCTTCACCAGTGAACTGCACCAGTCCATCGTGGAATCCAACAGCGGCGTGCACGCGTCCCTGGACGACCTGTACTGCGACCTCGCCCGCACGAGGCGCCGCCTCGACCGGGCCGCCGCCTCGCTCGGCCTCGCCGCGGTGGCGTCGGGCACGGCCCCGCTGGCACCCGCCTCCTCCGGGCAGCCCACCGCCGACGCCCGCTATCACCACATGGTCGAGGAATACCGCCAGGTCGCCGACGAACAGCTCATCTGCGGCGCCCAGGTCCATGTGGACGTACCGGACCGCGACACCGCGGTACGGGTGATGTGCGAGGTCTCGCCCTGGCTGCCGGTGCTCCTGGCGCTGTCCGCCAGCTCGCCGTTCTGGCAGGGATCCGACACCGGCTACGCCAGCTGGCGCACGATGCTCTGGCAGCGGTGGCCCACCGCCGGCCCGATCGGCTGCTTCCCGAGCGCGACCGAGTACGACGCCTCGGTGCGCGACCTGGTGCGGGCCGGGATCATCACCGACGCCGGAATGATCTATTACGACATACGCCCCTCCGAGCATCTGCCGACCCTCGAACTGCGGATCTGTGACGCCTGCCCGCGCGCGGAGACCGTCGTACTCGTCGCCGGACTGTTCCGCGCCCTGGTGACCGAAGCCCTCGAACGGCTTCGGCGGGACGACGCGCCGCCCTGTCAGGGCCGGCACGAGTGGCTGCGCGGCGCCTCCTGGCGGGCCGCCCGCTCGGGTCTCGAAGGCACCCTCGTGGACCCCGAGACCCACCGGGACGCACCGGCAGAACAGGTCGTGCGCAAGCTGCTCGCCCGGCTGCGCCCCGCGCTGGAGTCCCACGGCGACTGGCGGACGGTCGGCGCGCTGACCGATGAGGCCCTCGCCGAGGGCAGCGCCGCCGAGCGCATACGGCGTACGGCACGGGAAGAGGATCTGCTGGCCTGCGTCGACCTGTTGATCGCCGAGACGCGGGGCGAACGAAGAAACCGCAGATCGGCGTCGCTCGGGCGCGTCAACCTTCCGTACTCCGGCGCGGGCACGACAGGCCCTCCGTTCGGTTCGGGCGCGCCGGAGACCATCGGCCGCTGACGAGGCGACGAACGCCATGAGGTCGGCACAGCCCTGGGGTGTCACGGCGCCTGGGCGCGCCCTCTCCCTCACCCACCCGCACAGGAGATGTTTCGTCATGTCCAGCGACACCACCCGGATCGTGCCCCGAAGACGCGCCCCGGCCGCCCAGGCCGTGCGACGGGGAGGCGGTACGACATGTGCGGCCTGAGCGGGGAGATCCGCTTCGACGGCCGGCGACCTGATCTCGCCGCCGTCGAGCGCATGAGCGAGCGGCTTGCCGCCCGTGGCCCTGACGGACAGGGAACGTGGACCCGGGGCGCGGTCGCGCTGGGTCACCGCCGCCTGAAGATCATCGATCTGTCGGAGTTCGGCGCCCAGCCGATGACCGACGCCCGGGGCCGGATCACCGGTGTCTTCAACGGCTGCGTCTACAACTACCAGGAGCTGCGCGAAGAGCTCCAGAAGCTGGGCCACCGCTTCGAGTCGACGTCCGACACCGAGGTCGTGCTGAAGGGCTACCAGCAGTGGGGAACCGCCTGCGTCGAGCGCTTCTACGGCATGTTCGCCTTCGCCCTCGTCGAGCACCGCACCGGGCGGGTCGTGCTCGGCCGCGACCGACTCGGGATCAAGCCCCTGTACCTGGCGCGGACGCCGGGCCGCCTGCGGTTCGCCTCCACACTGCCCGCTCTGCTCGCCGCCGGGGACGTCGACACCTCCCTCGATCCGGTCGCCCTGCACCAGTATCTGAGCTGGCACGCCACAGTGGCGGCGCCGCACACCGTCCTCAACGGCGTCCGCAAGCTACCGCCGGCCACCGTGCGTGTCGTCGAGCCGGACGGCACCCACCACGACCACCGCTACTGGCAGCCGTCGTACACCCGGCGGCCCGAGTACGCCGACATGGCCCCCGTCGAATGGCGCGACGCGGTACTGGAGGCGCTGCGTACCGCCGTACGCCGCCGGATGGTCTCCGACGTGCCGGTCGGTGTCCTGCTCTCCGGCGGACTGGACTCCAGCCTGGTCGTGGCCCTGCTCGCCGACGAGGGCCAGCACGACCTCAGGACGTTCAGCGTCGGGTTCGAGTCGGAGGGAGGTGAGGCAGGGGACGAGTTCGGCTACTCGGACCTGGTGGCCAGGGAGTTCCGTACCGACCATCATCGGCTGCTGATTCCCTCCGAACGCGTGTCGGCGGCCCTGGACGGGGCCGTCGCGGCGATGAGCGAGCCGATGACCAGCCATGACGCGGTCGCCTTCTACCTGCTGTCCGAGCAGGTGGCGAAGGAGGTCAAGGTCGTCCAGAGCGGACAGGGCGCGGACGAGGTGTTCGCCGGCTACCACTGGTATCCGGAGCTGGCGGAGGTCACCCGGGAGGAGGAGACGGACAGGTACGCCCGGACGTACTTCGACCGGCCGCACGCCGACCTGGCCCGGATCCTGCAGCCCCACCTGCTGCCCGACGAGGACGTGTCGTACCGCTTCGTCAAGGACCACATGGCGGTCCCCGGGGCCCAGACGGCCCTGGACGCCGCCCTCCGGCTGGACACGCACGTCATGCTCGTCGACGACCCCGTGAAACGCGTCGACAACATGACGATGGCCTGGGGCCTGGAGGCCCGGGTGCCGTTCCTCGACCACGAACTGGTGGAGCTCGCCGCCGCCTGCCCGCCGGAACTCAAACTGTCCGACGGAGGCAAGGGCGTGCTGAAGGAAGCCGGCCGCAAGCTCCTGCCCCCGGAGATCGTCGACCGGCCCAAGGGCTACTTCCCCGTCCCGGCCGTCAAGCACATGGCGGGCCCCGTCCTGGACCGGGTGCGTGCGACGCTCGACGCACCCGAGGCGAAGGAGCGCGGGCTGTTCCAGGAGTCGTACGTGGCCGAACTCCTGGCGGCGCCCGACGAGCACCGGACCAAGCGGGGAGCGAACGCCCTGTGGCAGGTGGCCCTGCTGGAGACATGGCTGCAGACGCACGGGATCAGGTGACCGCCGAGGCGGGCGCGCGGGCGTCGGGGGCAGAGGCGCCCGCCCGGCCGCCGGTCGCGGACCGCCCCGGGACGTCCGCTCTCGCGGCTCAGGCCCCGCAGCCGCCGGACGCGTGGTCGGCGGACACGCACGCGCCCGCCCGCGCCGCCGCGCCCGTCCCGGTGCCGCTGCCCGACGCGGGAGGCCCGCGCGACGCGGTGACCCGGCTGCGCGCGCACGGCTGTTGGTACCCCTCCGCCACCGCCGACGGCGCCGAAGCGGCCTTCATCTGCGACCGGGGCGGTGTCCCGCAGCTGTGGGCGGGGCCCGTGGACAGTGACGAGGTGCGGCTGCTCGACTCCTCCCCGGACCCCGTCAAGGAGGTGTCCTGGTCACCGGACGGCCGCTGGATCGCGTACACCACCGCGCCCGGCGGGGGCGAGCACTCCCGCGTGCTGTGCGTACGGCCCGACGGCACCGGCCGCCGCATCCTCGCCGGAGCGGATCCTGGAAGTTCCGCCTATCTGGGGTGCTGGACGCACGACGGGTCGGCCGTCGCGGTCACCGTCGCCGCGACCACCCACGCACACCCGGACCGTGGGGGACACGCGTCGACCGACCGGGATCCCGGCGGTGCCCCGCTGCCACCCGACCGGTCGGACCGGGACGGGCGCGCGACGCTCCTGGGCGGCACCCCCTACGGCTCCGGACAACGGACCGCGCCGGCGCCGGTCGACCTCACGGCACCGCAGGCGCCCGCCGTCCGGCCCGGCGGCGGACTGTCGGCCTACCTGATCGACCCCGACGGTCCGGCCACGCCGGTACTCCTCGCCACGGAGACACACGCCGCCACCCTGCGCGTGTGCGACCTCAGCCGCGACGGCACGCTCGCGCTGCTGCGCAGGGGGCCGCGCGGCCGACGCGAGGCGGTCGTACGGCGCACCGCCGACTCGGCGACCATGTGCACGGTGCCGGTCGCCGACGGCGACCCGTGGATCGGCCGGTTCTCCCCG
Organism: Streptomyces sp. AK08-02; assembly: GCF_033795085.1. Classification (NCBI taxonomy): domain Bacteria; kingdom Bacillati; phylum Actinomycetota; class Actinomycetes; order Kitasatosporales; family Streptomycetaceae; genus Streptomyces; species Streptomyces sp. AK08-02. The sequence goes on from NZ_JARAZV010000001.1 coordinate 634,252, forward strand.
GACGGGCGGACCCTCTGGCTGCGCAGCGACGCCGACCGGGAGTACGCGGCGCTGTTCGCGCTCGCCCTCGCCCCCGACGGCGAGCCGCGCGGGACGTCGGTCGTGGCGCAGCGCGAGGACCAGGAACTCGAACTGCTGGCGCTGGCTCACGACGGCCGGACAGCCGTGCTGGTGTGGAACGCGCAGGGCGCCGGGGAACTCGAACTCGTCGAGACGTCCCGCGCGCGCCACGGACCGGACGACACCGGTCCGGCGAGGCCCGTCTCCCTGCCCCACGAGGTCGTCACGCGGGTGGTGGCGGCAGGCCCGGGGCGCATGCTGCTCGCGCTCTCCGGCTCGCAACGCCGCCCGGGTGTGTGGTGGGCCCACGAGGGCGTGTCCCTGCTGCGCACCCCGTGGTCCTCCCGCGACGAGGACGCCGTACCGCCCGGCCGCCCACCCGTGCGGCCCGTTCCCCTGCGCCTCGCGGCACGGGACGGGCTGCCCCTGAGTGGCTGGTACTACAGGGCGCCGGGCCGCGCCCCGGGCGAGCCGGCCCCCTGTGTGATCCATCTGCACGGCGGCCCCGAGGAACAGGAACGCCCCGTGTTCAACCCGCTCTACCACGAACTGCTCGGACGCGGTCTTGACGTCTTCGCCCCCGACGTCCGCGGCTCCTCGGGACACGGCAGGTCCTTCGTCGACGCCGACCTCGGGGCCGGCCGCTTCGCCGCGCTGGACGACGTGGCGGACTGCACGGCCCACGCGGTGACCGCGGGTCCCGCCGACCCGACCCGACTGGCCGTCATGGGGCGCTCGTACGGCGGCTATCTGACGTTCGCGGCCCTCGTGCGACATCCGGACCTCTTCCGCACCGGGGTCGCCGTCTGCGGCATGTCCGACCTTCTGACCTTCTTCGCCGGTACGGAGCCGTGGATCGCCGATTCGGCGGTGCACAAGTACGGCCATCCGGAGCACGACCGGGCACTGCTGCGCGCGCTGTCCCCGATGAGCCGCGTCGACGCGCTGCGTGTCCCGGTGCTCGCCGTCCACGGCGAACACGACAACAACGTGCCGCCGGGCGAGTCGGAGCAGTTCGTACGGGCCGCCCGGGAACGTGGCATCCCCGCCGAACTGCTCACTCTTCGCGACGAGGGCCACGAGTTCCTGCGCGCGGACAGCCGGCGCCTGTTCCGCCGGGCCGCCGCCGACTGGCTGCAACGGCACCTCGGCGGCTGACCGGCGCCGGCCCGCATCAGCCTGACCAGCGGTCTCGCGGTGTCCTCGGCCACCCCGCGCACCTCCCGGCGCGAAGGGCTCAGGTCAGCGTGTCACCGACCAGGGCGAGGTTCTCGATGGCCGCGAGACCGTACAGCGCCGTGGAGTTGGTGCTGATCCACGGGGCGTCGGTGCCGGCGTTGAGCACGGTCGGGCCGGTGATCCTCGTGGTCGCCCACGGGGTGCTCGCGTCCGGGTAGCCGTCGCCCGCGCGGAACTTGTTCCAGGCCCGGGTGGCCAGCGCGGCCTCGCCGGTCAGACTCGCCGCGTACGCGTCCAGGCGGGAGTGGCCCTGGACCAGGCTCACCTTGAAACTCGCGCCGTAGCGGGCCTTCTGCTCGGCGGAGGTGGCGTTGAAGTAGCGGCAGTAGTCCAGCCAGGCGTCCCGGAACCCCGGGATGTCACTCTCGTCGAGAGCGCCGATCAGCTCGGCGGCCAGTTCGGGCAGGCCGAAGCTCGCGGAGAGATGGGAGACGGCGATGACGGGGGTGGTCTGCACGGCGAAGGCGCCCGTGTCGAGGTCGTACAGGCCGCTGCCCTGGACGAAACCGTTGGGCTGGGCGGCGATGGTCGACGCACTGGCCAGCAGCTTCTTCCTCGCTGTCCGCCACTTGGGGCCGCGCCGCTCCCACTCGGTCCACCAGGCCCAGCCGAGGCCGCTCCAGTCGGTGCCGAAGCCGATGGACAGGGCGTGGCGGTTCCCGGGGGTGTAGCCGTCGGTGCGGACCTTGCGGTTGGGGTCGAGCCTCAGGAAGGTCTCGTCCGCGTCGACCTGGGCGTGCATCAGGTCGCCGGTGCGCTCGTCGGCGGTGAGGTAGTAGAAGAGACGGCGGTAGACGGGCGTCGAGATACGCACCTGCTTGGCGCTGTCCCCGAAGTGCTGGACCCCGTGCCGGGTGCCCAGGCCCGCCCATTTCCCGAGGTGGTAGACGTCGACCTCGCCGGTGTGCCGGGTCATGGCCTCGGCGAAGCGGTAGATGTCGGCCCGTCCGGAGCGCAGATAGGCCAGCCAGAGCCACAGGTCGGTGGAGAGCTCGGAGTTGTCCCAGGCGTAGCCGCCGACGTCGTAGCACCAGGTGTGGCGGGCCGGATCGTAGGTGTGCTGGACGTCGCCGTAGTCCAGGAAGCCGTACCAGCGGCGCTGTTCGCGCTGGTCCTGGTAGTAGGTGAAGAGCAGGTCGAGGCGGTCCTCGACGGTCTTCCTGGCTGTGGTCGAGCGGTCCACGGGAGACCACAGCCCGGCGAAGACGCCGGCCCTGTGCAGGGTCTCGGGCGCCGCGACGAGCTGCGGCGGGGCGGTCAGCGCGTCCTTCTGCGCGACCAGTGTGCCGGCGGTGGGGGTGGCGGCGTTCGCCCACAGGCAGAGCTCGGAGGTTCGGGCGATGCCGTACGGGGTGGCGAACCCGGGTTCGTAGTCCTCGTAGGTGATGTTGAGCCCGGCGGTCTGCTCCTCGTAGGTGTCCTGGCCGAGGCCGTCGTGGTAGAAGCGCAGGTCGAGCGGCTGGGCCTCGGGCGACCAGAGCCAGAGGGTGACGGTCGCCTCGTCGGAGGCGGCGCCGCGGATGTCGAGCTGGGCGGGGTGCTTCTGCCAGAAGTCCCGCAGGCCGAAGGAGAGTCCGCCACTGACCCCGCCGACGTAGCCGAAGCCGGGGGAGCGGGTGCCGCCGGTGGTGTGGATCCAGCCGTGGCCGGCCTTGGTGCGCTTGCGGACGGTGAAGCCGTCGGCCGACAACTGGGAGAGGGAGTAGTCGCCCCAGGCGGGAACGTCCTGGAGGGCGGAGGAGACCCGGGTGTCCCAGGTGGCGATGTCCGGCAGCCGCTCACCCTTGACCTGCGCGGTACGCACGGCCGTACCCGGGTCGCGGCGCAGCCCGGTGATGCCCTGGACGGCTTCGGTGAGGAAGCCGTCGTCGGCGCCGGCGAGGCGGATGTGCCGGTTGTAGAGCTCGTCGGTGAGGGGGACGCGGATACGCAGGCCGAGGCCCTTGACGAAGTCGCCGCCGGACTTACCGGCCTGCTGTGCGCCGTCGTACGTGATGGTGTGGACGACACGGATCGCCTCGGACCCGGCGTACAGGTAGAGGCGCAGGACGAAGGGCAGCCAGGAGCGGCGTCCACGCTCGTGCTCGCCCTCGATGCGGATGACGGCCCGCACCGGTCCCGCCTGCTCGACGGTGACGGAGCCGACGCGGCCGGTGAAGCGTTCCCAGCGGGCACTGGAACCGCCGGCGTCGTAGTCGTCGTCGATCTCCGGCTGACGCAGGACGACCAGTTCGGCCTTGCTCGCGATCCTGGCGTTGCCGCGCCTGATGCCCCGGATGACGTCGTGTGCGCCTGCCTTGGCGATGCTGACCTGGATGACGCCGGTGTCGACGTCGATCGTGCCGCCCTTGGTGTCCACGGTCAGCGCGGTGTCCGCCCGCGCGGGCGTGCCAGGGGCCACGGTGTAGCTCTCGGCGGGCCCGGCGCCGGGGCCGACCGCGTGGGCGGTCCACTTCAGGGTGCCGTCGGGCCAGTGGGCGGTGGGCCAGGACTGGACGGGGACGGAGGTGCCGTCACCGGCGGTGAGGGCGAAGGGCTGGTCGGCGGGGAGCGCGCCCTGGGGCCAGGCCACGCCGAAGGTGGTGCCGGGGGCCTCGGCGGGGGTGCCGCCCTCCAGCCAGGTGAGCTTCACCGGGTCCGCGGTGGTGGCCGCGGCCGGTGCCGCCGTGGCCGGGGCGGCGGCGAGCGCCCAGGAGAGCTGGGTGGCCGCGACGGCCGCCGCTGCCGCCTTGAGGGCGTCTCTGCGCGATATCTCAGCCACGGTGTCCGCCCTGGAGTCGCCAGACGCGGAAGTCGCTGATGTGGAAGTGGCTCCAGGTGGTGCGGAAGGCGAACCAGCCGCTGGTGTACGGGTCCTCGTCGGTGTAGTCGAAGACCAGCTCGCCGTTGTCCCAGTACTGGACGCGCTTGCCGTCGGAGACGAGCCGGATGCGGTTGGGCTCGTTCGCGGTGAGCAGCGGCGAGGTGTAGTCGTAGATCAGCGGCCGGGAGCCCGGTACGCCGACGTAACGGCGAAGGCGGGTGGTGGTGTTGGAGTTCGCGCCGAGGCCCGCGTAGTACGTGGTGAGCTGGTCGTAGTCGGCCAGCGCGCCGCTGCGGGGGTTGGCGAACAGGTTCTCGGGGGACCGCGGATCCCGGGCGTTCCAGAAGGAGTTGAGGTCACTGACCCGGTCGTTGACACCGCCCGCCGAGACCGGGGCAGCCGTGAAGTCGATCTCGTACCGGCCCGCGAACGGCCGCTTGAACCACACCGAGGCCCCGGCGGGCACGTCGACGTCCAGCACGCCGTGCTTCGCCGTGACGCTGCCGCCCTTCTCCAGCTCGGTCGACCACTGGCCGGTGCCGTGCCGGAAGTCGTCGACGGCGAGCAACTGGCGGTGGTGGTACGGGCCTTGACTGCTTGGTGCGGCAGCGGCAGCGGCAGCGGCACCGGCGCCGGTGGACAGGGCGGTGGTGAACGCGGCGGCGAGGCTCACCATGACGGTGGCCCAGGTGTGGCGCATCGGAAGATCCCTTTCTGTGGACGACCGGAAGCGTACGGAAACAAACCCTTCCGATCAGCGAATGCCACAGAAGTGAAAAGAAGCGTTCATGATCAAGCGAACTCGCCGTCGAATCCCGCATGTTGGGACCGAATGTGACGTGCTGTTACAGCTTCATGATCATCCATTGTCGAGCTCCGTGCGGATCCGTCCGGGCGGGCAGGCTGGGGCGCACCCCTCACCAACGCCCCCGCCCAGCACAGGAGTTGTCCGCATGTCGTACGACCGCCCGCTCTCCCGCCGTACCGTCCTCGCCTCGGCGGCCGGACTCGCCCTGGCCCTCGCCACCCCCGTCACCGCCTCGGCCGCGAGCTTCGGCTACACCGACGACGGGACCAACTACGTGGTCGACACCGGCGCCGGCCTGGTCTTCAAGGTCAACCACAGCAACGGCGGCCTCTCCTCCTTTGTCCACAACGGCACCCAGTACCAGGGCTACGACGGCAAGAACTCCCACATCGAGAGCGGCCTCGGCACCTCGACGGTCACCATCTCCACACCCGCCACCGGAGTCGTCCTCATCAAGGTCGTCCACGGCACGCTGATCCACTACTACGCGGCCCGCAGCGGCGAGAACAACATCTACCTCTTCACCTACAAGCCCGACACCTCCGTCACCGCCAGCCGCTACATCGCGCGCCTCAAGCCCGGCATCTTCCCCACCACCTACCCGGACACCTGGTCCAACTCCGACACCGTCATCGAGTCCGCCGACGTCTTCGCCAAGGCCGACGGCACCACCAGGTCCAAGCACTTCGCCAACCTGCGGACCATCGACTACGACTACTTCGGCTTCAGCGCCTCCGCCGCCTCGATCTGGGTCGTACGCTCCACCAAGGAGAAGGACTCCGGCGGCCCCTTCGTGCGTCAACTCCTGCGCCACGGCAACGAGTCGGGCGCCGGGCTCTACGAGCATCTTTACTACGCCGAAGGCCAGACAGAGGCCGAGCGCTTCGGTCTGCACGGCCCGTACGTCCTCGCCTTCACCGACGGGTCCGCGCCGACCTCCGCCGTGTCCGGGCGGGACAACTCCGCCTGGGTGGACGCCCTGGGCCTCACCGGCTGGACCGGCGCGAGCGGTCGCGGTCGGATCGTCGGCAACGGGCTCGCGGGCCGGGACACCTCCTACCCCTATGTCGTGGGCGTGGCCAACTCGGAGGCCCAGTACTGGGGCAAGGTCGACGCCGGTACCGGCAAGTACGCCGTCAAGGGCATCCTTCCCGGCACCTACACCCTCACCGTCTACAAGGGTGAACTCGCCGTGCACACCGAGGACGTCACGGTCACCGCCGGCGCCGCCACGACCCTGCACACCATCACGATCACCGGCGACCCCGCCGCGGACACCGCCATCTGGCGCATCGGCGACTGGACCGGCACCCCGGCCGGCTTCAGGAACGCCTCTCTCGTCACCTACGCCCACCCCTCCGACTCCCGCGCCGCCGCGTGGACCGCAGACACCCATGTCATCGGCACCTCGGCGGCCTCGGCGTGGCCCGCCTACCAGTTCAAGGAGATCAACCAGGGCCTGCTGGTCTCCTTCACCCTCACCGCCGCCCAGGCCGCCACCGACCGCACCCTGCGCATCGGCATCACCACCGCCAAGGCGGGCGGTCGCCCCCAGATCACCGTCAACACCGACTGGACCTCCGCGATCCCGGCCGCCGCGACCGAGCCCTCCACCCGGACCCTGACCGTCGGCAGCTACCGCGGCAACAACCACACGTACGAATACGTCATCCCCGCCGCCCAGTTGCGGGCCGGTGCCAACACCCTGCGCATCGACGCCGCCAGCGGTTCGGCGGGCGGCGGGGGATACCTCAGCCCCAGCTACGGCTTCGACGCCCTCGACCTGCTCTGAGGGCGGGGCGGTCAGGGAAGGTCGAAGTGGTGGCGGGTGGCCGACCCGTCCGCTGCCGCTGTCACCGCCCGATCGACGTCCCCGCTGAACCGCACCCGGCCCGTGCTGAAGCGCGGCGCGAGTGCGAGGTCGTCGATCGAGCCGTGGGCGGGCGCGGCCGGATCGACCGAGTAGTGGGCCGTGGCCGTGATCGCCTCCTGGGCCCCGCTCCCGGCGAAGCGATGACCGCCGGCGAACGGTCACGGGTGCGGATCTCCGGCCGCACGGGCGGCTCCTGCGCGACGACACTCACCGGCCGGCTCCGTGCAGCAGCGCGGAGTCGGGCCGCCGGCCCAGCTCGGGTGCGATCAGGTGCCGTACGTCGTGCAGGATCTGTTCGTAGTCGGCCCGGTGGAACTCGTACGGCAGCTCAAGACGCAGCTCCGGGACGGCCGCGACCACGGGATCCGCGGCCAGCTCTCCAGGATCTGGTCCGCCGTCCCGACCATGTCCGGGGCGAACAGAGTCCGCTTCGGGCCCTGCGGTGCCAGGGTTCGGGCGTGCCGACTCGCCGCGTACTCGCGGTAGCGGGCCCGGGTGGACGCGTCCGCGCTGTCGAAGGGCACGATCACCCGCCCCAGGGCCACCCGTGGCGGACGATCCCCGGAGAAGGCGCGCCGGTACGCGGAGAGCAGGGCGAGCTGGGCCGTGGTGAAGTCGTCGGTGCCCTCGCCGGTGACGATGTTGCCGCTGAGCAGGTTCAGACCGTGCTCGCCGGCCCAGCGGGCCGAACGCAGACTGCCGCCGCCGTACCAGACCCGGTGCGCCAGGCCCGGGTTGTGCGGCTGCAGGCGTGGCCGCTGGGTGTTGCCGGGAGACTGGATCACCGTGTCCGGGCCGCCGAGGTAGTCGCCGCGCAGATGGCCGAGGACGCGGACGATCCTGCCGTACGACAGGTCGAAGGCGCGCCAGTCCCCGTCGTGCACCAGGTCGCCGAGGAGGTCGGCGTGCGGCATGCCGGTGCTGACACCGACCTGGAGCCGGCCCCGGGACAGGACATCGGCCAGGGCCAGATCACCCGTTCGGTGCGCTGCCCGGCCGCGGCGAGGAAGACCGCGGCCGAGCCGACACCGTGTTCGAGATGGCGTTGCCTGATCCACGCACCGTCGAAGCCGAGCCGTTCGCCGTACTCGAACAGCTGGAGTGTCTCCTCCAGACCCGTGTACGGGTCGTCGTCGGCGAAGTTGCCCGGGGTGAGAAAGGCCAGCGAACTGATCGAGGGGGTGCTCATACGGCGATTTCCGTCCTGGTCCGGTCCTGGTCGGGTCGGGGTCTTCTCGGGGTCGTCCCGGTGGTGCCGACCGCTCAGGAACCGCCGCGTTCGCGCGGGAGCCTCTCTCCGGCCTCGATCGCCACGGGCAGTCGGTTCTCGGCCGGCGGCAGCGGGCAGGTGGCCAGGTCGGTGTAGGCGCAGGGCAGGTTGGTCGCCCGGTTGAAGTCCAGGACGACCGTGCCGTCGGCGGCGGGCGCACCCAGGGAGAGGGCCCGGTTCGCGGCGTAGGTGGTGACCCCCGAGGTCGCGTCGGTGAACAGCACCAGCAGACTGCCCGGGCCGTGTCCGGGGAACGCCGTAAGGGCCAGAGGACGACCGTCCAGCTCGAACTCGATCCGGCCCGGTGCGTCGTACACGTGCTCAAGGCCCTCGACCGCCGCGCCCACGGTCGTCGGCCGCGGCTCGTCGAAAGCCGTGTAGCGGCCGGTCACCGCCCAGCGGGGGTGCGGGGCGTAGGCGGGCGTGCCGGTGAACGCGGTGCGCAGCGGATTGTCCGGGTGCCGGGGACGGACGATGTCGTGTCCGCCGCGCTTGGCCACCTCGATCACGGCGTCGCCCCAGACGGCGTTGACTCCGCCGCGCTCCGGGATCACCCCGAAGGAGTGCTCGCCGTGGACGGGGCTGCCGTCGACGACCAGTTCCTCACCCTCGTCGAGGACCACCACGACCCCGTCGGCACCGGTCGACCAGGCGCCCGGAGCGTCCGGGAAGCGCTGCGGCTCGTGGGCGAGCCAGTGCAGGCCGGTGACGGCGAGGAACCCGTGCGGGTCGGCGAGCCGTGTCTCCTGCCCGGTGTGCCACTCCTGCCAGTCGTGGGTGAAGGCGGCCAGATCTGTGGTGGAGTCCTGAACGGTCATGCGTTTTCCTTCGCTTCCTCTTCGAGTGGTTCGACGGTGGCGGTGGTGTATCGGCCGCCGGGAATCGCCGCGAGCAGTTCGCGGGTGTAGTCGTGGCGGGGGCGGGTGAAGAGTTCCTCGGCGGTGCCCGTCTCGACGACACGGCCGGAGCGCATCACGGCGACATGGTGCGCGATCTGGCGCACGACGGCCAGGTCGTGCGAGATGAACAGGTACGCCACCCCGGTGTCGGCCTGCAGTTCGGCGAGCAGTTCGAGTACCTGGGACTGGACGGACACGTCGAGCGCCGACACCGGTTCGTCGCACACCACCAGGTCGGGGGAGAGCGCCAGGGCGCGCGCTATCGCGACGCGCTGCCGCTGACCGCCGGACAGCTCCGCCGGGCGGCGCTCCAGCATCGACTGGGGCAGCGCGACCCGGTCGAGCAGCTCACCCGCCCGCGCGAGCCGGGAGGCGCGGTCACCGACCCTGAAAGCGCGCAGTGGCTCGGTGATGACCTCGCCGATGGAGAACCTCGGGTCCAGCGAGGCGTACGGGTTCTGGTAGACGAGCTGGGCCCGGCGGCGCAACTGCCGTGTCCGCGCCCCGCGCGCGTTCGTGACGTCAGTGCCGTCGAACACGATGCGGCCGGAGGTCGCGTCGGTCAGCCGCAGCACCAGTCGGGCGGTGGTCGACTTCCCGGAACCGGACTCGCCGACCAGGGCCAGCGTGCGGCCCCGGTGCAGGGTGAAGCTGACGTCGTCGACCGCGCGCAGGGTACGGGCCGAGCCTGCGGCACGGGGGAGCCGGAACTCCTTGACCGCGTTGCGCACCTCGACCAGCGGCGCCGTCCCGGGAGCGGACGGGGCGGTGACCGTGACCCGGGGGCGTGCGGTGGCCAGGCTCGGCGCACTCGCCAGCAGTCGCCGGGTGTACTCGTGCTGAGGGTTGCCGAGGATGTCACGGGTCGGGCCGGACTCGACGACCCGCCCCTCGGACATGACGACGATCCGCTGCGCCCGGTCGGCGGCGACGCCGAGATCGTGCGTCACCAGCAGCACCGCCGTGCCCAACTCCTCGGTGAGGTGCTGGAGATGGTCGAGGATGACCCGTTGCACGGTGACGTCCAGTGCGCTCGTGGGCTCGTCCGCGATGATCAGCTTGGGACGGCCGGCGATGGCGACGGCGATCAGGGCGCGCTGCCGCATCCCGCCGGACAGCTCGTGCGGGTACTGCCGGGCGCGGGTGGCCGCGTCGGGCAGCCCGGCCCGGTCCAGGATCGCTGTCGCGTCCGCCGGGGCGGAGCGGCGGGTCGCCAACTGGTGGATGCGCAGCACTTCGGCGACCTGCTCACCGATGCGTTTGACCGGGTTCAGCGACACCGTGGGGTCCTGGGGCACCAGGCCGATCTGCGCCCCGCGTACGGTGCGCAGCTCCTGCTCCGACAGCGTGGTGAGGTCGTGCCGCCCGAAGCGGACCGTCCCGGCGTCGATGCCGCCGTTCGCCGTGAGGAGCCGGACGATCGCGTGCGCGGTCGTGCTCTTGCCCGATCCGGACTCGCCGACCACCGCGGTCACTGGTGCTGCTGCCGGACGAGCACGCGGTCAGCAGCACGCCGGTGGTGAGGAGTGCGGTCAACGCGGCCCATCGGGGGCCGGGACGGGAATCCGGATGCGCTGTCACGGAAAGGTTTCTCCTACTCGGAAGTCGGCGCGCACGGGTGCGTGCGGACCAATGGAGATGCGTGGACGGTGTCGGGCCCAGGGGACGACGACACCGCGCGAAGAGGCGAAGGAAGAGCCCGGATGAGGAGAGGCCGAGAAGGAGGAGCGGGAAGCCCGCTGCGGGTTCGAACCCAGAGGTGCCGACGCCGGACGTCGGCAGTCAGCTGTGGGACGTGGTCAGCCGCGACACAGGCAACTGGAAATGCGCTGCAGGTCGATGTGTCGTCGCCGGGAGAACCGGGAACGAGCTGCCACAGTCGCGACGGAGGGGCTTGAGACGCTGCTGTGCGGCACGCTCGTTCCTCCATGTCCGGACCCCTGTCACGGGGCCACGCGCTTGCCGGGTCGGCGACCTGGCCGGGCCTTCACCTGGAGCACCCCACCGCGTCGGAGGGTTGCCGGTCAGCTAGCCAGGGCTTGATGCTGACACTCAATGCCATTTGAAACGCTACCTATCGCCGCCGTGATCCGTCAACGCCATGCGGCGGCAGGACGCAGCTCGCATGCCGCCGCCAGGGCGGCCCGAGTCAGCCGTCTCACCTGATGGTCACTCGCATTGACATCCCCAATTGGGACATGCCTAACTTGCGGCGCAGACCAAGATGCCCCAGGGCCGGAGAAGTGATGGTGGCAGCGATGCACGCAGCTGACGGGACGACCGCACCGCGGCGCCTCAGCCGCGTCCTGCTGTGCACGGACCGCTCCGTCGACCTGCTGCGCGTCAACAGCGCACTCTGTACGGCCACTTGCCGCACCCTCTGTCGAGGCTGACGGCGTTCTGAGGCTCTGTTCCCGAGCCTCCGCTTTCTCCGAGTCTCCGACTCGTCGACGACCACCGCGTTCGCGGTGTGCTCTCTCCCCGCCCAGCCCCCGTTCCGCGTGTACCCCGTGCGCCGCCTCGTGCCGAGCCGCTCCCGGGCGGCGCGGTGCTGCCGCCTCCGCGGTTCTGGGTGTCCAAAACCGCTGGAGCCCTCCATGAGCGAAACTCCCGGCGTCGCTGTGTCCCCCGGATCAGCGCCGCCCACCGAGGCGATCCCCCGCCCCGACACCCCGGAGACCCGGGACACCATCGACACCCCGGCCGCACCGAAGCCCCTCGCCGCGCAGCGAGTCCTTCCGATCCGGCGTCCCGGCCGCTGGATCCTCACGGCCGTCGTCCTCGTACTGGTCGCCCAGATCGCCCACGGGCTGGCGACCAACCCCTTCTACCAGTGGGACCGGTTCCAGTACTGGTTCCTGCGCCCGACGATCCTCGACGGCCTGCTCATCACCCTCGAAGTAGCCGCCTACAGCGCGGTGTTGGGCCTGCTCGGAGGCATCTTCCTCGCCCTGGCCCGGCTTTCCGGGAGCCCCGTACTGCGCGCCGTGAGCTGGGTCTACATCTGGCTGTTCCGCTCGGTGCCGCTCATCGTCGTCCTGCTCTTCCTCTACAACTTCAGCGCGCTGTACCAGACGCTGAGCCTGGGTGTCCCCTTCGGCCCGGCGTTCTTCACCTTCGACGAGTCGCGGCTCGCCACCGACATGGTCGTCGCCGTCGTCGGCCTCAGCCTCAACGAGGCGGCCTACGCGGCGGAGGTCGTCCGCGGCGGCATCCTCTCCGTCGACCAGGGCCAGCACGAGGCGGCTTCCGCCCTCGGCCTGCCGAAGCGGTACCAGTTCGCGAAGATCGTCTTCCCGCAGGCGCTGCGCTCCATCACCCCGAACTACGTCAACCAGCTGATCGGCCTGATCAAGGGCACCTCGCTGGTCTTCTACGTGTCCCTGCTCGACCTCTTCGGCAGCGTGCAGAGCATGGGCAGCACCTACCCGGGCGACATCGTGCCGCTGCTGCTGGTCGCCACCGTCTGGTACCTGATCCTCACCAGCGTCGTGTCCGTCGTCCAGTTCTACGTCGAGCGGTACTACGCCCGGGGCGCCACCCGCACCCTGCCGCCCACACCGTTGCAGAAGCTGCGGACCGGGGTCACCGACCTCCACGCCCGCATCCGCAAGGAGGCCGCCGTATGACCGCCGGGACGCTCGACGCCACGCCGGCCACGGCCGCCACCGTCGAGGTGCACGATGTGCACAAGTGGTACGGCACCCACCGGGTGTTGAACGGAGTCGACCTGACCGTGCGGCCCGGCGAGGTCACCGTGATCCTCGGCCCGTCCGGCTCGGGCAAGTCCACCCTGCTCAGGGTGATCAACCACCTGGAGAAGCCCGAGATCGGCCACGTCAGCGTCAACGGCGAGCTGATCGGCGTACGCAGGCACGGTGACCGTCTGAAGGAGCTCAGCGAGCGGACGATCCTCACCCAGCGCAGCCGTATCGGCTTCGTCTTCCAGAACTTCAACCTCTTTCCGCACCTGACCGTGCTCGACAACGTGGCCGCTGCTCCGGTGGCGACCGGCAGGCTCGGCAGGGATCAGGCCGCCGAACTCGCCCGTGAACTCCTGGACCGGGTCGGCCTGGCCGACAAGGTGGCCGCCTATCCACGGCAGTTGTCGGGCGGCCAGCAGCAGCGCGTGGCCATCGCCCGTGCCCTCGCCCTGCGCCCCGGCGTCATCCTCTTCGACGAGCCGACCTCCGCCCTCGACCCCGAACTGGTCGGCGAGGTACAGGCCGTCATCAAGGACCTGGCCGGCAGCGGCACCACCCTCGTCATCGTCACCCACGAGGTCGGCTTCGCCCGTGAGATCGCCGACCGGGTGGTCTTCATGGACGCCGGCCGGATCGTCGAACAGGGCCCGCCCGATGAGGTGTTGGACCACCCGAAACAGGAGCGGACCAGGGACTTCCTGAGCAAGGTCCTCTGACCCACCGGGCTCTCCTCCTCAAGCTCGCGGTCCGCCCGGACCGCCCCCACACCCTCGCCGCACAACCGACAAGGAAACCAAGGACAGCCATGCGCACCCTCAGCCTCCGCAGCAGATTCCACCGCGGCGTCACCGCGTCCGCAGCCGTCGTCTCTCTCGCCGCGGGACTCGCCGCCTGCGGAGGCGACAGCGACGCCGCTACCAGGACCGACAGCGCGCCGGCCGGGACGGTGACCGTCGGCGCCCTCTCCAACGGTGCGGCCAAGGAGACCCAGCTGAAGGTCACCGAGGTGAAGTCGATCAGCGCCGAGCTGCCCAAGAAGGTCGCCGAGAGCGGCAAGCTGGTCATCGGGCTCGGTGCGCTGCCCTCCGGGTTCCCGCCGCTGGCGTACGTGGGCGACGACCAGAAGACCCTCACCGGTGCCGAACCCGATCTCGGACGGCTGGTGGCCGCGGTTCTCGGGCTGAAGCCGGAGGTGAAGAACTCGACCTGGGAGAACCTGTTCGTCGGGATCGACAGCGGCAAGGTCGACGTGGCGTTCTCGAACGTCACCGACACAGAGGAGCGCAAGAAGAAGTACGAGTTCGCCTCCTACCGGCAGGACAACCTCGCCTTCGAGGTGTTGAACAAGAGCACCTGGAACTTCGACGACAACTACGAGAATCTCGCGGGCCAGACCGTCTCGGTGGGCGCCGGCACCAACCAGGAGAAGATCCTGCTGGAGTGGAAGGCGAAGCTGGAGAAGGAGGGCAAGAAGCTCAACGTCAAGTACTTCCAGGACAACAACAGCCTCTACCTGGCGCTGTCCAGCGGGAAGATCGACGCCTACTTCGGCCCCAACCCCGGTATCGCCTACCACATCACCCAGGTCGCCAAGACACCCAACCCGACCCGCAACGCGGGCAAGTTCTCCGGTGCGGGAGCGTCGCTGCAGGGTCTCATCGCGGCCACCGCGAAGAAGGACAGCGGGCTGGCCAAGCCGATCGCGGACGCGATCAACCAGCTGATCAAGAACGGCAGTTACGCCAAGTGGCTCGCTGCCTGGAACCTCTCCAACGAGGCCGTCAGCACGTCCCAGGTCAACCCGCCCGGGTTGCCGCTCGACAACTCCTGATCCTCACCCGTCCCAGGGACTCCGCCCGTGGCGGCGGAGTCCCGGCCGCGCCCGACCGCGTTCCAGAGTCGCGCTTCAGATACGGAGACTCGCACCGACATGTCCACCAGCGTCCACCACGCCACGTCCCCGAGCCCGACGGAACCGCACCTCCTGGACAACGCGGCCTGGGCCGCGCTGACAGGCCCGCACGCCCATCTCGCCGAGCGAGTCGGCCGTGCCGCCCGCTTTCCTGCCCGCCGCGAGTTTCGTCCTGGGCGACACGGACGCCGAGGCGGAGGAACTCGCCCGCGAGGTACGCCGCCTCCAGGTCAGCGGGGCCACCGCCATCAAACACCTGGAGTTCGTCTGGAACCGTGACCTGTCCGCCTACGACCCCGACGGCCCCCTCCCCGACATCGACCCCGACCTCGGCGAACACACCCTCTCCCGCGGCCGCGCCCAGGTACGCATGTACCGCGACCCGCTCGCCACCGCCCGCGAATGGCGTGAACGCGCACAGGCCAACAACTGGTCATCCGTGATCTGGTCATCGAGACGGGCAACCGGCAGAACTTCGTCGGCTCCCCCGCCACCGTCGCCGCGACGATCAACGACTTCGTCCAGGCCGATGCCAGCGACGGCTTCATCCTGGTCCCGCACATCACCCCGGGCGGGCTGGACGGATTCGCCGACACCGTCGTCCCCCTCCTCCAGGAACGCGGCGTCTTCCGCACCGAGTACGAAGGCACCACCTTCCGCGACCGCCTCGGCCTCACCCACCCCGACGAGGTCCGCAACGCACGTGCGGCGTCATGAAGTTCCTGTCCATCACCCTGATCGTGCACGCCCCGCACCCGGTGACGGGCGTGCGGAAGTCCACTCAGGACCGCTTCCGTGAGGTGCTCGACAACGCACTCCTCGCCGAGGAGTTGGGCTTCGACGGCTTCGGTGTGGGGGAGCGGCACGAACGGCCCTTCATCTCCTCCTCGCCGCCCGTCGTCCTCAGTCACATCGCCGCCCTCACCTCCCGGATCCGGCTGTTCACCGCCGTCACGACACTCAGCCTTCTCGACCCGGTGCGGGCCTACGAGACTACGCGACCCTCGACCATCTCTCCGGTGGACGCCTCGAACTGATCATCGGCAAGGGCAACGGGGCCGCCCAGCGGGACCTGTTCCATGTCACCCCCGACGACCAGTGGGAGCGCAACGCCGAGAGCTACGAGGTGTTCCGCAGGATCTGGCGCCAGGACAAGGTGACCGCCGAGACCCGTTTCCGTCCGGAACTCAAGGACGCGGAGGTCTGGCCCCGCCCTCTCCAGCAGCCGATCCGGGTCTGGCACGGCAGCGCGACCAGCAAGGAGTCGGTCGACCTCGCCGCCCGCCACGGCGACCCGCTCTTCTCCGCGAACGTCACCAACCCCATAGAGCCCTATGCGGAGTTGATCCGCTACTACCGTGAACGCTGGGAGCACTACGGCCACGATCCGGCTGCCGTCGCGGTCGGCGCGGGAACGGCGGGCCTCTACACGGCCCGCAGCTCCCAGGAGGCGATCGCCGCCTACCGGCCCGTGTTCGAGGGGAACCTTGAGTTCCAGAAAAGGCTGGGCCTTGAGCCGGTCTTCCCGACCCTGGAGGATTTCGTGGAGCGCAGCTCGGCGCTGATCGGCAGCCCCCAGCAGATCATCGAGAAGGTGCACCGCTACCACGAGCAGTTCGGGCACACCCTGCTGCATCTGCACGCTGACGCCGGGGGGCTGACGGACCGTCAACACCGGGATTCCCTCGAACTCTTCCAGTCGGACATCGCACCGGTGCTGCGCAGCGAGATCCCCGATCCGCCGTTTCCCTGGGGCCCGGTGCAGGGAGGGTCCCTGCCCGTGCCCGGGTCGGTGCCCGCCGACCACTGAGCCGACCTACCGAGGAGTCCTTTCGCCCATGTCAGACATCCCCCTCGGCGTCCTCGACCTGGTTCCGATCTCGTCCGGTTCCACCGCCACGGAGGCGCTCCGCAACTCCATCGACCTGGCCCGGCAGGCCGAGAGCTTCGGGTACGCCCGCTTCTGGTACGCCGAACACCACCTCAACCCGGGCGTCGCCGGTACCTCGCCCGCAGCCGTCCTCGCCCTGACCGCGTCCGCTACCTCGACCATCCGGCTCGGCTCCGGTGCCGTACAACTGGGGCACCGCACCGCTCTGTCCACGGTCGAGGAGTTCGGCCTGATCGACGCGCTGCACCCGGGCCGGCTCGACCTGGGTCTCGGCCGTTCCGGTGGACGCCCGCCCGGTGGACCTGCCACCCCGGTACCGAACGCGACCGAGGTGGTTGACGGCCACACCCCGAACGGCCTGCGCATTCCGCCTCGCTTCTCCTTCGAGCACCTGCTCGACTCACCGCGCGTCGCCCTGCAGCGCGAGCTGCTCCTGCTGCCGGACGCCCGGTCCCAGGAATACGGTCAGCAGATCGACGACATCCTGGCGTTGCTGGCGGGCACATACCGCTCCGCGGACGGTGTCGAGGCCCATGTGGTGCCGGGAGAGGGCGCCGACATCGAGATCTGGATCCTGGGCAGCAGCGGTGGCGAGAGCGCGGAGGTCGCGGGCCGCAACGGTCTGCGGTTCGCGGCGAACT
Source organism: Streptomyces sp. AK08-02 (assembly GCF_033795085.1). Taxonomy (NCBI): domain Bacteria; kingdom Bacillati; phylum Actinomycetota; class Actinomycetes; order Kitasatosporales; family Streptomycetaceae; genus Streptomyces; species Streptomyces sp. AK08-02. Next base: position 651,352 of record NZ_JARAZV010000001.1, read on the forward strand.
ACCACGTCAGTCCGGCTTCGGTGCTGGAGGCGGCGGAGGGGTATCGCGCCGCGTTCCAGCCCTCCGACGTCCTGGACAAGCCGTACGTCAGCGTGTCCGCGGACGTCGTGGTCGCCGAGGACGACGAGACCGCCCGTGAGCTCGCCACCGGCTACGGACTCTGGGTGCGCAGCATTCGTAACGCCGAGGGCGCGATCCCGTTCCCCACGCCCGACGAGGCGCGCTCCCACGTGTGGTCCGACGCGGACCGGGCCCTGGTCCAGGACCGCGTGGACACCCAGTTCGTCGGCTCCCCTGCCACGGTCGCCGACCACCTGGAACAGCTCCAGGAGGCCACCGGCGCCGACGAGTTGCTGATCACCACGATCACCCACGGCCACGAGGACCGGGTGCGGTCCTACGAGTTGCTGGCCGAGGAGTGGCGCAAGAGGTGAGGCGGTCGATCTCGGCGTCGAGGGCAGCGATCCCGCGGTCGACCACCCCGGCGCCGAGTCCGCCTACGACCGCCGCCGACGGTTTCGCCTGCCACGACCGGGTCGGCTCGGGTGGAGCCGCCCGGTCGGAGCCGGACCTGAGGCCCGTTCGGTACAGGGTGGGGTGTCAGCGCTTCGTGTAGATGAAGCCGAGCTTGTCGATCTCGTCGCCCGCGCGCCCCTGGAACCCGGCGAGCTGCCAGCCCGACGGCACGGTGCGCGTCACGCAGTCGGACGTGGTGCTGCCACCGGAGAGGCTTCTGCCGAGGTTCGTGGCGAACTTGGCGTAGAAGATCCGGGTGTGGCCGTCCTTCGATCCCTGGCACAGCTGGGCGGAGGTGACGTACTCCCCGCTGCCCAGGGTCAGGGACGACGCCGTGCCGCCGGTGCCGCCGTGGGTGAGGGCCGTGCCGTTGTCGAGGGTCAGAGCGACGCTGTCGACGCGGGAGCCGCTGCGCAGCGTGAGGCTGACAGGGCGGGCGCCCGTCGGTACGGCGTCGATGTCGTTGTAGTAGTCGCCGTGCGGCCCGCCGTACTGGTCGCTGAGCTGGAAGTCGGCGTTGCGCGACCAGGAGAAGCCGACCGAGACCGGGTCGTGGTCGGACAACATGAGACCGCCGTCCGTGAGGAACTTGGCGTGTTCGTTGTTGTAGGACGTGGCGTTCAGCGAGACCAGCTTGCTGCCTCGGTAGAGGACCTTGTCGACGACCTCGCAGGTGTTGGGCACCGTGGGGCCGGTCTGGTCGCAGACGAGGGCGTCGCTGCCCTTGGTGGGCGGGGTGCCGCCGCGGATCAGCTGGACCCAGGCGTCGGTGAGCCTGTTCGCGGCGCCGAACTCGGCGATCGTGTCCGCGGCGCGCGTGTAGCGGGTGTTGGTGTCACCCATGACCACGACGGCGTTGCCCGCGGAGTGGGTCTTGATGAAGGCGGTGAGCTGGTTGAGGTTGTCGGCGCGTGAGGCCTCGTCGCCGTCGTTGGTGCCGGCGTTGGTGTGCAGGTTGTAGAAGTCGACGTAGACGCCCTCGGCGAGGCGCTCACGCATGAAGGTGAACCCCTTGGGTGTCAGGCAGTCACCGGAGTCCCACTGGCAGGAGTTCCAGTGCACCCGCTCGAAGTCGTCCTCGTCGTACGGGAGCTTGGACAGGGTGTTGAGCCCGCTGCCGATCGCGGCGCCACCGCTGGTGGGTGTGCGGTAGGCGTGCGCCGAGTCCGCGGCGTAGAGGTAGGAGTGGTAGTTGAAGTCCTCCTCGACGTGCACGATGTCGTACGGCGCTATGCGCTGGCCGATCGTCGTGGTGCTCGTGTCACGTGGCGTGGACGCGCTGGAGAGGATCGCCGGCAGGCCCGCGACGTTGTAGGTGAGGGTGCTGAAGGTCCCGGAGGCCGGGTCCGCTGCCGCTGCTGGGGACGCGGTGGCGACGAACCCGCCGCAGGTGACGGCCGCGGCCGTGAGGCAGGTGAGAAGACGGCGCATGAAGCTGAACTCCTGTGATGTGGAGGGGGCAGCGGGAACGTACCGCTGGTAACCCGCTTCTGTCGCCGCCTTGGGCGGACGAGATCGAAACTTGACCAGGTGGTCTGGGCCAGACTCCTCGGGGGTGCGAACGGCGGGATTCTCTTCAGGGAACGTTCGGACGGACGCAAGGTCAGCGACCGTATGTCTCCATGTTTCTGGCCCGGTTCCATGAGTGTGCGGCCACCCGGGAACCTGGGCGGATCGGGGTGAACCCCGGGCGCCGGGTCCGGCGCCCGGGGCGAGGAAGCGTCCGTCAGCCGACGGTGCCGGTCACCGAACCTCCGGACTTCGTCACGCGGTACGTCACGGTGGCACCGCTCCAGAAATGGAACGTGAGCGTCGCCTGCGCGTTGTCCCGCAGTGAGTTGACGAACTTCGAGGTGAGCAGGAGAGCGTTGCCCGGGTAGTCGGGGGAGAAGGCTTCGTTGAACTCCTGGTAGGGCGTCCAGTCCGTCGGGCCCGCGTTGCCGCCGTCGGCGTAGGTGGCCTCCATGGTCGCCAGCAGGTCACCGCGGAACTGGGTGGGGACGGTGACGCCGTTGGTGTTGCCGGTCGCGTTCGAGAGCACCGGCCTGTCGTACGTGGTCACCAGGATCTTCCAGGGCAGACCCCGGTTGAACCGGGCCTCGACGGTCGCGTTCACCCCGTAGGCCCGGTTGCCGGCCAGCCGGGTGAGCGCGGTGGCCGTGAGAGTGAGCTGGTTGCCGGAGACGGTGTAGTCCCGGCCCGGAGCGAGCATGGTGCCGCCCTGCCAAAGTCCCAGGAAACTGCCGCCGTTCGGGTTGAGAGCAAGGGTCCTGGTGGGGATGGTGCTCGACTTCGCCAGGAAGATCCGGTCCGAGGAAGCGGTTCCGGAGCGGGTGGTCCAGCTCGACCTGATCTGGTTGATGAGGGCGGGGTCGCGCCACTGCAGGGTGGTGCGGTTCAGGAAGTTGAAGGCGTCCCACAGAGCTGTGGTCACTCCGGCCGTGCGCGCTTCGTAGCCGAACTGCTCGAAGTACTTGAGCGCCTCGCCCGGTTCGACGCGGGCCGGGTGGTTGTGGTCGGGGTACGACAGCAGGCCGAACTCGCCCAGGTAGACCGGAATCCCCTTGGAGGTCAGGGTGTCGCGGATCCGGGTGAAGGTGTCGGTCATGTCCTTCTGCGAGGTGGCGTCGAACCGCGTGCCGCCCGCGATGTTCACACTGAACGGCCAGTAGCCGTAGTAGTGCACAGTGGCGACGAGGTTCGGGTCGTTCAGCGACTTCATCTCGGCGGCCAGGATGTCCAGGAAGTCCTGGCTCGCATTGGTGTGGAGGGTGGGCAGCATGAGCAGCCGGGTCGCGTTGTTGCCGCCGGACTGGCGCACCAGGGTGTGGAAGGCGGTGTTGAGCTCGTTGTTGTACTGATTGCCCTGGGTGTCGGTGGTGTTGTTGAACTGCGGCTCGTTGTTGCTCTCGAAGAGCAGGGTCTGCGGGGAGTCCCGGAACTTGGCCGCGATCTGGCTCCAGGTGGCCTTGAAACGGGCCAGGACGTTGTCGTGGTCGGTCGGCAGGTCGGCTATCCACTGCCACGAGTCGTGATGGACGTTGAGTACGACGTGGAGTCCGTCGGCCTGCGCCCAGTCGACCACCTGCTTGACGCGGTTCATCCAGGTCGCGTCGATCGTGTAGGGGGAGTTGGAGGACTGGTGGCCGCTCCAGGTGACGGGAATGCGGACGCTGCGGAAGCCCTGTGCCCTGATGGTGTCGAACAGGGCCTTGTCGGCCGGTGGGTTGCCCCAGGACGTCTCGTCGGGGATGGCGTCGAGGGTGTTGCCCAGGTTCCAGCTGGGTTGCATCGCGGCCACCGTGTCCACCGGGCCGGCGGCGAGCGTGGACAGCGGAAGCCGTATCAGGGGCGTGCCCCTGTGGCCCGGGACGGCGAACGCGGTGGCGCCGGTCAGCCCGATCGCGGCGATCAGCGCCACCAGCAGGCCGAGCAGGCGGCCGGGGCCGCTTCCGCGGCGCCGGGTGGGGTTGTGCGTTCCCTTCATCCTTGATCCTTCTCTGTTGGCCGAGCGGAGTTTCCGCCCGTGGGGGATGCGGCGACAGATGGTCGAGGAAGGGGCCGGCCCTCCCGGGCCGACGACGTGGGGGCTTTGGATGGTTGAGGAGTGTCGAAGCGCTTCACCTGGCGGGGAAGGCTAATGACATGTCTCTCGCGGGACAAGGGCAGGGAGGTCAGGAAATTTTCTTCCCGTCACCTCATTGACAGCCCGTCAGGCCGATGGCAGCGTCGAAGCGCTTCAACTCGCGAACCCGCTTGGCCGGGTCGGGGGGTGGCAGAACGCGCGTGTGTGCGAGTCGCTGACGGTCAGTCGCCGTCGCGGAGCCGGCCGAGCCCGTCCAGGACCAGTTCCAGGCCGAAGCGGAACTCCTCCTCCAGCGGCACCGGAAGCCAGGCGGCCACCGTCGAGGTGGCGGGATACAGGGAGGGGTCCGCGGCCCGGAAGGCGGCGGAGCCCTGGGCGTCGCTGCCTGACCGGTCCCCGCCGTTGTACCCGTGGACCTGGATCGCGAAGCCCAGCACATAGCGGGACAGCGTGGCGTAGGCGTACGCCGCCACCCGGGGCGGGAATCCGCCGGCGAGCAGGACGGCGATGTAACGCTCGCGCACGGCCATCGCGCTCGGGCCTGCAGGGATCCCCTCGACGAGCAGGGGTGCCATGTTCTCGTGCCGGCTCACGGCGTCGAACATGGCCTGCATCCCGGTGCGGCACGCCTCCCGCCAGCCCATGGCGGCGAACTCGTCGTCCGTGATCTCGATCCCGCCGAACAAGCGGTCCACGACGTGGGCCACCAGGGCCGCCCGGTTGTCGAAGTGCCGGTAGAGCGTGGCCGTACCGGAGCCCAGACGCTGGGCGAGCGTCCGCATCGACAGGGCGTCGGCCCCTTCCTCGTCGACGATCTGCACCGCCGCGGCGATGATCCGCTCGAACGGGACGGGTGGACGGCCGGGAGAGCGCCGTACCGGCGCCCCACCTCCTCGTGTCTGATCTCGTGATGTCGGCACGGGAAAAGTATGCCCGCGGCCGCTGTCGTGCAGCCGCAGGACCGTCGGCCCGTGTCCGCGCGTTGGCAGTGGGCCTGGAGGTCATCGACGGCCGTGAACAGCGAGTCGGGGTCACGGTTGGCCGGCACCGGCGCGCCCGTCTCGCGGCGCACGGGCCCGACCTGTCGGTGAACAGGTGTCCGGGAGGGAAGGTTGGGCGATTTCCGTGACCATGCCGCGACGCCGGGAGATGTATCAGCTAACATAGAATAATTAGGTAGATGAATAGCCTGGTAGTGGCGAGGAGTGGCCGTGGATTTCGGGCTGACCGACGAGCAGGACCTGTTGCGCGCGACGGCACGGCAGTTCGTGGCCGACGTGTGTCCGGCCGAGAGGGCCAAGCAGTGGGACGAGGACGGCGTCTTTCCGCCCGAACTCTTCCGGGGCATGGCCGACCTGGGCTGGTTCTCCCTCCCGTTCGGCGAGGACGAGGGCGGTGACGGCGGCGGGCCGCTCGAACTGATCCTGATCGCCGAGGAACTGGGCCGGGCCAGCTTCGACGTCGCCATGTGCTACATCGGCGTACTCATCCCCGGGATCACCGTGTTCCGCTGGGGCGACGAGACGCAGCGCGACTTCATCCGCGAGCAGGTGATGACGGGTCGGCACCGGCTCGCCGTCGGCCTCAGCGAGCCGGACAGCGGATCCGACGCCGCGGCCCTGCGCACCACCGCCGAGGACCACGGGAACCACTTCCTCGTACGCGGCCAGAAGGCCTGGTGCACGGGCGGCGGCCTGCCCGACACCACCATCGCCGCCTACGTGCGCACCGGGCCTCGCGAGCCCAAGCACGGCGGCATCAGCCTCCTGCTCGTCGACCCCTCGACGGAGGGCGTCGAGGTGCGCCGGACGCCCACCCTGGCCCGGCACATCCTCGGCACCAACGAGGTCTTCTTCAACGACGCCCTGGTTCCCAGGGAGAACCTCGTCGGCCCGCGTGACGAAGGCTGGAAGATCATGCTCTCCAACATCGAGCTGGAGAAGGTGATCATCAGCGGCGGCTATCTGGGAGCGGCCCAGTCCACCCTGGACGAGATGCTGGAGTACGCCCGTACCCGGCATGCCTTCGGCCGGCCGATCGGCAACTTCCAGGCGCTCGCCCACGCCATGGCCGACCTGCAGACCGAGATCGACTCCGCCCGGCTGCTCGCCTACCGCGCCGCCTGGCTGCTCGCCCAGGGCAAGCCCTGCACCAGGGAAGGCTCGATGGCGAAGCTGAAGGGGTCGGAGACCTATGTGGCGGCCGCCCGGCTCGGGATGCAGGTCCTCGCGGGACACGGCTTCTCCACGGAGAGCGTGATGAGCTTCCGGTACCGGGAGTCGATCGTGGCCACCATCTCGGGGGGCACGAGTCAGATCCAGCGCAACGGCATCGCCCGCAGTATGGGACTCCGCTCCTACTGAGCCTCGGGCCCAGACGCCCCACGCGCCCTGCCCGCCCCGGGCGTTACTGGCCCTCGGTGTCGGCGCGCTGACCGGCGAGCCACTCCTGATGCCGGGCGAAGTGGCCCTGGTCCCGGGTCACCCAGATTCCGGAGGCCCGGGCCAGCACGGCGCGCGTCGGCAGCAGCGTCATCTCGCCCGCGATGTACCAGCGGGAGCCCTCGCGCCGCTCGACCCAGGCCCGGACCGCCAGCGGACGCTCCACCGGAACCGGCTTGACGAAGCTCACGGTCAGCTCCGCCGTCACGCTCAACACCCGGTGCAGCAGCGGAAGATGGCCGAGGCAGTCGTCCAGCACGGCCGCCGTCCAGCCACCGTGCGCCACCTCGGGCCCGCCCTCCTGGTCTCGTGGGCAGGCCAACTCGAACCACGCCACGCCGTCCTCGTCGAGCCGCTCCCGGCCCACCCCGAGCCGACACGACCCGGCAGCGCGGCACGCACCGCACAGAGCGACCCCGCCGGGAGTGCGGGGCGGCTCCTGGAAGTCCGCCCCGGCCCATGGCCCGGACCCCGGCCCGGGCCCGGGCGTCGTCCTCGACATGCTCGAACCCCTCGTGTCAGACATCGGCAAGCAGCGGGCGCAGCTTCCCGGCGATCAGCTGGACCTGGCGGGCGACCATCTCCTCGGGCATCCCGGCCAGCGAGGCCCACAGGAACACGCCTTCCACCGGCAGCCCTGCCACGTACGCCCTGATGGCCTCGGCCGTGTCCTGCGGGGTGCCGTACAGGAACTGGCCGACACCGGTCGCGCTCAGCCCCGTCTCCCGCCACTTCTCGGGATCGATGGGCCGGGGGAGGGGCTGATCGGTGCCCTCGACCATGTAGCGGCGGTAGCTGTCCCACTGGTACGCCAGATGCTTGCGCACCACCGGCCAGTCGCCCTCGGGGTCCTCGGTGACGAACGTCGTGAACGAGCCCTGCATACGGGCCGTCGAGATGTCGTACCCGCTCTCGGCGAGCCCGTCCCGGTACGGCGTCAGCAGCGCCGGGTTGAGCGAGAGCAGCCCGGTGCCGAGCCGGCCGGCCCGCCGGGCGCCCTGCGGGCCCTGGTAGCCGAGCCAGATCGGCAGCGGGTCCTGGACCGGGCCGGGGGTGACCAGGGACTCGGCCCACAGGCCGCGGATCTCCCGTACACGCTGATCGGTCGTGGTGTAGCGCTTGGCGAGGTCCGCGCCGAAGAGCCGGTACTCGGGCACGCGATAGCCGGTGCCGAGGCCGAGGTCGAGACGGCCGTCGCTGATGATGTCCACGAGCGCGGCCTGTTCGGCGAGTTCCGGGGCCGCGTGCAGCGGGGCGGGGATGACCGCCGTACCCAGACGTACCCGCCGGGTGCGGGTCGCCGCGGCGGCGGCCATGGTGAGCGGCTGGGGGAGGTAGCCGTCCTCGAAGCCGTGGTGTTCGGAGAACCAGACCGAGTCGAGGCCCAGCCGGTCAGCCTCCTCGCACATCTCCAGTGCGAACCCGTAGACCCGCGACCAACTCTGCCGCCACGGCGGCGGGTTGCGCAGGTCGAAGTAGATGCCCACCTTCATGAAAGGGCTCCTTCTGTTCCATCGGCCGCGAGGCGGATCGTCGCGTGTGCGACGGCCACCCCGCCGCCGGGCGGCAGCAGCCGTACCGGCCGCAGTTCCAGTGACTCGATCTCGGGAAGGTCCTCGACCATCGCCGAGATCCGTACGACGGTCTCCTCCAGAGCCGCGAACTCCACACCCCGGCTCTCCAGCAGGGGGGGTCGCCCGCAGCGAGCGGACCATCTCGCGGGCGTCGCGGTCGGTGAGCGGGGTGACCCGGTGGGCGACGTCCGCCATGAGATCGGCGTAGTCCCCGGTCAGACCGAAGGCGACCACCGGCCCGAACACCGGGTCGGCGCTGACGGCGAGGAACGCGTCCGGGCCGGGCCCCGGTTCCGTGTCCCGTACGGCGATTCCGTACGAGGCGAGGAGTTCGGCGGCGAGGTGCGCGGGAACCGGTCCCGCGGCGCATCCCGCCAACAGCGAGCGGGCGCGGTCGGCGTCGACGCCCGGAAGGTCGGGTACGACACCGGCCGGGGTGCTGCGCCAGGCCTGGTAGGCAGCCGCGTGCCCGAGGGAGCCGGCCGCCGCCTCCGGGAACGCGTACGTCGGCACGACCAGGTCGCCCCGGTGCAGGAGGTCGGCGACGCCGGCGCCGCCCAGGAAACTGGCCACCACCGGCTTCTCCGGCCGGGCCGAGGCCGCGTCGAGGATCGCCGACGCCACCTCGTCGGCCTTGTCCGCCAGCGGCGGCATGAACAGGACGATGGCCGCGTCGATGCCGTCGTCCGCGAGGGCCGCGTCCAGCGCCTGCCGGTAGTGGGCGGCGGTGGCCATGGGCGTCAGATCGATCGGGTTGGCGACCTCCGCCCGGGGCGCGAGCGCCGAGTGCAGCGCCTGGCGGGTGTGCTCGCCGAGCGCCGGTACGCGCAGACCGCTCGCCGCGCAGGCCCCGGCCGTCAGGGCCGCCGGCCCGCCCGCGTTGGTGATCACGGCGACCCGGTTCCCGGGCGGGGGAGGCTGGTGGGCGAGCAGCAGGGCCACGTCGAACAGCTCCTGCAGACCGCGGGTGCGGATCACGCCGGACTGGGCGAACAGCGAACTCACCGTGGAGTCGGCGTGGCCCGGGTGGACGGCGACGATCGGCTTGCGCGGCGCGATCCGGCGGGCGACGCGGGCGAACCGGCGCGGATTGCCGAAGGTCTCGACGTGCAGGAGGATCACCGAGGTTCCCGGATCCTCCTCCCACCACTGCAGGAGGTCGTTGGTGGACACGTCCACGGCGTGTCCCACGGACACGAAGCCGGAGAAGCCGAGCCGCAGGCGCCGGGCGTAGTCGAGCACGGCGAGCCCGAGCGGCCCCGACTGGCTGGACATGGCGACCCGGCCGGGCGTGGGCAGGGCGGGCGAGAAGGTCGCGGCCAGCCGTGCCGAGGGGGTCGTGTTGACGACGCCCATACAGTTCGGGCCCACCAGCCGCATTCCGGAGGCCCGGGCGAACCGGGCCAGCTCCAGCTCGGTCGCCCGCCCCTCGGCCCGGGTCTGACCGAAGCCCGTCGAGACGACGACCACCGCTTTGACACCGGCGTCGGCGCACTCGCGTACGACCTCGGGCACGGCCTCGGCCCGCACGGCGACGAGCGCCAGCTCGGGCGGCTCGGGAAGCGCCCCGACGGAGGCGTACGCCCGTACCCCGGCGATCCGCTCGGCCCGCGGGTTGACCGGGAACACGCTGCCGCCGAAGCCGCCGCGCAGCAGGTTGGCCACGATCTCGTGCCCGATGGTGAGGGGGCCGCGGTTGGCGCCGATCACGGCGACCGAGCGCGGTTCCAGCAGGGGCCGCAGGGAGCGCCGTACGGCTGTGTGCTCACGGCGCTCGGCCCGGGCGACGGCCAGGGCCTGCGGGTCGATGGCGATCTCGAAGTGGAGGATCTGGCCGGGCGGGCCGGCCTCGACGCGGAAGCCGGAGCCGAGGAAGACGTTGATCATCCGGGTGTTGTCGGCGAGGACGTCGGCCTCCAGCACCCGGATGCCGCGCGTGCGGGCGGCGGCCGCGATGTGCTCCAGGAGCAGTCGGCCGAAACCCTCGCTCTGGTGGTCGTCGCGGATGGTGAACGTGACCTCGGCGTGCTCCGGTTCGGCCGGATCGCGGACGTAGCGGACGACGCCCGCGATCTCCTCGCCGGCCAGGGCGACGAGGGCCAGCTCGTTGAGGTAGTCCACGTGCGCGCCGCGCCGGATGACGTCGTCGCGCAGCCGGGTCACCGGGCCGAGGGAGCGGTAGGCCAGGGTGGCTCGCGACAGGCTGCCGACGAAGGCGACCAGGCGGTCGGCGTCCTCGGGCCGGATGGGCCGGAGGAAGGTCGACCGCCCGGTCCTGACGAGCCCGGGCCGCTCCAGGTCCTCGGGGTAGGGGGGAGTGGTCACGGTGTTCGGCCGCCGCTCAGACCGCCGTCTCCTGGGGAGTCTGCTCGGGCAGCTTGAACAGCTCGTTGAAGGTGCCGCGTGTCACGCGTTCACGGATGTCGTCCGGCACGCCGTCGAACAGGTCGTGCAGCGTGGACTGGGTGTGGCCGTAGGTGCCTTCCAGGTGCGGGTAGTCGTCGCCCCACATCACATTGCGGTACCCGGTCGACTCGACGATCTCCACCGAGCTCCTGTCGTGCTGGAAGGACGCGTACACCTGCTGCCGGATGATCTCGCTGGGCAGCCGGCTCAGCTTCGGCCGGACGAACATGCCGTGCTGGCGGTACGCCTCGTCCATCCGGTCGCCGATGGCGGGCATCCAGCCCGCGCCGCCCTCCGCGATGAGGATCTTCAGGTCCGGATGGCGGTCGAGGGCGCCGCCCGCGACCAGGTGGGACACCACCCGCATGCCCGGATAGGTCGTCTCCATGTAGTTGACGACGGCGCCGCCGGGACCGCGGAAGACGACGTTCTCACCGCCCGTGCCGATGTGGAAGCCGAGCACGATGCCCGCCCGCTCGGCCGCGGTCCACAAGGGTTCCCAGCGGTCGAGGGCGTACTCCTCACCCGGTCGGGTCGCGCACGGCAGGAAGACCGCCTGGAAGCCCATCTCGGCGGCCCGCTCCAGCTCGGCCACCGCGTCGTCGATGTCGGCGGTCGAGACACACGCGGTGGTGATGACCCGCTTGTTCCTGCTGAGGATCTCGTCGTAGGCCCAGTCGTTCCACGCCCGTACGGTCTCCCGGGCGAGCTCCCGGTCGGTGATCGACACGAGCCAGAACCCCATGGAGGGGAAGGCCAGTTGGCCCCACACGCCCTCCTGGTCGAGGTCCTTGAGCCGGACCTTCAGATCCCAGGCGCCCGGCGGACGCATGGCGTCCATGAAGTCACCGAGCTGTCGGTCGATGCGCTCACCGTCGATGTAGAGCATCTCGTACTTCTCACCGCGCTCGCTGCGCGGGGCGCGGGCGCCGAGCCGGGCCGGCAGCCTCTCGGTCCACACGTCGGCGGGCTCCATCACGTGGGAGTCACCCGAGTTGACCCAGATCTTCGACGACATGACGCTCCTTCGAGGTCAATGGATGCAATCAGTTAGCGATTTTAGTTGTATGAGCGGTGGAAGGGAAGGCCGTGCGGGCGGGAGATCAGCTCCTTCGCCGTTCGATCTCCTCCACCAGCTGCGGCAGCACCTGGAAGAGGTCCCCGACGACGCCGTGGTCGGCGAGCTCGAAGAGGGGAGCGTCGGCGTCCTTGTTGACCACGACGACGGTCTTGGACGTCTGCATGCCCGCCCGGTGCTGGATCGCGCCGGAGATGCCGGCGGCCAGGTAGAGCTGCGGCGAGACCTGCGTACCGGTCTGGCCGACCTGGTGACTGTGGGGATACCAACCCGCGTCCACGGCGGCCCGGGAGGCTCCGACGGCCGCGCCCAGGGCGTCGGCGACCCGCTCGATCACGGCGAAGTCGCCGTTCACGCCCCGGCCGCCGGAGACCACGATGTCGGCCTCGGTCAGCTCGGGGCGGTCGCCGCGCTCCCTCGGTGCGCGGGACAGGATCCGGACGGTGGCGGAGGCCGGGCCGAACTCGATGTCCTGCTTCTCCACGACCGGGGTGACCGGGGCCGGTTCGGGCGCGGCGGCGTTCGGCTTGACCGTGATGACCGGGACGCCTCGGGTGACGCGGGCCGTGACCTGGTGGGTTGCCGCGAACACCGACTGCTCGGTCACCGGGCCGTCCGGTCCGGCGGTGATGTCGACGGCGTCGGTGATGAGCCCGGAGCCGAGTCGGAGCGCGACCCGCGCGGCGGTCTCCCTGCCGTCCGGACCGGACGGCAGCAGGATCGCCGCCGGGCCGGTGCGTTCCGCGATCCGGGTGAGGGCGTCGACCGCCGGGGTGACGAGGTACTCGTCGACCTCGGGAGCGGCCACCACGTAGACCTTGTGGGCGCCGTACCGGCCGAGTGTCTCGGTCGCGGCGTCCGTGCCGACCCCCAGGAACACGGCCGAGGGTTCACCCAACCGGCGTGCCAGGGTGAGGAGTTCGAGGGTCGTCTTGCGTACGGCGCCGTCGCTGTGGTCGACGAGGACGAGGATCTCGGCCATGGTGCCGCACTCCTTTCGGGGTCGGGTCGGGGGAAAGCGGGGGAGGGACGGGGAAGAGTCCGGCGAGGGAGGCCGTGAGTGGCACGGGGGTAGGTCAGGGGCGGCCATGGAGTAGGTCGGGAACGGCCCCTGAACGGGTCAGACGAACTTCTTCGCGGTCAGGAACGCGGCCAGCCCGGTACCGCCGGCTCCCTCGTCGACGGCGATCTCGCCCTTGGTGCGCGGCGGACGCCGGGTCGCGGTGCCGACGGCCGACCGGGCAGCGCTTCGCCCGACCTGTTCGGCGTCGAGCCCGAGGTCGGCGAGGCCGAGGGTCTCCAGCGGCTTCTTCCTCGCGGCCATGATCCCCTTGAAGGAGGGGTAGCGAGCGTCCCCGGAACGGTCGGTCACCGACACCACGGCAGGCAGCGCACCCTGGACGCGCACGGTCGCCGCGTCGCCCTCGCGGCGACCGGTCACCCGGCCGTCCTCGACGGTCAGCTCCTCGACATGGGTGACGGCGGGGACGCCGAGCCGCTCGGCCAGGAGCGCCGGTACGACACCCATGGTGCCGTCCGTCGAGGCCATCCCGCAGAGCACGAGATCGAAGCCGTGCCGCTCGATGGCCCTGGCCAGGACGAGCGACGTACCGAAGGCGTCGCTGCCCTCGATGTCGTCGTCGCTCACATGGATCGCCGAGTCACCGCCCATGGCCAGCGCCTTGCGCAGCGCGTCGCGGGCGTCCTCGGGTCCGACCGTCAGGTAGCTGATCTCGGCGTCGACGTCGTCCGACTCCGCGATCCGCAGGGCCTGTTCGACGGCGTACTCGTCGAGTTCGGACAGGAGTGAGTCGACCGACGCGCGATCGGTGGTGCCGTCCTCGGTGAAGGTGCGGTCCGCCGCGGCGTCGGGCACGTGCTTCACGCAGACAACGATCTTCACGACACCCTCCAGCAGGTTGAATGAGTGTTAATAGTTAACTATATAGATGGGTGAAGCGCGAGACCCCGCTGTGAATCCGTCGAATTGGTTGACTGATTGCGCTGATAGCTGGAAGATCTGGGCACTGAGCCGCGAGGAGGCGCCATGGTCGGTGACAGGGACACCGCTGAGAGGTACTTCGAGCCCCAGGTGGAGACCATGCCCCGCGAGCAGCTGCGGGCGGAGCAGGAGAAACGGGTCCTGGAGCTTGTCGAGTACGCCTACACCAACTCGGCCTTCTACCGTGAACTCTGGGACGCGCACGGGGTCCGTCCGCGCGACATCCGGTCCCTGGGCGACTTCCGCCAACGCGTGCCGTTCATCACCAAGGACATGGTGCGCGCCTACCGGGCCCGTACCGGCGACCCCTTCGGCGGCCTGCTGTGTGTGCCGGTCGAGGAGCTGACCTCGGTCTCCTCCAGTTCGGGCACCACCGGTGACCCGGAGTTCTTCGCCGAGATCTGGCAGGACGCCCCGCCGCTCGTGACCGCGCAGGTACGGGATCTGTGGGAGCTGGGCCTGCGGCCCGGCGACCGGGTGCTGAGTCCGCCCGGCACCTTCCGCAACCTCATGGACCCCGGCTACCAGGCGCTGGGCGCGGTGGTGATCGAGGTCGACACCTGGATGGGGAAGATGCACGAGGTCGTCGAGGCCCTGCGCACCTACCGGCCGGCCTATCTGCAGATGATGTATCCGCAGATGGTGGAGCTGGAGCACCTCGCGGAGAAGACGGACCTCAAGGAGGCGTTCTCCTCCCTCAAGGGTGCCTCCTGCGCGGGGCAGCCCCTCAGCCGCAAGATGCGTGAGCGGATCCGCGACGACTGGGGCATCGACGTCTACGAGTACACCAGCGCCGCCGACACCGGCACCGCCTGGGAGTGCCGTGAGCACGACGGCTTCCACCTCTGGGAGGACACCGTCTTCGCGGAGTGCGTGGAGTTCGGCGCGGACGGCTGGCGCGAGGTCCCCGAGGGCGACCTGGGCGAACTGGTCGCCACCGACCTGGACAACCGGGCCGCGCCGCTGATCCGCTACCGCAGCGAGGACCTGGTCCGGCTGTCCGGCGAGACCTGCGGCTGCGGCCGGACGCACGCCCGGATGTGGGTGGCCGGCCGAAGCGGCGACGAGACGCTCGTCCAGGGGCGTTCGGTGGTGCTGCGGGACATCTGGCAGGCCGTGGAGGAACAGCCGGAAACGGTGGCCGGAGTGTTCCAGATCGTCAGGAACGGCCGTGAGGTCGACGAACTGCGGCTGCGCGTCGGCTACGACCCCGCGCTCACCGGCGACGTCGACGCCCTGGCCGGACGGCTGGGCGAGGCCGTGCGGACCCGGACCGGGGTCGAGCCGGTGCTCGACCTGCGCACCGAGGAGGACCTGTTGAAGACCATGACCAGCGTCGCCAAGTTCCCCCGGGTGGTGAAGAGCTGATGGCCCGCGCCGACACCCTGGCCCGGGCCAGGGCACTCGACCGCCCGGACCTCGCCTACCTCGTACGCTTCCCCGCCGCCGACGGCGCCGGGGAGACGGAACTGACCTGGGCCGAACTCGCCCGGGACACCGACTGGGTCGGCGCACGTCTGCGCGAGCACGGCCTCACCGCCGGGCAGCGGGCGCTGCTGACCATGTCCGGCTTCGAGGGCTTCTGGGGACACGCGGCGATCGGCGCCCTGCGCTCGCTGAAGGTGACGTACGGGATCGCGGAGGCGATGGGCTGGGACCACCGGCGTACCTCGGTCTTCCACCGTGAACTGCGGCCGCACGCGGTGATCGGACTGTCCGCCGAGACCCTGGAGGGCCTTTCCGGAGCCGCCGACCTCGGTGAGCTGTTCCGCCCGACGGCCGTCGTCCTGGCCAGGCCCGCCGCCGTACCGATCCTGCGCGCGGTGGGCGTGCCCGCCTGTCTGTTCTCGCCGCTCGGACCGGCGCTCGCTCTGGAGTGTCCCGAGCGCGCCGGCGCGCACGTCAACGCCGCCGAGTGGCGGATCGGCGAGCGGGACGGGGAGTTGTCCGTGGCGGCGGGGGAGCAGCGGGCATCGCCGCTCGCCGAGACACCGCTGGGTGTCGCGGGTCGCGTCGTCGCCGGCCGGTGCGCCTGCGGCAGCGAGGACCCGAGGGTCCTGTTCGGCGAGGCCGATCAGCTTTCATGAGCGAGGAGTCGAGGATGTCCGAAGGAGTGGTCGACGGCCGTGTCGTGGTCGTCACCGGTGCAGGCAACGGCATCGGCCGGGCGCACGCCCTGGCCTTCGCCGCGCACGGCGCGAAGGTCGTGGTCAACGACCTCGGCGGCGCGCGGGACGGCGGGGGCGGCTCGGCCGGGCCTGCCCAGGCGGTGGTGGACGAGATCGTCGAGGCGGGCGGCGTGGCCGTCGCCAACACGGACGACATCTCCGCCTGGGACGGCGCCGGCAGCCTCGTCAGGCAGGCCGTGGACACCTACGGCGGGCTGGACGTGCTGGTCAACAACGCCGGCATCCTGCGCGACCGGATGATCGTGTCGATGACCGAGCGGGACTGGGACAGCGTCCTCGCCGTCCACCTCAAGGGCAGCTTCGCCACCCTGCACCACGCGGCGGCGTACTGGCGCGAGCGCGCCAAGGCCGGTCACGCCAACGACGCCCGGGTGATCAACACGACGTCCCCGTCCGGCATCTTCGGCAACCCGGGACAGTCCAACTACGGCTCCGCCAAGGCCGGAATCGCGAGCCTCACCGTCATCGCGGCGGCCGAACTCGCCCGCTACGGCGTGACGGTGAACGCCATCGCGCCCACCGCGCTCACCCGGCTGACCGAGGACATCGAGATGATGCGGCGGGCCGCGGAGAACCAGGACCTCACCCCCGAGGCCATCTCACCCCTCGTGGTGTGGCTCGGCTCGGCGGCGTCACGCGAGGTCACCGGCCGGGTCTTCGGCGTCGTCGGCAACCGGATCACCGTACTGGAGGGCTGGGTCAACGGTCCCGGCGCGAGCGCGGAGACCCGGTGGACACCGGAGGAACTGACCTCCGTCGTCCCCAACCTGGTGGCCAAGGCGGCGCCGAACGCCGACGCCCTCGGCAACCGGAACGGAGCATGAGATGACGAAGTCGACGACCACGGACGGGACCAGGTCCGGGCGGCCGGTCGCCGAGGGGCTGTTCACCTGGCCGCCCGCCGCGGACCGGCCCACCCGGCTGATCGGCTCCGAGTGCGCGGACTGCGGCCTGGTGAGCTTCCCGGCCGCCCCGGACTGCGTACGGTGCGCGAGCACCTCGTCGAAGGAACGGCTGCTCGCGGATCGCGGGACGCTGTGGACGTACACCACCCAGGACTTCCGCCCGCCGTCCCCGCCGTACGACGGCCCCGAGGCCTTCGAGCCCTACGCGGTCGGCTACGTCGAACTCCCCGGCGAACTGCTGGTGGAGGCCCGTCTCACCGAACCCGACCCGCGCAGGCTGCGCATCGGCCAGGCCATGCGGCTGACGCTGGTGCCCTACACCGTGCGGGACGACGGCACCGAGGTCGTCACGTTCGCGTTCACGCCGGCCGAGGAACCCGTCGAGTCAGAGGAGGCGACAGCATGACCGAAGCCGTCATCATCGGCGTGGGACTCCACCCCTTCGGGCGGTTCCCCGGGAAGCCGGCACTGGACATGGGCGCGGACGCGGTGCGGCTCGCACTCGCCGACGCCGGAGTGAAGTGGCCGCAGATCCAGGGCGGTTACATCGGCAGTTACGAGGTCGCCAACCCGGACGCGATCGTGGGGCGGCTCGGCCTGACCGGGATCCCGCTGCGCGGGGTCTTCAACGGCTGCGCGACCGCCGGCACGGCCGTCGCACTCGCCGCCCGGGCCATCGAGACCGGTGAGCACGACCTCACCATCGCGATAGGCCTGGACAAACACCCGCGCGGCGCGTTCGCGGCCGATCCGTCCGTGGCGGGCATCCCCTCCTGGTACGGGCAGACCGGGCTGTTCCTCACCACCCACTTCTTCGGCATGAAGATCAACCGCTATATGCACGAGCACGGCATCTCCCACGAGACGCTCGCCCGGGTGGCCTCGAAGAACTTCGGCAACGCGGCGGCGAACGAGAAGGCCTGGCGCCGAACCCCCCTCACCCCGGAGGAGGTTCTGGCGTCCCCGGTCCTCAACCATCCGCTGCGGCAGTTCATGTACTGCGGGCCCAACGAAGGCGCCGCCGCCCTGGTGCTGTGCCGCGCCGACCAGGCACACAAGTACGCCGCCAAGCCCGTCCGCGTCCGCTCCACCGCCCTGCGCAGCCGCAGGCTCGGCGCCTTCGAGGTGCAGAGCCCGTCGTTCCCGGTCGGCGAGGTCGTCGACAGCCCGACCGTGGACGCCTCCCGGGCCGCCTACGAGCTGGCCGGCATCGGACCGGAGGACGTCGACGTCGCCCAGCTCCAGGACACCGACGCCGGTTCCGAGATCATCCACATGGCGGAGAACGGGCTCTGCAAGGACGGCGAGCAGGAACGCCTCATCGCCGAGGGCGCCACCGAGATCGGTGGCCGGCTCCCGGTCAACACCGACGGCGGACTGCTCGGCAACGGAGAACCCATCGGCGCGTCCGGGCTGCGCCAGATCCACGAGATCGTCCTCCAACTGCGCGGCACGGCCGGGGCCCGGCAGATCCCCGGCACGCCCCGCGTCGGCTACACCCACCTGTACGGCGCGCCGGGCGCGTCGGCGGTGACGATCCTCTCCACCTGACAGCGGAGCCAACGCGATGCGACCTCGAGAAGAGCACGACAGCCACGACACGCAGGACATGCGGGACTTCGCCGCCGAAGCGCGCCGCTTCCTCGACGCACGGGCGGTGAAGGCCCCCGACCGCACCGCCGTCGCCTGGGGTGAGGGCGACGACTCGATGGCGTACTTCAGCAGCCTCCCGCCCGACGAGGAGGCGGAGCAGGTGCGGCTGGCGCGCGAGTGGCAGCGCATCCGCCACGAGAACGGCTTCGGCTG
This sequence comes from Streptomyces sp. AK08-02, assembly GCF_033795085.1. Classification (NCBI taxonomy): domain Bacteria; kingdom Bacillati; phylum Actinomycetota; class Actinomycetes; order Kitasatosporales; family Streptomycetaceae; genus Streptomyces; species Streptomyces sp. AK08-02. The sequence goes on from NZ_JARAZV010000001.1 coordinate 669,855, forward strand.
GATCACCGGCCCGCCCGAGTACGGCGGCCGAGGTCTGACCCCCGTCCACGACCTGCTCTACGACGCCGTCGAGTCCGAGTACGCCGTCCCCGACACCGGCGTGCTCGGCGTCGTCGGCCTCGGCATGATCGGGCCGACGATCCTTGCCCACGCCCAACCCCACATCAGGGAACGCTGGTTGCCCGCGATGTACCGCGGGGACGCCATCGCCTGCCAGCTGTTCAGCGAACCCGGCGCCGGATCCGACCTGGCGAGCGTGGCGACCCGGGCCGTCCGTGAGGGCGACACCTGGGTGCTCAACGGACAGAAGGTGTGGACGTCGGTCGCCCAGCACAGCGAGATCGGCGTCGCGCTGACCCGCACCGACCCCGACGCGCCCAAACACCGTGGGATCACCGCCTTCCTCGTCCCCATGGACGCTCCCGGCGTCGACGTCCGGCCACTGCGGCAGATGACCGGCGGCGCGGACTTCAACGAGGTCTTCCTCACCGACGTACGCGTCCCCGACGACCACCGCCTCGGCGAGGTCGACGGCGGCTGGACGGTCGCCCTGACCACCCTGATGAACGAGCGGAACACGGTCGGCAGCGAGGGCGCGGGACCGGTGGGGGCCGCCCTGTCCCCGGAGCATCTCTCGGCGCTCATGCGCGCCACCTGGACCTGGGACGACCGGGCCCTGCGCGGACGCCTCGCCGAGCTCCTCGTGGACGCCATGGCCACCGGCTACCTCAACGACCGCGCCCGGCGCACCCTGCGGGCGGGCATCGCCCCCGGACCCGAGAGGTCCGTCTCCAAGCTGCTGTACGGCCAGAACCTCACCCGTGCCGCGCACTTCGTGTCCGACTGCCTCGGCCCGCGGATCATCGCCGACACCGGGCGGTGGGGCACCTACGCCTGGTCGGAACTCCTGCTCGCCACACCGGCGTTGCGCATCCTCGGCGGCACCGAGGAGATCATGAAGAACATCCTCGCGGAGCGCGTCCTCGGCCTGCCCAAGGAACCCGTGGCCCCCCGCGCCGCTGCCAAGGAGGTGCGGTCGTGACCGCCGACGAGAGCGAGCTGCGGCAACTGCGCGCGTCCGTCAGGGAGTTCCTGGACGCCAAGTCGCCCGAGGAGGCCGTGCGCAAGCTCATGGAGAGCGAGCCGCGCTTCGACACCGACGTGTGGGCGCAGGCCGCCGACCAGCTGCGGCTGCCGGGCCTGGTGATCCCTGAGGAGTACGGCGGTGACGGCTTCGGAGCGGTCGAACTCGGCGTCGTCATGGAGGAGATGGGCCGTGCCCTGCTGTGCGCACCCTTCTTCTCCACGGTCGTGCTCGCCGTCCAGGCCCTCCTGGCCTCGGGGGACAGCGAGGCCTGCGCACGCCATCTGCCCGGTATCGCGGACGGGCGGACCACGGCCACCCTCGCCGTCGCCGAGGAGGACGGCTCGTGGGACCCCGCCCTGATCTCCGCGCGCGCCGTTCCGGACGGCGACGGCGGCTGGACGCTGACCGGCCGCAAGTGCTTCGTCATCGACGGAACGACAGCCGACCTGGTCCTCGTCGTCGCCCGCACCGTCGCCGGTCCCTCGCTCTTCGCGGTGGACCGGACGGCCCCGGGCGTGGCGTCCGTGGCGATGGAGACCCTGGACGCCACCCGTGCGATGGCCCGGCTGACCTTCGACGCCGTGGCCGCGACGCCCGTCGGCGTCGAGGGCGCGGGCGGGCGCATCATGGCCAAGGTCCTGGACACGGCCTCGGTCGGGCTGGCCGCCGAACAGGCGGGCGGGGCACGCAGGTGCCTGGAGATGAGCGCCGAGTACGCCCGTACCCGGCATCAGTTCGGCCGGCCGATCGGCTCCTTCCAGGCCGTCAAGCACAAGTGCGCCGACATGCTCGTCCAGGTCGAACTGGCGGAGGCCTCCGCCCGGGAGGCGGCACTGCTGGCCGTCGGCGGGGCCGCGGACTTCCCGGTCGCCGCCGCCGTGGCCCACGCGTGCTGCTCACGGGCGTACATGTTCGCGGCGATGGAGAACATCCAGGTCCACGGCGGCATCGGCTTCACCTGGGAACACCCGGCCCATCTGTACTTCCGGCGCGCCAAGTCCTCGCAGCTGCTGTTCGGGGGACCGGCCGTCTACCACGAGCGACTGCTGGACCGGCTCGGGATCTGAGCCGGATGGAATTCCTGTCGATGTCGGCAAGGAATTCAGGGTGGCGCCCTGGTCCGCAGGCAGGCTTCAGGTCGGCATGTCGTGATTGATGAGCGCATGCCGACAGCTGACTCGTTTGCAACTTCCCTGCGGGCCGCCGGCCTGGAAGTCGGGGCACCAGCAGGACAGACAGGGAAGCCGTCGTTCTGGCCGACAGCCCAGCCGCTGTTCGTCAGTCGTGCTCGGGCGGTTTCCTGGACGCCGCGTATCTGGTCGTCGAATCTGCGGAAGTCGGCCTCGTTCTCTTCGAACGCCTTCCTCTGGGCGTCCGTCAGGTCGTATTGCTGCATGGTGCCCTCCAGAGGTGTGGTTGCGGCGAGCGGATTCTGGGCCTGGCCCCCCGTAACTCCGGCTGCAGCGCTAGCGAAAGTCGTGGGAGGCGAAATGATGACGACAGGTGACACGAGAGCAGAGGCTGGAGTGCCCGGAGCCAGGAGACCTGTAGAAGGGGCAACCGCATTCGGGTACGAAGCAGCGAGTGCCCCCGTCATTGCCGTTGTCCTCTCCCAGGAGTAGCTGACGAGCCTTCTGCTGCACATCTCGAAGACGCCCCGCGGCCTCATCCAGCTCAGCGAAGATTTCATCGCTCTGAGCGTCAGTCAGCGTGGAGTCGGCAGTCACTGGCATCACGACCTTTCCAGTCGGGCGTCGCGACCTCAAAACCGTCTTATTGCTCGACGCCCTACCTTCTAATGTCACACCGCTGCACCGCTGACGCATCCCCTGTCAGCCGTCAATTCGGTTGTGTGCAATGAGTCCGGCCGGGTAGCTGCGGGAATGGCGCTCGTAATGGGGCTGAGTCTGCGGTAGCCGGACAGCGATGACGTCACGTGGATCGAGGATGCGAAGTCGCCCATCTGCCGGGCCCGTCCATGCGACGCCATGCCGACCGCAACCGCCCGGTAGCGTATGGCGCCTCTGTGACGGAGCAAGGCATCAGACGGAGGCCGCCCTCGTATCCGCTGAACTGCGAGAACCCGCAGGTGACGAATCTCCGGAGCCTTTTCCTTGTGTGTCACTCAGCCGCGCGCGGCCTCGCCCAGCAGGGCCTTCGCGATGATGACCTGCTGGACCTGGCTGGTGCCCTCGTAGATTCGGAACAGCCGGGCGTCACGGTAGAAGCGTTCGACGGCGACCCCGCGCATGTAGCCCGCCCCGCCGTGGATCTGGACCGCGCGGTCCGCGACCCGCCAGACCATCTCGCTGGCGAAGTACTTCGTGCAGGACGGGCCGATCTTGGTGTCGGTCCCGGCGTCGAAGGCGCGCGCGGCCTCCAGGACCGTGGCGCGGCCGGCGTAGTAGTCGGTCTGCGAGTCGGCGATCAGGCCCTGCACGAGCTGGAAGGAGCCGATGAGCTTCCCGGACTGCTTGCGGGTGCTCGCGTACGCGACCGACTCGTCCACCAGCCGCTCGGCCATGCCGACCATCAACGCGGAGATGTGGACGCGTCCGTGCGCGATGCAGCCCATCGCCGTGGAGAAGCCCCGGTTGAGTCCGTCCTCACCGCCGACCAGCGCGGCGGCCGGGACGCGTACGTCGTCGAAGTGGACGTCCGCCGTCCAGGCGCCGAACTGGCCCATCTTGTGGTCCCTGGGAGCCACGGTCAGGCCCGGGGTGTCGGCCGGGACCAGGAAGGTGGAGATGCCCCGGGTGCGGGGGGCGTCGGGGTCGGTGCGGGCGAAGACCATGAAGACATCGGCGAGCGGGGCGTTGGTGATGTACCGCTTGGCACCGTTGATCACCCAGGTGTCGCCGTCGAGCCTGGCACGCGTGGTGAGGGTCGACGGGTCGGACCCCGCGTCGGGCTCGGTGAGCGCGAAGGACGCCAGGACGTCGCCCGAGGCGATCCTCGGCAGCCAGTGCGCCTTCTGCTCCTCGGTGCCGCCGACCATCAGGACGTGTCCCGCGATGCCGTTGTTCGTCCCGAACATGGATCGCAACGACGGGGTCGTGTACCCGAGTTCGAACATCAGCTGGGCCTCTTCGTACATCGTCAGACCCAGCCCGCCGTACTCCTCGGGCAGCGCGAATCCGAACAGGCCCATCTTCTTCGCCGCCTCGCGGATGTCCGCGGGCATCTCGTCCTTCTCGTCGATCTCCGCTTCGAGCGGTACGACACGTTCCCGGACGAAACGCCGGACCTCGGACAGCACCGCGCTGAAGTCAGCCGCGTCCATGTCGACTCTCCCTTGTTGCCCTCATCGGTCTCATTGATCTGTCTCGTCAGGCTTCTTCGCGGGCCGGTAGCACAGCGCCAACAGTGCCGCCGCGCTCGCCGTGCCGATCCCGGCCGCCAGCAACGCGTGCCGGCTGCCCGCGTGTTGGCGTCGCATCAGGCCGTCGAGCGAGTACCGGCCGTTGCCCAGGGCAGCCAGTGCGACGGCCGCGCCGCCCACGACACCGGCGTACTCCCAGCCGCCCCTGAAGACGAAGAAGCCCTTGCCCCGATGGTCGGTCCGCGCGGCCACGGTCATCAGGCCGACGGCCGCCGCCGCGGGGAGCGGGTTGGCGGCGCCGAGCGCGATGCCCACCCCGGCGGCCATCTCGGTGCCCGCCGCCATACGGGCGTGCACCTCGGCCGGCTGGAGACCGAGCGCCTCGAACCAGCCCGTGGTGCCCTTGAGCCCACCCGGTCCGGCGACCTTGTTCCAGCCGTGCGCGAAGAGCATCGGGCCGAGGGTCGCGCGCAGCACGAGAGCGGCGGCGTCGTGGCCCTTCACTGGCCGACCCCCGTCGCCCGGCCGACAGGCACGGCGCCGTACAACTGCGGTATGGCGTCGACGAGTTCGTCGTAGGTGAGGGCCTTCCCCGACTGGCTCGGGTGGACGGCGGCGACCGTCCAGCCCTGCAGCCGGTTCAGCCGGTTGCCCTCGATGCGCAGGACCTGGCCGGTCAGCCAGGCCGCGCTGTCGGAGGCCAGGTAGACGACGACACCGGAGGCGTTGGCGGGATCGCGCGGATCGAAGCCCTCGACGGCCTGGAGGGACTCGCCGACGGCCAGCCCGTCCGTCATCCGTGTCGCCGCGATCGGTGAGATGGCGTTCGCGGTGACACCGTACTTGCGCATCTCCAGGGCGGTGAGGACGGTGAGTCCGGCTATTCCGGCCTTCGCCGCCCCGTAGTTGGACTGGCCCTGGTTGCCGAACAGGCCGGTTCCGGACGTCGTGTTGATCACGCGGCCCGCGACTCGCTCACCCTGCTTCGACGCCTCACGCCAGTACGCGCACGCATGCCGGGTCAGCGCGAAGGTGCCCTTCAGATGCACCGCGATGACGGTGTCGAACTCGGCCTCGGTCATCGAGAACAGCATGCGGTCGCGCACGATGCCCGCGTTGTTCACGACGATGTCGAGGCGGCCGAACTCGGCGACGGTGTCCGCGACCATGGTCTCGGTCGCCGCCCAGTCCGTCACCGAGGAGTGGTTGGCGATCGCCCGGCCGCCGAGCTTGGTGATCTCGGCGACGACCTCGTCGGCGGGGGAGTCGCCGGTCTGCTCGCCGTGTATGCCCGAGCCGAGATCGTTCACGACCACGGTCGCGCCGGCCTCGGCGAGCGCCAGACAGTGCGCCCGGCCAAGCCCTCTGCCGCCGCCGGTGACGATGGCGACCTTGTCGTCGAGGATGCCCACGCCGTACCTCCAGATGTAAGAGTCAGTTGAGTTCGCGGAGCACTTCGTCGGTGTGTTCGCCGAGCGTCGGTGCGCCGGTACGCGGCTTGTCGTCCACGCCCCAGAAACTCACCGGCGTGGCCACCGTCCGCAACGGCGGCCCCTCGCCCATACCGGGCTGCTCGACGAACGCCCCCACGGCCTCCGCCTGTGGATCGGCGGACACTTCCGCCAGGGTCTGCACGGGCGCCCACCACACGCCCTCGGCATCGAACCGGGCCGCCCACTCGGCCAGCGGCAGCCTTCCGAATTCCTCGTCGAACACGGCGATCAGTTCGCGTACGTGGCCACGGCGGGCCCTGCCGGTCGCGAACCGCTCGTCCGTCTCCAGGTCCGGGCGGCCGAGCGCCTTGATCACGCCGGGCCAGTGCCGGTTGCCCTCCAGACCGACCAGCCAGAACCAGCGGTCGTCGGCGGCCCGGTAGGAGTTGTAGAGCGGGGACTCGTGCTCGCTCCGGTGCCGGGTACGGCCGCGCTTGCCGAAGAAGTTCTGCAGCGCGAGGTCGTTGCCGTTGGCGTACGTCCCGGACCGGAGCAGCGACACGTCCACCACGCCGCCCTCGCCGGTGCGTTCGCGGCGCAGCAGGGCGGCCAGCACTCCAGCAACCAGGTTGGAGGCGGCGGTGCGGTCGCCGAGTCCGGGGCGGATTCCGGGGGGTGGCTCACCGGCGGGGTTGAGCATCCCGGCGATGCCGGGGCGGGCCCAGAAGGCGGAGACGTCGTACCCGGCCCGGTCACGTTCCTCTCCCGTCCAGCCGTAGCCCGTCAACGTGCCGACGACCAGGCGGGGATGGCGGGCCCGCAGGTCGTCCGGGGCAAGTCCCAGCCGCTCCAGCGCGCCGGGGCGGAGGTTGGTGACGAAGACGTCGGCGCGTTCCAGCAGCCGCTCCAGTGCGTCCTTGCCGTCCGGCGAGCGCAGGTCGAGGACGATCCCGCGTTTGCCCCGGTTGTCCGTCTCGAACGGCGGCTCGCTGTCGATCTCCTGACCGACGTGCTTGAGCGTGTACCGGTTGGGGTCGCCGGTCGGCGCCTCCACCTTGATCACGTCCGCGCCCCAGTCGGCCAGCATGGTGGCCGCGGCCGGAGCCGCCACCCACATGCCCAGCTCGATGACGGAAACGCCTTCCAAAGGCCGCACGGCCCACCTCCACAGCTGTCGGGGACGGTTCGCTACACACCGCGGAACTCGCCCGGGCGGCGATCCCGGAAGGCCTTGAGCCCCTCGGCCCGGTCCTCGGTCGAGAACAGCACCGTGACGGTCTCCCGCTCGTAGGCGATCGCCGTCTCCAGGTCCATGCCGAGCCCGTGGTCGATCAGCCGCTTGCCCGCGGCGAGCGCGAGCGGCGCGCCGGCGGCCAGGCCGACGGCCAGCTTCTCGGCGGCGGCGAGCGCTCCGCCGGGTTCGGCGAGTTCGTTGACCAGGCCGAGCTGCCAGGCGCGCTCCGCGTCGATCGGTTCGCCGGTCAGGATCATCTGCTTGGCGATCGCCGGTGGCAGCAGGCGCGGGAGCCGCTGGGTACCGCCCGCGCCCGGCAGGACGCCCAGTTTCATCTCGGGCAGCCCGAGGCGCGTACCGCGTTCCGCCACCCGCAGGTCGCAGGCGAGCGCCAGCTCCAGACCGCCGCCGTACGCGAATCCGTGGACGGCGGCGACCGAGGGTTTCGGGAAGTTCTCCAGAAGCGCGTACGCGTCCGTCAGGCGCCCCACGAACGCACGGAACTGTCCGGGTGCGGTGCACGACTCGATCTCCCCGATGTCGGCGCCGGCCGAGAAGGCCCGGCCCGCTCCGGCCAGCACCACGGCGCGTACGTCGTCGTTGTCGCGGAGGTCGTGCAGGGCCCACGTGAGCCGTTCCACGATCCCGGTGCCGACGGCGTTGAGCCGTTCCGGTCGGTCCAGGGTCAACACGGCGATCTGGTCGCGGAGTTCGACACGCAACATGGAACCCACCTCACACCATCGTCAGGCCGCCGCTGACCGAGAGTGTCTGCCCGGTCACGTAGGCGGCGTCGTCGGAGGCGAGGAAGGCGACCACACCGGCGATCTCGGCGGGCCGGGCGACACGGCGCAGCGGGATGGCCCGCACGGTCGCGTCGTACATCTTCTGGCTGTACTCGGCGACCTGCCCGAGCAGCGCGGTGTCGGTCGGTCCGGGGCAGACGCTGTTCACGGTGATGCCGTACCGGGCGACCTCGCGGGCGAGGGCCTTGCCGAAGGCGATGACGCCACCCTTCGTCGCGGAGTACACGACCTCGCCGGACGAGCCGACCCGGCCGGCGTCCGAGGCGATGTGGACGATCCGGCCGCCGCCGCGCTCGATCATCGGGTCGAGCACCGCCCGAGTCACCGTGATCGTCCCGCGCAGGTTGATTGCGATGATCCGGTCCCAGGTCTCCTCGTCGCTGTCGACGAACCGGCCGATGACGTCGACGGCCGCGTTGTTGACCAGCACGTCCACCGGTCCGAGTTCAGCGCGCACCCGCTCCACCGCCGCGCGTACGGCAGCCCCGTCGGAGATGTCCGCGCCGACTCCGATCGCCCGTACCCCGTGCCGCTCGGCAAGCCCGGCCGCGACCTTTCCGGCGGCCTCCGCGTCCACGTCACAGACGGCGACCGAGGCTCCGGCGGCGGCCAGAGCGTCGGCGATCGCCTCGCCGATGCCCCGCCCGGCTCCGGTGACCAGCGCCACCTTGTCCCGTACGCTCACGCGTCCTCCCTCGCCCAGGTCCAGAAACAGCGCTATCGTATAACTACTTCAGCTGAATAAGCGAGATGCAGACCGTGTGGGATGCAGGAGTGGAGCCGAGGATGCACCGTACGATCTTCACCGAGGAGCACGACCTGTTCCGCGAGACCGCCCGCGCCTACTACCTGCGGGAATGCGTCCCGTACACCGAGGAGTGGGAGCGCGAGGGGCAGGTGAGCCGCGCCGCGTGGGCCGCCGCGGGCAAGGCCGGGCTCATCGGCTGGGAGTTCCCCGAGGAGTACGGCGGCCAGGGGATCCGGGACTTCCGCTACAACGCGATCATGGCGGAGGAGATGGCGGCCGCGGGCGCGGTCGGCATCGGCCTCGGGCTGCAGAACGACGTCATCCCGCCCTATCTGATGAACCTCACCACCCCGCGGCAGAAGGCCCGTTGGCTGCCGGGCGTGATCAGCGGCGAGACGATCTGCGCGCTCGCGCTGTCCGAGCCGGCCGCCGGATCCGACCTCAAGGGCATCCGCACCACCGCCCGCAGGGACGGCGACGAGTGGGTGATCGACGGCTCCAAGACCTTCATCACCAACGGCATCCTGGCCGACCTGGTCATCGTCGCCTGCAAGACCGACCCGGACGCCGGGCACAAGGGCATCAGTCTGATCGTCGTGGAACGCGGCACCGAGGGCTTCGAACGCGGACGCAAGCTCGACAAGGTCGGCATGAAGGCCCAGGACACCGCCGAACTCTTCTTCCGTGAGGTCCGTGTCCCCGCCGACAACCTCATCGGCCAGGAGGGGCGCGGTTTCTACCACATGATGGGCAACCTCCCGACCGAGCGGCTCGCCATCGCCGTGGCCGCCCTCGCCTCCGCCGAGCGGGCCTTCGACTGCGCCCTGCGGTACGCCAAGGACCGCACCGCCTTCGGTCGGCCCATCGGCGGATTCCAGGCCAACCGGTTCGCCCTCGCCGACATCAAGGCCAGGCTGCAGGTCGCCCGGGTCCATCTGGACGGCTGCATCATGGCCCTGTTCGAGGGGGAGCTGACAGCCGAGGAGGCCGCCGCGGCCAAGTACTGGACCACGGAGACCGGGTGGGAGGTCATCGACCGCTGTATGCAGCTCTTCGGCGGCTACGGCTATGTGAACGAGTACGAGATCGCCCGGATCTGGCGCGACAGCCGGGTGCAGCGGGTGTTCGGCGGCACCTCGGAGATCATGCAGGAGATCGTCGGGCGGTCGCTGGGGCTGTGAAGAGCGGTGAGTGTTCAGCATTGATTGGTTCGGCTAAATAGGTTATCTATTTAAGCTGTACGGATCCGAGAGTACCGGGCTCCAGGAGGCATCGTGGTCACGGTCGACGTGAAACTGCACCAGGATCGTGCCGAGCGTGACCTGCCGCGTCCCCGGCTCGTCATCGGGGGCAAGGATCTCCACGAAACGAGCGGCGGCAGTTACGAGCACATCAATCCCGCCACCGGGCTCGTCCAGGCCCATGTCCCGCTCGCCGGGCCCACCGAGGTCGACCAGGCCGTGGCCGCCGCCCGTCAGGCCTTCGAGGTGTGGGGGAGCATGCGGCCCGCCGAGCGCCGCCGCCTGCTCACCCGCTTCGCCGGACTGCTGCGCGACCACATCCCCGACTTCGCGGCGATCTGCCCCCTGGAGAACGGCGTCTGCATCGGCGGCTGGGCCGAGAACGTCGGACTCCACGTCGCCGAGTGGACCGAGTACTACGCCGGCTGGGCGGACAAGATCGAGGGCATGGTCGGCGCCGCCTGCAGCCCGCACGAGAACGTCGAGTACACGATCGCCGAGCCCTACGGCGTCATCGGCCACATCATCACCTGGAACTCGCCCGCCCTGTCCCTGGCGATGAAGGTCCCGCCCTCGCTCGCGGCAGGCAACACCGTCGTCATCAAACCGGCCGAGTCCACCCCGTTCTCCGCCCTGCTCTTCGCCGACCTGGCCCGCGAGGCCGGCATCCCCGACGGCGTCATCAACGTCGTCACCGGACTCGGTGACGCGGGAGAGGCCCTGGTCGCGCACCCCGGCGTCGACAAGATCTCCTTCACGGGCGGCCCCGCCACCGCACGCCGCATCATGGCGACCGCCGCCCGGAGCCTCAAGCCCGTCCTGTTCGAGCTGGGCGGCAAGTCCGCCAACCTCCTCTTCGCCGACACCGACCTCGACACGGTCGTGCCGTACTGCGCGGCCTTCGCCATGAGCAACACCGGGCAGGGCTGTGCACTGCCCACCCGGCTGCTGGTCGAGCGCCCGATCTACGAAGAGGTCGTCGCCCGCGTCACCGCGGTCGTCGCCCACCTGCCCGTGGGCGACCCGCTCGACCCGGCGACGTACATCGGACCCCTCATCGACGAAGCTGCCCGCAACCGTGTCCGGGACATGGTCGGCAAGGCGGTCGAGGATCGTGCGGGCCGGCTCGTGTACGGCGGCGAGCGCATCGACTCCGACGGCTGGTTCGTGACGCCGACCGTCTTCGCGGACGTCGACAACCGCAGCGACCTCGCCCAGCAGGAGGTCTTCGGCCCGGTCCTGGCCATCACCCCGTTCGACACCGAGGACCAGGCCGTCGCCCTGGCCAACGACAGCGAGTACGGCCTGTCCGCCTACATCCAGTCCCGCGACATCGGCCGCGTCAACCGACTGGTGCCGCGCCTGAAGGCCGGGACGGTCTACGTCAACCCCGGGCCGAATCCCATCACTTCACCTGCCACACCGTTCGGCGGCGTCGGCATGAGCGGGTTCGGGCGGGAAGGCGGCAAGGCCGGTCTGGACGAGTTCGTCAACGTCAAGGGTGTGGGTATCGGCCGCGTCTGACGGCCCCCACCTCTCCCAAGCCCCTGGAGCCAACAGTATGCATTCCGCCCGTCGCCTGACGTTCGGCGACCTCATCCGTGAGCACCGACGGTCCTTTCCCGACGGCGTCGCCCTCGTCGACGGCGACGTCCGGCTGACCTGGCCCCAGCTGGACGAGCGCACCAACCGACTCGCAGGCGCCCTCACGGACGCGGGCGTCGGCTCCGGCGACCGCATCCTGTGGCTGGGCCAGAACTCCTTCCGGATCTGGGAGCTGCTCGGCGCCGCCGCGAAGATCGGTGCCATGGTCTGCCCCGGCTACTGGCGCTGGGCAGCCCCCGAAATGGCGTTCGCGGTCGAGGACTTCGACCCCAGGGTCGTCGTCTGGCAGGACGAGGAGATCGGTGACACGGTCGCCAAAGCGCGGGCCGAACTCGGCAGCGACACCCGGGCGTTGTGGCTGCGTCACGACTCCGAGGGCGCCGACTCCTACGAGTCCTTCCTGGCCTCCGGGTCACCGGAGAACCCCGACGCCGAGGTGGACCCCGACTCCGCCCTGCTGGTCATCTACACCGCGGCGATCTCCGGACGGCAGTCCGGCTCGATGCTGTCGCACCGCAACCTCCTCTCCATGGGGGCGAGCGCCGCCTGGATGGGGGACATCGGCACGGAGACCTCCTTCCTCGGCGCCGGACCGATGTTCCACATCGGCAACTACCAGTTCTGGGGTGTCCCGGCCTTCGTCCACGGCGGCAAGAACGTCGTCGTCCGACGCGTGGTCGCCGAGGAACTGCTCCCGCTCCTCGCGGCGGAGCGGTGCACCCACGCCTATCTGATGCCGCCGACCATCGCGCGACTCGTCGAGCTGAACCGCGAGGCCGGACACGACCTCTCGCACCTGCGAGCGAGCGTCGCCGCACCCCTGTGGCAGGGCACCGTGCCCACCGACACCAGCCGCTTCACCCGCAACGGGGGCGGCGAGGGCCGAGGCTACGGGCAGACCGAGGTGACCGGCTTCGCCGTGACCGCCGCCCACGGCGGCGCGGGCGCCGGCAACGCGGGACGCCCCGGCCCCTTCACCGCCGTACGCGTCCTGGACGGCGCCGGTGAGGAGTGCGCGGCCGGGGTGGCCGGCGAGATCTGCGTCCGCGGCGACCTCGTACACCTCGGCTACTGGAACCGGCCTGAGATCAACGAGGAACGCTTCCGCTTCGGCTGGTGGCACACCACCGACCTCGGACGGCGCGAGAGCGACGGCACGATCAGCTTCCTCGGGACGACGACCCGCATGCTCAAGTCGGCGGCCGAGAACATCTTCCCCGCCGAGGTCGAGAACTGCATCGAAGCGCACCCCGCGGTCAAGGAGGCCGCCGTGATCGGCGTGCCCAACGAGCGCTGGGCGCAGGACGTCAAGGCGGTCGTCGTGCTGCGGCCCGACGCCGGGCCGGTGACGGCGGCGGACGTCATCGAGCACTGCCGGGCCCGGATCGCCTCGTACAAGAAGCCGAAGACGGTGGACTTCGTCGAGGCGCTGCCGCGCACCAAGGACTTCGCGAAGGACTACGAGGCCCTCGACGAGTGCTTCGGCGGGGGCGGCTACCCCGGCGGCGACACACTCGGCGCGGGCCGGTGACACGGTGACGGACAGCCGACAGCCCGTCGTCGCGGGCGTGTACGCCACCGAGCAGGCCCTGTCACTGCCACACCGCGACGCCATGGACCTGGCCCTCGAAGCCGTGAGTGGAGCGATCGACGACGCCGGACTGACCCCGGGTGACATCGACGGCGCCCAGGTCGACTGGCCCGGCCCGGGCGGCGTGCCCGGCGAGGGCAGCTCCTGGGCACGGATGCTCGGCCGGGACCTGCGCTGGACCAGCGACTCGATGCTCGACAACGCGGGCTCGCGAGGCCTGCTGAAAGCGGCGGCAGCCGTCCGGGCCGGGTTCGCGGACACCGTGGTGGTCGGCGGCTGCAAACTGGTCGCGCGCGGGGCGGGCCCGGTCGGGGCCGGGACGCCGCTGGAGTTCGCCGACGTGTGGGGCAGCTATGTCGTCGCCCAGTTCGCGCTGGTGGCCGCACGGCACATGCACGAGTACGGCACGACCCCCCGCCAGCTCGCGGAGGTCGCCGCCACCATCCGCAACAACGGCACCACCAACCCGGAGGCGATGATGTTCGGGCGCGGCCCGTACACCGCCGAGGACGTACTCGCCTCCCGCACGGTGGCCACGCCGTTCCATCTGCTGGACTGCTGCATCGTCGGTGAGGGCGGCGCGGCCCTCGTGGTGACCACCGCCGAACGCGCCCGCGACCTGCCGCACCCGCCCGTCGCCGTGCTCGGCGGCGGCATGGAGTACCACCAGGCCGCGTACGCCAACCCGGCGCTGCACCGGGAGGTCGGCGGGCTCGGCCGGGACGCCGCCACCCGCGCCTACGCGATGGCCGACGTCAGCCCGCACGACGTGGACGTCTTCTCCCTCTACGACCCCAACTCCTTCGAGATCATCCGGCAGTTGGAGATCCTCGGACTGTGCGGGGAGGGAGAGGGCGGCCCGCTGGCCGCGAGCGGGGCCATCGCCGTCGGCGGCAGGCATCCCGTCAACCCGGACGGCGGCTGTCTGGCGTACGCCTGGAACGGGACCCAGCAGATGACCCTCAAAGTCGTCGAAGCCGTACGGCAGTTGCGCGGCACGGCGGTGCATCAGATCCAGGGCGCGGAACTCGCGGTCGTCGGGAACGCCGGCTCGGGTGCCCAGCACTACGAGATGAGCGTCCTCGGGAGGATGCGATGAGCAGGCCCGTACCCGTGCCCACCGAGCTGTCCCGGCCCTTCTGGGACGCGGCCCGGCGTGGTGAGCTGGTCGTGCCCCGGTGCCCGACCTGCGGACTGCGGTTCTTCGTGCCCGAGCCCGCCTGCCCCGGCTGTATGTCGCGGGACTGGCGGTACGCGCCCAGCGCGGGCCGGGGGAGCGTCTACTCGGTGACCGTCGTGCACCGCGCGCCGGGCCCCGGCTTCGACACCCCCTTCGCACTGGCCGTGATCGACCTGGACGACGGGGGCACCCTGCTCTCGCACGTGGACGCCGGGGACCCCGACGACGTCGTCGTCGGGATGCGCGTCCGCGTGGACTTCCGCGCCCTCACCGACGAGATCGCGCTGCCGTATTTCGTACCGGAGAACCCGGAGAACACTCACTGAGGGCGGAGGTGGACACGGTGGCGAACACGCCGGTACGGGTCCCCAAGATGGCCGAGCTGGTGGCGGCACGGTTGCGCCGGATGATCGTGCGCGGCGAACTCGCCGAGGGCGACGCGCTGCCCTCCGAGACGGCGCTCATGGAGGAGTTCGCCGTCTCCCGGCCGACGCTGCGCGAGGCGTTCCGGGTACTGGAGTCGGAGTCGCTGATCAACGTGCGCCGGGGCGCCCGGGGCGGGGCCCGGGTGCAGATCCCGGAGGGTACGGTCGCCGCCCGTTACGCGGGCGTGGTGCTGGAGTACCGGGGGACGACGCTCAAGGACGTGTACGACGCCCGTACGGTGATCGAGGCGCCGTGCGCCGGGCTGCTGGCCGAGCAGCGCACGGACGAGGACCTGGAGCGGCTGCGGGCCGCCGTCGCCGAGGCCGAGGCGCTCATGGACGACCCGTCGGCCTTCATCCGCGCCCATATGGAGTTCCACGCCCTCGTCGTCGAACTGGCGGGCAACGAGACGCTCGCCGTCCTCAACGGCATGGTCCGGCACATCATCGACCAGGCGAACTGGTCCCACGTCGACCTCGACGCCGGCAGCCCCGAGAACGTCCGGGCCAACCGCCGGGGCTTCCGCGCCCACGGCGCGCTCGTCGACCTGGTCGCCGCGCGCCAGGGCGAGGCCGCCGAGGAACTGTGGCGCGTCCACCTCCAGGAGGCGGAGGACTACCTGCTGCGAAGCAGGTCCATGACGACGGTCCTGGACCTGCTCGGCTGACCGGTCAGCTGTCGCGCAGGTCCCGCACGATCGGCTCCCACACCTCGGCGCCGATCTCGTACGCGGTGTAGAAGGAGACCCGGTCGACGAGCGCCCCGTACCGGCGCCGGATCTCGTCCGCCACCCGCTCCGGCTCCGCCACCACCGCGAAGGTGTGCAGCACCTCGTCGTCGACGAGGCCGCCCATCGCCTCCCACTTGTCCTCGCGGGCCGACTTGGAGAGGGCGTTGAGCTCGTCGCCGAGTTCGCCCCAGCCGTGCAGTTCGAGGACCCCGCGATAGGCGGGCGTGCTGCCGTAGAAGGCGATCTGCCGACGGGTGCCGTCCACCGCGCGGGCCATCTCCTCCTCGGTGCGGCCGGTCGCGGTCAGCAGGAGATGGGAGACGGAGAACTCGTCGCGGGTGCGGCCGGTGGCGGCCAGGCCGGCCTCCACGGTCGGCAGTGTGACCTCCCGCAGATAGCGCTCGGTGGTGAACCCGTGTGCGAGGAGGCCGTCCGCGACCTCGCCCGCCACCCGGGTCATCGCCTCCCCGACAGCGGCCACGAACACCTTGGGCGGGCCGCCGGGCGCGGGCGGGGGAGAGAAGAAGGGAGCCATGAGCGTGTGCGTGTAGAAGTCGCCGCGGAAGTCGAGCCTCACGCCCTCGTTCCAGGCGGCCCAGACGGCGTGCAGCGCGCTCACGTACTCCCGCATACGGGCCGCGGGCCGGCTCCACGGCATCGAGAAGCGCCGCTCGATGTGCGGTTTGATCTGGCTGCCGAGGCCGAGTGAGAAACGCCCGCCGGAGTACGTCTGCAAGTCGTGTGCCGTGTAAGCGAGTTGCATGGGGGAGCGGGCGAACGCGACCGCGATGGCGGTGCCGACTTCCAGCCGCTCGGTGTGCTCGGCCGCGAGCAGCAGTGGCAGGAAGGGGTCGTGCTTGGACTCGGAGGCCCACAGGCCGTCGTAACCGGCCTTCTCGTGGTGCCGTGCCTCCTCGACCACCTCGCCGGTGCTCCACACGTTGAGTTTGCCGTCGACCTTCATACCGCTCCTCCGACCGCTTCCATGCCGATGCGCTGGGCGAGCAGTTCCCGGTGGTACGCCGGGTCGCCGAACAGCAGCTGTGACGTCTTGGCCCGCTTGAGATACAGATGGGCCGGGTGCTCCCAGGTGAAGCCGATTCCGCCGTGGACCTGGATGTTCTCCGTGGCCGCCCGCAGACAGGCGTCGGAGCAGAAGGCCTTGGCCAGGCTCGCCACGGCGGGCAGGTCCGGGGCGTCGTTCTCGGCGGCGAGCAGGGCGTAGTGCGCTGCGGCCCGCGCCGACTCCACCTCCAGGAGCACGTCGGCCAGCAGGTGCTTGACGGCCTGGAAGGAGCCGATCGGCCGTCCGAACTGGTGCCGCACCTTGGCGTACTCCACGGCCGTGTCGAGTGTGCGGGAGGCCACCCCGACCTGTTCGGCGGCCAGCGCCACCGCGGCCCGGTCCAGGACCTCCGCGACCAGCTCCCAGCCGCCGCCGTGAGTCCGCAGCCGGATCGCCGGCACGCCGACGTAGTCGAGGCGCGCCTGCCGGCGGGTCGGGTCCATCGTGGGCAGCGGTTCCCGGGTCAGTCCGGGCGCGTCGCCGTCCACCAGAAAGACGCCGATGCCGTCACCGGTCCCGTCACCGTTTTCCTCGTCGGTTCGGGCCACGGTGAGGACGACGTCGGCGGCGGAGCCGTCGAGGACGAACGTCTTGTGCCCCGTGAGCAACCAACTCCCGTTGGATTCGCGGGCGGTGAGCCGCACTCCCGACGCGTCCCAGCGGGCGGAGTCCTCGGTCAGGGCCAGTGTCGCCACGAGCTCGCCGGCGGCCAGACCCGGCAGCAGGCGTTTGCGGGCCTCCTCGTCGGCGCACCGCAGCAGCGCGGTCGTCGCGAGCACGGCCGAGGACAGGAAGGGCGCGCACAGCAGCGCGCGTCCCATCTCCTCCATGACGACGCCCATCTCGACCGGCCCGCAGCCGGCTCCGCCGTACTCCTCGGGCACGGCCAGCCCCTGCAGCCCGAGCTCCGAGCCCATCCGGCGCCACAGCGCCCGGTCGAAGCCCTCCGGGGTCTCCATCAGGCGCCGCACCTCGGTCTCGGGCGAGGTGTCGGCGAGGAACGCCCGCACCGTGCGCCCGAGTTCCTCCTGCTCCTCGCTGAACGCGAAGTCCATCCGAGTACTCCTCTCCGGCTCAGCTCTCAGGCTGAACTCCTCGGTTCAGGGCGGTGGTTCAGCGTCGGGCGCGCGACGCGACGATCCGCTCGACCGCCGCGACATGCTCCGGCGAGTGCATGGTGTCCCGCTCGGCGAGCAGGGCCGGTTCCATCACGGTGTCGAGGGCCTGCTCCAGGTGCCGGTTGACCGCGCGCTTGGTCTCGCGCAGTGCCTGCGCGGGCAGGGCGGCCAGGCGTCCGGCCAGGTCCATGGCCTCCTCCAGGAGCTTGTCCCCGGGTACGGCCCGGTTGGCGATGCCCAGCCGGACCGCGTCCTGGGCGCTCACCCGGTCGCCCAGGAACAGCAGCTCCTTCGCCCGGGTCAGCCCCACGAGCAGTGGCAGGACGTACGCACCGCCGTCGCCGGCGACCAGGCCGACCTGGACGTGCGGGTCGGCGAGGTAGGTGTCGTCGGCGATCAGGACGAGGTCGCTCAGCAGGGCCAGGCTGCAACCGAGGCCGACGGCGGGGCCGTTGACCGCCGCGATCACGGGAAGCGGGCAGCGGACCAGTCCGGTGATGATCCGCCGGGCCTCGTCGACGTTCCGCTCCCGGAAGGCGCTCTCGCGCTGGACCCGGGTCATGATCTCGAAGTTGCCGCCGGCGCTGAACGCCCGGCCGCGCCCGGTGAGCACGATCGCCCGTGCCGCGGGGTCCGCGGCGATCTCGGCCCACACCGACGAGAGGCCGGTGTGCAGCTCCTCGCTCATCGCGTTCAGCTGCTCCGGCCGGTTCAACTCGACCAGCCGGACCGGCCCGACGGCCGTCACCACCAGATCCGTCATCTCCACCGCCATCGTCCAGGGATCAGTTATTAGAGTTGAATGCTATAACTAATTAAGCTTTCTGGGAACTGGCCCGTGGAGTGACGGAGGACGCGCGTGGCGGAGCAGGAGTACGAGACCGTGCGGGCCGAGGTGACGGACCGGATCCTCACCGTCACCCTCGACCGGCCCGAGAAACTCAACGCCTTCAACCCCCGGATGATGCAGGACCTGCTCGACGTCCTGGACGCGGCGGACGAGGACGACGGGATACGGGTGATCGTGGTGACCGGCGCCGGACGCGGCTTCTGCGCGGGTGCCGACGTCAGCTCGGGCGGCTCGTCCTTCGACCACCGCAAGGCGGGCGCACGGCACCGGGACACCGGTGGCCGGGTCGCGCTGCGGATCTTCTCCAGCACCAAGCCGGTCATCGCGGCGATCAACGGCCCGGCGGCGGGTGTCGGGGCCAGCATGACCCTGCCCATGGACATCAGGCTGGCGTCGACCTCGGCGAGGTTCGGCTTCGTCTTCGCCCGCCGCGGCATCGTGCCGGAGTCGGCGGCGAGCTGGTTCCTGCCTCGCGCGGTCGGTATGCAGCGGGCCATGGAGTGGGTCGCGACGGGCCGCGTCTTCGGCCCCGACGAGGCCCTTGCCGCCGGGCTCGTCCGCTCCGTCCACCCCCCGGCGGAGCTCCTGCCGGCGGCGTACGAACTGGCCCGGGAGATCGCCGACCACACCTCGGCGGTCTCGGTGGCCCTCGCACGGCAGATGATGTGGCGGATGCTCGGCGAGCCGCACCCCATGGCCGCGCACCGGCTCGACTCGCGGATCATGAGCGAGATCGGCGGCGGCCCCGACCCCGTCGAGGGAGTCGAGTCCTTCCTGGCCAAACGGCCCCCCGAGTTTCCGGGCCGGATCAGCGAGGACATGCCGCCCGTCTACCCCTGGTGGCAGGACGAGGAGTTCCGTCCCCTGGGGGACTAGGGCCGGAGCTCCCCGAGCCGAGGAGATCTGGCTGAAACATTGTCGTAGTTTGCTCGAAGTGTTAGCGTCCCGACGGCGGGCATTCAGTTGAATGCGCTGAACCATTCACCGCCTGGACGGTAACCATGAACGATGGTTTCCTGCACGAATCCCTTCGCGGCGTCGACTGGGGGGTCGCCACCGCGGACACTCTCGCGGCCCCGCCGCCACCCCCGCAGGAACGCGGCGGGCACTTCCGGCAGTGGACCGACGACATCGGGCAGCTGCTCGGCGTCACCCCGGACGCGCACCGTATGGTCGCCGGCTGGCCGCAGCTCCAGCCCGGCGGCCCCGGCAGCTGGGACCCGGCGGCGCTGGACCGCTGCGACCGCGCGCTCGACGGCCTGCTCGCACAGGGGACCCGCCCCGCGCTCACCCTGTTCGACCGTACGCTGCCGCCCTGGCTGGACGCGGCCGGCGGCTGGCTCGCCCGTGACACCGCCGAGCACTTCGCCGCGTACGCGGCCGAACTGGGCCGGCGGTTCGGCGACCGGGTGGAGCGCTGGATCACCTCGACCGACCTGGCCGGTCCCACCCTCGCGGACCATGTGGCCGGAATGTACTCCCCGGGCCGGGGCGCGGGCCGCGCGGGGCTGCCCGCCGTACACCACATCCTGCTCGCCAACGGGCTCGCCACCCAGGCCCTCCGAGCCGTCGGCGTCCGAGGCCGGATCGGGACGACGATCACGCTTGTCGGCGGCTACGCGGCCACGGACGACCCCTACGACCGTCTCGCCCTGGAGCGACTGGAGAGCTGGACCAACCGCATCTTCCTCGACCCCCTGCTGCTCGGCGAGCACATGGTGACCGAGGAGGACGACAGTCCTGTGGCCGCCACCGGCTGCGTGCACCCCGGTGACCTGGAGGTCATCGCGACCGCCCAGGACCTGCTCGGTCTGTCCTGGCACACCCCGTTCCGGGTCACCGCGCCGGAGAACCTGCCCCGCGTACTGCCTGCCGCGAAGTGCGGCGGAGCCCTCAACGAGGTCAACCGGCTGTTCGTGGGCCTCGGCTTCGCGATCGTCCCCTTCGACGACGTCGAGACGACCGCCTACGGCTGGCCGATCATCCCCGAAGGGCTCGCCGACGCCGTTGCCGGCCTGTACGAGCTGTACGGCGACCTGCTGCCCCCGCTGGCCGTCGTCGACAACGGCATGGGAGACCTGGACCTGGTCGACGACACGGGCCGCAGCGACGACGCCCGGCGGCGCGGTCTGCTCCGCGCCCGGCTCTCCTGGCTGGCCCGGCTCGTCGACGCCGGAGTGGAGGTCTGCGGCTACGAGTACTGGTCGGTCCTCGACAACCTGGAGGCCAAGTTCCGCTACACCCGCCTCTACGCGATGGCGGTCCCGGACCACGAGGTCGCGCCGGAGCCCGCGATGCCGGCCGACTGGCTGCACCGCGGAGCCTTCGCCGGGGCGCCCCCCGCCGGTCCGGCGTGCGGGCTGAGCCTCGTACCCAGGGCTCCTGGTCAGGGCGTCGGCGCCTCGTAGTCCCGGCCGCGGATCAGCCGTACCGGGCAGTAGACGAGGACGTCCTCGTCCCGCTGGTTGCGTACGGTGATCCGGCTCGTCACCACGCCCCGGCCGGGCCTGCTGGAGGGGCGGCAGCCCGTCGTCTCCACGATCGCGTGCAGGGTGTCACCGACGTACACCGGCGCCCGCACGGTCAGCTCCATGTGCAGAAAGGCGAGACCCGTGCCGTGCAGGACGTTCGTCTGCAGGACGAGCCCCTCGGCGAGACAGTAGGTCAGCCCGCCCGGGACCAGCCGGCCGGTGTATCCACCCTCCGCCGCGTGCGTGGCGTCCCAGAAGAGCGGCTCGGTGAAGCCGCCCCAGGTGACGAAGTTGACCAGGTCGGTCTCGGTGACCGTTCGGCGGGCGGTCCGGAAGACCTGCCCGACCGGCATCTCCTCGTACGTCAACCCCTTGACCAGGGGCGGGACCTCGGTGGTGAGCTGCTGTGGCGTCATGATCGATCGGTTCCTCTCGTGGGGTGGTCAGAGATCGAGCGGGTGCTTCTCGCCCACGCCCTCGAAGTCGGGGGCGCGCTTGTCGCGGTGGGCGGCCAGCCCTTCGACGACCTCGTGTCCGCCGAAGCCGAAGAACTCCAGCCCGAGGGAGGCCTCGAAGATCGGCTGCGCGGTGCGGTACCAGTGGTTGAGGGACCGCTTGGTCCAGCTGATGGCGCTGGTGGGACCGGCCGCCAGGACGGTCGCCACGCGCAGCGCCTCCGCGTGGACGTCCGCGTCGTCCACGCACTTGGACACGAGGCCGATCCGCTCGGCCTCCTCGCCGGTGAGTGCCTCGCAGGTGAGCAGGTAGTACTTGGCCTTCGCCATGCCGCACAGCAGCGGCCAGCAGATGGCCGCGTGGTCACCGGCCGCGACCCCGAGACGTGTGTGCCCGTCGACGATCTTCGCCGTACGGGCGGCGACGGAGATGTCCGCGAGCATCCCGATGACCAGCCCCGCCCCGACCGCCGGACCATGGATCGCCGAGACCACCGGCTTGGAGCAGTTGATCACCCCGTAGACCATGTCCCGGGCCTCCCGCATCACCCGGGCACGCACCGCGTAGTCCCCGGTCATGGCGTCGATGGAGTCGAAGGTCCCGCCCGCCGAGAAGGCCCGGCCCGCCCCCTGGAACAGCACCACCCGGGTCTGCTCGTCCCGGTCGATCACCGGCCAGATCTCGGCCAGCTCCCCGTGCATGCGTGGATCGACCGCGTTGAGGTTCGGGGCGTCGAGCACGACACGCAGCACGCCGGGCGAGGGCCGCTCGAAGGTCAGGCTCGTGAACGGGGCGTAGAGATCGGTCACGTCGCGCTCCTGGTGTAATCAGTGCGGATACTATAATTATCTAACTGTATCGAGCGGAGTGCGGCAAGCGATCGGCAGACGCGTCGCACCGAGAACGGGAAGGTCGGCATGGACCTCGCCTTCACTCAGGAACAGGACGAACTGCGCAAAGTCGTACGGTCGTTCCTGGCCAAGTACTCCGACGAGGCGGCCGTACGCCGGCTGGCCGCCGATCCGGAGGGCCACGACGACTTCCTCTGGCGCCGGATGGCCGGTGAACTCGGCCTGCAGGGACTCGCCGTCCCGGAGCGGTACGGCGGCTCCGGTTTCGGCTACGTCGACCTCGGCATCGTCTTCGAGGAGGCGGGCCGCGCGCTGCTGTGCGGGCCGTACTTCCCCACCGTCGCCCTCGCCGCCGAGGCCCTGCTGCGCTGCGACGACGAGCGGGCCCGGCACGATCTCCTGCCGGGCATCGCGTCCGGCGAGGCGGTGGCCACGCTGGCGCTCACCGAGGACAGCGGCCGCTGGGACGAGCCCGGCATCCGTCTCACCGCCCACGACAGCGCCCAAGGGTGGCACCTGGCCGGTACGAAGACCTACGTACCCGACGGCCACCTCGCAGACCTGCTCCTCGTCGTCGCCCGTACGCCCGCCGGCGTCAGCCTCTTCGCGGTCGACGCCGCCGACGCGCCGGGCCTCACCCGCACCCCCCTCCCCACCCTGGACCAGACCCGCAAACAGGCCCGGCTGGAGTTCACGGACACCCCCGCCCGGCTGCTCGGCGCCGAGGGGAAGGCGTGGCCCGCACTGGAACGCACCCTCGCCACCGCCTCCGTCCTCCTCGCCGCCGAACAGGTCGGGGGCGCGACGGCGGCCCTGGACGCCGCCGTCGACTACGCCGGGATACGGGTGCAGTACGGGCGGCCCATCGGCTCGTTCCAGGGGATCAAGCACAAGTGCGCCGACATGCTGACGGACATCGAGGCGGCACGCTCGGCCGCGTACGGCGGGCTGTGGGCGCTGGACGCCGGCGACGACACGGAGATCGCCGTCGCGGCCGCCCTGGCACAGGCCTTCTGCTCGGAGGCGTTCACCAGGGCCGCAGGCGACAACATCCAGGTCCACGGCGGCATCGGCTTCACCTGGGAGCACCCCGCGCACCTGTACTTCAAGCGGGCCAAGAGCTCCGAGGTGCTGCTCGGCTCCCCGTCCTACCACCGGGAGCTGCTCGCGGCCCGGCTCGGCATCTGACAACAGGGTCTGACACCACACTCCGACACCACAAGGAGGCAGCAGACATGGAACTGGACTTCGGGCCCGCCGTACGCGACTTCCGCGACGAACTGCGGGACTGGCTGGCGGACCACCTCGTGGGCGAGTTCGCCGAGCACCGGGGCGTGGGCGGCCCCACCGACGGAGCCGCCTGGGAGGTCCGCCTCGCCTGGGACCGCGAGCTGTCCGCCGGGAACTGGCTGGGCGTCGGCTGGCCGGCGGAGTACGGCGGACGAGGCCTCGGACTGCTGGAGGAGATCGTCTTCGAGTACGAGTACGCCCGGGTGAACGCCCCCTACCGGGCGACGGTCAACGCCCTCGACCTGCTCGGCCCCATGCTCCTCGAAGTGGGCGGCGAGGAGCAGAAGAAGCGCTTCCTGCCGCCGATCCTCGCCGTCGAGGAACTGTGGGGCCAGGGTTTCAGCGAACCCGGCGCCGGCTCCGACCTGGCCTCGGTCCGCACCCGGGCCGAGCGCGACGACGCGGGAGAGTGGGTGGTGAGCGGGCAGAAGGTGTGGACGTCCTTCGGCATGCACGCCGACTGGCTCTACGTCCTGGCCCGCACGGACCCGGACTCCGTCCGCCACAAGGGCCTGACCATGCTGCTCGTGCCCACCGACCAGCCGGGCGTCGAGATCCGCCCCATCCGCAACCTCGCCGGACAGGACGAGTTCGCCGAGGTGTTCCTCTCCGAGGCCAGGACCGGCGCGGACCTGGTCGTCGGCGAGGTCGGCCAGGGCTGGCGCACCGCGATGGCCACACTCGGCATCGAACGCGGTACCACCCTCCTGCCCCAGCAGCTCACGTTCGAGCGAGAGGCCGAGGCGCTGATCGACCTGGCCCGGGAGCGGGGCGCGCTCGACGACCCGATGCTGCGCCGCCGGATCGTCGACGCCTGGATCTCCGTACGCATCATGCGCACCACCAACCTGCGGACCATCGCCGAACTGACCGCAGGCCGCGTCCCGGGCGCCCAGGCCACGACCGCGAAGCTGTACGCGTCCACGCGCCATCAGCAACTCGGCCATCTGGCACAGGAGTTGGCCGGGCCCGCCGGGCAGATCTGCGGCGCGGACTACGGTCTCGACACCCGGCAGCGCTCCTTCCTGCTCTCCCTGGCGGAGACGATCTACGGCGGGTCCAGCGAGATCCAGCGCAACATCATCGGCGAGCAGGTGCTCGGTCTGCCGAAGGAGCCCAGGCCGTGACCCCGGCGCCCACGCTCACGGAACGTCTCGACCGTGTCGAGTCGCACCTGGCGATCCAGCAACTGCCCGTCCGCTACGCGCTCGCCGTGGACGCCCGTGACCTCGACGCCTGGGCCGGCTGCTTCCGGCCCGACGTGTCCATGGGACGCCACGGCCAGGGCCGGGAGGCGCTGCTGACGTACATCGATCCGCTCGTCCGGGGCTTTCACCGCTCCGTCCACCAGATCTGCGGACACCGCATCGAGTTCTCCGGCGGCGACACGGCCACCGGATCCGTCTACTGCCGTGCCGAGCACGAGGTGGGGGAGCGGTGGATCGTCATGGCGATCCGCTACCTCGACGACTACGCGCGCGTGGACGGCGAGTGGTACTTCTCCCGGCGCCGTGAGCAGCACTGGTACGCGGCCGATGTGACCGAACGTCCCCAGCAGGTCGGATTCGAGGGCTGGGAGGGCGCCGGACATCCGGCGCTGCCCGACGCGTTCCCGTCCTGGGGACCTTTCTGGAAGGAGACGTGATGCGGCGGTTGGCGGGGAGGACGGCATTGGTCACCGGCGGCGGGCAGGGCGTGGGCCGCGGAATCGCGCTCGCGCTGGCGGCCGAGGGGGCGGCGGTGGTGATCACGGGCCGTACCGAGGCCACACTCGAGGAGACCGCCGGGGAGATCACCGGGCGCGGCGGCCGGGCCCACACCGTCATCGGGGACGTCGGTGAACGGGCCGACGTCGACCGGATGGTGGCCGAGACGGTACGGGCGTTCGGCGGACTGGACGTGCTCGTGAACAACGCGCAGACGTCCGTCCAGCGCCGGTTGGAGGAGACGTCGTACGACGATGTCGAACTCGCCTACCGCAGCGGCCCGTTGGCGACCTTCCACGCGATGCGGTCGGCTCTGCCCCATCTGCGGGCCAGTCGCGGCAGCGTCGTCAACCTGGGTTCGTCGGCCGCGGTGCAGGGAGAGACGGGCTTCGCGGCCTACGCCATGGCCAAGGAGGCCGTCCGGGGGCTGACACGGGTCGCCGCGCGGGAGTGGGGAGCGTACGGGATCCGTGTGAACGTGGTCTGCCCGGCGGCGCTGAGCCCGGCGGCGGAGGCGTTCTTCGCCGCTCACCCGGAGAAGGCGGAGAGCGTGCTCGCGGGTATTCCGCTCGGCAGGATGGGCGACCCGGAGACCGACATCGGGCGGGGGGTGGCCGCGCTGGTCAGCGACGACATGGCCTATCTGACCGGCGCGACGCTGATGCTGGAGGGCGGCCGCACCCTGATCGGGTGAGGCCGGCCCCTCCCAGGACGGCCTATACGACGCCCCGGGCCCGCAGCCCCGCGAGCTGATCCTCCGTCACACCGGCGAGCCCGGTGAGGACTTCGGCGGTGTGCTCGCCCAGCGCGGGCGGCGGGGCGTACCCCGCGACCGGTGTCGCCGTGAACCGGATCGGGTTGGCGAGCAACGAAAGCCGCCCCGACACCGGGTCCTCGACCTCCACCAGCATCTCCCGATGCCGTATCTGGGGGTCGGCGAAGACCTCGGGCATCTCGTTGAACGGGCCTGCCGGAACGCCGTGTCGGTCGAGCAGTGCCAGCCAGTCGTCCCGGGTCCGGGTGCGCAGGACCGCCTCCAGGACCGGCAGGATCTCCTCGCGGTGCGCGATCCGGGCGGAGGTCGTGGTGAACCGGGGGTCCTGGAGAAGGTCGGTGCGGTCGGCGGCGGCGCAGAACGCGGCGAACTGCTTGTCGTTGCCCGCGACCAGGAACAGCGGCTTGTCCTGGCACATGAACGCCTGGGACGGGATTCCGCCGTAGCCGCCGTTGCCGCGCCGCGTCGGCACCTCGCCGGAGACGAGGTAGTTCATGGCGAAGTGCGACAGGGAGGCCAGTCCGCAGTCCAGCAGGGACAGATCGATGAACTGGCCCTCACCGGTGACGTCCCGGTGCCGCAGGGCCGCCAGTACGGCTGTCGAGGCGTACAGGCCGGTGAGGATGTCCACCATGCTGACGCCGACCTTCATCGGCTCCTCGGGGTGCCCGGAGACACTCATCATCCCGGACATGGCCTGGAAGACGCCGTCGTAGCCGGGGCGTTCGGCGTACGGGCCGGTCTGGCCGAAGCCCGTGACCGATAGGTAGACCAGCCGGGGGTTGAGCTCGCGCAGGCTCTTGTGGTCGAGGCCGTACTTCGCCAGCGTTCCCGTGCGGAAGTTCTCGACCAGCACGTCCGACCGGGCGGCCAGGGCGCGGATCAACTCCTGCCCCTCGGCGGTGGCGTGGTTGAGCGTGACCGACCGCTTGTTGCGGTTGCAGGAGAGATAGAAGGCGGCGGTGTCCGTGCCGGCGGCGAACGGTGGCCCGTACGACCGTGAGTCGTCGCCCGTTCCGGGCCGTTCCACCTTGATGACCTCGGCGCCCAGGTCGGCCAGGAGCTGTGTGGCCAGGGGCGCGGCGAGCACGCGGGACAGATCGAGGACGCGGATCCCGGCCAGGGCGGTCGACGGCATCGGGGTTCTCCCTCTGTTCACAGACAGCGAATGAGTTATATAAATAATACATCTGGCGCCAGGATCAAGGCCCGCTTGATTGCTTCAACTATCCAATTCATGTAACTATATGGATCGGTCGACAGGCCGAGACCGGAGGGCGTGCTGATGACCGTCGCGGCGAGGACCCTCAGCGAACAGGAACAGCGCGAACGCCGGGCCTGGTTCCGGGCGCGCTGGGAGCGCGGGGTCGCCTTCAACCGCCGCTGCCGTATCAGGGTGACCCGCTGGGACCCGGAAGCCGTCGAGATCGTGCTGCCCTACGCGGAGTCCCTCTCCGCCCACGAGGGCCTCTTCCACGGCGGGGTGATCTCGGCCCTCATCGACACCGCCGGCTCGGGAGCCGTGATCGCGGGGCACGACTTCACCAAGGGGAGCCGGCTCAGCACCGTGTCGATGTCGGTGCAGTACCTCGCGCCCGCACGAGGCCACGAGGCCGTCGCCTACGCACGCTGTGTGCGCCGCGGCCACCGGCTGCACTTCGCCGACGTCGATGTGATGACCGACGGGCGCATCTGCGCCCGGGGACAGGTGGTCGTGACCATCTCCGGGGAACGGCAGGGCGTCGGCGATCCGATACCCCCGGCCGACTCCGTGGTCCCCGCCGATCCCACCGGCTCCATCGACCCCGCAGAGCCCACCGACCATCGAACCGCTGACGGAGGCATGACGCGATGACTGACGAGCAGCCCGCCCAGGACGACGACCTGGTGCTGTACGAGGTCGACGAGGACGGCGTCGCCACCGTCACCCTCAACCGGCCCGAGCGCAGGAACGCCTGGAGCCTGCCCATGGAGCGCCGGTTCTTCGCGCTCCTGGACGAGGCCGCACAGGATCCGGCCGTCCGTGCCGTGATCGTCACGGGTGCGGGCCGGGCCTTCTGCCCGGGCATGGACGTCCAGCGACTGGAGCAGAACGCCCGGCCTGGCCAGTCCCTCAACCTCCAGGCCCGCGTCCCCATGTACAGCAGGCGGCTGCTGCCGAAGCCGATGATCGCCGCCGTCAACGGCGCCTGCGCGGGCATCGGCCTCATCCAGGCGCTGATCTGCGACATCCGCTTCGCCGCCCGGGGGGCCCGCTTCACCACCGCCTTCACCCGGCGCGGCCTGGCCGGCGAGTACAACCTGCCGTACGTGCTGCCGCGCGTGATCGGCCTGGAGAAGGCGCTCGACCTGCTGCTGTCCGGCCGGGTCTTCGACGCCGACGAGGCGAAGGACCTCGGCCTGGTCAGCCGCGTCGTCGAACCCGAGGACCTGCTGGACGCCGCCCGCGCCTACGCCCGGGACATCGCCCGCAACTGCTCCCCCCGCGCCATGGCCGTCGTACGTCACCAGGTGTACGGCGACCTCGACCGCACCTTCACCGACGCGCTCGCCCGGTCCTACTCCGCCATGGAGTTCTTCGCTGGCTCGCCGGACTTCCGTGAGGGCGTCGCGAGCTTCGTGGAGAAACGCGAGCCGAAGTTCGAGGGCCTGCCCCCGGACTTCGACCCGGACGAGGCCACCCGCGACGCGTTCCTGCCGTACTGAACCGAGAGGCATGACGATGACAGGGCAGCCGTTTCCCGTCGAGGCCGGGCACATCATGATGTTCGCCCGTGCCGTCGGCGACGAGAACCCGGCGTTCCAGGGCGCGAACGCCCTCGCACCGCCCACCTTCACCATGGCGAGCGCCCACTACGACCCCGAGTACCACCTGCGGCCCAAGCCGGGGGAGGAGTGGTACGGATCCGGCGGCGGCCCCGGCGTGATGGCCGAGGGCGGCGGCGGGCTCCACGCCGAGCAGCACTTCGAGTACCACCGCCCGGTGCGCGCCGGTGAGACGCTTCACGCGCACACCGTGCCTGGCCGCAGCTGGGAGAAGCAGGGCCGCAGCGGCCGGCTCCTCTTCAGCGAGCGCATCACCGAGTACCGGGACGCCGACGGCGAGCCGGTCGTCAGCGCCGTCACCGTGGCCGTCGTACCCGAGGGCCCCGCGACCCCGAAGGACGCCCGATGAGCCTGAGCACGGACGAGATCAAAGTGGGCGAGACACGTGAGCGCGTCCTCGTCGAGGACCTGAAGCGCACCCGGATCGTGCAGTACGCGGGCGCCTCAGGCGACTTCAACCCGCTCCACACCGACGAGCGCTTCGCCGTCGAGGCCGCCGGCTACCCGGGAGTGTTCGCGCACGGCATGCTGACGATGGGCATGACCGGCCGGATCCTGACCGACTGGGTCGGCACCGAGTCGCTCCTGCGCTACGGAGTCCGCTTCAAGGCACAGGTCTGGCCCGGCGACACCCTGACCTCCACGGCCACCGTCGAGTCCGTCGAGGACACCGGCAACGGGCCGGTCGCCCACTTCTCGCTGCGTACCGTCAACCAGGACGGTGTCGAGGTGGTCGCCGGCACGGCGGCGGCCCGCCTGGAGCCCTGAGCCGGTGAACGCCGGACAGAGAACGCGGGGCGTGGAGGAGAGGCGAGAACCGCCGGCAACGCGGGAGACGTGGACCGCGCAGGTGAACCGCGCCTACGACCACACCCGGCCCGCGGTCCGGTTCGGTGACCTGACCTGGACCGGACGTGCACTCCTCGACCACGCGTCCGGCGCGGCCGACTGGCTCGACACTCTGGGCCTCGAACCCGGCTCGCCGGTACCCGCGTTGGTCGCCACCTCCGCCGACGCCCTCGCCCTGGTGATCGGCGGCGCCGGATCCGGCCACCCGCTCGCGCCGCTCGGTGTCCGGATGACCGCGCACGAGATCGCCACGGTGGTGAAGGCGACGGATACCCAAGTCCTCCTGGCGCAAACCGAGTTCGCCCGCCTCGGCAGCGAGGTGGCCGCACTCTCGGGCCGACGTCTCGCGGTGTTGCCCGAACTGCGCGCGTCCGGGCGGGAGTTGACGGCCGAGCCGGACGGCCTCGCCGCCGTCCTCCACACCTCCGGCACGACGGGCCTACCCAAACCCGTCCCCATGACCCAAGGACGCCTGGCCGCACGCGCCCGCGTCAACGGAAGCCTGTGCGCGCTCGACCCCGACAGTTTCTACGGCGGCAGTGCGCCCTTCCACCACATCGCGGGCCTCGGCAACCTGGCCGTCGCCCTCGCCGCCGGCGCGCTGATCACCGGGCTGCCCCGCTTCACCGTCGAGGGCTGGACACTGCTGCGGCACCTCGGCACCACGCACACCAGCATGGTCCCGGCGATGCTGGAGACTCTGCTGGCGGCCGGCGAGGCCCGGCACGAGACACTGCGGACCCTCCAGTACGGGGGAGCGCCCGTACGCCCCGGCACCCTGCGACGGACGTACGAGGCCATGCCCGGCGTCCGTATGCTCAACATGTTCGGACAGACCGAGGGCTCACCGATCAGCGTGCTCACCCCCGAGGACCACCGGGAGGCGGTCGCGGGACGCACCGAACTGCTGCGCTCGGTGGGACGGCCCGCCCCCGGCGTCGAGGTCAGGGTGGACGACGCGGGGTCCGACGGCGTCGGCGAGATCCACGCCCGGGCCGGCCATTTCTTCCGGATCGACGCCGAGGGCTGGCTGCACAGCGGCGACCTGGGCCGGATCGCGGACGACGGCTACCTCTATCTCCTCGGCCGACGCACCGACATGATCATCCGCGGCGGTGAGAACGTGCACCCGCTGGAGGTCGAGACGGTTCTGACCACACATCCCGGCGTGGCCGACGCGGTGGTGACGGGCGTGCCCGACGAGCGGCTCGGACAGACCGTCGTCGCCTTCGTCGTGCCGGCCGACCCCGACGCCCCGCCCGACCCGGCGACGCTCAGAAGCCACACCCGCGCCCGGCTGTCGGGGTTCAAGGTCCCCGTCCGCTGGTGGTTCGTGGCCGACCTGCCGCGCAACGCCAACGGCAAGGTCGTCCGCCGCCGGCTGCGGGAACCGCACGAAGGAGAAACCAGTGCCTGACCAGGTCGACCCGCTCCGCCTCGACACCCTCCTCGGCAGGGTCCGTCAGGAGGTCGAACACGGGCCTCTGCCGTCCGCGCAGGTCGCCGTCGCCCACGAGGGACGGTTGGTGGCCTTCGAGACCTTCGGCGACGCGCGCGCCGGCACCCGGTACGTCCTGCAGTCCGTCGGACGGTCGATCGTCGCGGGCGTGGTGTGGAAGCTGATCGGCGACGGGCTGCTCGACGTGGGCGAACAAGTCGCCGCGATCATTCCGGAGTTCGCGCCGAACGGGAAGGAGACGGTGACCGTCGAGCAGGTGCTCACACACACCGCTGGCTTCCCCTTCGCACCCCTCGGGTACCCGAAGATGCTCGACCGCGAGCAGCGGCTCGCCGCCTTCGGACGCTGGCGCCTCGACTCCCCGCCGGGCAGCCGCTTCCAGTTCCATCTCACCTCGGCGGCCTGGCTGATCGCCGAGATCGTCGAACGGCGTACAGGCCTCGCCTTCGCCGACTTTCTGCGCGAACGGGTGGTGGAACCGCTGGGGCTGTTGTCGATCGAGCTGGGGGTGCCGGTGGACCGGCAGCCGGGCAGCGTCGCCCCGATGCTCGCCACCGACCGCACCGACGACGACCAGGACCCCGACCCGTGGGGGCCGTGGTACCTGTCCGACCCGGAGG
Source organism: Streptomyces sp. AK08-02 (assembly GCF_033795085.1). Classification (NCBI taxonomy): domain Bacteria; kingdom Bacillati; phylum Actinomycetota; class Actinomycetes; order Kitasatosporales; family Streptomycetaceae; genus Streptomyces; species Streptomyces sp. AK08-02. Next base: position 701,595 of record NZ_JARAZV010000001.1, read on the forward strand.
TCCTGGCGGCCGGAGAGCCCAGCCACGCCCTGGTCGCCACCGCCGCCGACGTCGCCCTCTACTTCCAGGCACTGGTCCACTCCGGCCTGTGGAAGCCGGAGGCCGTGGCGGAGGGCACGCGGATCAGGCTGACCGATCACCCGTACGGGGAGCGGATCTACGGAGGCGGCGGCAGCCGTCGTACCAGCATGGGACTGTTCGTCACCGTGGCCGGTCCCGACGCGGGGAGCAACCTCCCGTCGACCGGCTCGCCGGCGCTCTTCGGGAGCGCCGGGGCGGCTTACCAACTGGGCTTCATGGACCCGGAGTCTGGCCTGTCCTTCGCCTGTCTGAGCAACGGCTACCCGCTCGCCGGCTACGACAACTCGCCCCGCGGTACCGCACTGCTCACCGACGTCGCGAACCTGGCGGCGGGCCTGGTCCGTTAGTGCGGATCAGGCCCGCCGCCAGGCGGGGTGGTACGACGCTCAGCGGCTGATCAGCTGCTGAGCGTTGTTGTACATGATGTCGTCCTGCGCCGACTCGTCGAGCTCCGTGATGAGCTTGCGGAAGTCGGCAGGTTGCGCCAGGCCCTCCGCGTGCGGGAAGTCGGAGCCCATGACGATGGACTCGTGGTAGCCGAGACGCTTCACCACGCCCACGATGTCGTCCTCGGGGTAGGGCACCACGCGGATGTGCTTGCGGAAGATCTGGCTCGGCCGCTCGTCCAACTGCCCGCCGATCCAGGGGCCGTTGCGGCCCATGCCCCGGCTCTTGTCCATGTGGCGAACGAAGTGCGGAACCCACTCGGAGCCGAACTCGGAGACCAGGACGTTGATGTCGGGGAAGCGTCCGAAGAGGTTGTCGAAGATCAGCGCGGACAGCGTCTCCTCGATGGGGCGCTGGCCGTAGGTGTTCTGCCACTGCCAGGCCGACATACGGAAGTGGATGGGGTGGGGGTCGAAGCCCCAGGAGGGCGCCACCTGCGAGTTGTAGTAGAACTCGCTGATGTGGTAGCAGACGCTGGCCTTGGCCTCGTTGACCAGCTTCCAGAACGGGTCGAAGTACGGGTCGCCCGGCGAGCGGCCGTACATCGGTCCGGTGGGCAGCAGGATGAAGCGGGCGCCCTGCTCCAGGACGTACTCCAACTCCTTGACCGCGCTGGGCAGATCGCGCAGCGACAGCAGTGCCGGGGCGTAGATGCGGCCCTGGTGGTCGAAGCCCCACACCTCGTTCATGTAGCGGTTGAACGAGTGGTAGTTGGCGTAGAGGGGCTCCACGCCCTTCACGTACTCCTCCGCGACCAGGGCCCAGCCGCCCGGGTAGATGATCGACTGGTCGAGGCCCTGCTCGTCCATGACCCGCAGCCGCGCGTCGCGGTTCTGGTACGACTCGTGCATCGGCTCGAACTGGTACGTCTCCTCGGGATTGCCCGAGGCCATCGCCTTGAGCATCTCCTTCAGTGAGCCGGGTCGGTAGACCTGCCCGAACTCCGGCTCCAGGCATACGACGATGCGGTCCCCGGCGAGGATCACCTCCCGCCCGTCCGGCAGTGTCACCGGTGCGACCGCCGAGCCGAGGAACTCCTTGGGGAGATAGCGGGTGAAGGAGTCCCGCTCCTCGTACATGTGCTGGTCGCAGTCGAAGATGGGTTTGCGCTGTTCGGCCATGGCCGTCGCCTCCGGACCCCGTAGCTAATCGGTACGCCTCCTATAATTATCTAACTGTTTCTCGGAGGCAAGGGGGTGGCCGAAAGCGGGGTCGAGGAGGTGCCGGTGAAGGTGGGGGAGCGGGGTCAGGGGGGCAGGGGTGGGGTCAGTCGAGGAGTTCGAGCACCGTCTTGGGTCCGGCGGAGTTCACCACGTCGTCGGCGCTGGAGATGTGCCGCTGCCAGAGCTTCTCGGCCTCGTCCGCCTTGCCGGACTCGATCAGGCCGACCATTCGCACGTGCGCCCGGTGCCCCTTGAGGGCCTGCGTCTTCTGCGCCTCGGCGTCGGCGGCGGCCGCGGTGTACGAGGCGTTGGCCCGGTCGATGATGTTGCGGACCATGCCGCACAGCAGGATCATCGTCTGGTTGCCGGTGAGTTCGACCAGCAGGGCATGGAAGGCGTCCTGCGCCTCGACCAGGGCCAGCGGGTCGTCCAGGACGGCCTTCTCGGCCGCGATCGCGTCGCGCAGCCGCTTGATGTCGCCCGCGCTGTGCTTGGTGGCGAGCTGGCGGGCGCAGGGTGGCTCGATGAGGGCCGCGGCGTGGTAGAGGTCACCGAGGGTCGCCCCGCGGTACTCGAGGATCAGGCCGGCGAAGCGGGCGGCGACGTCCGAGTCGGGAGCGCTCACCCGGGCACCGCCGTGGGCGCCGCGGCGCACCGTGATCAGCGACTCCGACTCCAGTACGCGGAACGCCTCGCGCAGCGTCGGGCGGGAGATGCCGAACTGCTCCATCAGGCCGGACTCCGGCGGCAGCGCGTCATCCGGCTGAAGCTCGCCCCGCACGATCTGGCGGCGCAGGTGCGCGGCGACCAGTTCGGCGGTCTTGGGTACTCGCACCTGGCGTCCGACGCGGGTGCGGGCGGGGACGGGCACGATCGCCGTTTCGCGTGCGCGGGCTGCCTCGGCCACGGTGGGCTCCTCATATAGCGAAATGAATCGTCTTAGTGCATGAAGGGTACCAGGTCAAGGGTTGATTGATCTTCTCTTCACGGCACCTGATCTGGTGCCACGACCGGTCTTTGGTATATAGATGATTCATCTAGCTATAAAACCAACGGGCCCGTGGGAGTGACCTCGATGGCCGAGAATCCGACCCCGGTGATCCTCACCGAACTCACCGCCGACGGGGTCATGCTCATCACCCTGAACCGGCCGGAGCGGCACAACGCCTGGACGCTGGAGATGGAGCTGCTCTACAACGAACTCTTCGACCGGGCGGAGGCGGACCCAGGGGTCCGGGCGGTGGTGCTCACCGGCGCCGGACGAAGTTTCTGCCCCGGCATGGACATGAGCGTGCTGGACGGGGCGTCGTCCGGCGCCCGCCCCTGGCCCACCGACCGGCTGCCCCCGCGCACCCGCCCCATGACCTTCCCCAAGCCCGTCGTCGCGGCCGTCAACGGCGCCTGCGCCGGCATCGGATTCAACCAGGCCCTGATGTGCGACGTCCGCTTCGCCGTGCCGCACGCCAGGTTCGCCGCCGCCTTCAGCGCACGCGGACTGGTGGCCGAGGACGGTGTGTCCTGGATCCTGCCCCGGCTGGTCGGCCACGGCAACGCCGCCGACCTGCTGCTGTCCTCGCGCCGCTTCACCGGGACCGAGGCCCGTGCGATGGGGCTGGTCAGCCGACTCGTCGAGCCGGACGAACTTCTCCCGGCGGCCCTCGCCTACGCGACCGAACTGGCCCGCACGGCCAGCCCGTACGCGATGTCGCTCATCAAACGGCAGCTCGCGGACGACCAGGCGCGGTCCTTCACGGAGAGCCGTGACAACGCGGCGGCGCTCCTGGCCGTGGCCAAGCGTGCCCCGGACTACCGGGAGGGTGTGCGCAGCTTCATCGAGCGCCGACAACCGGAGTTTCCGGGGCTGGGGGAGGGGGAGAGCGAGGGAGCCCCGGTGGATTCCGTGTCCGAGCTGGAGGAGGCCTCGTCATGACCCGCGCCGAACTCCCGCTGCACCGCCGTACGATCACCGTCACCGCCTACGAGGAGCCGGGCGGCGAGATCTCCGTCGAGGCACGACTCCGCGACGAGCGACCCTGGGAGGAGCCGCCCGGCGGGATCGTCCACAGCATGGCGCTGAGCGTCCGGATCCGGCTCACCGACATGGTGATCACGGTCGCCGAGGCGGACATGCTGGGCTTCCCGCACGCGGAGTGCCCGCTGATCGCCCCGGCCTTCGACGGCCTGGCCGGGCTCAGCGTGGCCGCCGGCTACAACAGGGCGATCCAGGAACGCTTTCGCGGTGTCCTGGGCTGCTCACACCTCTACGAGCTGTCCCGCGCCCTCGGCCCCGCGGCCGTGCAGGCCGCGATGTCGGCGGCGGCTCGGCGCCGGGCCGCCGCCGGTGATCACGACCACGATCCGCGTGCCACCGCCGGTGTGCTGAACAGCTGCCACATCTGGGCACCGGACGGTGCCGGCCTGCGCAAACTGGCCGCCGGATGGCGCCCGGGCACGGGCCCCCGCCCGGTCCCGAACCTGAGCGCCTTCGAACACCCCGGACACCACTGACCTGTCGGACACCCCTGACCGACCGAGACTCGCCCCGGCCCGGCGCTGGTGGCGCCCCGGCCCGCCCGGCTTCGCACTCGCCCGGACTTCATCCGGAACGGCAGGCCGGCTGTGCCGCCTGGCCGGGGTTCGCCCCAGGTGCGGCCGGGGTGGCGAACCTGTCAGGCCGGGCTCGCGGCCGACCGGGGTCTGCTCGGCGGGGTCGGACGTGCGGCTCGGCCGGGGCTCACCCGACACTCGCCAGTGGCGTCGAACTGTCCGGCAGGGTGTTCGGCTTGCCCGGCCGAAGGGAGGGCCGGTTCGGCCGGGGCCCGCTCACGACCAGTCGGGTCGTCGCACCCGTCCGGCCGGATGTCCCACCCCCGTGGGTGGGAGGCGCGGCTGAGCGGGGTCTGCCCGGCGGGTCGGGCGGGAGCCCGTCCGGCGTGGGCGGGACGCCCGGCCGCACGGGGTCTGCTCGGCGGGTCGGGCGAGGGCCCGTCCGGTCGGGGCTCGCCCGCCCCGGCTCCTGCCCGGCGGGCGTCCGCTCCGGCCCTACCCCGCGCTCACCCTCGGCTCGCGCGGCAGGCCCAGTACCTTCTCCGCGAGGATGTTGCGCTGCACCTGCGAGGTGCCCGCGTAGATCGTGCCCGAGAGGGAGATCAGATACGTCGTCGACCAGGACGCCGAGGAGTTCGCGGCGCCGGGGTCGTCGGTGCGGTAGGTGCGCAAGGGGGGCCGGCCGACCGGTACCTGGCCGTGCAGGCCCATGATGTCCATCGCCAGATCGGTGACCTCGGTGTGGTACTCGCTCCAGTACAGCTTGGCGATCGACGACTCTGGGCCGGGCTCGGCGCCCTTGAGCCAGCCGGTGAGGATGCGGTAGCCGAGGCACCGCATGATCTCGACCTTGGACCAGCACCAGGCGATCCGCTGGCGGAAGACCGGGTCCTGGTCCTTGCCGTACAGCCGCGCCAGCTCCACCAGCCGTTCCACCTCGGCCCGGAACAGGATCGGGTTGGTCGCCGCCTCCTCGCCGCGCTCGACGCCCAGCAGGCTCTGGGCCACCGTCCAGCCGTTGTCGACACCGCCGACGACGAGATCGGCGCGGGTGCGGGCGCCGCTGAAGAACACCTCGTTGAAGTGCAGCTGTCCGCTCATCATGCGGAACGGCCGTACCTCGACGCCGGGCTGGTCGAGCGGGACCAGGAGGAAGGAGATGCCCCGGTGCCTGGACGCCTCCCGGTCCGTGCGGGCCAGGACGAAGATCCAGTCGCTGTGATGGGCGCCGGAGGTCCACACCTTCTGGCCGTCGATCACCCACTCCTCGCCGTCCCGCACCGCACGGGTCTTGAGGGAGGCCAGATCGGAACCGGCGTCCGGTTCCGAGTACCCCTGGCACCAGGTGTCCTCGCCGCTGAGGATGCGGGGGAGGAAGTGGCTCTTCTGCTCCTCCGTGCCCCAGCGCAGCAGGGTGTTCGCCAGCATCTTCACGCCGAAGGTGTCCTGCGGCAGGCCGAACGGCACTCCTGCCAGGGCCAGTTCCTCCATCAGGACGACCTGGTGGAGCTTGGACAGGCCGCGACCGCCGTACTGCTCGGGCCAGGTGAGGGAGAGGTAGCCGCGCTCGACGAGCCGCCCGCGCCAGTCGCGGGCGAACGCCCGGGCCGCGTCCTCGTCCAGCGCCCCGATGCCCTTCCAGTCCGGCGGCAGCGTCTCGGCGAGGAACGCCCTGACCTCGGTACGGAACGTCTCGGTCGCCGGGGGGTAGCTGATGTCCACCTGTGTTCGCTCCTCGTCCGACGCCCTGTCCGTACAGCTGATCGCTGTATTGATTGTTTCAGCATAATAGGTTATCTATTTAACGGGAATAGCGTCGAGTCAGGGGCGGGCGGACATGGGACTGCTGGACGGCCGGAACGCGGTGATCACCGGCGGCGCACAGGGCATCGGCTTCGAGATCGCCGGGGTCCTCGGCAACGCGGGCGCACGCGTCGTCCTCGGAGACATCAACGAGGCCGCGGCCGCCGAGGCCGCCGAACGCCTCGGTGAGAACGGCGTCACCGCCACCTCGCTGCGCTGCGACGTCACCGACGAGGACGAGGTCGCCGCCCTCGTCGCCCACTGCGCCGACAGCTTCGGCCCGGTCGGCGTCATGATCAACAACGCCGGGATCACCCGGGACGCGACCCTCCGCAAGATGCCCCTCGCCCACTTCCGTGCCGTCGTCGACGTCCACCTCACCGGCGCCTGGAACGGCACCCGCTTCGCCGCCGAGGCGATGCGGGCGCACGGACAGGGCGGCAGCATCGTCAACATCTCGTCCATCGCCGGCAAGGTCGGCAACTTCGGCCAGACGAACTACAGCGCCGCCAAGGCCGGCCTCGTCGGCCTCACCAAGGCCTCCGCCAAGGAACTCGCCAGGGCGGGCATCCGCGTCAACGCCGTACAGCCCGGTCTGATCCGCACCGCCATGACCGAGGCGATGCCTCCGGCGGCCTGGGACGCGAAGCTCGCCGAGATCCCCCTGGGCCGCGCGGGCGAACCCGCCGAGGTCGCCCAGGTCGTCCTCTTCCTCGCCTCCGACATGGCGAGCTACCTCACCGGAGCCGTGGTCGAGGTGACCGGCGGCCGGTACATGTGAGCCCCCAAGAAAGCGATACGGCCCCCTCATGAAAGGCCCACGCGATGCCCGCCCTCCTGCGTGACGCGGTGATCTGCGAACCCGTGCGTACCCCCGTCGGCGGCTACGGCGGAGTCTTCCGCGACGTGACGGCGGCCGAACTCGCCGCCACGGTGGTCCGCGCGGTGCTGGAACGGACGGGCATACCACCCGCCGCCGTCGACGACGTCCTGCTCGGCCAGTGCTATCCCAACGGCGAGGCACCCGCCATCGGACGCGTCGCCGCCCTGGACGCGGGACTGCCCGTCGAGGTACCGGGACTCCAGATCGACCGGCGCTGCGGCTCCGGCCTGCAGGCGATCATCAACGCGGCGATGCAGGTGCAGACCGGCGCGAGCGACCTCGTGCTCGCCGGTGGCGTCGAGTCCATGAGCCAGGCCGAGTTCTACACCACGGACGTCCGCTGGGGTGTACGCGGCGCCGGCACCACCCTGCACGACCGGCTGGCACGTGGCCGCGTCACCTCCGGCGGTGTCAACCACCCCGTGTCCGGGGGCATGCTGGAGACCGCCGAGAACCTGCGACGCGAGTACGCCATCCCCCGCGAGGAGCAGGACCGACTCGCCCTGCGCTCGCACGAGAAGGCCGTCGCCGCCCAGCGGGAAGGCCGCTTCGACGACGAGATAGTGCCCGTCACCGTGCGCACCCGGAAGGGCGAGACGGTCGTCGACACCGACGAACACCCGCGCCCCGACTCCTCGTTGGAGAAACTCGCGAAGCTGCGTCCGGTGCTCGGCCGTCAGGACCCGGAGGCGACCGTCACGGCCGGCAACGCCAGCGGGCAGAACGACGGAGCCTCGCTCTGTGTCGTGACCCACCCGGAACGCGCCGCCGAACTCGGGCTGCGCCCCCTGGCACGCCTGGTCTCCTGGGCCGTCGTCGGCGTGCCGCCGGAGACGATGGGCATCGGGCCCGTACCCGCGACCGCCCGGGCCCTGGAGCGCGCCGGACTGAAGCTCTCCGACATCGACCTGATCGAACTCAACGAGGCCTTCGCCGCCCAGGTGCTGGCCTGCACCCGTGCCTGGGACCTGACCGAGACCGACTTCGAGCGGTTCAACGTCAACGGTTCCGGCATCTCGCTGGGCCACCCCGTCGGTGCCACCGGCGGTCGCATACTCGCCACCCTGCTGCGCGAACTCGACCGCCGTCAGGCCCGCTACGGCCTGGAGACCATGTGCCTCGGCGGCGGACAGGGCCTGGCCGCGGTCTTCGAACGGCCGACGCACACAACCCACGCCATCGGAGGACGCTGACATGGCCGGACTGATCGCATACGGCGCCCATGTGCCGTACCACCGCCTCGCCCGCGCCGATGTCGCCGCGACACTCGGAACCCCGGCGGCCAAGGGAACCAGGGCCGTCGCGGGCTACGACGAGGACACCACGTCGATGGCCGTCGAGGCTGCCCGCGACGCCCTCGCCGGCGACCGCCTGCGCCCCCGCGTCGGGCAGCTCTTCCTCGCCACCGCCGCACCCGCGTACCTCGACAAGACCAACGCGACCGCCGTCCACGCCGCGCTCCGCCTCGACGAACACGTGCTCGCCGTGGACATGGCCGGCTCCGTACGTTCCGGACTCGGTGCGTTGGTCACCGCCGCCCGCTCCGCCGTCCCGACCCTGGCCGTCCTGTCGGACCTGCGCACCGGGCTGCCCGGCGGCAGCGACGAGGTCGCGGGCGGGGACGGCGCGGCGGCGTTCGTCTTCGGCGGGCACCGCAACGGCGCCCCCGTCCTGGCCGAACTCCTCGCCCACGACACGGTCAGCGACGAGATCCTCGAACGCTGGCGGCTGCCGGGCGCCCCCGCGTCCCGGGTCTGGGAGGAGCGTTTCGCCGAGGAGATCTACGTCTCCCTCGCGGACAAGGCGCTCACCGCCGCCCTCGACCAGGCCGGACTGGAGCGTGACGCCATCGACCACCTCGTCGTCTCCGGTCTGCACGCGCGCGCGTGCGCCGCCGTCAGGCGAGGGTCGGGCACCCGTCCCGAGGCGGTGACTCCGGACCTGACCGGGGTGATAGGCAACGCCGGCACCGCCCAGCCGGGCCTGCTCCTCGCCGACGTCCTCGACCGGGCCGCACCCGGCGAGACCATCGCCCTCGTCGTGCTCGGCGACGGCGCCGGAGTCCTCCTGCTGCGCACCACCGACGCGCTCCCGGCCCACCGCGCCGCCCGCCCGGTCGCCGCCCAGATCGCCGCGGGCAGCGCCCCGATGCCGTACGCCACCTATCTCACCTGGCGCGGCCTGCTCGACCGCGAACCACCCCGCCGGCCGGACCCCGAGCCGCCCTACGCTCCGCCCGCGCACCGACGTACCGCCTGGAAGTACGGCTTCGTCGCCTCCCGCTGCGAGAAGTGCGGCACCCGGCATCTGCCGCCGGACCGGGTGTGCTCGTCGTGCCGGAGCGTGGACGCCATGACCGACGAACCGATGGAGCGGGTGCGCGGCACGGTCGCCACGTTCACCGTCGACCGGCTGGCCCACACGCCGAGCCCGCCGATGCTCGTCGTGGTCGTCGACTACGACGGCGGCGGCCGGTTCCGCTGCCAGCTGACCGACGCGACCGAGGCCGACGCCGTCATCGGCGCGCGGGTCGAGATGACGTTCCGGCGCACGGTCACCGCCGCCGGCGTCCACAACTACTTCTGGAAGGCCCGGCCGGTGCGCACCGGCGGCGAGACCGAGGAGACACACGGATGAGCTCGCACGGAATTCGGGACCGGGTCGCCATCGTGGGCATGGGCTGCACGACCTTCGGCGAACACTGGACCCGCTCGGCCGAGGATCTGCTCATCGACGCGGTGGGCGAGGCCGTGACCTCGGCAGGCATCACCCTCGACGACATCGACGCGTACTGGTTCGGCACCCAGGCCTCCGGAGTGTCGGGGCTGACCCTGAGCCGGGCGCTCCATCTCCCCAACAAGCCGGTCACCCGCGTCGAGAACATGTGCGCGACCGGCTCCGAGGCCCTGCGCAACGCCTGCTACGCCGTCGCGTCCGGGGCGTACGACGTGGCGATGGCGGTCGGCGTGGAGAAACTCAAGGACTCCGGTATGTCAGGGCTGTCCGGCACCGCGATACCGGGCGCCGGCGACGACAGCCGCGGCGAGATCACGGCCCCGGCCAACTTCTCGCTCCTCGCCCCGGCCTACGCCGCCAAGTACGGGCTGTCCGACGAGGAGATGAAGGACGTCATCACCCGCATCGCCTGGAAGAACCACGTCAACGGGGCCCGCAACCCACGTGCCCAGTTCCGCAAGGAGGTCCCGCTGGAGCGCATCCGGTCGGCCCCGATCATCGCGGGCATGCTCGGCGTCTTCGACTGTTCGGGCGTCTCCGACGGCTCGGCCGCCGCGATCGTCGTCCGCGCCGAGGACGCCTACAGGTACACCGACAAGCCGATCTTCGTGAAGGCGCTGTCCTTCGTGGCGGGACCGGCGGACGGGCTCCTCGATCCCGAGTACGACTTCACCACCTTCCCCGAGGTCGTCGCCTCGGCCCGGGAGGCCTACCGGCAGGCGGGCATCACCGACCCGCGCACCGAACTCGCCCTGGCCGAGGTGCACGACTGCTTCACCCCCACGGAACTGGTGCTGATGGAGGACCTCGGGTTCTCCGAACGCGGCCAGGCGTGGAAGGACGTCACCAGCGGTTCGTTCGACCTGGACGGCTCGCTGCCGGTCAATCCGGACGGCGGCCTGAAGGCCTTCGGCCACCCCATCGGCGCCTCCGGCCTGCGCATGATGTTCGAGGCATGGCTGCAACTGCGGGGCGAGGCGCCGCCCGAGCGGACGGTGACGTCCCTGGCCGAAGGCCGTTCCCTCGCCCTGACCCACAACCTCGGCGGCGGACCGGGCGAATGCGTCTCCTTCGTCTCCGTCGTCGGCAACGAACTCACGCACTGAGAAAGGCGGTTCGGCCATGGGGCGACTCGAAGGCAAGATCGCGATCGTCACCGGCGCCGCCTCCGGCATCGGCGCCGCCACCGCACGCCGTGTCGCGGCCGAGGGAGCGCACACGGTCCTCGCGGACCTGAACCCCGACGGCGCCGGGACGGTCATGGAGGAGATCCGCGCCGCTGGAGGCTCCGCCATGACCGTCACCGTCGACCTGGGGGACGTCGACAGCGTACGAGCCATGGTGGCCGCCGCCGTCGACACGTACGGCGGGCTCGACATCCTGCACAACAACGCGGCGGCCACCCATCTGGCCGCCCGCCAGGACCTCGCCGTCCTGGCGGCCGACCCGGCGGTCTGGGACGACACGATGCGGATCAACCTGCGGGGGACCGTGGTCGCCATCCAGGCGGCCGTCCCGCATCTGATCGCGCGCGGTGGTGGCTCGATCATCAACACCTCGTCCGGCGCCGGCCTGGCGGGCGACCTGCGCAACCCGGCGTACGGCGCCTCCAAGGCCGCCCTCATCAACCTCACGCAGTACGTCGCCACCCAGTACGGCAAACAGGGCGTGCGCTGCAACGCCGTCGCGCCGGGGTTCATCGTCACCCCGGCGAGCTCCGGCTCGGCGCACGGGGCGATCCGGGAGGCGATGCTTCGCCACCACCTCACCCCGCGCCTGGGCCGGCCGGAGGACGTCGCCTCGGCGGTCGTCTTCCTCGCCTCCGACGAGTCGACGTTCATCACCGGCCACACCCTGCGTGTGGACGGCGGCCTGCTCGCCCACCAGCCGTACGTCGCGGATCTGCGCGACGCCTGAGACGGCTCGTGGAACGGTTCGGAGGCGCTTCCCTCACGGGAGGCGCCTCCGATTCGTCACGGGACGGTGATCAGGTGATCGCCTCCGGCTCCAGGTCGCCCAGGTAGGCCGCCCGTACCGCCGGGTCACGGCGCACCTCCTCCGGGGTGCCGGCGCAGATCCGGTGCCCGAAGTCCAGCACGACGATCTGGTCGCAGACGCTCATGACCATGTCGACGTCGTGCTCGACGAGCAGCACTCCCATGCCCCAGTCCTCGGCGAGTCGCCGTACCAGCTGGGCCAGTTCCCGTGTCTCGTCGTCGGAGAGGCCCGCTGCCGGTTCGTCGAGGAGCAGCACGGACGGCGAGGCCGCCACCGAGCGGGCGATGGCCAGCAGCCGCCGTTCCCCGTACGACAGGTCGCCCACCGGCCGGTCCAGACTGTCCTGGAGACCGAACTCCCTTATGGCGACCAGCACATGGGCGGGCAGTGGACGGCTGCCGGGACGGATCAGGTCCGTGAGCCATGCCCACCGGCCGGGTCGGTCGCAGGCGGCGTAGAGGTTGTCCAGGACCGTCATGTCCTCGAACAGTTCCAGCGACTGGAAGGACCGGCTCAGCCCGGCCGAGGCACGCCGGTGCACCGGCAGGCGGGTCACCTCCCGCCCGTCCAGGCGGACCGCGCCGGACGAGGCCCGGGTGAAGCCCGTGACGGCGTCGATGGCGGAGGTCTTGCCGGCTCCGTTGGGGCCGATGAGCCCCACCACCTGGCCCGGTTCGACGTCCAGTGAAAGGCCGTCGACGGCGACGACACCGCCGTAGCGCACGGTCAGGTCTCGCACGTGGAGGGGGAGGGGCTCGGCACGGGGTACGTCCGAGGCGGCTGTTTGCCCCGAGTCCGCAGCCCCCGCAGCCCCCGCAGCCTCCGCAGTCCCCGTCGCTCCGGTCGGGACGGTTTCCGTCCGTGCGCTCGCGACGCGACCGCGTTCCGGCGCCGGTCTCCGCCGGATGGCCTTCGCCGGTCTGCCGACGTCCTTGCCGATGCCGTCCTGGTTGCCCACCAGCGTCAGCACCAGAATGATCCCGCCGATCAAGGGCATCCAGTCGCTCAGCCCGGGCAGCACCAGGTCCCCGAATCGTGCACCCACCGTGCCGGCGGCGAAGGTCGCGCCGAACAGGGGGCCGACGAGGAAACCGACGCCGCCGATGACGGCGAGGCCGAGTGCGGTGATGGAGTCGAAGGACGCGAAGTCGGAGAAGACGACCGAGGTCGAGCGGAAGCCGGTCAGTACTCCGGCGAGCGCGGCGATGGCCGACGACAGGCCGAAGGCGTAGAGCTTGGCCGCTCGGACGTCGATACCGAGAGCGGCGGCGGCCCGCTCGTTCGCCCGTACGGCGATCAGCCGACGGCCGGTGCGGCTGCGCCGTACGTTGGCCACGACGAGGGCTGCCGCGACGAACAGCACGAGCACCACGGCGGCGTACCGCTGTGGATGGTCGACGCCGGAGACACCGATCCCGAAGAGGGTCTGCTTGCCCACCACGATGCCGTCACTGCCCGGGGTGGTCGACAGGCCGGTGTTCTGGAAGACCATCGCCTCCAGTGTGGTGCCGAGCCCCAGCGTGATGATCGCGAGATTGACGCCACGGGTGCGGACCGCCGGCAGCGCGAACAGCAGACCGATCGGAACCGTCCCCAACACCCCTGCCAAGAGAGCGAGTTCGAACGGCCAGCCCCAGTCGGCCGCCGCGTGCCCCGCGATGAAGGCGCCCGTTCCTGCGAGGGCGTAGGCCGCGAGCGAGACCTGACCCGCGTATCCGGTCACCACGGTGATCGACAGGATGATCAGCGACAGCACCAGGGTGTTGGTGACGGCGTCGGCCCACAGCGGTGTCGACATGCTCACCAGCAGCAGCGCGACCACGACGGCCAGCGCCAGTGGCACGGGGCGCACCCTTCCGGTGCCCAGGGCCGGCAGCCGGTCGAGGAAGGTTCCGCGCAGCGGCAGCGCCCGGCCGCGTGCGACCAGCACCAGGGCGATGCAGAGGAAGGGCACAGAGGAGGCGAGGCCGGTCACGCCGGAGCCGAAGCGGGTGAGTTCGGACTGCACGATCCCGATGGCCAGACCGCCGGCCAGGGTGACGGGGAACGACGAGAACCTGCCGACCAGGGCGGCGGCCAGCGCGCTCAGCAGCAGGGTGGTCAGGCCGGTCACCGACAGACCGATGACCGGCACGATCAGGATCCCGGTCAGTCCCGCGAGCGCCGATCCGAGGGCCCAGTTGCCGGTGGCGATGAGATCCGGGGACCAGCCGAGCGAGGCGGCGGCGCCCTCGTTCTCCGCGACGGCGGTCGTGCCGAGGCCGAACAGGGTTCGCTTGTAGAGGAGATGCAGGGCCACGGTCACGGCGAGCGCGATGCCGATCAGCCAGAGACGGTCCTCGGAGACCGTCGCCCCGGCGATCGTCAGCAGCCGGGTCGGCAGCTTGCCGGGCACCAACTCCAGGCCGGCGCCGTAGCGTTTGACGGCGACGGCGGTCAGCACGATGAACACCGCCAGCGTGGCGACGAGCCGGGCCAGGGTGGACGCCCGGCGCAGCGGGCGCAGCACCAGCAGATGGGTGAGCACACCCAGAAGCGCGGAGGCGAGCACCCCGCACGCGGTGGCGGGCCAGTAGGGGACGCCGTGCTCGGTGGCGAGCTCCCACTGCACATAGGCGCCCGCCATCCCTATCGCGCCGTGCGCGAGGTTGAGGACGCCGGAGCCGCGGTAGACCAGCACGATGCCGTGCGCGGTGAGCGCGTAGAGCGCTCCGAGACCCAGGCCCAGCAGGGCGAAACGCAGGATGTCGTCCATCGGGAAACCTCTCGGGAGTGAGGCCAGACAGCACATTCATTTAAATAATTGTGCCGAGAGTACTTCACTAACTCGAAAACGCACCCCATGCTGTTCGCCAACTCGACGAAGAGCTCCGCGGAGGAACCATGAACGACTCACGCAGACGCAGAAGTGCCGCAGCGACCTGTCTCGCGCTGACCGGAGCGCTGCTTGCCGCAGGCTGCGGAGGCAAGGCGTCCGACAGCTCGACCCAGACCTCCTCGCTCACGGGCGCACCGGTCAAGGTGATGGTCTGGGACCCGGAGGACACCCAGGGCAGCGCCCAGCCCGGAGTCCGGCTCACCGCCCAGGCCTACGAGAAGTGGATCAACGCCAACGGTGGCATCAAGGGCGGCCCGCTGAAGGTCGTCACCTGCAACGAGAAGAACGACCCCGACGAGGCGGAGAAGTGCGCCCAGCAGGCGGTCGCCGAGAAGGTCGTCGCGGTCGTGGGCTCGTACAGCCTCGCCGGCGACCGCTACATGCCCATCCTCCAGAAGGCCGGTATCCCCTACCTCGGCGGGACCGGCGTCTCGGCGGCCGAGTTCTCCAACCCCCTGTCGTTCCCGGTCAACGGCGGCACCCCGGCGGTGTTCGCGGCGCACGGACAGCAGCTGGTGCGGAGCGGCTGCAAGAAGATCTCCGGTGTGCGCTACGACGTGGCCGCGGCAGCCGTCGTCTCCCAGTTCCTCACCCTCGGCGCGGTCTCGGCCGGAGGGTCGGCCCCCAAGGACATCAAGGTGCCGCTCACCGCCACCGACCTCGCCCCACAGGTCGCCGCCGCGACCAAGGGCAGCGACTGCGTGAGCGTCATCATGGGCACCGCCTCGGGCCTGTTCGTGAAGTCGTACGTCCAGTCCGGCGCGAAGACCGAGCTCGCCAGCGTCGTCGGCAACCTCACCCCGGAGCTGGCCGCCCAGACCGGAGGCAGCAGCAGCCCGCTCGAGGGCGCCGCGATCACCGGCTACTACCCGCCGACCGCCGACGCGGCCTGGAAGGACTTCGTCCAGGCCGCCAAGGGCACGGACATCGACACGAGCAACGGCGCGAACGAGACGACCTGGGTCGCCTTCAAGGTCCTCACCGAAGCCGCCAAGAAGCTGTCGGCCATCACGTCCAAGACCCTGGTGGCGGAGCTGAACACCACCTCGGGCATCGACACCGGCGGTCTGACCCCGCCCCTGACCTGGAACGAGTCGACCGCCCTGCCGATCAAGGGGCTCAACCGCATCCACAACACGACCGCCACCGAACTCACCATCCGGGACGGGAAGATCGAATGGGCCAAGGAGGGCTCGACCTTCGTGGACGTCCGCAAGATGCTGACGGCGATGTCGGCCGGCTGACCGAAGGAGACCGGCCGTGCGTGACACCGGACCACCCCTGATCGAAGCCCGTGCCCTGTCCGCCGGATACGGCACCCAGCCCGTCGTACGCGAACTCGACCTGGAGGTCCGTCCCGGCGAGGTGGTCGCACTGCTCGGCCCCAACGGCGCGGGCAAGACCACGACACTCCGGGCGCTCTCGGGCGACCTCGCCCCGATGAGCGGCGACGTGCGCTGGCTGGGTGACACCAGCCGCGCACCGCTGCACCGCCGTGCCCGTCAGGGCCTCGCCTACGTCGGTGAGCGTGCGGTCTTCACCCGGCTCGACACCGCGGACAACCTGCGGGTCGGCCGGGTGGCGACCGGGCCGGCCCTGGCACTCTTCCCCGAACTGGAGAAACGACTGAAGACCGGCGCGGGCATGCTGTCCGGCGGCGAGCAGCAGATGCTGTCGCTGGCCCGCGCGCTGGGCCGCGCCCCCAAGCTGCTCCTCGCGGACGAACTGTCCCTCGGTCTCGCCCCGCTCGTGGTCGACCGTCTCCTGCGCGCGGTGCGCGAGGCGGCCGACCGCGGTCTCGGCGCCCTGCTGGTCGAACAGCATGTGCGCAAGGTGCTGGACATCGCCGACCGCGTGTACGTCCTGCACCGGGGCCGCGTCACGATGACCGGCACTCCCGGGGAACTGCGTGGCGAGCTGGCCGCGATCGAGTCGTCCTATCTCGCCGGGACGGCAGCCGCCGACAGGACCCGACTCGCCGTCAGGACAGACCTCGCCGACAAGACAACCGTCCCGACCGATTGAGGTGGGTGCCCTGCCCAGCACACGTGAGCTGATCCGATCCCTCGTCCCGTCCGGCAACGCCTTCGACCGACCCGCCGACGACCTGAAGGAACTGCAACTCGAAGCCGCACGTGAGACCTTCACCGCCCACCGCGAGCGCATCCCGCTGTTGCGCACCCGGGCGGAGGAGACCGGCGTGCGGGAGATCACGGGACTGGACGATCTCGTCCCCCTTCTCTTCTCGCACACCAGCTACAAGTCGTACCCCGTCTCCCTCATCACCGCGGGCCGATGGGACCGGCTCCTGCGCTGGTACACGACGGTGTCGGCACTCGAGCCGGACGACGTCGACGTGGACGGTGTCACCGACATCGACGAGTGGACCGACCGCATCACTGCCGCGGGACACCGCCCCTACATCACCAGCGGCACCTCCGGAAAGGTCTCCTTCCTCAACTGTGCGGCGAGCGACCTGGGTTTCCTCCACGACATCCTGGAACACCTCACCTGCTGGCCCGAACCGCTCCCGCCCGAGCCCACTCGCCGCGGTTACCTGCTCGCACCGGCGAGCGGCCCGATGCGCTCCATCGACGGCTTCCGTTGGCACGCGGACGTCTTCGCGAGGCCCGGGGAGACCCTGCTGCTCACCGAGGACCCCATGCGGGTCTCCGAGCTGATGGGCAGCGCCCTGCTGCGGCGCCGTATGGCGGAGGGCGTCGCGACCCCGCAGGAGATCAGCTCCTTCGAAGCCGCGTCCGGGAGCCGCGAGGAGGAGTTGGGCGCGGCTCTCGCCCGGATCGTCGACGACATCGCCGCCCACCGCGACGAGCCGCTGCTGATCGCCGGCATGAACAACCAGCAGTTCACCCTGATCCAGGCCCTCCGCGCCCGAGGCGTCGCAGACGGGAGCCTGCACCCCGACACACTGGTCCTCAGCGGCGGCGGCAACAAAGGGCGGGCGCTGCCCGACGACTACCAGGCCCGGTTCACCGCCTTCTACGACGGGGTAAGGCGCGTCCGCAGCTACGGCATGACCGAACTCCAGGGGTCATGCCCCGCCTGCGAGAAGGGCCGGTATCACATTCCACCGTGGGTGATCCCGCTCGTGCTGGACGAGCCGGGCGAGACGCTTCTGAACACGGAACACGGCGTCGTGGAAGGGCGCTTCGCCTTCCTGGACGTGTCCCTGGAAGGCCGCTGGGGCGGACTGATCAGCGGCGACCGGGTCTTCGTCGACTTCTCCCCGTGCGACTGCGGCCGATCAGGACCGACGGTCCTGCCGGACATCCAGCGCTACGGCGACCTCGGCGGCGACGACAAGATCACCTGCGCCGCGACACTCGACTCCTACGTGCGAGGGATGATCCACGGATGACGCCCACGACAACCAAGGCGGATCCGGTGGCCGTCGTCCATGTCATCCGCGGCGAGGTCGACGCGGGCCCGCACACCACCCACGGCCGCACGGGCGCCACCTTCACCGCGCCGGCCCTCGACCTGGACCGCCTCGTGTGGCCCCGTACCGAACCCGGCCCCGCTTTCCACGTGCCCGTGGCTGAGATCGTCGACCTGCTGGTGGAGACGGGCGAGGCCCTCAAAGCGGATCGCGAGGGCCTGCTCGCCGAGGCCCTGGACCGTATGGCACGGGTCAGTCCACTCCCCGAGGAGGTCCTGGAACGCGCCTACGCCGCCCTGTGGCGCACCTTCCAACGCCCCGGCCTGTACGCCCAGATCGACCACGAACTCGGCGGCGCGGACGTCCTCGACGGCTGGCGCGAGGTACGGCTGCCCGGGGACAGGATCGCGGCCACCCGGGCCTTCCCGCCGCGACTGGTGCACATCATCGCCGGCAACGCCCCCGGTGTGGCCGCGATGTCCGTCGTACGCGGAGCCCTCACCAAAGGCGTCAACCTTCTCAAACTGCCCTCGAACGACTTGTTCACGGCGACCACGATCCTGCGCACCATGGCGGCCGTCGCCCCCGGCCACCCCGTGGTGCGCTCGTTCTCCGCCGCGTACTGGCGCGGCGGCGACGAGACGGTGGAGAGCGTGCTGTTCCGCCCCCAGTTCTTCGACAAGCTGGTCGCCTGGGGCGGCGAGTCCACTGTCCGCGGGGCACTGCGATACGTCGGTCCGGGGTTCGAGCTCGTGTCCTTCGACCCCAAGACGTCCATCTCGCTGATCGGCAGAGAGGTCTTCGACTCTCCCGAGTCGCTGGCCCGGGCGGCCGACGCCGGAGCCGCCGACGCCACGTTCTTCAACCAGCAGGCGTGCGTGGCGAGCCGCTTCCAGTTCGTCGAGGGCACGGCGGAGGACGCCGACCGGTACGCCGCACTGCTGTGCGAACGGCTCGGCGTCGCCAGGGAGTTCAGCTCGGCCGACGGCCCTCGGGTCGCCGCTGAACTCCGCGAGGAGATCGACGTACTGCGCTCACTTGCGCCCGACTACCGGGTGTGGGGCGGATACGACGGCCGAGGCCTGGTCATCCGCTCGCCGGAGCCGGTGGACTTCCATCCCGACGGAAAAATCGTCAACGTCGTCCCGGTCGCCGCCCTGTCCGAAGCCGTCCTCCACGCAGGGGTCGCCACCCAGACGGTCGGCGTCTGCCCCGACACCCGCAAACCGGAACTGCGCGACGCCCTCGCCTGCGCCGGAGCGCAACGCGTCGTGTCCCTCGGCGGAGCGGGCGGCATGCCACCGGGCCTCTCCCACGACGGCTTCTACCCCCTGCAACGGCTCATGCGCTGGGTGAACGACGAGTGATCGGACGGAGGTGCGAACGGCGGGAGTCTCATGAGTCCGGCCGTTCCCCCCACCGACGGCTCAGGTACTCGGCGTGACGTCGATCGTCGTACGCCTTCTGCTCCTCGAACAGGCCCTTGACGGTGGAGTCGAACCGCGTGACGTGGTCGAGTGCTCCCTGACCGAACACTGCCATGGCCCGCACGGCCTCGTCGGGCGAGTACGGCTCGGAGCGCCCGGCCGGGTCCACCGCTGCCCAGTGAGCACGGGCCTCGGCCACCACTCGTTCGCCGCGGGCGGTGGCGCTGGGGAGCTCGGCACCCCTGGTGAAGGACGTACTCCCTTCCACCACCATGGCCAGTGTCCAGAATCCGCTCACGAGGATGCCCAGGACCACCCACGGCATGAGGTCGCTGTTGTCCGGGTCCCACCACACCACGTGCAGGCCGGTGAGGAGCAGACAGACGACGGAGCCCGCGATCGTGGTGCGCGAGGCAGGGTATTCGACCTCGACGGTCATGGCGTCGGGCGGGCGGATGTACCCCTCGGCGACCAGTTCCGCACGCAAGGCCCCCATGACGGTCACACCGGAAAGGCGCAGCGGGGAGTTCGATCCGCCGCAGGCATCGACGATGATCCGCTGCTCCCGGGACCATGCCGCGCTGCGTTCGGCCAAGGCCCGGTCGAACACCGCCTGGCCGCGGGATCTAGGCAGCCGCACCTGCAGCCGGCCGGGACCGGCGGCCTTCGACGGCTGCAGAACGCGGTGCAGAAGCATGTCGACGACGAGGGTGGACAGCGCCCAACCCTCGCCATGGGCGATCAGGGCCAGTGACGTCGTCCCGAGCACGGGTTCTCCGCCGGGGCCCGCGTCCTCCGGCTGCCGCTCCGCGACCAGGTGCCGCTCAACGGCCTCGGCGGTGATCCGCCTGTCGCGCCGAAGCTCGTGCCATTCGGTCGACTTGTAGACAGCGTAGAAAACACCCCAGACGCTGAACAGGCCTATCCAGTCCCCCATGCGGGCCAGTGTGATCGCGCGGGTCCCTCGGCGCAATGGTCCGCGACGCGCGGTGAGCCCGGCTCGTCGGCGTCGACTGCCTTGCTGGACAGGTGAGTTGGGTGAGTTCAGCGAGCTGGGTGAGTGGGATGAGCCGGGGAACCGTGATCAGTTCGCCTCGGGCTGCTCGTCGGAGGCCGGGGCCGCCGCGTGCGGGGTCGGGGCCTGCGCGTCGGTGGTGGTGTAGTAGACGGAGTGGCCCTGCTTGGTGCGCTGGGCATGGCTCTTGGCGACAAGCCCCTCGACTGTCGTGCGTACGACGGTCGTCTTGATGTCACGGTCGGGGTGGGCCTCACCCAGTGCGGTGGCGATTTCCGCCGCGGAGCGGGGTTCACTCTGATCGGCGAGGTGGCGGCGGATCAGTTCGACGAGGGTGGGCTGAGCCGCCTTCGTGGCCGCCGACTTGACTACGGCCTCGGACTTCTTGGCACTCACCTTCCCGGTCGGCTCGCTGCCCTGAGCAGTGGCCGTCTTCTTCGCCCGTGTCCCTTTGCCCGCGCTGCGCTGCGGGGTGGCTTTCTGCCGAGGCACCGCGGGTGCCGCCGCTGACTTGGGTGCGGGCTGGGTGGCGGTGTCCGTGGCGCCGAGCGCGTTTCGCATGTTCGTCAGCACGGTGTTGTCGTGCTGCAGAGCGCGCAGTTGTTCCTGCAGGGCGTCGATCTCCGCGCCGATGCGGTCCTGTTCCTTGGCATTGCGATCAAGGTCGTTGGCCACCTGTGCCATGTACTGCGATGTCAGTTCGGTGGTGGTGGTCTTGTTGTCGGGCATGCTGCCGACCTTTCCTCGGGGGCGTCCGCAGGCGGTGAGTCAACTCGTGGAGCAGGCGCCTGGGTCGAGCGGTGAGTACGTCGCACCTGGTGAGGGCTTGCCTCGGTACAGAGATACTACGGGCGCGCGGAGCAGGTTGTTCGACGGTGTTCATGTTGGGTTGGCCTGGATCACAACTGCGTTGCCGGGCATCACTGTTGTCGAGTGCTGTCGAGACTGTTCGCCTTTGCGGGTCTGTGGCGGACGTTCGTGACCGGCGGATCCCGCACCTCGGAGCGGACGGCTACGGTCGGGCGGGCACCCGCAGGGCGAGGAGGGCGACGTCGTCGTCGTTGGCGCTGGGGCGGACCCGGCTCAGCATCTCGTCGATGAAGGAGGTCAGCGGGCGGTGGGCGAGGGCGGCGGCGTGACGGCGCAGTCGGTGCAGGCCCTCGTCGAGGGTGTGTCCGGGCTCCTCGATCAGGCCGTCGGTGTACAGCAGGAGAGTGGATCCGGGTGGCAGCAGGGCGGTGGCGTCCGAGCGGGGCCTGTGGGATCCGGTGCCCAGCAGAATGCCGTGGCCGTCGGTGAGATAGTCGGCCAGCCCGTCGTGGCTTATCAGCAGCGGCGGCGGGTGACCGGCGTTGGTCCAGGTCAGCTTCCACTGGCTGTCGTGGGTTTCTTCGATCCGGGCGAGGATCATGGTGGCCATGGAGACGTCCGTGATGTGCAGGACCGCCTCGTCGAGGCGCTCGACGATCTGGCTGGGGGGCTCCTGGAGGGCCCAGGCGTAGGCGCGGAGCATGTTGCGCACCTGTGCCATGCCGGCTGCCGCCTCCAGGTCATGGCCGACCACGTCGCCGATGGCCAGCGCGGTGGCACCGTCGGCCAGGGAGAAGGCGTCGTACCAGTCGCCGCCGACCTGCGAGGCGTCGGGCGCCGGCAGGTAGCGCACCGTCATCTGCAGACCCGGCACGCGCGGCATCTGGGGGAGCAGGTGGTTCTGCATGGTCTCGGCGACCTTGCGCTGGCGTTGGTAGAGACGCGCGTTGTCCAGAGCCAGGCCCGCGCGGCGGGCGATGTCCTCGATGAGGGGGAGGTCGACGGTGGCGAAGTCCCCCGACTGCTTGGCGCGGCCCAGGGTCAGCGCGCCGAGGACGGCACGTGTGCTGCGGATGGGGGCGATGGCCGCCGAGTGGATGCCTGTGGCGTCGAACAGACGGCGCTGTTCGACGGCGATACCGGAGTCCGGTGGCCCCTGGTAGGTCTGCGGGCCGGCCAGGGTCGACGCGACCCCGCGCAACGCCCTGGACAGGGGCATCGGGGACTCCTCGGGTACCGGTGGCATCGGCCCCTGGAGTTCCTCGTGATGAACCACGCCGTCACCGTCCGCCTCGGCCACGACAGTGCGCCACACCTCGTCGCGCTCGGTGATCAGATCGATGATCGCCCAGTCCGCCAGCCGGGGCACCACCAGGGTCACCAGCCGCCGTAGTGCCTCCTCGACGTCGAGAGTGGAGGTCAGCTGTGTGGTGGTCGCGGCCAGCAGAGCGAGCCGTTCGATCTCCGGCAACAGTGCGGCCTCCGGCAGCGGCCGTGAGAGTGCCGGCGGGTGCCGCAGGTGGAAGATGACGAGCGTGCTGTGTCCATGCTCGCCGAGGACGTGCTCGCCGAGGTCGAAGGGGGTGATCAGCCACGAGATGTGCAGCAGAGAGCCGTCCCCGCGCGCGAAGTAGTCCTCCTCGGCCTGAGCGGTGCGCCGGGCGTGGAAAGCCTGCCGCATACGGCACCGGGTCCTGGGCAGCGGATGGCCGTGCGCGTCCCTGTGCAACAGGTCGTGCGCGTCGTTGCCGAAAAGATCTCCGGCCGACCGGTCCAGAAGCTGCTCGGCGCGGGAGTTGACGGCGATGATCCGGCCCTGCTCGTCCACGACGTAGGCCCCGGTCCCGACGGCTTCCAACGTCTCCACGAGCCCGGCGCTCGGCGGCGCCACGGGCCGTTTCCCGTGGGTATCCGTATGTTCCGGTCCTGCCATGCCCTGATCTCCCTACCTGGCTTGCGGTCCGCCTCCTTGACGGTGTCTGCTTTTCCGACTGCCCCGCCATCGACCGATTCAGCCCCACTCTCGCTCACGGTGGGCAAACCGACACGGGCTGTTCGCGTGTGTCGGCCTCGGTCGGCGTCCGGGCGGCCCCGAGCGCCGGCCACCCGTGGTCGGGTCGGTCGCGACGCCGACGGGACGCGGGAACGTCGTCAGGGCGGGCGCGGTCGGCGATGTGGCGCCACCAGCCTGAGGGTCCGGCGCTCAGTCGTCGTTGGACACCATGCTCGACCAGAATTCCCAGATCCCGGCGACGCCACGGCCGGTGGCCCGCAGGGACCTGATGGGAGTTCGGGCGGTGTCCATCGCGAACTCGCGCCCTCCCTTGCCGCCGAGTACGCCGGCGAGGACCCCGACGGTGCACGCGAACACGATGCAGACCACAGCGAAAAGGAAGCCGCTTGCCCCGACCAGGAACGTCATGAGTAGGCACAGGAGCCCACCGATGACCGCAATCAAGAATCGCACAACCAGTTCCACGAGCCCCCCTGAGTGCACAGCAACGCAAGCACCGTAGCGGGGAATTACCCATCTTGCCTGAAACTCATACGAACCATGACGTCTTAAAACAGATACGCGAACAACCTGATCCAAGCCAGTCGATCATTCGCGAACAGTGAGATCGGTAAGCGTTCACCGGGGGAGGAATGGTGGTGGCGTTACCCTGCTGTGCCATGCGGGAGACACGCTTCGACACCGATCGGATCAGGGCGGCACGTCGGCTGATCGATCCGGTTTTCCTCAGTACTCCGCTGTATCGCTGTGAGGCGCTGGAGCCTGACCTGGGCTGCACGGTGAGCATCAAGCTGGAAACGGCCAATCCGGTCCGTAGCTTCAAGGGCCGCGGCACCGAGCTGGTCGCGAGCCTGCTCGCCGCTGAAGGCGCACGAGCCGCGGTGTGCGCCAGCGCGGGCAACCTCGGCCAGGCCCTCGCCTGGTCCGGGCGCGGCCGAGGACTCGACGTGACCGTCGTGGCGTCCCGCTTCGCGACCACCACCAAACTCGACCGCATCCGTGCGTTGGGCGCCGTGCTGGAGCTGGTGGACGGCGATCACGAGATGGCTCGCGAGCGGGCGGCGGCCATCGCGCGGTTCGACGGCATCCGACTGGTCGAGGACAGCCTGGACATCGAGACCTGCGAGGGTGCGGCGACCATCGGTCTGGAACTGGCGGACTCCACGCAGTCGTTCGACGCCGTCCTGATCGCTCTCGGCGGCGGGGCGCTGGCCACCGGCGTGGGCCATGTGATGAAGGCCCTGGCGCCCGGGGTCGAGGTGATCTGCGTCCAGCCTCTGGGCGCACCGGCGATGACACACTCGTGGCGCGAACGACGTGTCGTCACCACCGACTCGACCGACACCATCGCTGACGGCGTCGCCGGTCGGCGTCCCATCCCCGCCGTCCTCGACGACCTCCTCGTGGTCGCCGACGACGCCGTCCTGGTTCAGGAGACGTCGATCATCGCCGGTATGCGGATGCTTCTCGATCACGCGGGTCTGGTCGTCGAACCATCGGCCGCGCTCGGCGTCGCGGCGATCCTCGAAGACCGGGAGCGCTTCGTCGGCCGACATGTGGTCACCATCGTGTGCGGCAGCAATGTCGACGTGGACACCTATCGCCGATGGGTGGGAGCGGCTGCCCGTCCACAGATCGTGGCCGACAAGGATGGCGGGTAGCCGGTAAGCCGACTTCGGACCGGTCGTGGACACGCCGATGAGTTCTCTTGACGAACTCCCTTTCCACACCCCGGTGTTCGTCATGACCCACCATGAGCGTCCCTCGTTCACGCTCTCCGGCACCACGTTCCATTTCGTCGACGGTGACCCGAATCGGTGCTCGAACAGGCGCGGGTGGCGGCCCAGGGCAAGGATGTCCGGCTCGGCGGCGTGGTGCACCGCCTGTCCTGGCGAAAGTGACACCAGGGCCTGCTCGTGAGGTCGACAAGGCCACCGCGAAACGCTGGAGCGGTCGCCGCACAGCACGAAGCCCCGGCTGGACGGGGGAGACCAGCCGGGGCGGGGGTGGTGGCGTGCGGAGGGCGGTCGCCTCGCGGCGAAAGGCTCCATGGGGCTTCAGCCGAACGATCTTCCCCATGGGCTATGGGTGAGGCCCGGGGACACTGTCCCCTCCGCAGCCACATACAGATGAACCGTCAACCACCCCTGGATGTTCCGCCGTTCGGCCCTGTGCGGTGTGAGCTGGGGCACCCCGCGGCGCCCGGGAAGCGGTCAGCCGACGTAGTCGGTGATGAGGGCGGCGAACTCGTCCGGGGTGGCCAGACGGATGCCCAGGGTTTCGGCCTTGGCGCGCTTGGATCCGGCACCGTCGCCGGCGACGACCAGGCTGGTCTTCTTCGAGACGCCGGAGGACGAGCGGCCCCCGGCCCGTTCGATGAGCTCGTTCATCTGGTTGCGGCTGAGGTTCTCCAGTACACCGGTCATCGCCCCGGTCACCACGACGGTCATCCCGGTCAGGGGCCCGCCTGTCGCCCCGGTGCCCTCCGGGATGTCCTCGGCGCTCTCGGTCGCGGGGGCGGGCGGGGTCGCGCCGGGCTCGGTCATGTTGACCCCGGCTGCCGCGAGTTTGTCGACGAGCGGGGCCAGTTCGGAGAGTTCGGCGACGATGGAGGGGGCTTTCTCCGTGCCGATGCCCTCGACCTGCCGCATCGCCTCGGCGTCCGCGGCGCGGATGTTGTCCATGGTGGCGAAGTGCCGTGCGATACGACGGGACATGGAGCGGCCGGTGCCGCGCACCCCGAGAGCGCACAGCACGCGCGACAACGGCTGATCCTTCGCCGCACTGATCGCGGCGAGGAGGTTGTCGGTACTCGTCTCGCCCATCCGCTCCAGGCCCAGCAACTGCTCCCGCGTGAGCGAGAACAGGTCGGCGAGATCCTTCACCAGACCGGCGTCGACGAGCTGGACCACGCGCGTGTGCCCGAGACCTTCGACATCGAGCTGGTCGCGGCCGGCGGCGTAGGAGAGGGCGGCCACCAGATGGCAGTTGCGGCCGTTCTCGCACCGCCAGCGCTGTTCGCTGGTGTCGATTCCCGCCCCGCACCGCGGGCACACCTCGGGGAAGACGATCGGCCGCTCGTCCCCCGTGCGCAGGTGGGCGACAGGAGCCTCGACGCGGGGGATGACGTCACCGGCGCGGTGGACCATGACGTGGTCGCCCAGACGGAGGTCGCGGCGGGTGATGTCGCCGGGGTTGTGGAGCGTGGCGTAGGTGATGGTGGCACCGTCGATCTCGACCGGCTCCAGCACACCGCGCGGGGCGATGATGCCCGTACGGCCCACGTTCCACTCGACTTCCAGCAGGCGGGTGATCTTCTCGACGGCGGGGAGTTTGTAGGCGATCGCCCAGCGTGGGGCCCTCGATCCCGCCCCGGCGGTCCGCTGGTCGTCGGCGAGGTCGGCCTTGATGACGATCCCGTCGATCCCGAAGGGCAACTCCGACCGCAGACCGGCGATCTGTCCGACGCGGGCCAGCACCTGCTCGACGGTGTCGGCGGTGATGCCGGGTACGGCGGTGGTCGCGGTGGTGTTCACCCCCAGTTCGCCGGCCAGTGCCATGAGTTCGCTGTGCGCGAGTCCGCCCAGCCGCCCGGCGAGTTCTGTGTCGGTTCCGGGCATGGAGAGCAGTCCGTATCCGAAGAACGTCATCGGCACGGTGTACGCGCGGTCCTTGGCCCGCAGGGAGCCGGCCGAGGCGCCGCGCGGGTTCGCGAACGGAGTGCCGCCGTGCGTCGTCCGTACGGTGTTGGCGTACTCGAACTGAGCGGTGGTCATGAGGACTTCGCCGCGTACCTCCACTGTCACCGGCTCGGCGAGTTCGTCGGGCAGCCCCTCGACGGTGCCGATGGCGTGCGAGACGTCCTCTCCGGCCGTCCCGTCGCCGCGCGTGACCAGTCGGGTGAGGCGGCCTCGGGTGTAACGGGCGGCGATGGCGAGACCGTCGAGCTTGGGCTCGACACTGAACCGGGAGACGTCGTGGCCGATACGTCTGGCCAGCGATGTCGTCCAGGTGGTGAACTCCTCGGGGGAGAACACGTTGTCCAGGCTCAGCATCGCCACCGTGTGCGGGACATCCCCGTCCACAGCGCCGCCCGCGACCTTCCCGGTCGGCGATCCGGGCAGCACCTGCTCGGGATGACCGGCCTCCCACTCCGCGATCGCGCGCACCAGCCGGTCGTAGGCGTCGTCGTCGAGCGCCGAGGTGCCGCCCGTGTAGTAGCCGGCCGACGCCTTCACCGCGTCCTCGACCGCCTGCGCGTAGGCGGCGGCATCCACGATCACTGCAGCTGGTGTTGTCATGCCGGTCATCTTGCCTGCCACCACTGACAATGCCCCGGCCGATGAAGTCCGGCCGACCGGCCGGACGAGGCCGCCTCTACGGGACACCCCTGACTCACGCGGGGGCCCCGTGCCTTCGCCCGTGCCGTCGAGTTGGGTCAAGAGCCGCTGTGTGTTTGGTAGAAAGCCCTTCCAATGATCGCTCGGCCTGCCAGTCTCCTTCCCGACCCGGATGTCATGTCCGGGATGAACGGACCGAAGACTGGAGCACCCCTTGCCCCGAGCCGCCAGCAGCGGAAGAAGCTTCCGCGTCGCCAGAGTTGCCGCCGTCGCCGGCAGCGCTGTCGTCCTGACCGTCGCCCTGCCCTTCAGCGCCTCCGCAGGTGTCCTGCAGAACCTGCCCGAGAACGCGACCACCTTCCAGAAGTACTTCGAGCCCGTGTACGACTACGACACGGACAGCTGCTACCCGGCCGCCGCCATCGACCCGGACGGCAACCTCAACGGCGGTCTCAAGCCGACCGGCCCGATCACCGGCGAGTGCCGCGACAGCCACCTCGGGCGCGCCAACACCTACTCGCGGGCCAAGTGCAACAACGGCTGGTGCGGAATCGTCTATGCCAGCTACTTCGAGAAGGACGAGGCCTCGCCCGGCATAGGGCACCGGCACGACTGGGAGTGCGTCGTCGTCTGGGCCCGGCAGGGCGCGGACACGCCGTCCTACCTGTCGGCCTCCCGGCACGGCGGCTTCAGTATCCATCCGATCGCCGACGTACCGATGAGCGGTCAGCGCGTCGAGATCGTCTACCACAAGGACGGCGCGAGCACCCACGCCTTCCGCTTCGCCGAGTGGGGCGAGACTCCGGAGAACGACACCGGCGCCTGGCACCAGGAGAACCTGCTCACCTGGGACAACCTGGCGTCCCACCTGCGCGACACGCTGAACGCCTCCGACTGGGGCAGCGCGAACTTCCCACTACAGGACTCCAAGTTCGCCGACCATCTCAACAAGGCCAAGCCGACCGACATCACTTTCGACCCCTACGCCTGACGGAGACACTGGGGGATGGATCGCCCGCTGAACCGAGGGGAGACCGATCCATTCCCCGGTTCCCGGTTGTTCCCGGTCCCGGTCCGGTGGAGCGGGGCGTGGCCATGTGCGCGCCGAAGGTCTCGTCCCTCGTCGGAAGTCCGCGCGCACAGGCCACACCTGGGTCGGTCGCTCAGCGCTGGGTGTAAATGAAGCCGATCTTGTCGACCTCGTCACCGGCGCGTCCGTGGAATCCGGCGATCTGCCAGCCCGTCGGTGCGGTGCGGGTCACGCAGTCGGAGGTCGTGGTGCCGCCGGCCAGGGTGCGGCCGAGGTTGGTCGTGAACTTCGCGTAGAAGATCCGTGTGTGATCGTCCTTCACGCCCTGGCACAGGTACGCCGTAGTCGCGTACTCGCCGCCGGCCAGCGTCAATGAGGACGCGGTGCCGCCCGTTCCGCCGTGGGCGAGTGTGGTGCCGTTCTCCAGGGTCACGCTCATCTGGTCGACCCGGGAGCCGGAGCGCAACGCGAGGGTGGTGGCACGGGCGCCCGCGGTGACGCTGCCGATGTCGTTGTAGTAGTCGCCGTGCGGGCCGCCGAACTGGTCGCTGAGCTGGAAGGCGGCGTTGCGCGACCAGGTGAAGCCGGCGGTGAGCGGGTCGTGGTCGGAGAGCATCAGCCCGGCGTCGGTGAGGAACTTGGCGTGTTCGTTGTTGTAGGACGTGGCGTTGAGCGAGACGAGTTTGCTGCCCCGGTAGAGGATCTTGTCCACGACCTCGCAGGTGTTGGGGACGGTGGTCCCCGTCTGGTCGCAGACCAGGGCGTCGCTGCCCTTGACGGGTGCGCTGCCGCCACGGATCAGCTGGACCCAGGCGTCGGTGAGGCCGTTGGCGGCGGTGAACTCGGCGATGGTGTCACCGGAGCGGGTGTAGCGGGTGTTGGTGTCGCCCATGACCACGACGGCGTTGCCTGCCGAGTGGGTGGTGATGAAGGCGGTGAGCTGGCTGAGGTTGTCCGCGCGGGCGGCGAGGTCGTCGTCGTTGGTGCCGGCGTTGGTGTGGAGGTTGTAGAAGTCGACGTAGACGCCCTCGGCGAGGCGCTCGCGCATGAAGGTGAAGCCCTTGGGGGTGAGGCAGTCGCCGGAGCCGTAGGTGCAGGAGTTCCAGCCGACCCGCTCGAAGTCGTCCCCGTCGTAAGCGATCTTCGACAGTGTGTTGAGCCCGCTGCCGATGCCGGCGCCGCCGCTCGTGGCCGTCCGGTAGGCGTGAGCGGTGTCGGCCGCGTAGAGGTACGAGTGGTAGTTGAAGTCCTCCTGGACGTTGACGATGTCGTACGACGCGATCCGCTGGCCGATCGTCGTGGTGCTGGATTCGCGGGGTGTGGGCGCGCTGGAGATGGCCTCGGGCAGGCCGGCCACGTTGTAGCTGAGCACGCTGAAGCTGCCCGAGTCGGCGGCCGCGGCGGGTGGGGCGACCACGGTGAGCCCGCCGAGGACGGCGGCGCCGACCGCGAGGCAGGCGGAGAGTCTGCGCATGGTGGAGTGCCTCCTGGGGAGGGAAAGCGGTTGCGGTGGGGGACGTGGCAGAAGTTACCGCTGGTTACCCAGGTTCTGTCGAGGGGGCGGGCGCGTATTCACAGGAGTCTCTTGCCCTGCGCGGACGGGCCGGACGTTCCTCGGCCCGCGTTGGCCGCGTGGCCCGCGTCGAATCGGGTGGCGGGGGCGCGGCCGGGCCGACCCGGTTGGCTTCGGACGGCGCATCCCGTGCGGCCCGTAGATGCGGCACATCCGATGAGGCCGGTACATCCCGCACATGGGAAACGGCCGACGCCGCGCGAACGGTCGGCCTGCAACGGATTGTGCGGCCGGCGAGCCGGCGTCGGCACGGTGCCGCGTGGTCGGCACTGGCGCCCGGAGCCCCGTGGACCGCGCCGCCCGGGTGGGCGCAGGTGGACCCGAGACACAGCCCTCGGACAGGTGCTTCAGGGCGGGCGGGACTGGGCCCGGGGCGGAGAGAAGCCGCTGGTGCGGGGCAGCTGAAGAGGTGGCCGCCGAGGGGATGACCGGCGAAGTCGGTCGACGTCCCAGCTGTGCCGCACCATGCCCCCGGTCAGGGCTGCTCTTCGGGTACCTGCGCACCCCGTCCCTCGTCGGCCGGTGGATCGGCGGGCACCGGCCCGTTGAGGCCGGCTCGGTTCACCACCGTGTCAGGCGGGACCGCCGTCGGCGCCATGGACAGCCGCCGTGCGCCGTGCCTGGAGGTGCTCCGGCCGGCGGTCCCCTTGCTGTGCCTCGCACACCCGGGCCAGCCGGGCCAGCATCGCGCGGTGGCGCAACTGGATCAGCGCGTCCACTCCGACGTTGTGGAGCAGCCCGCCCGCGCCCTGGAGAGGGTGCTCGTCCGCGATGACCAGGCAGTGCTCTCCCCAAGGGCGGAGTTCGATGGCGATCCTCGCCGTGCCCAGGATGCCCGCTCGCGCCTCCAGCCCCAGCTCGGAGCCCTCTACGCAATGCCGGACCACTGTCTCGTTGGTGAGCCGCATGGGGCCTACGCGGACCTCGTATGCGATCGTCGAACCCACTTGCGGCCACTGTCCCCGCAGCGGCTCGGAGTCCGACGTTCCCACCACCCACTCCGCGTACCGGGAGCCGTCCGCGAGGACGGTCCACACGGTCTGCGGACTCACCTTGATCAAACGATGTCGTACCGCCACGCCACACCTCCGGGAGTCCTGCCTCGGCTCACAGCCAAGTGCCCATTCCGGAGCGGGCGAACCCGGGGCGAACGGAGCGTCCGGCGCATCCGCCGCCGGAGTGAGGTGTCGGACAACGGCCCGTCGGCCCATCGGCGTACGAATTCACGGCCCACCAGCGGCCCTGAGCAGGCGCAACGAGCTTGAACCGTACGGAGATCGGTGACTGCGAGGGGTCCGACGGCAAGTCGCTCACAACCTCGTCGCCTAATCTCGTGCAGGGAAGCGGCCGATGCCGTGCGTCCACATTGAGGAGACGATGATGCTCGGAAGGGGCGCGCGGTTGCTCGCGGGCGTACTGACCGTGGCCTGCGTGGTGCTCGTCGGCTCCAGGGCACCGGGTGATGACCGCTCTGGAAGTTCACTGCCCGTCGAGGCCGTCAGGGATGTGGTGCCGAACCGGGTCATGACGTGGAACATCTGCAACCCCTGCAAGGAAAGCAACGTTGACCGGGCGGCGGAGATCGCCAGATACGCGCCCCAGGTCATCGGTCTGCAGGAGGCCTGCGTGGGTGACGTCGAGCAGATCCGGAAGTATCTGAGGAATCTGCACGGGCTGGTCTACCACGTCGAGTACGGGTCGGTTCTCAAGAGTTGGGGCCGCTGCAGGGGAGTGCCGTGGAATCCGGGAGGCTTCGGTCAGGCGATCCTCTCCGCGGCGCCGATGACCGACCGCGTCAAAGTGGAGTATCCCGACGGAGGATCCGAGGACCGTGGCTACCTGGCAGTCACCACCATGGTCGGCGGCCAGCGTGTCCGGGTCTTCAACACCCACCTCGCGCAGCGGCGACAGGAAACGGTCCGAGCGGGCCAGACACGGGTACTTGCCGCAGAGGTCTCCCGGCACAAGCGTGCGATCGTCATCGGCGACTTCAACGCGGTGGCGGACGCTCCCGAACTCACCCGGATGTGGGCGCTGGCCGTGGACGCGGACCCCGAGTGCCATGCTTCGGCCGCCGCCACCTGCGAACCGACCACCGACTGGAACAGCAAGTTCGACTACATCTTCCTGCGAGGCATCACTCCGCTCAGGCAACGAGTGCAACCGACTTCGTACTCGGACCACCATCTGGTGTACAGCGACCTGGACCTGACCTGAACCTGACCCGAGGTGCTCAGAGGTACGTGGTCGGAGGAAACGTTCTGGTCGGCGTTCGTCCGTACTGCACGCACTCGTGCGGTCGAGCAGTGGAATATCGCGTGCGCTGCCCTCGGCGGAGGTAGCAGACTCCCCGGCATGGTCGACATGGGGATGTTCCGGGACGAGGTCGCTGGCTGGGCGCGAGGTGGCTCCGGCGGTCCGGCGAAAGAGCTGGCGGAGCAGCTCGGGGTGCGTACGGCGGTGCTGCTGGAGGGGCTGAGCGATCTGGCGGCCGTCGAGGCGCTGGCCGAGGGACGGAACCGGGCCCTGGCGGCCGAGGGGGTGTGCGCGATGTCGATGGGCGGGGCCATGAGCGTCGGACGCTACGCGGCGCTTCTCGGTCCGGCCGGTCTGGGCCTGCGGCTGGTCGGTCTGTGCGACGAGCGCGAGAAGCCCTTCTTCGACCGGGGGATCGATTCGGCCTCGGCCCCGCACCCGAACGTCTTCGTCTGTGCGGCGGACCTGGAGGACGAACTCATCCGTGCGCTGGGCCCGACGCGGGTGGAGGAAATCGTCCGGGCCGAGGACGAACTGCGCCCGTGGCAGACCTTCCTGCAGCAGCCGGCCCAACAGGGCCGGCCGCGGCATCAGCAACTGCGGCGCTTCATCGGCACGAAGAAGGGCCGCAAGATCCGCTACGGCCGTCTTCTCGTCGAAGCCCTCGCGCCCGACCAGGTGCCCGCCCCGCTGGACGACCTCTTCGCCGCCCTCTGAACCGAGCAGCCGCGTCAGTCCCGCCGCTCAGCGGACTCGGTCGTAGACGAGGGCCAGTGTGCCGTGCTCGCCCGCGGTCTGGCTGACGAGCGTCCACTGGTTCGCGGGCAGGCCGTCGTCGAAGAGGCGCGGCCCGCCGCCGAGAAAGACCGGAAAGACGGTGAGAGCCAGCCGGTCGACCTGGTCGGCCGCCAGTAGCGCCTTGATGACGCTCGCGCTGGAGAGTACGAGGATGTCGCCGCCCTCGGTGGCCTTGAGGTCCGCGACCGCCTCTGCGGCCGGTTTGCTGACGATCGCCGTCCGCTCCCACGGGGCCTCGGTGAGGGTGGAGGAGAGGACCACCTTGTCGGTGTCGACAAGCCATTTGGCGAAGCCCTCGTCGCGGGGGTCAGCACCCTCCATACCGATGACGGTGGGCCAGAAACCCAGGAATCCCTCCGCGTTGACCCGCCCGAGCAGTGCCGTCGTCGCCGGCTCCCAGAGGCTGGTCAGATGGTCGCGGGCGACGTCGGTCACGGCGTACGGCATCACCCATCCCATGTCCAGCGGGTTGTCCGGACCGGCGTAGCGGCCGTCGAGGGAGAGCGCCATGTTGGTGACGACGCGGCGGCCGGCGCTGTGCTGTGTCATTTCGTGCTCCTTGTGTCGGTGGTGCTGGTGCTGGTGTCGTGTGCGTACGTGTCGAGGGTTGCCGCGAGCTTGTCGAGGCTCTGCCCGAAGCCGATCTCGATGCCCGCGACGAAGTCCGCGGACTCGACAGTGCTGTCGGTGATCCGCCAGCGGACGTCGAGGTCCGTGCCTGTGTCGGCGGGGCCGAGGTCCATGGAGACGTGGGCGGTGAAGGCGGGGCGGCCGTCGGGCAGTAGTGGGGAGAGCCGGTAGGCGAGGTGCTCACCGGTCCGCACGTCTTCGACGACTCCCTCCGCGCGCCCGGCGGCCGGATTCGTGTCGTCGAAGTCTTCGGCGTCGCGGTACTCCTGGACGATCCGGCCGCCGGTGCGCGCCTCGAAGACGAGCTCGGACGCCCGGAGATCCTGGGGGGTCCACCAGGACGCGAGCAGAGCGGCCTCGGTGAGGTGGCGCCAGACCAGCTCGGGGGGTCCTGCCAGCGACCGGTGGAAGCCGAACGTGCGGCCGTCGGCCCACCCCGGATCCTGGGCGGCGAGCCGCTCCGACCGGACGCTGAGCCCGTAGCGGTCGTGGGTCGCATGGGGGCCGTCGGCCTGGTCCCTGGCGTCGGCCAGTTGGCCGAGCGCAGCCGCCAGCTCGCGCAGCGGAGCGGACCGGAGTGTGTAGATACGGCGCTGGCCGGTGCGTCGGGAGGTCACGATGCCGGCGCGCTCAAGGGTCTGCAGATGCTTGGTCGTCTGCGGTTGGCGTGCGTCGGTGAGCTGAGCCAGAACGCCGACCGAACGGGGCTGCTCGGCCAGCAGGCTCACGAGACGCCAGCGGGTCGGGTCGGCCAGTGCGGCGAGGAGTGCGTCCATGACGAGAAGTATTCACTGTGGAGAATATTCGTGTCAAGGAATTATTCGCATGGGTTCGGAGCTTGCGATCCGGCGAGGTGCAGGCAGGTGTCGGGGTGGCGGCGGACGCCGCGTGTGAGGATGCGGCAATGGTGTGGTCGAGGAAACGCGGCAGGCGGACGGTCGGGCTCGTGGCGAGTACGGCGTTGGCGTTGACCGCCTGTGGTCAGGGTGGTTCCGGCGCTGCTGGGCCCGAGGACCGGGAGGCGAAGTACAAGCGCGTCATCGAAGATCCTCACCCACGCGCCGCCGACGTCATCGAGATGGCCGGCGCACCTCTCGGCGTGAGCCGCGCGGACGACGGCTCGCTGCTTCTGACGTATGAGGCCGGCAATGTCGAGGACGACGAGGGGCCGGCCGCCACCGCCTGGCGCATCGTCGGCCCAGACGGCCGCACGGTCGCCGAGCAGGCGGAGCACGGGGACGCGGAGGCGGTGCCGCCCGCGTTCAAGGGAACGCACGGGGGCTTCGTGCGGGTGCCGCAGGCGGACGGGACGGAGGGAGCGTGGACTCTCGACGTACGCGGCGAGCGGCACAAGGCGGTCGTGACCGGAACCCCCTTGCGCGCCCTCCCCGGCGACGTTCTGCTCGCCGCACCGGAGCCGACGCTCATCTACCGCCCGGCCACGCGAACCGTCGCGCCCCCGGCCGGTGTACCCGACGGCGCCGTCCGCCTCGCCGTCGACGAGCGGGGCACGGTCTGGAGCCTGGACCAGCCACTGACGGACGCCCCGAACCGCGTCGTACGGCAGCGCGGCGGGCGCACCGTCGGCTCCACGGCCGTCCCCGAGCCGTACTTGGGTGGTGCCCTTGCCGTGCGGGGCGGGATCGCGGCGGTGTCGCTCATTCAGGGGGAGGGCGTGCGGGGCCTGTTGCTGACGACGGACACCGGCAGGCACTGGCGGAAGGTCCTCGCCGGCGGAATCGCCTGGAAGGACCTGAGACGCGGCCCCGACGCGCTGGTCCTGGAACTGCTCGCGGACGGCCGGTTGCTCGTCGGTGAGGAAGGCGGTCGCTACTGGCTGGCCGTCGACCGCGCCAACAGCACCTTCCGCGAACTGCGGACACCGGTGAACTTCACCTCGTTCACCGTCGACGGCACCACCCTCTACGGCATCGCCGACGCGACGACGTCGACATACGACCTGGTGAAGGGCGAAGGGCTGTGGATCTCCCGCGACGGCGGACGCGAATGGCGGCGATACGGGCAGCGTGGGTAAGCCGGGTGGCTGAGGTGAATGGCGCCCACGGGATCCTCCGCATGTGACGGGGATCACGCCGGGAGGAAAACCTGTCGCCCGGCTCGGGCGTCTAGCGGGCGTGAGATCAATGAGGGCAGCGCCGCACGAGTTGGACGAGGAGCGTCTCGTCCGGCTGGTGGCAAAGGGCGACCGTGCCGCGTTCGAGGAGCTGTACCGGCGTACGTCGCCGTGGATGGCGGTGCGGCTGCGCCGCCGGTGCGGGGACGAGCAGATCGTCGCGGAGGTCATGCAGGAGACGTATCTGGCGGTGTGGCGCGCGGCGGATGCCTTCGCCGGGGCCGCTGTCGGAGGGTCGGCCACCGGTTGGCTGTGGACGATCGCGGCGCGCCGTCTGGTCGACGCGTTCCGGCGACGGGCTCACCACGCGGAGCCACCGCGGGCCGCAGCCGTTCCCGACGCGGCGCCCGCCGCCGAGGAGGAGGCGCTCGCGGGGACCGTCGGCGGTGATGTCGGGGACGCGCTGCGCTGCCTGGCGCCGGAGTTGAGACAGATATTGCAGGCCCTGGTCCTCGACGGGTTGTCCGTCCGCGAGACCGCGGTCCTGCTCGGGCTGCCCGAGGGCACGGTCAAGACCCGTGCGCGCCGGGCCCGTATCGCGATGCGGAGGGCACTGGCGTGAGTGGGGAACATGCGTCGATGCGGATCATCGAGGGTTACGCGCGCGGTGGCACGGACCTCGCCGCCGACGAGGTGTGGGCCGTGGAGGCCCATCTGGAAATGTGCCGGGAGTGCCGTGGCCGGCTGGCGGCGGTCGTCGATGCCGAGGTGCCCGCGGTGGCGTCGCTGGTCGACACCGTGTGGTCCGGCCTGGAGGACCGGTTGGCGGTCACTCCCACGATGCCGCGCGGACGGCGCTGGTCGGCACGCCTGGCGAGGTGGATGACGCCCACCATGGTGCCGTGGCTGGCCATGGTCGTGGGCGTGACACTGCTGGCCCTGCTGCTCGACACGGTCGGCAGCGGCACCGGGGAGGTGTCGCTGGTGCTGCTGTTCGCGCCGGTTCTGCCCGTGCTCGGCGTCGCGGCGTCCTGGTCACGCGGTCTGGACCCGGCCTACGAACTGACGGCCTCGGTGCCCAGGGCCGGGCTCTACCTGGTGCTGCGGCGCACCGCCTCCGTGCTCGGTGTGGTCGTCCCCGCTCTGCTGATGGGCGGATGGATGACGGGGGTGATGGTGGCTCAGTGGCTGCTGCCCTGTCTGGCCTTCACCGCGGCGACACTGGCGCTCGGCGGTGTGGTCGGGGTGACCCGCGCCGCCGTCGTACTGGGCGGGGTATGGGCCGCCGTGGTCGTGGCGCCGACCCTCGCCACCAGCCGTACGACCTTCGCCCTGCAGGCCGGCAATCTGCCCGCGTGGGCGCTGATTCTCGTTCTCGGCAGCGGGGTCGTGATCGCTCGCAGGGGCGCCTACTCCGTACTGGGAGCCCATCGATGACCAACGGAAAGGAACATGACATGACGTCCGCGGTGAGCGCGGCCGACATCGCGCCGACGGCCTACGCCTGGGAGATCCAGGCCACCGGGCTGAAGGTGAGGGTCGGAGGGAAACGGATGGCCGTCGACGGCCTCGATCTGTCACTGGGTACCGGCGTGCACGGTCTCCTCGGCCCCAACGGGGCGGGCAAGACCACCCTCATCCGTACTCTGGCCACCGTGCTGTGCCCCACCGAGGGCACCCTGGAGATGCTCGGCGAGTCCGTGGGCGGCAGGGGTGAACACCGTGCGCTGCGGCGCCGGATCGGTTACCTGCCGCAGGAGTTCGGCTACTACAAGCGGTTCACGGTCCGCGAGTTCGTCGAGTACATGGCATGGCTGAAGGAGGTGCCGAAGGCGGATGTCCCCGCGGCGGTGCAGCGGGCCGTCGAGCGGGTGGGTCTGGCGGACCGTGCCGACGAGAAGATGAAAGCCCTGTCGGGTGGCATGGTGCGGAGGGTCGGGATCGCCCAGGCCATCGTCAACGACCCGACGATCCTGCTGCTGGACGAGCCGACGGCCGGCCTGGACCCGGCGCAGCGGCTGCGGCTGCGCAAGCTGCTGCAGGAGCTGGGCACGGACACCTGCGTGCTCGTCTCGACGCATCTGGTCGAGGACGTCGCCGCCGCCTGCACCGACGTGGTCCTCTTCGCCGAGGGACGTCTGGTCTTCCAGGGCTCTCCGGACGAGCTGGCGGCGGCGGGCGGCCCGAAGGACGTGGGGGACAGCCCGATGGAGCGCGGCTACTCGGCGCTGCTGCAGAGCCCCGGCCGGACAGGGGGTACCTGGTGAACACCGGTGTCCTGCGCATCGAGCTGAAACGCTCCGTCGCCCCGTGGGCCGGCGCCCTCGTACTGACGACGGCACTGGCGTTCCTGTACCTGCTGTTCGGCTCGTGGTGGCAGGGCACCACGGCGTGGACGGCTCAGTGGACGTCCATGGCCCTGGTGACCCGCGGCCTGCTGTTCTACCTGTGGCCGCTCGTCGTGGGGCTCGGAGCGCTGCAGGGCCTGCGCGACCACCGCTCGAAGATGTCCGAGCTGCTGACAAGCACGCCGCGGCCCCCCTGGCACCGTGCGGCCACGTCGGCGGGCACGACGGCGATCACACTGGCCTCGGCCTTCGCGCTTCTCGTCCTTGTCGGCGCGGTCCAGGTCATCCCCAGCACCGACTACACACACCTCGGGTGGTTGCCGATCTCGCTCCTCGGGGCGCTCTTCCTCGTGGCGGGGGCCGTGCTGGGCATGGGGGCCGGGCGGGCTCTGCCCTCGGTGCTGACTCCGCCCGCGCTGGCCATGACCGCCTTCGTGTTCACGGTCCTCATGCAGTTGTCGTTGGGCCGGACGGAGACCAACACGGCACTGGGCGTCCCCACCACGGAGCCGAACCGGGTCTCGCTGCTGTCACCGGCGGTGGAGGAGGTGCGCAATGTGTTCGTCACGCTCTCCGCGTCCGTGCACGTCGGGCAGACGATCTGGGTGCTCGGCATGGCCGGGACGGGATTCGCGCTGCTCGTCGCCGCCACCTGGCGCGCCCGGCTGACCGCCCTGGTCCCCGTGATGGCGGGTGCGGTGATCGCCCTGCTCGTCCTCCCCTCCGACCCGCACCGGATCTACGTCGTCGACAAGACCGCCGTGGAGTCGGTGTGCGACGGGCCGGTGTGCGTGACGAAGACGCACCAGGACCGCCTCGCCGGCCTCGCGGGCCCCGGCAAGGAGGCGCTGCGTCTGCTGCACGGTGCCCTGGGCGGCCGGGCGCCGGTGGCGATCCGTGAGAACACCTCTCTGCTGCCGACCGGCTCCACACCGAGGTGGTCCCGCGAGACGTTGCTCCTCGACTTCGACGACGACATCGTCACCGCCGCGAAGGGCGACGACCTGACCCGGGCCCTGATCGCCGAGGGCATGGTGCCCGGGTGCACTCCCGTCGGCTGGAGCGGCTTCGGGGGAGACGAATACGCGCAGGCCGTCGCGGCGGGCTGGGTCCTCGGCGACTTCGAACCGTTGACCGGCACACCGGGAAATCTGCGTGGTGAGGTGGACGCCGAGGCCCGCCCGGTGTGGAAGAAGCTCATGTCGCTTCCGCGGGCGGAGCAGCTCTCGCGCATCAACACGATGCGCACCGCCGCACTCTCCTGCGAGGGTGACCCGTTCGACGTGCTGTCCGGCGGTGCGTCCCGGTGAGGTGGCTGACGCTGTACGCCCGCTCGCGACAGGTGCCCGCGTCGCTCGCCGTGATGGTGATCAGCGCGGTGGCGGTGTGGGCGCTCGCCAGGGACGGAGGCGGGGGGCAGGTCGATCCGCGAATTCCGGTCCTTGTTCTCGCTACGGGGGTGATGGCGGCCTCGGTCGGGCTCAGCGGGCAGGACCTGGCGCTGGACCGGACGGCCTCGATCCGCTGGGTGCCGCGCAGAGCGGCGCATGTGCTGCTCGCCGGCGCGGTCGTCGCGGCGGTGCCGCTGACACTGCGGACAGCGGGCCCGCCCATGGCCACCACCGCGTTCGTCGTCCGGGACAGCGCGGGTCTGATGGGGCTGGCCGCCCTGGGCGCGGTGCTCGCGGGGGGTCAGTACGCATGGACCGTGCCCTTCACCTGGCTCTCCTTCGCGTGCTTCGCTCCGCCCGCGACGAGCGCGCCGATGCGGGTGGCGACCTGGATGGTGCTGCCGCCCGACTCGACGACGGCCGGCTGCACGGCGCTCGTCCTCGCGATCACCGGCACCGTGGCCTACGCCGTGACGGGACCGAACGCCTGGATCCGCTTCCTTCGGATGCCCAAAAGGTAGCGGCCTCCCCGGTTCGTCGGGTCCATGCCATGCTTCCGGCGTAGAGAGTTCGGCCTACCGAAAGGACATCGTGCCCGCCTACGCCATCGCCCACTTACAAGAGGCAACCCCGCATCCGGAGATCGCCGAATACATCGAACGCATACCCGCCACCTTCGAGCCGTACGGCGGCCGCTTCCTCGTGCACTTCGCGCAGCACGAGGTGAAGGAGGGAAGCTGGCCCGGGGGTGTCGTGGTGATCGGCTTCCCCGGCATCGTCGAGGCGCGGGCCTGGTGGGACTCGCCCGTCTACCAGGAGATCGCCCCGTTGCGCTCGCGGCACATCCAGGGCGACATCATCCTCGTCGAAGGCGTACCCGAGGGCTATGACCCGGCCGCCTCCGCGAAGGCGCTGCGAGAGGCCTTGTCCGCCGAGTGACCCGCGGGTCCTGGACAGCGACCGCTTCGGTCCGCCGTCCAATGGCGACGCCCCGTCCCCGATGTGCCGCCTGCCGGGGACGGGGCTCCGGTGTCAGTTCCGGAGCAGCGCGCACACGAAGTTCTCCTCGATCTCGCGCAGCCTCTCCAGCAGTTGGGGCTTTGTCGCCTCGTTCACCTGGGTGGTGAGCGAGAACGTCAGTGACCTTTCTCCGTCCGGGGTCGCGGCGATCAGCTGGGTGTACCCGGGTGTGTTTCCGGTGTGGCCGAGCACCACTCCGCACCTCGTGGTGTAACGGAAGATCGCCGCCCCGGCCTTGTTCGTGCCCGGACCCGCCGGTTCGGAGGCGCCGTCGACCCAACGCCGCTGCTCGCGCAGGGTCGCCCGGGAGATCAGCGCGCCGCCCGCGTAACCGCGGATGAACCTTGTCATGTCCCTCGGAGTGGAGATGATTCCGCCCGACGCCCACACCCCGGAGGCGCCGATCAGCTCACTGACGTCCTCCGGCGCGGCCGGCGGCTGGACGGGGACGTCGTAGCCGTGCATGTACGGTTCCGGCATCTCGAAGCCCTGCGGGAGGCTCGTGTCGCGCAGCCCGAGCGGACGGTGGACCAACCACCGCAGCAGCTCCTCGTAGCGTTTCCCGGTCGCGGCCTCGGCCATCAGGGCGACGGCGATGTTGTCGGAGTTGGAGTACTGGTACCGCGAACCGGGAGGGAACAGCAGCGGCTCGTCGGCCACGAAGTCGAGCAGCCGCCGGGAGTCGAAGTGGTGATGCGGATCTGCCCTGAGGAGGCTGAGGAACTCCTCACTCCGGCTGAAGTCGGGCAGGCCGCTGGTGTGGGTGAGAAGCTGGCGCAGGGTCACCGCGTGCCAGGCCCGGGGGAGTGCGGGCAGCCGTCGGCCGATGGTGTCTTCGAGCCGGAGCGCGCCCCGGTCCACGAGCCGCAGTGCCACGGCGCCGCTGAACGCCTTCGCCGTACTGGCGATACGCATGTGGTCGGTCGGTTCGACCGGTCTGCCGGTGTCGAGGTCGGCGACTCCGGCCCGGATGACCCGGCGTGAGTTCCCCCGCTGGAGCACGGTGATGACGCCCGGCGGGCCACCCGGAGCGTTCACCAGTTCTTCGAGCTGACTCCGCAGCGCGCGGTCCGTGGCGGAGCCGGGCGTGTCGGCCTCGGCGGGCGCGTACACCAGGGCTGCGAGACAGGCGCAGACCAGCGCGGCGCCGGCCGGAATACGCAGGCGGGGGAGAGGGGAATGCGGCACGGGAACTCCTCGGCAAGGCTGGGAGGGCAGAGCACGGCACGCCCAGCATCGGCGGCACGGCACTCGACTGCCTCAGCCGCTGCTGCATACGGCCGAGTGGGCACCCGGATGCGGCACGGCTCCGACGACCGCCCACCGGCCCGGATCCCGACCCCGAGGTCTCTCGCCACGCCCACCCGTTTCGGATCGTCGCGGAAGCCGTCCGTACGTCGTCACCACCTCGTGCCGGTTGCGTCGTCTTGCCTGGGCACCGTCTCTGGCCAGGCAAAACAGGCGGGTCAGGTGAGGACACGCAGAGTTGGGGAAGAAGTTGCGGTAGCCGATAGGAGGTTGTCGTGAGGGGTGGAGATTTGGAACTGGGCGAGTTGCTGGCCGCCGCGGAAGCGGCCCCGCCCGGAGAGTCCGTCGATGTGGTGGCGCACGACCTGCAGAAGCGGTTCGGTGCCGAGCAGGTGTCCTTCCTGTTCGTCGACCTGATCGGCCAGCGGCTGGTACGCCTCGCCGCGGCCGACGGTCAGGCGCCCGGCAACGCCGAGCCGATCGACCTTCAGGGCAGCGTCTACGACGGTGTTCTGCGGAGCCAGCGCCAGCATGTGGTACCGGACGGCGAGGGCGGAGAGCGCGTCATCACGCCGGTCACCAATCGTGGCGACTGCCTCGGAGTCCTGGAGGTGACCCTGCAGGCCGCGGACGACACCGTGCTGCGACAGGTCCGCGACGCGGCACACGCGCTGGCGTACATCATCGTCACGGACCGCCGGTTCACCGACCTGTACCACCTGGGCCGGCGGACCACCGCGACCAGCCTGGCGGCGGAGATCCAGCATCAGCTGCTTCCTTCGGCTCCCTGTTGTGAGGCGGACCAGTTCACCCTCGCCGGCGGACTGGTCCCGGCCGACGACATCGGCGGCGACACGTACGACTACACCCTCGACCGCGACACCCTCCACCTGTCCATCACCGACGCCATGGGACACGACACGGACTCCGCGCTGCTGGCCACCCTGCTGGTCGGGGCGCTGCGCCAGGCGCGCCGCAGCGGATGCGACGCTCTCAAGCAGGCCCGCCACGCCCACGAGGCCCTGCTCAGCCACAACCACGGTCTGGCCACCGGGCAGTTGCTGTGCGTGGACCTCGAGACGGGCCTGTGCGAACTGGTCAACGCCGGTCATCCCCGGCCGCTGAGGCTGCGGGACGGCATCGTCGAAGAGGTCGACCTCGCCGTCAACCTGCCCTTCGGGGTGGCGGCGCCCAGCGCCTACCGTCTGCAGGAACTCCAGTTGATCCCCGGAGACCGTCTGATCCTTCTCACCGACGGAATGCAGGAACGTGGCGCCTCTGCCGCGGACCTGCCCTCGATCATCCGGGACACCCGCGCGCTGCACCCGCGAGAAGCTGTCCGGAGCCTGACGGCCGCGGTCCTCAAGGTCTGCGACGGGAACCTCCAGGACGACGCCACGGTCCTGGTCCTGGACTGGCACGGCAACCGGCGCCGACCTGCCGAGGAGAGACCCGACATGCGGCGATGACCCGTGACACCCTTCCTCCCGAGACGGCGCGCGAAGCCGGCCGCTCCCGTTCGTCCTGGGGGAGGCCTGCGCACCTGGGACACATGTGGTGGCATGTATGGCGCAGGCGCGGGTACCGGCGCACGTGAACGGGGGGAGTGAGGGCGAACAGGTGGAATCCCATGCCGACGGTGACGGCTGTACGACGCCGAACGTGTTCCTGATGCGCGCCGGTTACGCCCTGGGCGGGGACGACGGCTGTATCGCCGAC
This sequence comes from Streptomyces sp. AK08-02, assembly GCF_033795085.1. NCBI lineage: Bacteria > Bacillati > Actinomycetota > Actinomycetes > Kitasatosporales > Streptomycetaceae > Streptomyces > Streptomyces sp. AK08-02. The sequence continues at coordinate 745,224 of NZ_JARAZV010000001.1, forward strand.
GCCCGTCACCATGCCGTCGCCTTCCTCGACCGGGCCCACGCCGAGCATCAGCTGTCCGTGCCCGCACGTGTGCGGGATCTCGTCCAGTTGGTGGTGAGCGAGCTGGTCACCAACGCCCGTAAGTACGCACCCGGTCCCGTCCTACTGGAACTGCGTGTCAACGCGAGTGCCGTGGACGTCGTCGTGTGGGACAGCGAACCCACGGTTCCCGCCGCCCGGTCCACCGATCCCGGCAGGGTCGGCCAGCACGGCCTGGAGATCGTCAAGGCCATTGCCGAGGCACTCTTCATCGAGCAGGAGCCGGTCGGCAAGCGCATCACGGCCCGCATCGCCCTCTCGCCGTCCTAGGGCGGTGGAGGGCAGGCCTGGCTCACGGCGCGATCTGTCACAGTTATTTCCGTCGTGCGCACAGAAAATCTATAGTGACAAAAATAGACATCAGGCGGTGGCCCGGTTACGGTTTCTTCCGTCCCCCGGGAGGGCAGTGGGGACTGGTGGACGCGAACCGCCGCACGGCGACAGCACCGTTGTAGCAGCCGGCGGTGAAGCAGTACTTCGGGCCTCGGCGCCTTACGGTGTCAGGGCTCCTCCACAGGTTCGACGGATTCGACGGAGAGGTGTCAGTGACAGCAGAGGATTCCTACGACCGGCTCGACGACGATGACTACCCCGCCTACACCATGGGCCGGGCCGCCGAGATGCTCGGTACGACGCAGAGCTTTCTCCGCGCCATCGGTGAAGCCCGCCTCATCACCCCGCTGCGCTCCGAGGGCGGGCACCGCCGCTACTCCCGCTATCAGCTGCGGATCGCCGCTCGCGCCCGGGAACTCGTCGATCGGGGAACCCCCATCGACGCCGCCTGTCGCATCATCATCCTCGAAGACCAGCTGGAGGAGGCCCAGCGCATCAACGCCGAGTACCGCCATGCCGCATCCCGCCACACGGCGAGCATCTGACTCCCGGTCCGCGGTGACGCGAGGTCGCCGCGGTCCGTCGATGTCAAGCCGCCGATTTTCGAGAACACGAGCGAATGACCGCCGACGACATTCAGCCGACGCCCGGAGGGAAGTCCCCCTCCGGTCCTGGCCCCGGCGCCACGTCCGACGCCCCGCGCCCCCGGGCGGTCGACGCGCCTTCCGACATACCCGGCCCGCCACCTGAAGGGCAGCCGGCCGGCGGCCACAGAGGTGGGGCGGAGCGCGCGGCTGCCGCACTGAAACCGCGAATGCGCGGCTGGCTGCACGTGGGCGTGTTTCCGCTCTCGCTGATCGGCGGCCTCGTCCTGATCGCCGTTTCGCGCTCGGCGGCGGCAGTGGGTGCCTGCTCGGTGTACGCGGTGTCGTCCTGCCTGCTGTTCGGCACCAGCGCGGTCTACCACCGCGGCACATGGGGGCCGCGCGGGGAAGCGGTCCTGCGGCGGCTGGACCACGCGAACATCTTCCTGATCATCGCCGGCACCTACACCCCGCTGGCGGTACTCCTGCTGCCCGCGCGTCAGCAACCGGTGTTGCTGACCGTGGTATGGGCGGGCGCTCTCGCCGGCATCGCCTTCCGCATCCTGTGGATCGGGGCTCCCCGGTGGCTGTACACGCCGTGCTACATCGTCCTGGGCTGGGTGGCGGTCTTCTACCTGCCCGACTTCGCGCACACCGGTGGCACCGCGGTCGTCGTACTCGTCATCGTGGGCGGTCTCCTCTACACCGCGGGCGCCGTCGTCTACGGGCTCAGGCGCCCCGATCCCTCCCCGGCCTGGTTCGGCTTCCACGAGGTCTTCCACGCCCTGACCATCGCGGCCTTCACCTCGCACTGGACCGCCATCCTCCTGGCAGCCGCCTGAGCGCGTCCGTGGCATGCCGAAACGCGGTTTCCGGGGCGGGTCACGTCGCGTGGTGCAATGTGACCTGTCCGGCACCGGGTCAGGCACGGGCCTTCCGTGCTTCCGGGGTCAGGTCCCGGGCGTCATCGAGCAAGGGGAGTCGTTGTGACCACACAAGGGCCTGACGGTGGGTGGGCCACTCGTCCACCCGAGGGCGCGGGCCGCCGAGGCAGGACGATGACCTTGGCGGAGACACTGGAAGCGGCGGAGGCCGCGGCGCCGGTGGAGTCCCTCGACGTGGTCGCCAACCTGCTCAGGGAAAACCTCGGGGCCGTGTCGGTGTCGTTCCTCATCACCGACTTCACCGGTAGCTCAGTCGTACGGCTGGGGGCCGCCGGCAGCGTCGACACCGGCGAAACCGCCCGGCGGATCATGCTGCGGGGGACCCTGTACGACGACGTGATCCGTACCCAGCGGCCGAGCGTGGAGGACAGCGGTGAGAGCGGGCCGGTGCGGGTCGTCGCTCCGGTGACCAACCGAGGGGACGCCATCGGGCTCCTCGAACTGTTCCTGCCCGCCGCGCCGGACGCCGGGGTGATGCGGGAGATCGGCGAGACCGCGCACGCTCTGGCGTACATCGTCATCGCGAACCGGTCCTTCACCGACGTGTACCAGTGGGGCCGCCGCACTGTTCCGCTGAACCTGGCCGCGGAGATCCAGCACCGGCTGCTGCCCTCGTCGCTCGCGTGCGAGGCCGCGCAGTTCGCGGTCGCCGGGGCGCTGGAGCCGGCCGATCACGTCGGCGGTGACACCTTCGACTACGTGATCGACCGGGACACCGTCCAGCTCTCCGTCACCGATGCCATGGGGCACGACGTCGAGGCCGCGCTGCTGGCCACCCTCCTGGTGGGCGCCCTGCGCCGGGCGCGGCGAGCAGGCGCGGGCCTTGCCGAACAGGCCCGCCAGGCCGACGAGGCAGTGCGCGAGCACGGTCGCACGGGCTACGTCACCGGCCAACTGCTCCGCATCGGCCTGTCCGACGGCACGACCGAGTTCATCAATGCCGGCCACCCCTGGCCGTTGCGGATGCGGAACGGCCAGGTTCAGGAATTGGCTCCGAAGATCGACACGCCGTTCGGCTTCCCCAACCCTCGCACCTACCAGGTCCAGTCGCTCGACCTGCGCCCGGGTGACCGGCTGGTGATGCTTACCGACGGCATGCTGGAGCGCAACGCGGGCAGCCTCGATCTGTCCGACCTGATCGTGCGCACCCGCGCGCTGCATCCCCGTGAAGCCTCCCGCTCCCTCATCGCGGCGGTCGTCGACGCCAATCACGGCCACCTGCAGGACGACGCGACCGTCATCTGCCTGGACTGGCGCGGCACCGCACACTCCCAGCGTGACGCCGCGACCGGAGCCGACCTCACCGACGCCTCACGCCCGTCAAGAACGGGACGGACCACCGCCGAGGGGGCATCCCGTCGGCCGGCGAGCCTGGGTGGTGGGTGACCGGTCCGGTCGTCGGCGCGGCGACCGCGGCGTGTCAGAGGGTCGCGGTGGTGGCCTCTCCCGAGGCACTGCCCGCGAGCCACTGGTCCCATTCCAGGTTGAAGGCCGCGTAGCCGTTGTCGGCCGAGGCCTTGGCGCGGGGTGAGCCGGTGACGGTGACGGGATCGCCCTGCTTGACCTGGCCGTAGAACCACTTGGCGTCCGACATGGACAGGTGGACGCAGCCGTGCGAGCCGCGGGCGCTGCCGGTGCCCGGATCGGGGTCGCCGGTCGAGTAGTGCACGTAGGTGCCGGACTGCGTCAGGTGGACGTCCCACGGCAGCGTCAGGTCGTAGTAGTCGGGGCTGCCCTTGTCGCAGCTGATCCCGACGCTGCAGGAGGTCATGTGGACCTTCTCCTGCTTGTCGATGACGGCCATCGTGCCGTTCCACGTCGGATACTGGGCGCTGCCCGCGTTGATCGACAGAGTGCGCACCGGCGCGCCGTTCCGGGTCACCTTCATGGTGTGGCCGGTCACCGAGACATCCGCGCGGACGTCGTCACCGATCTTGAAGGTGTGCGTGTAGCCGTGCACGCCGAAGCGGCCGTTGCCGTTGCTGACGCCCTTCATGTCGGCGTCGATCTTCACCGTGGTGCCGGAGGGCCAGTACGTCTTCGGGCGCCAGTCGGCGCGCTGGTCGCCGAACCAGTGCCAGGCGCCGTCCACCGGTTGCGAGGCGCTCACCTTCATGTGCTTCTCCACCGTGGCCCGGGCCTTTGCCGCCACCGGGTTGGTGAAGACCACGGAGATCGGCATGGCCACACCCACCGTGGTTCCCGTCTGAGGGGTGATGGTCTCCAGCAGCATGGGAGGGCCCGCGGGCTTCGTCGGTGACGGCGAGGAACTCGCACTCGGCTTTCCCGACGCCTTCGCGTCGTCGCCGCCGCTCGCCTTGTCGCTGCCGCCCCCGCCGCAGGCACTCGCGCCCACCAGCATCACACCTGTGACGAGTGCGATCCCTATGCCGCCTTTGTGCCGTCGCACGAACTGCCCCGCTCTCTCGCTCTTCGGCCCTGACGGGCCCGACGTGTTGTCAGACAGTGGCGGCGAGTGTCGCGGTTGCGTATACCGCGTAAAGCGTGGTTCAAGGCTTGGACACGCACCGCCTGACCGGGGACTTCGAGGACACCGCCGCCCCCGGCCTGCTGTCGCACCCACGGCCCTACGGCCCCGTCTACCCGGTCGCCCCGCGTGTATGCCGACCGTTGACGCACGGCATACGGCCCTTACCCTCGGGGCGGCCGAGGTGACGCGGTCGGCGGCTCCGTCTGTGTCACCCGGGACCAGAGGGGCGTCAGACAGCGGGCGCCGCCGACAGCACGTGGTCGCCGACCTTGTCGGTGCTCAGGCAGAGGGAGCAGACGGCGGCGTCGTGTGTCTGGCAGGCGGCCACGTCAGGGCGCTCGAACTCCTGTCGGCACACATGGCACTCGTACGTGACGGCGCTGGGGTTGCCGTCCGTGTCGAGCAGCGGCTCCTCGATGCCGTCGTCGGTGCGGCGCAGGTAGTACTTGCCCTTGGTGACGACCGCCATGAGCGGGGTGAGGACGAAGGCGATGACGGCCGCGGCCACGGGGGAGTACGGCTGGAGGGTGTCCCCCAGGGCGTGGAAGTACATGGCGATGGACAGCCCGGACGCGACGACGAAGGCCACCACTCCCACCGGGTTGACCGCGTAGAGCATGCCCCGGCGGAACTCGGGCTGGAGCGGGGACAGCTTCAGCAGGTACTTGTTGACGCCGATGTCGGTGGCGACGGTGACGACCCAGGCGATGGCACAGTTCGAGTAGAAGCCGAGGATGTCGTTGAGGAAGCTGAACATGTCGGCCTCCATCAGGGTGAGCGCGAAGCCCAGGTTGACCAGGACGAAGATCATGCGACCCGGATAGTGCTTGGTGACCCGGGTGAAGGAGTTGGTCCAGGCGAGCGAACCGGAGTAGGCGTTCGTCACGTTGATCTTGATCTGGCTGATCACGACGAGTGCCACGGCCAGCGGGAGGACCAGCCAGGACGGCATCATCGCGTCGAAGGCGCCCTTGAACTGCTGGATCGGCTCGGGTGCGGCGTCCGCGCCGACCTTGGCGAGGATGTAGACGGCGAGGAAGACACCGATGGCCTGCTTCAGTGCGCCGAGTACCACCCAGCCGGGGCCGGCCATGATCACGGCCGTCCACCAGGTGCGCTTGTTCGCCTCGGTCTTGGGCGGCATGAAGCGCAGATAGTCGATCTGCTCGCCGATCTGCGCGATGAGCGACAGACACACCCCCGCGCCCAGGAGCACTGACGCGGTGTTGATGCCGCCCTCGCCGCCCGTGCCGGCGTAGGAGAGGAAGCGGTCGATCGTGCCGGGGTCGGTGGAGACGAGGTAGACGAGCGGGGCGACCATCAGGACCAGCCAGACGGGGGTGGTCCACACCTGGAGCTTGCTGAGCGCCTTCATGCCGTAGATGACCAGCGGGATCACCATCAGAGTGGAGACGGCGTAGCCCAGCCAGAGCGGCAGTCCGAGGCCCAGTTTCAGGCCCTGGGCCATGATCGAGCCTTCGAGGGCGAAGAAGATGAACGTGAAGCTGGCGAAGATGACGCTGGTGAGGACCGAGCCGTAGTAGCCGAAGCCGGAACCGCGGGTGATCAGGTCCAGGTCGATGTTGTAGCGGGCGCCGTAGTAGGCGAGCGGGAAACCGGTGACGAAGATGACAACCGCGGCGACGGCGATCGCGATCAGCGCGTTGCCGGTGCCGTGGGCCAGGCCGATGCCGGCGCCGATGGAGAAGTCCGCCATGTACGCGATACCGCCGAGCGCGGTCGTCGCCACGACCATCGGCGTCCAGCGGCGGTAACTACGGGGCGCGAAGCGGAGGGTGTAGTCCTCCAGGGTCTCCTTGACGGCCTGGTCGGCACTCGGCGCTGACTGCTGCGCCGGTCCTGGTTCGGTCGCTTCTGCCAGTTTCGGCTCGGTGCTCATTCCGTGCCTCCTTGCTGCGGGTTGGGGACAGCTGTGGGGGCGCCTCGTGGCGGAGGCGGAGGTGAGTGCTGGGGGGAGCGGGGCGGGAGGAAAGCTGGGCGGGGCCCGTGGGGCGGGTGATCCGCTCGCTTCAGGAACGACGCACGCGTGAGCGCGCGGACCCGTGCGCTGTGGCGGCATTGGTGGGATTCCGGCGGGAGTCCGGGCGCGTAGAGACCGTCGTGTCCATGACGGGGACGCTAAGAGCCGGTCATTGCCCCTGATTGCTTCCCAGATGAAGGAGATGTTTCGGAAATTGCGCAGGGCGCGGCGGTGGGGCCCCGCAGGCCAGGTGCGGACGGGATCTGCCGGCCCGCACTCGATCGGTCTGTAGGCGACCGCTCACCTTGACCAACACGCGCGGCTGTTCATCCGTCGAGCCCGATCGCCTCGGCCGCGACGGCCTCGGGATGGTCCTCGATGTAGGCACGTACGACCGACTCGAAGCTCCCGTCCGGCCGGAGGCCGAGTGCCGTGGCACGCGTGTTGTCGAAGTCGGCCGGCCATGAGCCGACGATGGCCTCGACGGCCGGGTCGGGGGCGACCGTGACCAGGTCGGCGACGGCGTCGCCGGCGACCCGGCGCAGCGTGTCCAGCATTTCGGCGACCGTGACCGTGAGCGCCGGCAGATTGACCGGAAGCGCGCCCGCGAACCCGCCCGGGCCGCGCTCGGCCTCGGTCATGCGGAGGATGCCCTCGACGGTACGCCGAGGAGAGGCGAGGGCGACCCGTAGATCGGGGCTGACCGGGCAGGTCGCCGGAAGGCCCGCGAGCGGTTCGCGGACGATGCCGGACAGGAAGCCGGAGGCAGCCGCGTTCGGCTTTCCCGCCCGCACCGACACGGTCATCAGGCGTGCCACGCGTCCCTCGACGAAGCCCCGGCGGGTGTACTCGGCGATCAACTGCTCACAGATCCGCTTCTGCGTTCCGTAGCTGGACTCGGGCGTCGGCAGCGTCGACTCGCTGACCACGGGCGGCAGCGGCAGCGCGGGGGCGGAACCGTAGACCGCGATGCTGCTGGAGAACACCAGCCGGGGGATCGGCCCGCCGGTCGCCGACTGCGCGCGCGTGGCTTCGAGCAGCGCGCGGGTGGTGTCGAGGTTGGCGCTCATTCCGAGGTCGAAATCGGCCTCGCACTCTGCGGAGACCGCCGAAGCCAGGTGGATCAGGGTGTCCACCGGCTGTACGAAGATCTCGTCGAGGTGCTCGCGCAGGTCGCCTTCCACGACTTCCACCAGCGGGTCGGCCGTCAGAGGCGACCGGGCGGGAACGATCCGGTCGGCGAGCACCAGGCGGTCGACGGGAGCACCGGACAGGGTCCGCGGCTTGAGCAAGGTGTGGGCGACCTGTTGTCCCAGGAAGCCGAAGCCACCGGTGATGACGATCCTCATACGTGTCTCTCCTCGGCAGCCTTGAGTCGGCGGACCTCTCGTTCGTACAGGCACAGGGGCTGTGTGCGCAGCCGATTCACCCGCCCGGCCCGGCTCGTCGACGGTTGCGGCAGTAGGTTGTGCCGGTGACCGAATCCCTGCCGGCCGGTGGCGTTGTACTCGGCGCGGACGAACTGAGTGCCCGGTGGGCGGACGCGTGGCGGCCGGAACAGGTCGCGGAGCGGCTGGAAGGGGTCGCGGCGCCCTGGTGCATCGCGGCGGGGTGGGCCCTGGACCTGTTCCGGGGGAGGCAGTCGCGACCGCACGGCGACGTGGAGATCGCGGTGCCCGCGGCGGCGTTCCCCGAGATCCAAAGCCGCTTTCCCGAGGGCGTGTTCGACGCGGTGGGCTCGGGGCGCGTCTGGGCGGAGGCGGGAGCTGAGGCGCTGGCAGCCACGCACCAGACGTGGTTGCGGGACCCGGCGAGCGGTCGGTTCCTGCTGGACGTCTTCCGTGAGCCGCACGAGGGCGGGACGTGGATCTGCCGACGCGACGAGAGACTGCGGCTGCCGTACGACGCGATCGTCGAGCGGACGGAGGACGGGATCCCCTATCTGGCGCCGGAGTTGGTGCTCCTGTTCAAAGCGAAGGCCCCGCGGTCCAAGGACCAGGCGGACTTCGACAGTGTGCTGCCGCTACTGGGCCGGGCGCGGCGGGTCGTTCTCGCCGGGTGGCTGGAGCGCGTGCACCCCGGTCACCCGTGGCTGCCGGAGCTGCTGCGGTAGCCACGGGCGTGGTCGCCCGTCAGTGCGCCGAGTCCTCGCGTGCTGTCGGCGCGCGCGATGTCGCGGGTAGTTCCACGGTGACGCGGATCCCGCCACAAGCGCGTGGGGTGAGGGTGAGCGTTCCGTCGTGAGCCTGGGCGATGGTTCTCACGATCGCGAGGCCGAGGCCGACGCCCGCGTGGCCGGTGTGTACGCGTTCGGTGCCGCGCTGGAACGGTTCGGTGAGCGTGGCGGCGAGCAGTGGGGAGATGCTCTCGCCGGTGTTCTCGACAGTGAGTACCACGCTGTTGCGGCGGACGCCGGTGTTCACCCACACACTGCCCTCCCCAGGCAGGTTGTGGACGATCGCGTTGTGTACGAGGTTCGTGGTCAGCTGCAGCAGAAGCGCCGACGAGCCGGCCGTGGGGGTGAGCCCGCCGTCGGTCTCGATGGTGATGCCGTGCTTCTCCGCGAGGGGGAGGAGTGTTTCGGTGGCTTCTTCCGCGAGGAGGGACAGGTCGACGGGTTCCGCGGTGAAGGACCGCTGGTTGGCGCGGCCGAGCAGGAGCAGGGCCTCGGTGAGCGCGATCGCGCGGGCGTTGACGGCGTGCAGACGGTCGATGGTCGCACCGGTGTCGTGGTTGGGGTCGGTGCGGGCCAGATCGAGCAGCGTCTTCGAGACGGCCAGCGGGGTTCGCAGCTCGTGGGAGGCGTTGGCCGCGAACCTCCGCTGTTCGGCGACGTGCGCTTCGAGCCGCGCGAGCATCACGTCGAAGGAGTCGGCCAGTTCACGGAACTCGTCCTTGCGGCCCGGCAGTTGGATCCGGTGGGACAGCGATCCGTGCGTGGCCGTGCGGGTGGCATCGGTGATGCGGGTCAGTGGCGCGAGCATCCGGCCGGCGAGGATCCACCCTCCCAGGAGACCGAGGACGAGCAGGAAGGCGAGTACCGCGGCAGCCCTCGGAGCGAAGACGCTCAGGAGGGCGGAGCGGATGGGAAAGACACCGTTCGCGGGCCTGACATCGGGGTTGATGAGCATCGCGCGGTCGGGAACGTAACGCAGCAGGAACCACCACACCGCCGCCAGCAGCAGGACGCCGGCGAGCATGAGGAACCCCGCGTAGCTGAGGGTGAGTCTGACCCGAACACTCAACCCGGGTGCCCTATCCACGTTCGCCTCCCTCCTGTCGGGACTCCGGCCATGTGTCGATGCGGTAGCCGACGCCTGGCACGGTGGCGATGATCCAGGGTGCGCCGAGCCGTTTGCGCAGTGCCGAGACGGTGATGCGCACGGCGTTGGTGAACGGGTCGGCGTTCTCGTCCCATGCGCGTTCCAGCAGGTCCTCGGCGCTGACGACACCGCCTTCGGCGGCGACGAGGACTTCCAGCACGGCGAACTGTTTCCTGGTCAGCGCGACGTAGCGGCCGTCCCGGTGGACCTCGCGGCGGAACGGATCCAGTCGTAGGCCCGAGATCTCCCGCACGGGCGGCCGGATGTGCGCGCGTCTGCGGTCGAGAGCTCTGAGCCTGAGAACGAGCTCTTGCAGGTCGAACGGTTTTGTGAGGTAGTCGTCGGCGCCGAGCGCGAACCCGGAGGCCTTGTCGTCGAGCCGGTCGGCGGCGGTGAGCATGAGGATCGGCATACCGCTTCCGGTGGCCACGATGTGTTCGGCGACGTCGTCTCCGGACGGTCCGGGGATGTCGCGGTCGAGAACGGCAATGTCGTAGGCGTTGACGCTCAGCAGTTCCAGAGCGGTGTCACCGTCCCTCGCCACGTCGGCCGCGATCGCTGCCAGTCGCAGGCCGTCGCGGACGGCTTCCGCCAGATAGGGCTCGTCCTCGACGATCAGTACACGCATCCTCCGAGGCTACGAGCCGAGGCCTGTCGTCGGCGTATCGAAAACCGGATACGTGCCTGCGACACCGGGCCGCCTTGACTGGCGGAATGACTCGAACCCCACCGCCGGTACGAACAGGGATCCGCCGCGACGAACGGAGTGCCGACTCCGGTCTCCAGGGCGCGGGTATCAGCCGGGGCACCGTCGTCGGGCGTCGGCGCGCGAACATTCGCCGGGCGATCCGTGCCGGCTTCCGGTCGGAGCCCTGGAAACGCGGGCCGGTGCTCGTGGCGCTGGCGCTGCTGCTCGGTCTGCTGATGCTGCTGCACTCGATGATCCCGAACCAGATCATGAACGTGGGCAGCCTGGTGGAGACCTTCCTGCCCTGGTTCGGACTGTTCGTCCCGTTGCTGCTGGCCGGGGCGCTCTGGCGCCGCTCCGCCTCCGCGGTGGCCGCGTTGCTCCTGCCGGTCACGGTGTGGCTCAACCTCTTCGGCGGCCTGCTCAGTGACAAGTCCCACCCGGGCGGCGACCTCACCGTGGCCGGCCACAACGTCGGCGCCGACAACCCCGACCCGGTCGGCACCGCCCGCGAACTCGCCGCCTCCGGTGCGGACGTCCTGGCACTGGAGGAGCTTGCCCAGCAGGCGAGGGGCACGTACGAGAAGGAGTTGGCGAAGACGTACCGGTACCACACGATCCAGGGCACGGTCGGCCTGTGGAGCAAGCTGCCGCTGTCGGACGCCGAACCGGTCGACACCAAGATGGACTACGGGCCCCTGGCGGACACCAAACCGACTGACGTGAGGATGTCCTACAACCGGGCGCTACGGGCCACCGTGGCCACGGATCACGGGCCACTGGCGGTCTACGTGGCTCACCTGGGGTCCGTACGCGTGAATCCCAGGGCGGGCTTCTGGACGGACTCGCGGGACAGGAACGCGCAGGCGCTGGCTGAGGCCGTCGCCGCCGAGCGGTACAAGCGGGTGGTGCTGCTCGGCGACCTGAACGGCACCCTGGACGACCGGGCGTTCGCGGGCCTCACCTCGCGGTTGCACTCGGCCCAGGACGCGGCCGGGGACGGCTTCGGCTTCACCTGGCCGGCGAGGTTCCCGGTGGCGCGGATCGACCAGATCCTGGTGCGGGGCGTGAAGCCGGAGAGCTCGTGGGTGCTGCCGACCACCGGAAGCGACCACCTGCCGGTGGCTGCCGCGATCAGCTGGTGAACTCCGGCTTGCATCGTGTCCCTGCGGACACTGATCACCGCTAGTTCTCGCCAGTCCTTCGCAACGACGCCGCCGGCAACTGCTGCCACGTACAGCCAGACGTGGCCACGAACACGATCGCGGCCAGCACCTCCCGGTCACCATGCCGACGACGGCCACCACCCTGAGGCCGCACCGGCGCCTCCGGCACCACTCGCTGGAACAGCTCCCACAACTCATCCGGCGCCAGCCGCTCAACGATCCCCACCGCGACCGACAGCCTACCCAGGCAGCCAAATGAGATGACTGAGGCGAGGAGCGGCCCCTGCCGTTTTCACGAATCGCCAGCACCGTCAGCGCCGGCCCGAGGAGCTCCGCCGTGCCCCCGGCCGCACTCGCCCAGGGATCCGCCGCGTCGACCCAGCAGGCCCCCGACGACCAGTCCCACGGCCCCGGCGACGAAGAGGCCGATTCCCGTCCACACCCATGCCCTTGACCGAACTCGCCACACGACCATCATGCGGGAGGCCGCCGCCCGGCAGGGCCCAGGCGGGCATTTCCACCCTGACATCTGTCAGGTACCCGCCCGGCAACGCCCCCTGGTAGGCATGCAGCATGTCAAACAGAGCCAGGAAGGGAACCACCATGAGGAACAAGCTCCGCAACCTGCTGGCCGTGGCCGCCGTCGCCGCCGCGACCGGCACCACCGTGCTCACGGGCGCGACCGGCGCCTCCGCCGCCGCTCAGGCGGACTGGGCCGGCTGCCCGGACGGCAACGTCTGCATCTACGCCGAGGGCCGCTACAGCAACATCGGCGCCGGCGACGTCACCAACAAGTACTTCCGCTACGGCACCTACAACCTGTCGAACCAGGTCAACCAGCACTGGGTCCTGAACAACCAGAACGGCCCGTTCGAGGACGCGTACGTGAAGCTGTGCACCGGTTACAACGGCACCGGCGACTGCAGCAAAGTGCTGGGTCCCGGCTACGGGGAGTACCTGAACCTGACTCCGATCAACTCGATCGTCCTGTACCGGTAATTCCCAGCGGTCCCGCGATCTCCTCCGCCATCACCCGGTCCGCCTCGAACTCCGGCGTTCGTCCCCCATGGCCTGGTCGGTGTCGAGGCCGTCCAGTTCCTCCAGGGGCAGGTTCAGGCGGACATGGGCGGCCACCGACTGCAAGGCCCTGAGCGTCGCCGAGGCCGTGGAACCCCAGTTGGAGAAGTAGGAGAACTGCCACCACCACAGGGCCCCGGTGGTGCGGCGGGCACGGGGGCCTTACGGGGCTCGTAGGGGTCGAAGACCTCGGAGTAGACGTCGACCGGCTCCAGGAGGCGGGCGAAGTTCTCGCGGAGTTCGTCGACGTCCGGTTCCGGGCCCAGATCGGGCTCGTAGCGCTCGTCGGGGACGATGTCCTCGTGGGCGCCCAGGCGGCCGCCGGTCAGGAGCAGTTAGCGGTTCCAGTACACCGCCCTCGGCGCGGCCCCCACCTCCAGCGGAGAGTCACACACCGGGCAGCACCGCTGAAACGGCCGCCCGACGAACCCGGACACCGCACCAGGCCGGACCCGACTGAAGATCCATATCAGGGGATAGGACACAGGCTCTCATCCCATGCGGATCACCGCGTACGTCTCACCGTCCCTTGGTGGCCGGGTCCACGAACGGGTGGTGAAGGTGTGCAACCGCCCGTTGGTGATGGCTCGCGTCGGCAGCGACGCACCGAACTGCTCGGCCACCGCTTCCAGCAACGGCCGTTCCGCCGAGGCTCCGTCCTCCAGGGCCTCGAGGAACCGGCTCGCATCCAGCGCCTTCGGCACTTCTCCGCTCTGCCTGATCTCTCCGCCCGCGTACGTGAACGCGTACTGCTCGATGCCGTCCTGTGCCACTGACAGGTGGAAGAACGGCTCCCCATGCCATGTCCTCAGCCCGCTCCACACCACCACAGCACGCGTGCCCTCGCTGGCGGCCGTGGCCGGGGAGACGAACCGCTGCCGGTCGAACGGGGCGGGCTCGCCGTCGAACGCGAAACTCCAGCCGGGACCGGCCCGGCCGACCGCCATGAGCGCCCGGTCGTCGAAGGACGAGAACTCCCTCTTGCCGTGCAGCGAACTCCGGTGCGCCTCCCACACGGTCATGGGCTTCCTCAGCACAGTGCCGTCCCTACCCCCGTCCCCGCCCTTGTCCTTGTCGGCGAGACGTCCGGGCAACTCCTCCGGCTCCACCCCCTCCACCAGGACGAACCGGTACGACGTGCGGTTGTTGCCCGGGTCCGGGTCCGCGAGCCATGCCAGGCCCCCCGGGTCGAGCCCCGCTGTCGGCGTCGGCGCCTCACCCGCCTGCCCGCTCCTCGGTGTGGACAGCAGCTCACGTCCCCGCTCCGGGGTCAGCAGCTGCCCCAGCAAGGGGTCGGCCACCCATCCCAGCGGCGCCAAATGGTCCGGTCCCAGCGGCTCCCACAAAGGCAGAGCGTCAGTCAGCGTCCGCCAGGCCCCGTCGGTGTCTCCCCACCGCGCCAGCTGCCGCGCCCGCTCGACCGCGTCCCCGAACGGTCCGGCCGCCGAGTACCGATACGTGCCGTTCCGCACCTGATCCAGCGTCACGTGAGCCAGGGACACCAGGTCGTCATCGGCGCCCCGCAGGTGGGACATCAACGTGGAGTCGTCACGGTACGAGTGCACCGCGTGCTCGGCGACCAGCGGTGGCAGGAGTTCGGGGGCGTATCGCGGGTCCGTCAGCAAGCCGTCGAAGTACACCATGTAGGTCTGGCCGAGCAGACGGCGTATCTGGTCGCCCAGCGCCGCGGCTCGTGGTCTGCCGTACGCCTTGGCCTCGTCAAGGGTCTTCAGGGCGTGCTCCCAGCCGCCGCGCAGCGCCTCCAGCCGGGCCTCCTCCACCAGGGCGTCCAGCATTCGCGTCGTGTCGTTGGCGAACACGGCTTCCTCGTCGCCCCGGCCCGCTCGCAGGCTGTGGAACTCCCGGTGCATGTCCTGCATGAACTCAAGGAAGTTCGCGTACCGCTTGGGCGCCGAGGCCCGCCAGCCCGCCCAGGTGTACACGGCCCACTCACCGTCTTCGTCCATGTCCTCGGGATCCAGGAGTACGTAGATGGCGTCGGCCTCGACGTCGAGCTGCAGCCCGCGCCGCCAGAGGTCCACCTCCTGCCGCTCCTCGGGCCCGGCGTCCTCGTCCAGGTACTCCTCGAACATTTCCGCGAGTCCCGACTCGTCGTTGTGCCAGCGCGCGCCCTCGGTCCCGGCCAGCAGCCACACGAAGCCCCCCGCGTGCCGCCATCCGTCGCTGACCTTGAGGAACTCCCGGTAGGACGCGGGCATCCTTCGGCCGAGGCGCTCCTCCATGGCTGCGATCCGCTCCTCGGAGGCGGACGGGAACCCCAGCCAGCCCGCCCGCCGCGCGACCTCGTCGTCCTCGCCCCGTGTCTCCCCGCCAGGCAGATGACGCGCCCACTCCTCACTCCATCTGAGCAGGAAGGACCGCCAGTCGAACGCCGTGGTGTCAGTCATGGGCCCGATGCTGCCACCCACCACTGACATTCTTGCCGGTACTCAGGTGCCGGTGGCCGTGGTTCTGTAGCTGGCTGACGGCCTGGTCGCGTCCCGGCGGACGGGCGAGGGCCACCCCGTGAGGCGGGACCTCCCATCCACGCCGGAGCGTAGAACCGCAGGGCAGGGGCACCCGAAGGTGGTTCGTTCGACGAGGTTCCGACGAGGAGGGAGCCCATGTCCAGCGCCGGCGCACCGGCCGGATCCGGCCGTACCATCACCAGCTCAATCCCTGCCCGCCTCGACCGCCTCCCGTGGTCACGCTGGCACTGGACGATCGTGATCGGTCTCGGCACCGTATGGATCCTCGACGGCCTGGAGGTCACGGTCGTCGGCAACATCTCCTCCCGGCTCTCGGAGCCCGGCAGCGGGCTGCCGATCACCTCGGGTCAGGTCACCGGTCTCGCTGCCGCCCTGTACGTGGCCGGCGCCTGCGTCGGCGCCCTCTTCTGGGGCCGTATGACCGACCGCTTCGGCCGCAAGAAGCTGTTCATGATCACTCTGGCGGTCTATCTGGTCGCCACCGCGCTGACCGCGGTGTCCTTCTCGACCTGGTGGTTCTTCGCGTTCCGCTTCCTCACCGGTTTCGGCATCGGCGGGGAGTACGCGGCCATCAACTCCGCGATCGACGAACTCATCCCGTCGTTCTACCGCGGCCGGGTCGACCTCATCATCAACGGCAGCTTCTGGATCGGCGCGGTCGGTGGCTCCCTGCTGTCGATCGTCGCCCTGAACACCGACCTCCTGGCCGCGGACGTGGGCTGGCGGCTGACCTTCGCCCTGGGCGTGGTTCTCGGCCTGGTCATCCTCGTCGTACGACGGCATGTGCCCGAGAGTCCACGCTGGCTGCTGATCCACGGCAGGGAACGGGAGGCGGAGGAGATCGTCTCCTCCATCGAGCGGAAGATCGAGTCCGAGACGGGTGAACCGCTTCCCGAACCCGAGAACGAGATCACCATCCAGCAGCACAGGACGGTGGGCTTCGGCGAGATCGCCCGCACGGTCTTCGCGACCTACCGCAAGCGCAGTGTGCTCGGCTTCTCTCTCTTCATCGGCCAGGCGTTCCTCTACAACGCGATCACCTTCGGCTTCGGCGCGATCCTCACGAAGTTCTTCGACGTTCCGAGCGGCAACACGGGCTACTACTTCGCAGTGATCGCGGTCGGCAACTTCTTCGGCCCGCTGCTCCTCGGCAAGCTGTTCGACACGGTGGGCCGCCGGGTGATGATCTCCTCGACGTACCTGCTCTCCGGAGTGCTGCTGTTCGGCACGGCCTGGCTGTTCGACCGGGGCTCGCTGACCGCGACCACCCTGACGGCCTGCTGGTGCGCGGTGCTGTTCTTCGCCTCGGCGGGCGCCTCCAGCGCTTACCTGACGGTCTCCGAGATCTTCCCGATGGAGACGCGGGCCATGTCCATCGCCTTCTTCTACGCCCTCGGCACCGCCGCCGGTGGCATCACCGGACCGCTGGTCTTCGCCGACCTCACCGCGTCCGGCGTGGTCGGGGACACGGTGCTCGCCTTCCAGATCGGCGCCGGGCTCATGTGCGCCGCCGGGATAGTGGCCGCGTTCCTCGCGGTGAACGCCGAACGCCGCTCGCTGGAGGACATCGCCAAACCCCTGTCGGCGGTGGCGTCGGCCTCGGCGAAGGTCAGGGGCGAGGGGGCGAACTCGGCTCCCTCGGCTCAGGCATAGGTGTCGCTCGGGCAGGAGGCAGGGGTCCGGCCGATGGCTGCCGGACCCCTGCGACATCGATGCCGCGGTCGTGCCCAAGGTCGTCGTCAGGTGTGGGAGAGGGCGAAGGAGACGAGGAAGCCGCTGACGGTGATCAGTCCGATGGCCAGATGGGCCTCGTCGAACGCTTCGGGGATCATCGTGTCGGCGATCATGGCGAGGATCGCCCCGGCCGCCACCGCGGTCACCGCGGCCATCACGGTGGGGGAGAAGGAACCGACCACCGTGTAACCGAGAACGGCCGACACCGTGCCGGCCGCGGCGATCGCCGCCCAGACACCGAAGACGTACCCCTTGGAACGGCCGGCCCTCTTCATCCCCGCGGAACTGGACAGTCCCTCGGGAACGTTGCTGATGAACACCGCCGCCACCGTCACCAGACTGACCGCGCCGCCGTCCAGCAGGCTGACGCCGATGACCGCGGACTCCGGCACACCGTCGAGCAGCGCGCCCAGTGCGAGCGCGGTCCCGGAGCCCCCTTGTTCGGCCTCCGAGGGCTGTGCCTGTGTCCGTTGGTGACCGGAGCGCTTGCGGTGGCGCGCGCCACGCCGGGCCAGCCACACGTTGCCCCCGGTGTAGGCGAGGGCGCCGATGAGAGTGCCGACGACCGCGGGAGCGAGCCCTGCCTGCTCGTACGCCTCTCCGACCAGTTCGAAGGACACCGCTGAGATCAGCACACCGGCTCCGAAGGCCATCACGGTCGCGATCACCTTCTGCGACACCCGTAGCCCGTACCCCAGCACGGCACCCAGCAGCAGCGCCGAGCCCGCCACCAGCCCCCACAGTCCAGCCTGAACGCCATCAGCCATGCCGACCGGCCTACCCGCGACGACTGGCCGTCAACCGAGGCTGCCGGGCGAAGGCCTCGCATGCAGCAACCACTGATCGGCCGCCGGGGAGCGAGATCGCCCGCATCGTCGTCGGCCACCTGGGTACGCGGACCTCGCACCATCTCTGCCCGAGAAGGCGACAACCGTGAATCCCAAGTAATCGAACGCCTGTCCCGGCATTTCGTCCCGACACCGACGAACGGGCGCCGATCTTTCACCGGCGCCCCTACCCGAAGGAGAGCAACCCCGATGGCCACCGTGTCTCTCACCGGAGCTTCCAAGGAGGACTCCGCCACCGTCTTCGAGGTGCTGCGCACCGCGTTTCCCACCGACCGTCCCGCCGAGGACGTGCCCCAGGGGCAGCCGGGCGACCGCTCCGCCGTGTGGACGGCGGAGTTCGAGCCGACCCAGGAGTGGATTCCGACCGGGCCCACCCCGCTGGACGGTTCGGTCGCCGCCACGATCCAGGGCGGCTACCTCGCCGTGGACCGACTCCGCGAGGCGCTGAGCACCGCGTTCGACGTGCAGGAGCGGGGCACTGCGTCGGGAGACCAGGAGAAGGAGGTCGACCTGCGGCTCGGGACGAAGAGGTGACGAGTGACGAGCCAGGAAACCGTAACGCCTGGTCGACCCACGAGGAGAAGAGCGGCATGGTGCGGATCGGGTACACGATGATGACCGAGCAGGCCGGCCCGCGCGAGCTCGTCGGCCATGTGGTCGGCGCCGAACGCGCCGGTTTCGACTTCTCGGTCACGTCCGACCACTACTTCCCCTGGCTGAAGTCCCAGGGGCACGCCCCCTACGCGTGGAGCGTGCTCGGTGCCGCCGCGCAGGCCACCGAACGCATTCCCCTGATGACATACGTGACCTGGCCGGGCGGGGTTGGGGAATCGTCCTGGCGACCTCGGCGGGCGGGGCGGAACTCGCCGCGCTGCGACGGGCCATCGGCGCGGACGACGTCATCCTCGGAGCGGCCGGTGCGGACGACGTGTCCGAGGGCAAACCCGCGCCCGACCCCGTCCGGCTGGCCAGGGAACTGGCCGGGGTGCCGAGCGAACGAGCCGTGTTCGTCGGCGACACCGTGTGGGACATGAAGTCCGCAGTACGGGACGGGGTGGCCCCCGTGGCGGTGCTGTCCGGCGGAATCCCACGTGCCGACCTGGAAGCGGCCGGCGCCCGCGAGGTGTACCGCGATCCCGCCGATCTCCTCGGACACCTGGACGCCGGCGTCTTCGCCGACCTGGACCCGTGGCGGGGATCGGGTCGGCCAGCCTCGTCACGACGGGGAGGCGCGGGCCCGGCGGCCCTCCCGCCCTCCCCGCGTCGGCCGACGAGCACGACGACCGTGGGGAGTCGGCGGAGAGCCTCCGTCCTCGCGCCTACCCGCCGTCCGTATCGTCCGCGGGCGACGGCACCGAGCTGTCCGCGGCGTGCCGCGCACGGATGATTCCCCATCCCACCAGCGCCGCGGCCAGGCCCGTGAGCACGAGGCCGGCCCAGGTGACCGCGTTGCGGAACTCGGCGGTCTGGCCAGTACTCCAGTTCGTCGTGGCGATGTCGCCGGTGAAGAGCGCCGCGAGGACGGTTCCACTGACGGCGACGCCGATACCGGTGGTGACCTCGCCGGCGGTGTCCACCAGCGCCGCTCCGACGGTGGTGCGGTTCGCCGGGAGGCCACGCATCACATTGGTCCCGGCGACGACACCCACGACACGCATACCGGCGGCGACGAGCACGAGTGCGAGGGCGACCCACACGTATCCGAAACGGCCCAGCAGCCCGTAGACGGCGAGTCCGCACACGACAGCTCCGGCGCTGAGCCACGCGGCCTTGTCGAGACCCACGCGCGTGACCAGCGGCGCGATGAGAGCCCCGCCGGCGATGAGCACGACCACCTGCGGCAGCAGGCCCAGCGCCGCTCGGGCCGGCGTCCAGCCCCAGTCGAGTTGGAGCTGGAGGGTCACGAGGTAGCCGAGGCCGGCGGTCGCGAGGCCCGCGGCGGCCTTGAACGCCAGACCACTCGACACAAGTGGACGGGCGACGAGTGCGGGATCGAGCAGCGGACAGCGGGCGGAACGCTCGCGGACGACGAACATCACCGCCGTCACGACAGCCGCCGCCATCGTCAGCCAGGGGAGAGGCGCGGCGGTGCCCGCGTCGAGGAACAGCGTCGGTGTGACCAGCGCGAGCACGATCGTGGCCGTACCGAGCATTGCGCCCAGGCCGTCGATCGGGTCGCGGTGCAGTTCGTCCGCCTTGTCGGCGGGGATGCCCCGGCGGATCCCGGCGAACGCCAGTGCGGTGATGGGCACGTTCACCAGGAGCAGCACCTGCCACGGTGCGAACGTGAGTACGAAGCCGCCCACCGTCGGCCCGATCCCGAGTCCGACGAGGCCCACGGTGGAGATCAGCGTCGTCGCACGCACGCGCAGGGTGTCTTCGTCGAACAGCCGGAACGCCAGGGCGAGCGAGCCCGGCGTCGTCATCGCGGCGGCGACACCCATTGCCGCACGGATGGCGATGAGCTGCTCCGCCGAGGTGACGCACGCTGTCGCCGAACTCGCCACACCCAGCAGCACCAGCCCGACCAGCATGACCTTGCGGCGGCCGACGCGGTCGGCCAGCGCGCCCAGGGCCAGCATCAAACCGCCGAACACGACGGCGTACACGCCCGTGACCCACTGCAGCACAACCGTCGACGCAGACAGCTCGCGGCCGATGGTGGGCAGCGCGACGTTGAGGATCGAGTTGTCGAGCATCTCGAACAGAAAGACCGCTGACAGGCCGGTGAGGGCTGCCCCCGCCTCACGGAGGGAGCGCGGCGGACGGGAGACTTCACTCAGGGCGCCGGCATCCTCGGCAACTCCATGACGACGGACATTCACTGCGCACTCCTTCGACGTGAAGAAGTGGCGGATCGTCCGATACCGCGTGTGCGCGAGTGTTCGCCGCTCCGTCAACCGGGGTCGATGCGCGGCAGTGAACACACGTTTTTACTTCCAGTGCTCCGATAATACACACGGCCCCCATCGGGGGAATCCGCCCCCGGGGCATGTGATCATGCCCCGGGCAGGACGGACCTGGACAACGCCTTCAACGCCCTACAGGAGTCCTCCCAGCGGCAGGACGCGCTCGGCGAGTTGTCCGCGCAGTCTTCCT
Source organism: Streptomyces sp. AK08-02 (assembly GCF_033795085.1). Classification (NCBI taxonomy): domain Bacteria; kingdom Bacillati; phylum Actinomycetota; class Actinomycetes; order Kitasatosporales; family Streptomycetaceae; genus Streptomyces; species Streptomyces sp. AK08-02. The sequence goes on from NZ_JARAZV010000001.1 coordinate 766,059, forward strand.
TCGGCGGTGTCGGCTTCGGTGAACCAGTCGGCGGTGACCAGCAGTTGGGCGTGTTCGGCGATCTGATCGGGCGTCAGAGCGGTGAACGCTGCGGCCCGGTCCAGATGGATTCCGTCGTCCTCGGCGTCTCCGAGGCGGCCGTCGGGGCGGGTGTGGGCGGCGGCGTACAGGGCCAGCAGCCTGGTGGCGGCACCCAGCTTCTTCTTACGGATCTTTCGGTCACCCACGATTTTCTGGGCCCACCCGGACAACTTCGCGCGGGTGGTCTTGCCGAAGGTGAACGGACGGGCCTGCTCGGGCAGCAGCGCCGGGACGGTGATCGCGGCGGGGTTCTCGGAACGGGCGGCCATCACTTCGTCGACGGTGCCGGGCAGGATCATCCAGTCGGCCTCGACCAGCCGCTGAAGCACCTGTTCGGCATCGTTCGCCAGCCAGCCGGTGAGGTCCTGGCCGGTGATGTTCCCGGTGCCGGCGCGCGCGGACCGGAGGGTGAGCATCAGCACGGCCAGCCGCGCCTCGGCCTCGGGAAGCGGGCAGTGGGTGGCGACGTGGTCCAGCACGGAACGCGCGTGCACGGCCTGTTGCCGGGTCAGCAGCCGCTCCACGACCGGTTGGTCACCGACGGGCGGTCCGCCGCGGTTGGCGTGCATCTCGCGGGTGGTCTGCGCGGCCGTCTCGGCCCGGTGTGCCTCCTGACGCAGGGAGTCGTCGCCACTCACGTCGGCCCACAGCGCGAAGGCGCGGGCCTTGCGGTCGTGGAGTTCGGCGAGGACGGCGAGGTCGGGCTCGGGGCGCTGCTGGTAGGCGCGGAACTCGTCCCCGAGTTCGATGAGTTCCATCCGCAGGACATCGGGTTCGAGGTCCTGCGGCACGATCCGTTGCGCGATCTTCCCCCACCGCTTCGGCCGCCGGGCTGTCCTGCGCGGAGAGGCTGCGCGGGCAGGGGGTACCGACGCGGGTGTGGTGGTCGGTGCGGACGCGGAACTGGTCGTGGGGGAGGGGGCGTGGTCGGAGAAGAGCGCCGTCACACGGTCTTCCGTCGTGCCGCCGGCCGGCTTCGGCGCACCTGGGTCCGGCCGGGCCGGGATGGTGCGGGTCGGGGACGGCGCGGTGTCCAGGACACGGCAGTCGGGAATGGTGGCCGCGCACCGGGCGCACGTCTCCGCGACTCGCCACAGCCTCCCCGCCCGGTCCGCGTACACCGTCAGGACCACCGGTCCTCCGCACCGCCCCGGCGCCGGCGCCGGCCGTGCCCCGCCGCGCGGTGCGGCTGTGGGGTCGGGGGTGTGCCAGGCGCAGTCGGCGGCGCGGCAGGCGCACCATGCCTCGGCGCGCGGTCCGCCACCCGCGCGGACGTGGGCGAGGTGCATGTTGATGTGTTCGACCGCGGCCTTGCGTCCTGTGGCGGCGCCGCCGGGCAGGCGTTGATCGGCGCAGGTCTGGCGCGAGCAGGAGAGCCGCACCGCGCCGGCGGCAGGGCGGCCGTCCGGGTCCAGACGGACCGTCCACACCCGCCCCGCGACGCGCTCGTCCTGCTGAGTGCCGGCCTCCACTGCCATGTGCGTACTCCCCGTGTTCCTTGATCCGTTGCCTCAGGCAGTCCCCATCATCGGGGATAGCGGACGATCAGTCCCAGTAAAGGAAGTTTCTGACCGGAGTGCGCGTGTCGGCGGCACGGGACGGCCGCTCGGTCGTCGCTCCCGAGGGGACGACGGACTACGGCACGTCGTGGGACCGGTGGGCGCGGAGGGGAGTTCCGCCACGATGGCGATCGGTGCCGGCCTGGCGGTATCCCCGGCTCCGGCCGCGACCGGAACCGGGGATCCTTCTGACGGGTTGTGGCTCAGGCGTCGATGATGACCGGGATGATGAGCGGCTTGCGGCGGTGGGTGCGGAAGGCCCAGTTCGCCACGGCGCGGGCGATGAGCTTTTCGAGCTGGTGTGCGTCCCCGATACCTTCCTGGGCCGCGGTGGCCAGTGTCTTCTCGATGACGGGGATGACGGACTCGAAGGTGGCGTCGTCGTGGACGAAGCCGCGGGCCAGGAAGTCCGGGGTCTCGGCCAGGGCGCCGGTGTCCGCGTCGACGATGGCCACGACCGTGACGACGCCCTCCTCGGCGAGGGTCAGACGGTCCTTCAGGGACGCTTCGGTGGCGCCGCCGACTTCCATGCCGTCCACATAGACGTTGCCCGCGGGCACCTTGCCGGTGATGGTGGCGCGCCCGTCGACGAGGTCGACGACGACTCCGTCCTCGGCGATGACGACCCGCTCGGGATCGACACCGGTACGGATGGCGAGGTCACCGTTGGCCCGGAGGTGGCGCCATTCGCCGTGCACGGGCATGACGTTGCGGGGTTTGACGATGTTGTAGCAGTAGACGAGTTCACCGGCGCTCGCGTGTCCGGAGACATGCACCTTGGCGTTGCCCTTGTGGACCACGTGGGCGCCCCACCGGGTCAGTCCGTTGATCACCCGGTAGATGGCGTTCTCGTTGCCGGGGATGAGGGAGCTGGCGAGCAGGACGGTGTCGCCCTTGCCGATACGGATCATGTGGTCGCGGTTGGCCATTCGTGACAGCGCGGCCATCGGTTCGCCCTGGGAACCGGTGCACACCAGTGTGATCTTGTGGTCCGGGAGCTTCTCCAGCTCCTTCGTGCTCACGACCAGACCGGACGGCACCTTCAGATAGCCCAGGTCACGGGCGATGCCCATGTTGCGGACCATGGAGCGGCCGACGAAGGCGACCTTGCGGCCGTGCTGGTGGGCGGCGTCCAGGACCTGCTGGATGCGGTGCACATGGCTGGCGAAGCTGGAGACGATGACCCGGCGCGGCGCGGTGCGCATCACCTGCTCGATCGCCGGGTTCAGTTCACGCTCGGAGGTGGTGAAGCCGGGCACCTCGGCGTTGGTGGAGTCGGTGAGGAACAGGTCGACGCCCTCCTCGCCGAGGCGGGCGAAGGCACGCAGGTCGGTGATGCGCTCGTCGAGCGGGAACTGGTCCATCTTGAAGTCGCCGGTGTGCAGCACCATCCCGGCGCGGGTACGGATCGCGACCGCGAGACTGTCCGGGATGGAGTGGTTGACCGCCACGAACTCGCAGTTGAAGGGCCCGAAGCCACGCCGGTCGCCCTCGCGCACGCGCACCGCGCGCGGCCGGATGCCGTGTTCCTTGAGCTTGGCCTCCAGGAACGCCAGCGTCAGCTTGGAGCCGACGACGGGGATGTCGGACCGCTCGCGCAGCAGGTACGGCACGCCGCCGATGTGGTCCTCGTGGCCGTGGGTGAGCACGATGGCCACGATGTCGTCCAGCCGGTCCCGGATCGAGGTGAAGTCCGGCAGGATCACGTCCACGCCGGGCTGGGTCTCCTCGGGGAACAGCACGCCGCAGTCGACGATGAGCAGTTTGCCGGCGTGCTCGAAGACGGTCATGTTGCGGCCGATCTCACCCAGGCCGCCCAGGGCAATGACCCGCAGCCCTCCCTCGGGAAGGGGCGGGGCGGCTTTCAGGTCGGGATGCGGATGACTCATACCCTGACGGTACCCGGAGAGAGAGACGGGTTGATCCATTGCCCTGCCGATCTCTCACCGCGATGCGGCCTCCTCGCGAGGTGCGGGAGATCCGCGTACAACCCTTTGAGGGGCACACGGGTCTCATCTTGCGTCCGAAGTGTTCCGGGGAGTCCGGAGGTGGCCGCTTCGTGCCACGGGGACCCGCGCTGACCACGCGTGCCTTTTCGGTGTCTCCCGCTTCGGAGCACGTCTCAGCACATGTCCTGGCACCTGTCATGACATGTGGCTCAACCACGACGAGCAGGGGGAAACACCACATGCGTCATCTCAAGACCATCACTGCGGCACTGGCCTGCGCCTTCGCTCTCATCCCGGCCGCGGTCGCCACCGCCGGAACCGGCCCGGCGCCCGCACCGACCGCACGCACCACCACCAGCACCACTGCGGCGGCCCCCACCGCGCCGTCCGCCGACGGCAACCCGGCGAGTCCGCGGGCCAGGGCGGCCGGGGTGTGCGCGGACGCCTATCAGATCGGTTCCACCGGGTACATCACACGTGGGGGCAGGACCGCCGCGTCCGTCAAGCAGTTCTACTCGCCGTCCTGTGCCAAGAACTACGGCTACGTCTGGGTCTGGCAGAGCTTCCGCGACGCCGTCGGGGACTACGACGTGACCGCCGCCGTCTACAGCTACTCCCAGGACGAGGTCCTCGGCAAGCACTCCTGGACGAACACCGACGGCCAGGAGTTCTGGTCCAGCGGCACCAGCACCGTGAACGACTGCACGGCCGGATCGGGCACCGTGCGTGCCGCCGGCGACCCCGCACCTGTGGGGGGCTACTCCAGCAAGCGCTGCTGATCCCACGCCCACGGCGGGGGAGGAGACCGGCACCTCCCCCGCCGGACGGTCGGTCCGGGCCGAGCGCGCCGAGATCGAGGGGCACTCCGTGCGGGCTTCGGCACAACCGTCCGGCCGGGAGGCGGGTCCTATGAGTGAGCAGGCATCGGCGGGGGCGCGCAAGCAGATCCTCCGCAGTGCCTTCGTGGACGACGGGGAGACGGCATGAAGACAGGTACACACCTCAAGATCGCGATCGTCGCGGCGCTCACGGCAGCCACCGTGACCGTCGCCCCGGCGGCGGTCTCCGTGGCGGACGGCGCGGCTCCCGCCGCAGCGACGCCGAATCAGATCTCGGCTCCGGCCTGGCGCACTTCTCTGGCCGGGACGCTCTCCGACAACTCCGTGCTCTTCGACATCGCGTCGGTCGGTCCTGACGCCGCCTGGGCGGTGGGCGTCCAGTACGTCAACGGGGTCGGCCAGGGTGTGATCCTGCGCTGGGACGGCAGCACCTGGCAGCAGCAGTCCACCCCGGACGTGCCGGAGACCGGCGTGTGGCACGCCGTGGACGCGGTGTCCGCGCACGACGTCTGGGCGTACGGCTGGGACCAGCAGGGCGAGACCCTGGCCCACTACGACGGCAAGCGGTGGACGCGGACGCCACTGCCCGCGGACCAGGCCTTCGGCTTCGCGAAGCTCGCCGCCGTCCCCGGCAAGGTCTGGCTGGTGAGCGACACCGCGATCAACTCGTACGCCCACGGCGTCTGGCAGAGCACACCCCTGAAGGGTGGCGTCTTCGTCAACGCCATCGAGGCGCGGTCCTCCCACGACGTCTGGGCGGTCGGCCAGTTCGCCTACGCCGGCCGGCCCGGCCGGTCCGTGCTCATGCACTGGGACGGCCGTTCCTGGACCGAGACCGCTCCGGCCGGCAGCGATCTCGTGGTCTCGGCCGTGTACCAGGAGTCCGCCCGCAGTGTCTGGATCACCGCTCTCACTCCGTACAACGAGGACGAACCGCAGCAGACCAAGGTGCTGCACTGGAACGGCCGCACCTGGCGCGACGTCACCGGGCCGGTCGACGGACTGTGGGCCGATGCCGTCACCGGCGACGGCAAGGGCACCGTCTGGGTCTCGGGCGACCCCTACGGCTACGAGGGCACCGCCCTCTACTGGCGCCTGCGCGGCGGCGTCTGGACCTCCGTGCAGGGCGACGCCGTCCCCGGCGGCCAGACCCAGGCCTACGAGATCGAGGCGCTCGCGCCCACAGGCCGCACCGGACAGTTCTGGTCCGTCGGCAGCTACAGCCTCATCACCGGAGAGTCCACCGCCGCGACGTACGAACTGATCCAGCGTTCGACGCGCTGAACCCGTCCCCAGGAGCGACGCCCTGACCTGCTGGTGATGTCGGCCAGGCACCGAGGGCCGGACCGACATCACCGGCGACGCGGGAACGACGCGTGTCGGTCAGGCGAATCCGACGGTCAGCGTCGGCAGTTCGCTGGGCAGGTCCGCCCGGCTGGCGACATTGAGCTTGCGGTACACGCGGGTCAGGTGCTGCTCCACCGTGCTCACGGTGATGCACAGCTGATCCGAGATCTCACGGTTGGAGTTGCCGAGGGCGGCCAGCGAAGCGACCCGGCGCTCCGCCGCACTGAGCGGGTCCTTCGGGAGAACGGCCGGGAAGGCCGGGCCCTCCTCGCTGCTGCGGTGCAGCAGGGATCGCTGCAACCGCCGCGCGCCGCACAGATCGGCCAGTTGCAGCGCCTGGTACAGCGCTCGCCGTGCCTGTTCGGCCTCGCCGGTCGACCGTTGCGTCGAACTCAACGCGGCCAGTGCCCGGGCGAGTTCCAGCCTGTCCCCGGCGAGCCGCAGGATGCCGACGGCCTCCAGCAGCAGACTTGTCCGGCGGTGCGGTTCGGCGATCTCGGCGAGCAGGCACAGGGCGACACCACGGTTGCGGGACTTGGCACTGCCGGGCCGGGCGAGTTCCGCCTCCGCGAGGCGGCGAACCTGGTCCCGCTGCCCCAGGCGCAGATGGGCAGCCGCCGCGCCGCTGCGCCAGGGGAGGATCGCGGGCAGGTCCATGTCCCACGCCCGGGCCTGATCACCGCAGCGCAGGAAGTCCTCCAGGGCCAGGTGCAGCCGGCCTGCGGCAAGGTGGTGGTGGCCCCGGGCATACAGGTACTGCAGGCCGTACCGGGACTGGAAGATCGCGTCCGGCACCGAGTGACGCAGATGTTCCTCGGCGACGTCGTCAGCCCCCATGGCGGTCGCGGCCAGGACGAGAACGCTCAGCGGCGCCCCGACGGCGACCCCCCAGCTCCGGGGCGACAGATGTGTCATGGCCGAGTGGGCGAGAGCGTACGCCTCGTTCAAGTCACCCTGGCGCAGCGCGAGTTCGGCGCGTATCGCGGTGAGCTTCGCCTGCCACATGGGCACCCGCCTGACGGTGGCCTCCTGGAGGAGCTTGCCCGACCACACGGAGGCCCGGTCGAGTCTGTCGGCGTAGACGAGCGAGAGCAGCGCGGACTCCAGCGAGCACAGAGTCGAGTCGTCCAGCCGGCAGGAACGCAGCAGTTGCTCCGCGCTCCGGGCGGTGGACTCGTTGCCCCCGCCGCGCAGGGTCGATCCGAAGATTGTTTCGGCGAGCACCGCGGACCTGTTGACCGCTGGTTCCCGGATGCCGTGGTCGTCGCAGCCGTCCGGGGCCGGGGGCAGGAGCGTGAGCATCGGCGGATACCGGTTCCGCAGCCATTCGCGGGATTCCGAGAACAGGCCGGGGGAGCCGGGTGTGTCCGTGCCGAGCTCGCGTATCACCCTGGCGGCCTCGCTGGGACGGCCGTGCCAGAGCAGGGCCCGGAAGAGCGGGACGGCGAGTTGGACCGGCAGGATGCCGGCGAGCAGCGCGTCGGTCAGCCCCGCGAGACGGGGAGCCGCGGTGGAGGGGTTGAGTTGCCATTCCAGCCGGATGATCATCATCGTCATGGCCGCGCGCTCGCACATGTCCTCGCAACCGGTCAGCGCCAGTTCCAGGCACTGCAGGGCGAAGGCGAGGTCGCCGCACTGGCGCGCGTGTTCGGAGGCATCCGTCAGTACCGCGACGGCCCAGCGTTGTGGCGGGTCTCCCTCCGCGACAAGGTGGCGGGCGACGGTGGGCGCCGGGGCTCCTTCGTGGTGCAGCAGCTCCGCCGCGTCGACCCGCAGTTCCCGGAGCAGGTCGGACGGGATGTCCTCCAGGACAGCCGACCGAGCCGCCGAATGGCGGAAGAGGTGGCCCTCGACGAGCCCGGCGGCCTCCAGATGCCGCAGCGCCTCGGTCACCTCGGCAGGGCTCATCCGGAGCAGCCGGCCGATGCGGGCGGGGGAGGCGCAGTCGTCCAGGACGGCCATCGTGCGGGCCACACCGAGGACCTGCAGCTCGCCCCTGCGCACACAGGCGAGAACCGCCTGCCCGAACTGCTCTCCCATGAACGGCATCGCGGACTGGGTGCCGTCGCGATCCACCGGCCGGTCACGCCGGTCCCCCAGCAACGCGCGAATCAGCAGGGGGTTGCCGCCGCTGGCGGAGTGGTAGGCGTGGCCGCAGACCCGTGCCTCCTCGGCGCCCAGTGCCTGCTCCGCCAACGCGCTGGTCCCCCGCGGTGACAGGGGAGCCAGCCGGTAGCGCCGGTAGCGGGGATGGCGGAGCAACTCGGCGCTCAGCCGCGGAGGGCAGTGCCGGGCGCTGTCCGGTCGGCTGAACACGAGCATCACGGGGGCTGACCGTGTGTGCGGAACCAGTTGCAGCAGGCAGCCCAGCGAGGCGGAATCGACGTGCTGGATGTCGTCGACGCTGATCAGCAGACCGCCCGCGCCGGCGGCGAGCAACAGCGACCGGCACAGGTCGTGCGCGACCCGGGCCTGCAGCGCGAGCGACACCTGTTGAGCGCCCGGGCCGACCGCCAGGCTGCTCTCCAGCAGGGCCATCCGGGTGCGCAGCGACTCAGGCAGTAAAAGGTCCCGGGCGAGCTGCCGGACGAGCCCGAGAGGGACGTCGCGCTCCTCCTCGCGGCCGACGGCCTCAAGGACGAGGGAACCGGCCGCGCACGCCTCCTCGGCAAAGGCGTACAGCAGTTCGGACTTGCCGTTGCCCGCGGCACCGTGGACAAGCGCGACCTGTCCGTTGCCGCGACGGCTTTCGGAGAGTTGGGCATGCAGTGCGGACAGCTCTTCTTGACGCTCGATCAGTATCATGCGTGTATTCTTCTGCGGCGTGGGGGAACACTATTCGCAAGCACATGGCTTTTTCGCCAACGAGATGCCAACTAATCGTTAGGTCGTGGATTAGTAGAGGCCCTCTGGTGACGCGGAAGTGGTTTGCAGCGGAGTTACGTTGGCAACTCCGTCCGATGGCCATTTTTCGCCGGTTCTGTAACGCAGGGCCTGGTCGCGTTCGAGAATGTTTGGGATGAACAGGTCTTCGTGCAGGACGGTTAGTCGAACCTGTCCCACTGTGCCGTATTCGACGGTCGCTGACCAGTCTGCCTTGTGTACGACCGTCATCGTCACATGCGGATAATTCGGTACATAAGGCATTAGCTCGGCGTTTTGTTCGACGGGAAGCCCCGCCGCGTTGCCGAAGGTGTTGCCGTAACTGCGGCCGCAGATCCCGCCGCCCATCGCGGCCACGAAGTCCCGGTACATGTCCGGGCTCATCTGTGTGCCGCTCAGCCGCACACCCCGCAGGGCCGCGGCCAGTTCGGGGTACCGGCGGACCAGCGCCTGGAAGACCGCCGGTGTGGTGTTGACGTAGTCGATCCTGCCCTGGGCGAGTACGTCCGCGATCTGCTCCAGCAGGTGGGTGGTGTACTCGGCCGCGTCCGCCAGCCGCCCGCCCCGGATGAGCCGCTTGACCCAGCGAGGGTCCATGTCGACCGCGTAGGCCTGTCCCGAGTACAACTCGGACACCTCCCACAGGCCGTTGCCGATCAGATGCGGACCGGTGGGGGTCGCCTGGAGCCAGGTCCGGCCCTCTTCGAAGCCCTCGGTGACGAAGGACCACCGACGCCAGGCGCCCCGGTGCAGCAGCATGGCGGGCGTGTAGAAGAGCCGGCACGGCGTACCGGTCGTGCCGCCGGTGTCCCAGACACGGCCGGTCAGGGGGCGTGGCACGCCCAGGGGTACCAGGTCGGCCGGGTCCTGTGTGCGCAGGACGTCCACCGGGAAGGGGCCGAACGCGCTGAGCTCCGCATATCGGGTGATGTCCCGCGGGTCGAAGTCGAGTTCGGCGGCCCGCCGCAGCCAGTACGGGGAGCCCGTCTCGGGGTGGAAGTGCCGCGCCACCACCTTGCGGGTCCACTCGTCGAGGTCGGTTTCGAGCCAGCCGTCGACGAGCGCGTCACACTGCGCGGCGGACGGCGCCGCGGCCTGCGGGGCTCTCATCGGGCCTGCACGGGCGAGAGGTCTATGCCGAACTCGTACACGCTGTTCAACACCTGCGGGATGTGCTCCGGCTTGTCGACGTGCACCACCGGGAACGGGAACCTGAGGATCCCGTCAGGGATGGAACCGCCCATGATGAGGCCCAGACGCACACCCTGGTCCTTCATCTCGTCGCAGACGTCCACCAGGCTGATGGGATCCGTGGAATTGCGGTCGAACAGATCCCGCACCTCCTCGGCCGTGGTCAGCGTCCTGCGTTCCAGACAGGAAACGAGCGGCACCTCGGGCGCCTTGAACGGCATCGCGTCGATGTAGGGCGCCATGAACTCGCGGAAGTGGCCGCGCAACGGGGAGTGGACGGCGATCGGCCGGCCCGGCAGAGGGGCCACGGTACCCGGGGGCAGGTCGGCCGCCAGGGCGTCCAGCGCCGCCCGCTCGCCCGACAGCATCAGGATCCGCATGGCCCCGTCCGCCGTCGGGCCGAAGTCCCCGGACAGATACACGCCGGGGCGGCCCTCGCCGCGGTACGCGGCCACCAGGTCACCCTCGGTCGGCGAGAACGCCAGGGTGAGGCCCTGCTCCGGCTCCTCGGGAGGCAGTTCGGGGGTGTGCCGGGCGTGCACGAGCATCTCGAACAGCTCCTGCCGACCGATGGCGCCCGCGAGACAGCTCGCCGTCATGGCACCGAGGCTCAGCCCGCCGAGCACCGCCGGACTCAGCCCCTGCTCCGCCAGTACGTCGTGGATGCCGAGGGCGAGCGCGGTCTCGCGGACCGTCCCGGCGCTCTGCCTTTCCTCCTGGGGTTCCGGCAGTTCCTCCTCCAGGATCTGCCCCACCGTCATGCCGGTCCATGCCGAGACCTGCTCGTACAGATCCCGCATCACCGAATGGGTCCGATACATCTCCAGGCCGTGCACTTCGGTGCCGACGCCGCCGCCGAACAGAAAGCCCAATGCCATCATTGTCTCCCGATGTAGCTCAAGCGAAAAAGGCATGAAGCAGGCCATAGTGCTCCCGGTCCGCCAACGCCAATAGAAGCCCGACGAGCCGTAGTCGCGCGACTACCGTACCCACGAATCGGGCCATCCGAAAAGAGTCAACTTCTCTCGGCCCCGTGCGGTCGCCCCGAGTGTCGCGGTCGGCGCTATCGAAACGATATGCCGGGCTGGGAGAGTTCTTCTCGTGGCTCGGGTGTTTTCCATTACATGGAAAGCCGGGATGCTGGAAGTGGAGAAAATGTCTTATAAGGACGGAGTCGATCCGCGGACGGCCATTGCGGTCATCGGTTACTCCTGCCGGCTGCCCGGCGCACCCGATCCGGAGACCTTCTGGCGGCTGCTCGCCGCGGGTCGGCACGCGATCACCGAGGCGCCGCCCGAACGCTGGGACGCGGGCGAGGTCGCCGCGGCCGCCGACGCGCCGGACGCGGAACGTGTGCGCTGGGGCGGTTTCCTCGACCGGGCCGACCTCTTCGACGCCGCCTTCTTCGGTATCTCCCCACGCGAGGCCACGGCCATGGACCCGCAGCAGCGTCTCGTGCTGGAACTCGGCTGGGAGGCACTGGAACACGCCGGCACCGTCCCCGCCACCCTGGCAGGCAGCTCGACCGCCGTGTTCGTCGGAGCCACCGCCGACGACTACGCCATCCTGCGCGCCCGGCTCGGCGCCGCAGGGATCACGCGGCACACGGCGGTCGGAACGCAGCGCACCATGATCGCCAACCGGCTCTCGCACGCTCTCGCGCTCCGAGGACCCAGCCAGACCGTCGACTGCGGCCAGTCCTCCTCGCTGGTGGCAGTCCAACTGGCCTGCGAGAGCCTGCGCGCCGGTGACTGCACCGCGGCCGTGGCCGGCGGCGTCAACCTCAACCTCGCCCTGGACGCCGCACTCGTAGCCGCCGGCTCCGGGGCCCTCTCTCCGGACGGACGGTGCCACACCTTCGACGCACGGGCCAACGGCTACGTGAGGGGAGAGGGCGGCGCACTGGTCGTACTCAAAACCCTCGACCGGGCGATCGCCGACGGCGATTCCATCCGGTGCCTGATCCTCGGCGGTGCCGTGAACAACGCCGGCAACGCCTCCACCGGGCTCACCGTGCCCGACGAGAGCGCCCAGCGCGAGGTGATCGAGCTTGCCCACCGCCGGGCCGGGACGGAACCCGACCAGGTGCAGTACGTCGAACTGCACGGCACCGGGACGAAGGCCGGCGACCCCGTCGAGGCGGCCGCCCTCGGCGCGGCGCTCGGTACCGCGAGGACGCCCGGCCGGCCACTGGCGGTCGGCTCCGCCAAGACCAACGTCGGCCATCTGGAAGCCGCGGCCGGTGCAGTGGGCCTGCTCAAGGTGATCCTGTCCATCGAGTACCAGGCCCTTCCGCCCAGCCTCAACTTCACCGCCGCGCCCCCCGCACTGCCCCTGGACCGCCTCAACCTCACCGTCCAGCGGGAACTCGCCCCCTGGCCGCACGACGACCTGCCCCGGACGGCCGGGGTGAGTTCCTTCGGCATGGGCGGCACCAACTGCCACCTGGTGCTGTCGGACTGGTGCGGGCGCGGCACACCCGTCGTGGAGCCCGACCCGTCCACCGCCACGCTGCCCGTCCCCGTGACCCTCTCCGGCCGCGACGAACCCGCCCTGCGCGCCCAGGCGGCCCGACTGCTGCGCCATCTCGTCGAGCGCCCCGAACTCGCGCCCGGTGAGATCGCGTACTCCTGTGTCGCGACCCGCACCCACTTCACCCGACGCGCGGCCGTCCTCGCCGTGGACCGGGACGACCTGCTCGCATCGATCGGGGCCCTCGCCGACGGACGCCCCGCGGCGCGCGTACTGGAAGGCAGCGCCCGCGCGGGGGGCCTCGCCTTCCTGTTCACCGGGCAGGGCAGCCAGCGCTCCGGCATGGGAGCCTCGCTCCACGCCGCGTACCCCGTGTTCGCTGACGCCTTCGACGCGGCCTGTGAGCAACTGGACCGCTTCCTCGACCGGCCACTGCGAGACCTGATCCTCGCCGGCGACAGCACCCCCGACGCCGCACTGCTCGACCGAACCGTCTACACCCAGCCGGCGCTCTTCGCCTTCGAGAGCGCCCTCCACCGGCTGCTGGAGCACTGGGGACTGAAGCCCGACGCCGTGCTGGGCCACTCCGTCGGCGAACTGGTCGCGGCGCACGCGGCCGGTGTGTGGGACCTCCCCGACGCCTGCGCGCTCGTCGCGGCCCGCGGCCGGCTGATGCAGGGACTGCCCGAAGGCGGCGCCATGGTGTCCGTCCAGGCGTCCGAGGCGGAACTGCGCCCCGACCTGGACGGGCGGGAGCACCGGCTCGCCGTCGCCGCGGTCAACGGGCCGGCCTCGACCGTCCTCTCCGGCGACGAGGACGCGGTGCTCCGCCTCGCCCGGCAGTGGCGCGACCGGGGCCGAAGGACCAGGCGGCTGCGCGTCAGCCACGCGTTCCACTCGCCGCACATGGACGGCATGCTCGACGACTTCCGCCAGGTCGCCGAGAGCCTCACCTACCGGCCAACGCACATCCCCGTCGTCTCCAACCTGACCGGCAGGGCCGCCACCGACGACGAACTCCGCTCGCCGGCCCACTGGGTCCGCCACGCCCGCCACGCCGTCCGCTTTCTGGACGGAGTCAGGACCCTGCAGGCGCGCGGCATCACCTTCCACCTGGAGATCGGGCCCGACGCGGTGCTGTCCACCATGGCCCGCGACTGCGCGCCCGACGGCGCCGACCAGGTCTTCGTGCCCGCCGTCCGGGCGGACCGTGACGAGGTGTCCACCCTCGTCACCGCACTCGCGGAGCTGCACATCAGCGGTGTTCCCGCGGTTCTGGACCGGGTGCTCGCCTCCCCACGCGCCCGTCGGGTCGCCCTGCCCACCTACGCCTTCCAGCGGCGGCCGTACTGGCTGGACACGGACGGCGCGCGGCTCCCGCAACTGTCCGACGGCCGGACCCCCTTCGGCGGCCCCGAAACCCCGGAAGTCCCGGCAGCGTCCGCGACGACAGCCCGCCCGGCCACGGCCGACGCCGGCCGACGCCCGGAACCGGCCGACCTGGTACGTACGCACGTCGCCCGCGTCCTCGGCCATGACTCCGCCGACGCGGTGCCGGTCGGCGCCTCCTTCAACGAACTCGGCTTCAGCTCCGTCATGGGCGTCGAACTGAGCGACCTCCTCAGCCGGGCCACCGGCACACGCCTGCCCAGCACCCTGATCTACGACCACCCGACACCCGAGGCACTGATCCGGTACGTGCGGAACTCGGCCGAGGACGAGACACCGGGCCCTGACCCACACCAGCCGGCCGGTGTGGGTGAGCCGGTGGCGGTGGTGGGGATGGCGTGTCGGTTGCCGGGTGGGGTGGGTTCGCCGTCGGAGTTGTGGGAGTTGGTCGAGGCGGGGCGGGATGGTGTGTCGGGGTTTCCGGTGGACCGGGGTTGGGATGTGGAGGGGTTGTACGACGCGGATCCGGATCGGCCGGGGACGTCGTATACGCGGCATGGCGGGTTTTTGTATGGGGCGGCGGAGTTCGATGCGGAGTTCTTCGGTATTTCGCCGCGTGAGGCGTTGGCGATGGATCCGCAGCAGCGGTTGTTGTTGGAGTCGGCGTGGGAGGCGGTGGAGGGGGCGGGCATTGATCCCCACACGCTCCGTGGCAGCCGCACCGGAGTCTTCGCAGGCACCTTCACCTTCAGGGACTCCGGCACCGGCGGCACTCTCCCCGACTCCTCCGAGGGCCGGCGGCTGACGGGTGGCGCGGCGAGCGTCCTGTCGGGTCGGGTGGCGTTTTCGTTGGGGTTCGAGGGTCCTGCGGTGACGGTGGATACGGCGTGTTCGTCGTCGTTGGTGGCGGTGCATCTGGCGGTGTCGTCGTTGCGGGCGGGGGAGTGTTCGCTGGCGTTGGCGGGTGGGGTGACGGTGATGTCGTCGCCGGGGACGTTTGTGGAGTTTTCGCGGCAGCGGGGGTTGTCGGTGGACGGTCGGTGTCGTTCGTTCGCGGCGTCGGCCGGGGGGACGGGGTGGGCGGAGGGTGTGGGGCTGCTGGTTTTGGAGCGGTTGTCGGATGCGCGTCGGAATGGTCATCGGGTGCTGGCGGTGGTGCGTGGCAGTGCGGTGAATCAGGACGGGGCGAGCAATGGGTTGACGGCGCCGAGTGGGCCGGCGCAGGAGCGGGTGATCCGGGCGGCGTTGTCGTCGGCGGGTGTGGTGGCGGGTGATGTGGATGTGGTGGAGGCGCATGGGACGGGGACTCGGTTGGGGGATCCGATCGAGGCGCAGGCGCTGCTGGCGACGTATGGGCGGGAGCGTCCGGTTGAACGGCCGCTCTGGCTGGGGTCGTTGAAGTCGAATATCGGGCATGCGCAGGCCGCTGCCGGGGTGGCCGGTGTCATCAAGATGGTCGAGGCGATGCGGCACGGGGTGCTGCCGCGGACCTTGCACGTGGATGAGCCCACCCCTCATGTCGACTGGGCGTCGGGCGGTGTCGAGCTGTTGACCGAGCAGCGGGAGTGGGAGGCGGTCGAGGGACGTCCGCGTCGGGCCGGGGTGTCGTCGTTCGGGATCAGCGGCACCAACGCCCACCTCATTCTGGAAGAAGCGCCCCCAGACCCCGACCCCATACCCGACGCGGAACCCGCACCTTCTCCCGGGACGGTCCTGTGGCCGCTGTCCGGCCGTACCGAGCAGGCTCTGCGGGCACAGGCACGGCGGTTGAGCGCACACCTGACCGCGACGCCACGGGCCCGGATCGCGGATGTCGGCTTCTCGCTGGCCACCACACGTGCGGCCCTGGAACATCGTGCGGTGGTCGTCGGCGACGACCCGGACCGCATGCTCGCGGAACTGACGGCGTTGGCGGACGGCGAGCCGCCGTCCCGTGTCCCGCAGGGTGTGCCGAACGGCGGGAAGACGGCGTTCCTCTTCACCGGGCAGGGCAGCCAGCGTGTGGGCATGGGACGCGAACTCCACGCACGTTTCCCCGTGTTCGCCGAGGCGCTGGACGAGATCTTCGACGAGTTCGGCGACCGCCTCGGCCGGCCGCTGCGCGACGTCGTCTTCGCCGCGGAGGGCTCGCCGGAAGCCACCCTGCTGGACCGCACCGTGTTCACCCAGGCCGGCCTGTTCGCCGTCGAGATGGCCCTCTTCCGGCTCGTCGAACACCTCGGTGTGCACCCGGACCGGGTGGCCGGACACTCGGTCGGCGAACTGGCGGCTGCTCACGCCGCCGGGATGCTGTCGTTGTCCGACGCGGTGACACTGGTCTCCGAACGGGGCCGGCTGATGGACGCGTTGCCCGAAGGCGGCGCCATGGTCTCCGTCCAGGCGCCCGAGCAGGAGATCGCCGAACTGCTGCGCGGCAGGGAGGAGCAGGCCGCGCTCGCCGCAGTCAACGGCCCGCTCTCCTGCGTACTCTCCGGGGACGAGGACGCGGTCATGGAGATCGCCGCCGTGCTGGCGGCGCGCGGCCGCAGGACCAGGCGGCTGCGGGTCAGTCATGCCTTCCACTCACCACGCATGGACCCCATGCTCGACGAGTTCCGCCAAGTGGCCCGGGGCCTCGGCCTGTCGCAACCCGCCGTACCCCTCCTGTCGGCCATGGCAGGGCGAGCCGGCGCCGGGCCGGAGACCGTTTCCCCGGACGGCGCGCGGCAGACGGACCACTGGACCCGGCACGTCCGGGAGACAGTGCGGTTCGCCGACGTCGTACGGGCCCTGCGGGCGGACGGGGTCACGACGTTCCTGGAGATCGGACCGGACGCCGTACTGACCGCCATGGGCCGGGACTGTCTCCCCGAGGACGAACACGAACACGAGGACACGCGGGCGGAGTTCGTCCCCCTGCTGCGGCGTGACCACCCCGAGGACCGGACCCTCGCGGAGGGACTCGCCCGGCTCCACGTACGAGGCACCGGCCCCGACTGGGCGGCCGTGTTCGCCGGTACGGGAGCCCGCCGCGTCGACCTGCCCACCTACGCCTTCCAGCGCAGGCGCTACTGGCCGGCCGCCGGCCCGCTCACCGCTTCGGACGCGCCCGCGCTGGGGCTCGGCGCCGGCGGTCATCCCCTGCTCGGTGCCGCCGTGCGACCGGCGGACTCCGACACGCTCCTGCTGACCGGGCGGCTGTCCCTGGAGACCCATCCGTGGCTCGCCGACCACACCGTCCTCGGAACCGTGCTCTTTCCCGGCGCCGGGCTCGTGGAACTGGCCCTGCACGCCGCTCGCCGTACCGGCTGCGAACTGCTGGACGAACTGACCCTGCAGGCGCCGCTGGAACTGCCCGACGAGGGCGCCGTCGAGCTTCAGGTCCAGGTGGCGGGCGCCGATGCCGACGGTCGGCGGTCCGTCACCGTGCACACCCGCCCCGCGGCGGCACCGGCCCGCGGGGGCGGCGGAGAGGCGGACGGCGGTGACTGGACGCTGCACGCCAGCGGGGTGCTCGCCCGGGCCGACGGCGCCCCGACCGACGCCCATTCCGACGCGTTGACGAACTGGCCCCCGGAGGATGCCCAGGAGGTGGACCTGACCGGCTGGTACGAGTCGCTCGCCGCCCAGGGCTTCGACTACGGCCCCGCGTTCCGCGGACTGCGCAACGCGTGGCGTCGTGGCACGGAGGTCTTCGCCGAACTGGCCCTCCCCGAGGAGCAGGTCGACCCCGCGGCCGGGTACGGACTGCACCCCGCGCTGCTCGACGCCGCCCTGCATGCCATCGAACTCGGCGCGCTGCCCGGTGGCGAGGGCACCCGCCTGCCCTTCGCGTGGAGCGCGGTGCGCCTGGACACGGCCGGGGCCACGGCGGCGCGCGTACGACTGGCACCCGCCGGCCCCGACGCGGTCACCATCACCTTCGCCGACGCGGCCGGTCGTACGGTGGCGTCGATCGGCACGCTGTCGCGGCGGCCCGTCACCGCGGAGCAGCTCCGGGCGGCTCGGCGCGGTGGGCGCGACCCGCTCTTCCGGGTGGAGTGGGTTCCGCTGCCCGACTCCGTCGGTTCCCACCCCGAGGTGTTCCCGGGCCGGTGGGCGGCCGTCGGGGAGCCGCAGGAACTGGCCGGCCTGATCGAACCGTCGACGGTGGCCGATACGTACCAGGACCTCACCGAGCTGGCCGAGGGACGTGAGGGGAGTGGCAGTGAGGCAGACGCCCCGAGCGTCGTCCTGGCCCCGCTGACCGGCCCCGCCCCGGAAGGTGCGGATCGCGCGGACGGCACGAACGCCGTGCACGCGGCCGGGCGTGCTCTGGCCCTGGCGCAGGGCTGGCTGGCCGACGAGCGTTTCGCCGCCTCCCGTCTGGTTGTCGTCACCCGGGGCGCCATCGCCACCGGGCCTGACGAGGACGTGCCCGACCTGGGACACAGCTCTGTCTGGGGGCTCGTCCGCTCGGCGCAGACCGAGCACCCCGACCGGATCACCCTGCTCGACCTCGACGACGTACCCGCCTCCCGGCGGACACTGACGGCAGCCCTCGCCACCGCGGAAGCCGGGGGCGAAGCCCAACTGGCCCTCCGCGCCGGACGCGTACTCGTCCCCCGCCTGACCCGCGCCTCCACGCCCGGGCCGGCCGAGACACCGTGGCGGGCCGACGGCACCGTACTGATCACCGGCGCGACCGGGGCACTGGGCGCCGCCGTGGCCCGTCACCTGGTCACCGAGCACGGCGTACGTGATCTGCTGCTCGTCGGCCGACGCGGCGACGCGGCCCCGGGCGTTACCGAACTGCGAGCGGAGCTGTCCGAGTCGGGGGCCAGGGTCACCGTCGCCGCCTGTGACGTCGCCGACCGTACGGCGCTGGCGGCACTGCTCGACACCGTGCCCGCCGACCACCCGCTGACGGCCGTGGTGCACGCGGCCGGTGTCCTCGACGACCGCGTGTTCGACGCCCTCACACCCGAGAGCCTCGCCTCGGTACTCCGACCGAAGGCGGACGCCGCCCGGCACCTGCACGACCTCACCCGCGAACTCGACCTGACCGCCTTCGTCCTCTTCTCCTCCGTACAGGGACTCCTCGGCGGCGCGGGACAGGCCAACTACGCTGCGGCCAACACCTTCCTGGACGCCCTGGCACACCACCGGCGGGCCAGTGGCCTCGCGGCCGCCTCACTGGCCTGGGGCCCGTGGGCGGAGGGCGGCATGGCGGCCGGGCTGGGCGACGCCGACCGCCGCCGGTTCGCCCGCGTGGGCATCCACGCGCTCACCCCCGACCAGGGGCTGCGGCTCCTGGACACCGCGCTGGCATCCGGCGACGCCTGCCCCGTGCCACTGGCCCTCGACACCGCGGCACTACGGACCGCGGGACCGGGCCTACCCCCCTTGTTGCGAGGGCTCGTCCCGGCGTCCACTCCGGGTACGACAGGGCCGGGCACGTCCGCCGAAGCCCCCGGCGACCGTCTGGTGGCCCGGCTCGTCGGACTCGACACGACCGCCCAGGAGAAGCAACTGCTCGCCCTGGTGCGGACCGAGGCCGCCACCGTCCTCAACTACGACCGCGCGGAGAACGTCGACACGCGCCGGACCTTCAAAGAACTCGGCGCCGACTCCCTCAGCGCCGTCGAACTGCGCAACCGGCTCCGCAGGGCGACCGGACTGCGGCTGTCCGCCACCGTCGTGTTCGACCACCCGACACCCACCGCGCTGGCCGTGCGGTTGCGGGCCGAACTCTTCCCCGACACGGACACGGACACAGCCACCGGCACGGCTGCGGACACGCAGGACGGGCGAACAGGGGCCCGCGCGGAGGCAGCGGAGGCGCTGGTCGCCGAGGAGGAACTGATCGACGCCATGGATGTGGCGGAGCTGGTCCGTATGGCCCGCGAAGGCATCGAGTCCTGAACAGCACCGGGAGAAGGAAGCTCATGACCCGAACGCCCTCTTCTTCGACAGCCTCCTCACCTTCGTCGTCGACCCCTTCGCCCGCCCCTGACGCGACCGTCGTGGCGGCACTCAGGGACGCCCTCAAGGAGACCGCACGGCTCCGCCGCGAGAACCGTCAGCTCCAGGCCGGTGTGGGTGAGCCGGTGGCGGTGGTGGGGATGGCGTGTCGGTTGCCGGGTGGGGTGGGTTCGCCGTCGGAGTTGTGGGAGTTGGTCGAGGCGGGGCGGGATGGTGTGTCGGGGTTTCCGGTGGACCGGGGTTGGGATGTGGAGGGGTTGTACGACGCGGATCCGGATCGGCCGGGGACGTCGTATACGCGGCATGGCGGGTTTTTGTATGGGGCGGCGGAGTTCGATGCGGAGTTCTTCGGTATTTCGCCGCGTGAGGCGTTGGCGATGGATCCGCAGCAGCGGTTGTTGTTGGAGTCGGCGTGGGAGGCGGTGGAGGGGGCGGGCATTGATCCCCACACGCTCCGTGGCAGCCGCACCGGAGTCTTCGCCGGAATCATGTACCACGACTACGGACCCCCGCTGCACATACCCGCCGGAGGCGTCGACGGCCAGCGGCTGACGGGTGGCGCGGGAAGTGTGCTGTCGGGTCGGGTGGCGTTTTCGTTGGGGTTCGAGGGTCCTGCGGTGACGGTGGATACGGCGTGTTCGTCGTCGTTGGTGGCGGTGCATCTGGCGGTGTCGTCGTTGCGGGCGGGGGAGTGTTCGCTGGCGTTGGCGGGTGGGGTGACGGTGATGTCGTCGCCGGGGACGTTTGTGGAGTTTTCGCGGCAGCGGGGGTTGTCGGTGGACGGTCGGTGTCGTTCGTTCGCGGCGTCGGCCGGGGGGACGGGGTGGGCGGAGGGTGTGGGGCTGCTGGTTTTGGAGCGGTTGTCGGATGCGCGTCGGAATGGTCATCGGGTGCTGGCGGTGGTGCGTGGCAGTGCGGTGAATCAGGACGGGGCGAGCAATGGGTTGACGGCGCCGAGTGGGCCGGCGCAGGAGCGGGTGATCCGGGCGGCGTTGTCGTCGGCGGGTGTGGTGGCGGGTGATGTGGATGTGGTGGAGGCGCATGGGACGGGGACTCGGTTGGGGGATCCGATCGAGGCGCAGGCGCTGCTGGCGACGTATGGGCGGGAGCGTCCGGTTGAACGGCCGCTGTGGTTGGGGTCGTTGAAGTCGAATATCGGGCATGCGCAGGCCGCTGCCGGGGTGGCCGGTGTCATCAAGATGGTGATGGCCTTTCAGCAGAGCGCGTTGCCAAGGACGTTGCACGTCGATGAACCGACGCCGCTCGTGGACTGGGCTTCGGGTGGCGTGGAGTTGCTGACGGAGCAGCGGGAGTGGGTGGCGGTCGAGGGGCGTCCGCGTCGGGCCGGGGTGTCGTCGTTCGGGATCAGTGGCACCAACGCCCACCTCATCCTCGAAGAAGCACCCCCGGAGCCTGCCGCGCACTCGGACTCATCCGCGAGCCCCGCCCCCGACGCCTTCCCGTTGCCGCTGGTGCTCTCCGCCCGCACCCCGGACGCCCTGCGCGACCAGGCGCGCCGGCTGCTCCCCCTCCTCCGGGACCCCGCCGGGCCCGCCGCGCGCGACCTCGGATTCTCCCTCCTCACCTCCCGTTCGCTGTTCGACCGGCGCGCGGTGGTCGGCGGGGACCGGCGCACGATGGAGGAGGGGCTCGCGGCACTCGCCACCGGGGCGCCCGGTGCTGACGTGGTGGAGGGAGAGGCAACCGCCACCGGACCTGTCGTGTTCGTCTTTCCCGGTCAGGGTTCCCAATGGGCCGGTATGGCAGGGGAGTTGCTGGACGAGTCGCCGGTGTTCGCGGCGCGGATGGGGGAGTGCGAGCGGGCGCTCGCTCCCTTCGTGGACTGGTCGTTGCTGGATGCCGTGCGCTCGGGCAGCGCGTGGGACCGGGTCGATGTGGTGCAGCCCGCGTTGTTCGCGGTGATGGTGTCGCTGGCGGAGGTGTGGCGGTCGTTCGGTGTCGTACCGGACGCCGTCGTGGGGCACTCGCAGGGTGAGATCGCCGCCGCTGTGGTGGCGGGCGCGCTGTCCCTGGAGGACGGGGCCAAGGTGGTCGCCCTGCGCAGCCAGGCGCTGGGAGTTCTCGCCGGACGCGGCGGCATGGTCTCCGTGGCCCTCCCGTACGACCGTCTGACGGACCTCCTCGCCGACCGGCCCGGGCTGTCGATCGCCGCCGCCAACGCCCCGTCCGCCGGGGTGGTGTCCGGAGACCCCGACGCCTTGGACGCGCTGCTGACGCACTGTGCCGCGGAGGGCGTACGGGCCCGGCGTATCGACGTGGACTACGCCTCCCACTCCGCCCATGTGGAGGAGATCCGCGGGGCGCTCCTGGACGCCCTGGCCGGGCTGCGGCCCACGGTCGCCCAAGTGCCGCTGTACTCCACCGTGGAGGACGGGGGCTGGCTGGACACCGCGACGATGGACGCCGAGTACTGGTACCGCAACCTGCGGGCCACCGTGGCGTTCGCACCGGCCGTCCGCACCCTCGCGGAGTCAGGCCACACCGGATTCGTCGAGGTCAGCCCGCACCCCGTCCTCACCATGGCCATCGAGGAGACCGTCCAGGAGACGGGCCACGACGCCGCCGTACTCGGCACCCTCCGGCGCGGTGAGGGCGGACTGCGGCGCCTGCGTCACGCGCTCGGCGAGGCCTTCGTACGCGGCCTCCCCGTCGACTGGAAGTCCGCCTACGCGGACACCGGCGCCCAGCTGGTGGACCTGCCCACCTACCCGTTCCAGCGCCGCCGCTACTGGCTGGAGTCGCCACAGGCAGCGCGCTCCGACGCCCCGGCCGACGACACGCTGTGGCAGGAGATCGAGGACCAGGACTCCGCGGCCCTCGCCGACGCCCTGGGCGTCGACCCGGACGCGGCGGGCGCGGTGCTGCCCGCCCTGACAGCGTGGCGCACCGAGCGGATACGGGGACAGCGCGCCGACAGTTGGCGCCACCGCGTCGGCTGGCGCCCGCTGACACTCGCCCCGAGGGCACAGCTGTCCGGGCGGTGGCTCGTCGCGCTCCCGGCGCCGGACAGCGCCGCAGGCGCGGACGTACTGGCCGCGCTGACGGCGGCCGGTGCCGAACCGGTCCCCCTCGTCGTCTCCGGCCTCGACCAGGACCGGGAATCGCTCGCCGCCGCTGTGCGTGCCGCGTCGGCCGAGGAGTCCGTGGCGGGCGTGCTCTCGCTGCTGGCCGAGGAGGTCCGCCCGCACCCCGCCCAACCCGACGTGCCCGCCGGACTCTCGCTGACGCTCGCCCTGGTACAGGCGCTCGGCGACACCGGGACGCAGGTCCCGTTGTGGTGCGCCACCCGAGGCCTGGCGGCCGTCGGAGGGGGCGAACGCACCGGGCAGAGCGTGCAGGCCGCCGTCGCCGGACTGGGCCGAACCGTCGCGCTGGAACGCCCCGACACCTGGGGCGGCCTCGTCGACCTGCCCGTCGTACTCGACGAGCGGGCGGGGGACCGGCTCTGCGCGGTGCTCGCCGCCGTCACCGACGAGGACCAGGTCGCCGTTCGTTCCGCCGGTGCGTACGGCCGCCGTGTGCTGCCGGTGAAGCCCGGGGGCCGTGCCGCAGGCCGTGTCGCCGGTGGCACCGTACTGATCACCGGTGGCACCGGCGGAGTGGGTGCCCAGGTCGCCCGGGAGCTGGCCGGACAGGGGGCGACCCACCTGCTGCTGCTCAGCCGTCGCGGACCGGCGGCCCCCGGCACGGACGAGCTGTGCGCCGAACTCACGGCGCTCGGCGCGCGGGTGACAGTCGCCGCCTGTGACGCCGCCGACCGCGCGCAACTGGCGGCGGTCGTCGCCGCGATCCCCGAAGAGGAGCCCCTCAGCACGGTCGTCCACGCCGCCGGAGTCCTCGACGACGGCACTCTCGACGCCCTCGACCCGGCACGCCTCGCCACCCTGATGCGCGTCAAGGTCACCGCGGCCCGTGCCCTGCACGAGGTCACCGACGGTCTCGGCCTGACCGACTTCGTCATGTTCTCCTCCTTCATGGGCGTCCTCGGCAGCGCGGGCCAGGGCAACTACGCCGCCGCCAACGCCGCCCTCGACGCACTGGTCGCCGAACGCCGGGCCGCGGGACTGCCGGGCACCTCTGTCGCCTGGGGCGCCTGGGCGGGCGGCGGCATGGTCGACGACGCGATCGCCGACCGGCTGCGCCGCCTCGGCATCAGCCCCATGGAACCCACGGCGGCCGTCCGCGCCATGACCGCTGCCCTCGCGGACCGCGACGAGCTGTGTGTCGTCGCGGACGTCGACTGGCAGCGCTACCGCGCGGCCGTCGGCCTGCGCTCCACGGCACTGCTGAGCAGCCTGCCGGGCGCCGTCGCCCCTGGCACACCTGCACCGGAACGGGCCGAACCGGACGAAGGTGTGGGCGGACAGCTGGCCGCGCTGCCGGCCGCCGAGCGGGCCCGCCACATCACCGACCTCGTCCGCACCCACGCCGCGACGGTCCTGCGCCACGGTGCCGCCACCGACATCGCCTCCGGCCGCGCGTTCGCCGAACTCGGCTTCGACTCCCTCACCGCGGTGGAACTGCGCAACCGGCTCGGCGCGGCCACCGGACTGCGACTGCCCACCACCCTGCTCTTCGACCACCCGACACCACAGGCACTCGCCGCCCACCTCCTCGCCGAACTCGCCCCGTCCGGCCCCGAAGCACGGGCTTTCGAAGACCGACCGGCCCTCCCCGCCGGGCCGGCCGACGACGACCCGATCGCGATCATCGGAGTCGGCTGCCGGTTCCCCGGTGCCGTCCACGGCCCGGACGCCTACTGGCAGTTGCTCTCCGAGGGACGAGACGTCATCGCCGACTGGCCACTGGACCGGGGCTGGGACACCGAGGGCCTCTACGACCCGGACCCCGACCGGCCCGGCACCACCTACAGCCGACGCGGCGGATTCCTGCACGACGCCGGCGGCTTCGACGCCGCCTTCTTCGGGATCTCACCCCGCGAGGCGCTGGCCATGGACCCGCAGCAGCGGCTGCTCCTGGAAACCTGCTGGGAGACCGTCGAACACGCCGGAATCGCCCCGACCTCGCTGCGTGGCCGTCCGGTCGGCGTGTTCGTCGGCACCAACGGCCAGGACTACCCCGCCACCCTCGACGGCGCGCCCGGGGTGTCCGAGGGGCACATCATGACGGGCAACACCGCCAGCGTGATGTCCGGGCGGATCTCCTACGAACTGGGCCTGGACGGGCCCGCCCTGACCGTGGACACCGCATGCTCCTCGTCACTGGTGACCCTGCACCTGGCCGCCCAGGCGCTGCGCCGCGGCGAGTGCGCACAGGCACTGGCCGGTGGTGTCACCCTCATGAGCACACCCAAGCTGTTCGTGGAGTTCAGCCGCCAGCGCGGACTGGCGCCGGACGGCCGCTGCAAGGCGTTCGCCGCCTCCGCCGACGGCACCGGCTGGGCCGAGGGCGTCGGAATGCTGCTCCTGGAGCGACTCTCGGACGCCCGCCGCCACGGCCACCGGGTGCTCGCGGTGCTCAGCGGCACCGCCGTCAACCAGGACGGCGCCAGCAACGGCCTGACCGCGCCCAGCGGACCGGCACAGCAGCGGGTCATCCGGGCCGCGCTCACCGACGCCCGGGTCACGGCCGCCGAGATCGACGCCGTCGAGGCCCACGGCACCGGCACCCGGCTCGGCGACCCCATCGAGGCCCAGGCCCTCCAGGCCGTGTACGGGAACGGACGGACGGCCGACGGGCCGCTGTGGCTGGGCTCGGTCAAGTCCAACATCGGTCACACCCAGGCGGCTGCCGGCGTCGCCGGCGTCATCAAGATGGTGCTCGCCATCCGGCACGCCGAACTGCCCCGGACCCTGCACGCCGACGACCCCAGCACACACATCGACTGGGACACGGCGGGCCTGCGGCTGCTCACCGAGCCCACCCCCTGGCCGGAGACCGGCCGGCCACGCCGGGCGGGAGTCTCGTCGTTCGGCATCAGCGGGACCAACGCCCACGTGATCGTCGAGCAGGCACCGGTCGTGCACGAGCACGAGCAGACCCGGGACACTTCCGGCACGGGCACGGGCACGGGCGTAGGCGCGGGCGGTGCGGCTACGGGTACGGCCGACCGGCGTGAGACGGACACCGACGAGCCCGTGAACGGGGCCGATGGCCGAGCCCGCCCGTCCCGGGCCGGGACGCTGCCGCTGCTGCTCTCCGCCCGCACCCCCGCCGCGTTGCGCGCCCAGGCCGCCCGGCTGCTCGACCACCTCGACACGCACCCCGGCACCCCGCTGCCCGACGTGGCCCTGGCCCTCGCCCGTGGCCGGGCCGCGCTGGAGCAGCGGGCCGCGGTACCCGGGCACGACGAGACGATCGCCCGCCGTGCGCTGGCGGCGCTGGCCGCCGGATCACCCGCCCCGGAACTGGTCACCGGCCTCGCGACGCCCGGACGTACCGTGTTCCTCTTCCCCGGGCAGGGCAGTCAGCGCGCCGCCGCCGGGGCTGGGCTGTACCGCGACGAGCCGGTGTTCGCCGACGCCCTCGACGAGGTACTGGCCCACCTCGCCCCTCATCTCGATGTCCCGTTGCGCGCCATCCTGTTCGCCGCGGAGGGCACCGAGCAGGCCCTGCTGCTGAATCGCACCCGGTACACCCAGCCCGCGCTGTTCGCCCTGGAGGTGGCGCTGTTCCGGCTGCTGGGCCACCGGGGAGTCGTACCGGACCTCCTGATCGGCCACTCGGTCGGCGAACTGGCCGCCGCGCACGTCGCCGGCGTCTGGGACCTGGCCGACGCCTGCACGCTGGTCGCCGCGCGCGGCCGGCTGATGGACGAACTACCCGAAGGCGGCGCCATGGTGGCCGTCGAGGCCGGCGAGGACGATGTCCTGCGCGTCCTCGGCGACCTGGCCGACAGCGGCACGGCCTGCGTCGCCGCCGTCAACAGCCCCACGGCCACCGTGATCAGCGGTGACGAGGAGACTGTGCTGGTCGCGGCCGAGGAGTTCCGCCGCCAGAGACTCAGGACCCGGCGGCTCCCCGTCAGCCACGCGTTCCACTCCGCCCGGACGGACGGCATGCTCGACGCCTTCCGCGAGGTGGCCGAGGGCCTGTCCTACGCGGAGCCCCGCATCCCCCTCGTCTCCGACCTGACCGGTGCGCCCGCCTCCGCCGCCGAGTTGTGCTCCCCGGATTACTGGGTGCGGCAGGTGCGCGGCACGGTGCGGTTCATGGACGGCGTACGGCAGTCGGTGGCCGAGGGGGCGACGACGTTTCTGGAGGCCGGGCCGGGCGGAGTGCTCTCCGCCCTGGTGCCGGCCTGTCTGCCGGCGGACGGCCCCGGCGTGTCCGCCGTGGCGGCGATCCCGCTGCTGCCCAAGCGGCAGCCGGAGGGGCCCGCCGTCGTCGCGGCCCTGGCCCGGCTGCACGTCCGCGGGGTACCCGTCGACTGGTCCGCCGGTCGCCGGGAGGTGCCGGACCCGCATGTCGACCTGCCCACCTACCCCTTCCAGCACGAGCGGTTCTGGCCGCGCCCGGCCGAAGGCAGGAGCACGAGCGGCCCCGACGGCTCCGACACCTTCTGGGACCTGGTCGGCACCGCCGACGTCCCCTCGGTCGCCTCGCTGCTGGGCCTCGACGAGGCGGCGTCACTGGGTGACGTACTGCCGGCGCTGTCCGCCTGGCGCGCGCGGCGGGACGACGAGTCGGCCGCCGCCCGGCACCGGTACCGCATCGACTGGCAGCCCCTGGGGGTGCCCGCCCGCCCCCGCCTGTCCGGCACCTGGCTCCTTGCGGTGCCGGACGACCCCGCCGTCACCGAGACGGCCGCCGCGGTCGAGCGGGCCCTCGCGGAGCACGGCGCCGACGTGTCCGTCATCCGAGTCGGTGCCGGCACCGGGCGCGTGGAGCTGGCCGAGCGGCTCCCGGCCGGGGCCGCCGGAGTGATCTCCCTGCTGGCCCTCACCGACCGGCCCGACCCGCACCACGAGCCGCTCGGCGCGGGACTCGCGCTCACCCTGACCCTCCTCCAGGCCCTCGGGGACACCGATGGCCGGGCCCGCCTGTGGTGCGTGACCTCGGGCGCGGTCCAGGCGGGACAGGACGCGCCGCCGACCCCCGCCCAGGCCCGTGTGTGGGGGCTTGGCAGGGTCGCCGCCCTGGAGCATCCCGACCGCTGGGGCGGCCTGGTGGACCTGCCCGAGCGGCTCGACCCCGCCGCGCTGCGCGGGCTGTGCGCCTGCCTGGCAAGCGCGGGCGACGCCGACACCACGGCCGGGCCGGCGGGTGAGGACCAGATCGCCGTCCGCCCCTCCGGCCTGTTCGGCCGACGGCTGGTCCCGGCCGCTCGCGTCACGGCGGGCGCGCACTCTGTCGGGGCGGACGGCCCCGCCGCCCCCGACGACGGCCTACGGTCCGTCACCGGCGTACGTCCCGACGGCACCGTCCTGGTCACTGGCGGCACCGGCGGAATCGGCCGTCACGTCGCCCGCTGGCTGGCCCGGGAGGGTGCCGGGCACCTGGTGCTGGCCGGACGGCAAGGACCCGCCGCTCCCGGGGCGGCGACGCTCGCCGCCGAACTGGAGCAGACCGGCGCCCGGGTAACCCTGGCCGCCTGCGACATCGGCGACCGGGCCGAGATCGCCGCCCTTCTCGACCGGCTCCGGGCGGCCGGGGACACCCCGAGCGCGGTCTTCCACGCCGCGGGCACCGTCTCCGACACCCGCACCGAGCACTGCACACCGGAACTGCTCCGCACGGAACTGGCGGCCAAGGCCGACGGCGCCGACCACCTCGACGAACTCCTCGCCGACGAACCGCTCGACGCCTTCGTCCTGTTCTCCTCCATCGCCGGCACCTGGGGCAGCGGCGGCCAGGCCGCCTACGCCGCCGCCAACGCCCACCTCGACGCCCTCGCCGCCCGGCGCAGGGCACGCGGGCGCACCGCGCTCTCCGTTGCCTGGGGCCCCTGGGAGGGCACCGGGATGGCCGACGGCGACGCCGGCGCCGGGCTGCGCCGCCACGGACTCGTCGGCCTGCGACCCGAGGAGGCGCTGACCGCGCTGCGCCGGGCGCTGGACGCGCGGGACACCCATGTGGTCGTCGCCGACATCGACTGGCGGCGGTTCGTCCCGGTCTTCACCTCCGGGCGCCCCAGCCGACTGCTGCGGTCGTTGCCCGAAGCCGCCGAGGCGTCGGTGGCGACGCCCACCGAGAACATCTCGGCCGCGTCGACCGACCAGGCCGGCCAGTGGCGCGACCGGCTCACGGCCCTGCCCGAGTCGGAGGGCGACCGGCTCCTCGTCGAACTGATCACCACCGAGGCGGCGGCGATCCTCGGCCACACCTCGGCCGAGCGGGTCGACCCCGACCGGCCCCTGCGCGACATCGGCTTCGACTCCATCACCGCCGTCGAACTGCGCAACCGCCTCGTCACCGGCACCGGATTCGGTCTGCCCGTCACCGCGCTCTTCGACCACCCCACGGCGACCGACCTCGCCCGGCACATCCGCGACGGCCTCGCGGGCACCGCCCGGCCCGCCGCCGGCCGGGACACCCCCGAGCCTCGGCCCACGACTGCCGACGACCCCCTCGCGGTGGTCGCGATGGCCTGCCGCTTCCCCGCGGGCGCGCGCACCCCGGAGGACCTGTGGCGGCTGGTCACCGACGAGGTGGACGCCATCGGCGCCTTCCCCGCCGACCGCGGCTGGGACCTCGACGCGCTGTACGACCCCGACCCGGGCCGGCCGGGCACCTTCTACACCTCCGGCGGGGGATTCCTCGACGGCGCCGGCGACTTCGACGCCGGGTTCTTCGGGATCTCGCCCCGTGAGGCGCTCGCCATGGACCCCCAGCAGCGGCTGCTCCTGGAAACCTCATGGGAAGTCCTCGAACGGGCCGGGATCGACCCGCTGTCGGTCCGCGGCAGCCGGGGCGGGGTCTTCGTCGGCGTCGCCTCCCAGGGCTACGGCACCGGTCCCGGCACCCCGTCCGACGGAGTCGAAGGACATCTGCTCAGCGGCAACGTCACCAGCGTGGCCTCCGGCCGGATCGCCTACACGCTCGGCATCGAGGGCCCGGCGGTCACCCTCGACACGGCCTGCTCATCCTCGCTGGTGGCGCTGCACCTCGCAGGCCAGGCGCTGCGCTCCGGCGACTGCTCCTTCGCGCTCGTCGGCGGAGCCGCCGTGATGGCCGCCCCGGACGTGTTCGTCGAGTTCAGCAAGCAGGGAGGACTGTCGCCCGACGGCCACTGCCGTTCCTTCGCCGACGGCGCCGACGGCACCGGCTGGGGCGAGGGCGCCGGAATGATCCTGGTCGAGCGGCTCTCCGACGCCCGACGCCTCGGGCATCCCGTCCTCGCCGTCGTCCGGGGTACGGCCGTCAACCAGGACGGCGCCAGCAACGGGCTCACCGCCCCCAACGGCCTCGCCCAGCAACGGGTGATCCGCCAGGCGCTGGCCCACGCGGGCCTCACCACCACCGACGTCGACCTGGTCGAGGCGCACGGCACCGGCACCGTCCTCGGCGACCCGATCGAGGCACAGGCGCTGCTGGCGACGTACGGCCGGGAACGCCCCGCGGACCGCCCGCTCTGGCTGGGCTCCCTGAAGTCCAACCTCGGCCACACCCAGGCCGCGGCGGGCGTGGCCGGACTGATGAAGACCGTGCTGGCCATGCGGCACGGGCTGCTGCCCAGGACCCTGCACGCCGACGACCCCACCACCCGGGTCGACTGGTCCGGAGGAGCCGTCAGGCTCCTAACCCGGGCCCGCCCCTGGCAGACGGCGGGCCGCCCCCGCCGTGCCGCGGTCTCGGCATTCGGCATGAGCGGCACCAACGCGCATGTGGTCCTGGAGGAAGCCGCCCCGCAGGACACCGAAGCGACCGGTACACGTCCGGCCGTCGTGGTCCCGGGCGCGTCAACGAAGACGACCGACCCGAGCGACGCGGGGACCGACGCCCCGGGTACCTCCGGCTTCCCGTCCGATGCCGGCCCGAGCGGCGCGCAGCCGTCGCCCGTGCTGCCCTGGCTCCTGTCCGCCCGCTCGGCGACGGCCCTGCGCGAGCAGGCCGCACGGCTGCACGCCCATCTCACCGAACGGCCCGAACTGGAACCGGGCGATGTCGCCCACTCCCTGGCGAGCACCCGGTCCGCCTTCCCGCATCGCGCCGTCGTCGTCGGAAGCGACCGTACGGAACTGCTGGGCGCCCTGTCCGACCTGGCCGGCCGGCAGGCGGCGTCCGGCGCCGTCGAGGGGCACGCCCGCAGCGGCGGCCGGACTGTCTTCGTCTTCCCGGGTCAGGGTTCGCAGTGGGTGGGGATGGCGGTGGGGCTGCTCGATTCCGCTCCTGTGTTCGCGGCGTGTGTGGCGGAGTGTGAGCGTGCGCTGTCGCCGTATGTGGACTGGTCGTTGACCGCTGTGCTGCGCGATGAGGTCGGGGCGGCGTCGTTGGACCGGGTGGATGTGGTGCAGCCGGTGTTGTTCTCCGTGATGGTGTCGTTGACGGCGTTGTGGCGGTCGTGCGGTGTGGAGCCGTCGGCGGTGGTGGGGCACAGTCAGGGTGAGATCGCGGCGGCGGTGGTGGCGGGGGCGCTGTCGCTGGAGGACGGCGCCAAGGTCGTCGCCCTGCGCAGCCGGGCCCTCGTCGCGCTGGCCGGGGCCGGCGGCATGGTGTCCCTCGCCGTCTCCGAGGACCGGGCCCGCGCCCTGCTGACGCCCCACGGCGACCGCGTGTGCGTGGCCGCGGTGAACGGACCCGACGCGGTGGTGGTCGCCGGGGAACCGGCCGCCCTGACGGACCTGCTCACGGCCTGCGAGGCCGATGGGGTACGGGCCCGGCGCATCCCGGTCGACTACGCGGCGCACTCGGCCCAGGTGGCCGGGGTCCGCGACGACCTCCTCGCCGCCCTGGCCGACGTACGGCCGCACACCGGCGGGACACCGCTGTACTCCACGGTGACCGGCGAGCCCCTCGACGGAGCGCTGCTGACCGCCGACTACTGGTACCGGAACCTGCGCGAACCCGTCGAGTTCGTGCGGGCCACCACCCACCTGCTCGACACCGGATACGACCTCTTCGTCGAGATGAGCCCGCACCCCGTCCTCACCGCAGGTGTCGAGGGAACCGCGGACGAAGCCGGCCGGACCGTCACCGCCGTCGGGACACTTCGCCGCGACGACGGCGGCCCCGCGCGGTTCCTCGCCTCGCTCGCCGAGGCCTGGACGGTCGGCGCGGAGGTGACCTGGCCGGACGTCCTGGACCGGACCGTGCCCGGCGCCCGCCGCGTCGCGCTGCCCACCTACGCCTTCCAGCGGACCCGTTTCTGGCTGCCCACGCCGGGCCGTACCGTGCGGACGGCGACCGCGGCCGGGCGTACGGACGCCGCACAGGACCGCTTCTGGGCGGCGGTGGACAGCGAGGACCCTGCCGGGCTCGTCGCAGCCCTCGGAGCCGACGCCGACCGCACACCGGACGGCTTCGCCCCGGCGCTGCGCGAGGTCCTGCCCGTGCTGTCCGGCTGGCGCCGCGCCCGGCTCGACCAGGACGCCGTACAGACCCTCGGCTATCGCGTCCGCTGGCAGCCGGTGGCCGACCCGCCCCCCGCACCCCTCCACGGCGACTGGCTCCTCGTCGTACCCGAGCGGTACGCCGACGACCCGCTCGTCGGCGCATGCCACGACGCGCTGCGCCTCGGTGGCGCGCGGACCCGTACGGTCACCGTCGACGCGAGCGATGCCGCCCGTACGGCGCAGGACCTCGCCGCAGCCGTCGCGGACACACCCCTCCCGCCCTCCGGTGTGCTGTCCCTGCTCGCCCTGGACGAACGTCCGGCCGCGGAAGGGTCCCTGGTGCTCGCCGGAACCGCCGCGACCCTCGAACTGCTGAGAGCTCTGGACGCACTCGGGATCGACACCCCGCTGTGGTGCGTCACCGGCGGCGCTGTCGCGGTCCGCCCCGAGGAACGGCTCGTCCGCCCGGGCGGTGCCCAGCTCTGGGGGCTCGGCCGGGTAATCGGGCTGGAACAGCCGCAACGCTGGGGCGGCATCGCCGATCTGCCCCCCGCTCCGGGCCCCGACGACGTACGCCGCCTCGCCGCCCTTCTCGCGGGCGGCTACGAGGAGGACCAGGTCGCCGTACGGCCCACCGGCGCCCACGCGCGCCGACTGGTCCACGCCCCGGCCACGAACGCGCCGACACGCCGCGACCGGACCCCGGCCGGGGGCACCGCCCTGATCACCGGCGACACCGGGACACTGGGCCCGGACATCGCCCGCCGGCTGGCCCGGCGGGGCGCCCTGCGCATCGTCCTGCACGGCGACCCGACCCCGGACCAGGGCTCCCTGACCGCCCTGCGTCACGAACTCGCCTCACTGGGAGCCGAGTTGACGCTGCCCGTCGGCCGGGAGGCACTGGCCGCGTCGCTGGCCGACGGGGGCGACGACGCACCGCTCACGACCGTCGTCCACCTCGCCCGCGCCCGCGATCCCGGGGCCTCGCTCGCCGAACTCACCCCCGAGAACCTGGACAAGGCCCTGCGCTCCGCCCTCGGCCCGGTGCTCGACCTCGACGCCCTGCTCGACGGACATCCGGCCCCGGACTCCGTCGCCGTACTGTTCCCGCTGAGCGCCGTCTGGGGGGCCGCCCGCAGGGGCGCCGCCGGCAGCGCGTACGCCGCCCTCGAAGCCCTTGCCCGCAGCCGCCGCGACGAGGGACAGCACTGGGTCACCCTCGCACTCGGCGGACAGGAACCCGTGCCCGTCGGCGCCGAGGCGGCGGAAGGCCCGCTCAAGGCGGACACGGTCACCGCGGCACTGCAGTGGTCCCTGGACCACGACGAACCCGCCGCGATCCTCGCCGACGTCCGCTGGGACCGCATCGTGGCCGCCGTGCCCGACCCCCGCGCGCTCCGGCTGCTCAGCGAGCTGCCGGAGGCGACCGCCGCCACAGGCGCCTCCGGCGAGGCCGCCGACGGGTCGGACGGCGCGGCCACCGAACTCGCGGGCCGCCTCGCACCGCTGGACGAACCCGCCCGGCGCCGACTGCTGCTGGACCTGGTCCGCGACCACGCCGCCGCCGTCCTCGGCCACACCGGCCGCCAGGCCGTCCCCGCCGACCAGGCGTTCTCCGCCGTCGGGTTCGACTCGATGCTCGCCGTGCGGTTCCGCAACCGGCTGCGCACGGCGACCGGCGTCGCCATCGCCGCGACCGTGGTGTTCGACCATCCCACCCCCACCGACCTCGCCGACCACCTGTACGACGGTCTGTACGGCCGACCAGGGCCGGCCACCCCCGCGCTGGCCGAACTCCAGGCGCTGGAGGCGGCTCTGACGGCCGCCGACCCCCGCGCCGGGGGCGCCGACGACATCGGCGCGCGGCTGCAGAACCTCGTACGGGTCTGGGCCGGGCGCACCGCGCCGCAGGACGGACCGGCGGACGCCGACGTCATCGGCTCGGCCAGCGCCGACGAACTGTTCGACCTTCTTGACAACAACTTCGGAATGGCCTGAGGAGCGTCGCGACGATGCCGGACGAACAGAAGCTTCTTGAGTACCTCAGGCGGGCGACCGCGGACCTCGGACAGGCGCGTCAGCGGCTGCGCGAGGAGGAGGACGCCAGGCACGAGCCGATCGCGATCGTCTCGATGAGCTGCCGGTATCCGGGCGGCGCCGACACGCCCGAACAGCTGTGGGACATGGTCTCCTCCGGCACCGACGCCATCTCCGAGTGGCCGGCCGACCGGGGCTGGGACACGGCCAACCTCTACGACCCGGACCCGGACCGGCCCGGCACCTCCTACACCCGGCACGGTGGATTCCTGCACGAGGCCGGGGAGTTCGACGCCGCGTTCTTCGGCATGTCGCCGCGCGAGGCCCTCGCCACCGACCCGCAGCAGCGACTGCTCCTG
The DNA here is from genome assembly GCF_033795085.1 of Streptomyces sp. AK08-02. Taxonomy (NCBI): domain Bacteria; kingdom Bacillati; phylum Actinomycetota; class Actinomycetes; order Kitasatosporales; family Streptomycetaceae; genus Streptomyces; species Streptomyces sp. AK08-02. Next base: position 800,584 of record NZ_JARAZV010000001.1, read on the forward strand.
GAGACCTCCTGGGAGACGCTGGAGCGCGCCGGCATCGACCCGGCGGCCCTGAAGGGCACGGCGACCGGCGTCTTCGTCGGCGCCATGACCAACGGCTACGGCGACGGCTCACGCGACCAGTCCGACGTCCAGGGCCTGCTCCACACCGGAACCGCGGGCAGCGTGATCTCCGGCCGGATCTCCTACACCCTGGGCCTGGAGGGCCCGGCGGTGACCGTCGACACGGCGTGCTCGTCCTCGCTGGTCGCTCTGCATCTCGCGATACGGGCGCTGCGCTCCGGCGAGTGCGACCTCGCCTTCGCCTGCGGCGTCACCGTCATGCCGCACCCCGACCCCTACGTCGCCTTCAGCCGTCAGCGCGCCCTGGCCCCCGACGGCCGCTGCAAGGCCTTCGCGGCCGGGGCCGACGGCACCTCGTGGTCCGAGGGCGTCGGCGTGCTGCTGGTGGAGCGGCTGTCCGACGCGCGCCGTAACGGTCATCGGGTGTTGGCGGTGGTGCGTGGCAGTGCGGTGAACCAGGACGGGGCGAGCAATGGTCTGACCGCGCCGAACGGTCCTTCGCAGCAGAGAGTCATCCGGGCGGCGCTGGCCGACGCCCGGCTGCTGCCCGGTGACGTGGACGCGGTGGAGGCGCACGGCACGGGGACGCGGCTGGGGGATCCGATCGAGGCGCAGGCGTTGCTGGCGACGTACGGCCAGGACCGGCCTGCCGACCGGCCGCTGCTGCTGGGCTCGTTGAAGTCGAATGTCGGGCACACCTCGGCCGCTGCCGGGGTGGGCGGGGTCATCAAGATGGTGGAGGCGATGCGGCACGGGGTGCTGCCCCGGACGCTGCACGTGGATGCGCCGAGCCCGCAGGTCGACTGGTCGGCGGGCGCGGTGGAACTCCTGACCGAGGAGCGTTCCTGGCCCGCCGACCCCGACCGACCCCGTCGCGCCGCCGTGTCCGGGTTCGGGGTGAGCGGCACCAACGCCCACGTGATCCTGGAAGAGGCGCCGCCCGCCGAGGACAGCACCCCCGCCGAAGTCCCGGAGACCGGCGCCCCCTTGCCGCTGGTGCCGTGGATCCTCTCCGCGCGCGGAGAGGACGCGCTCACCGAGCGGGCCCGGCAGCTGCTCTCCCTTGTCGAGGCGGAGCCCGGCCTGAGCCCCGGCGCCGTCGCACGGGCCCTCGCCACCGGCCGTACGCCGATGGAACACCGCGCCGTAGTGGTCGCGGGCGACCGGGACGCCTTCCGTACGGGACTCACCGCACTGGTGACCGGGAGCGAGGCAGCCAACGTGACCCGCGGTCTCGCGGGACCCGCAGGGCGTACCGTGTTCGTCTTCCCCGGCCAGGGATCCCAGTGGACCGGCATGGCGCTCGAACTGCTCGACTCCTCACCGGTCTTCGCCGCCCGCATGGCCGAATGCGAACAGGCTCTGGCCCCACACGTCGACTGGTCCCTGACCGAGGCGTTGACCTCCGCGACGGCCATGGAACGGGTGGACGTGGTCCAGCCGGTGCTCTGGGCCGTGATGGTCTCGCTGGCCGCGCTCTGGCGCTCCGCCGGGGTGGAGCCGGATGCCGTCCTCGGCCACTCGCAGGGCGAGATCGCCGCGGCCGTCGTCGCCGGGGCCCTCACCCTGGAGGACGGCGCCAAGGTCGTCGCCCTGCGCAGCCAGGCGATCGTCACGCTGGCCGGACGGGGCGCGATGGCCTCCGTGCCGCTGCCGCCGGGGGAGTTGACCGACCGGCTCGCCCAGTGGGACGGCCGGCTCTCCGTCGCCGCCGCCAACGGCCCGGCCGCCACCGTGCTGTCGGGCGACACCGAGGCGATCGACGGCATCGTGGCCCAGCTCCAGGCCGAGGACGTACGGGCCCGTCGCATCCCCGTCGACTACGCCTCACACTCCGCGCACGTCGAGGAGATCCGGGAGCGGATCCTGGAAAGCCTCGCGGACATCGAGCCGGTGACCGGCCGGGTGCCGTTCTTCTCCACCGTGGACCTGCGCTGGCAGGACGCCGCCGCGCTGGACTCCGAGTACTGGTACCGCAACCTGCGCCGGACGGTGCGCTTCGAGGAGGCCACCCGGACCCTCCTCGCCCAGGGCTTCCGGTACTTCGTCGAGTCCAGCGCCCATCCGGTGCTCACCGTCGGCATCAGCCAGACGGCCGAGGCCGAGGAGTCCGACGCCGTCGCCGTCGGCACCCTCCGCCGGGACCAGGGCGGCCTGGACCGCTTCCTGCTCTCCCTCGCCGAGGCCCACACCGGCGGACTCGCGCCGGACTGGGACACCCTGCTCGCCGGGCACCCGACCGACGCCGTGGACCTGCCCACGTACCCCTTCCAACGACGCAGGTACTGGCTGGAGCGCCCTTCGGTCGAAGCGGAGGGCGCGGTCGCCGACCCCGCGGACGCGGCCTTCTGGAAGAGCGTCGGCGGGCAGGACCTCCCGGCGCTCGCCACCACGCTCGGCGTCAGCGCCGACGACCCGCTGACCGTCGTACTGCCCGCCCTGGCCGACTGGCGCAGACGGCGCGACGAACGCGCGACCGTGGACTCCTGGCGCTACCGGATCGACTGGCGGCCCCTCGCCGACGCCCCGGCCGGCCGCACCGCCACCCTGACCGGCACCTGGCTGGTCGCCGTCACCGACGGCACGGACGCGGACCCGTCGCGGGAAGCCGTCCTCCGGGCGCTCCGCGAGGCCGGAGCCGTCCCCGTACCGGTCGTCCTGACCGAGGCCGACACGGACCGGACCGCGCTGACCGTACGTCTGTCCGAGGCGGCGGCAGCCGGGCCGGGCCCGGTTTCCGGCGTCCTCTCCCTCGTCGCCCTCGACGAACGCCCGCACCCCCGTCACCCCCACCTCCCCCTCGGAACCGCGCTCACCCTCACCCTCGTACAGGCACTGGGCGACAGCGGGGTCACCGCACCCCTCTGGTCCACCACCCGGGGAGCGGTCACGACGGGCCGCGACGACGCGGTGACCAGCCCCGGACAGCACCTGGTGTGGGGCCTGGGCCGATGCGCCGCGCTGGAGCACCCGCAGCGCTGGGGAGGTCTCGTCGACCTGCCCGACACGCTCGACGAGCGCACCGCCGCCCGGCTGTGCGGCATCCTCGCCGGCCGGACCGACGGAGCCGGCGAGGACCAGGTCGCCCTACGCCACTCCGGCACATACGGCAGACGGCTGGTCCGCGCGGCCCCCGCCGCGCCCGTCGGCACCGACGCCTGGCAGCCGCGCGGCACCGTCCTGGTCACCGGCGGCACCGGCGGTGTCGGCGCGCACCTCGCGCGCAGGCTGGCCGAGGGCGGCGCCGAACACCTCGTGCTGGTCGGGCGCCGGGGCGCCGACGCCCCCGGCGCGGCCGACCTGGCCGCCGAGCTGACCGCGCTCGGCACCAGGGTCACCGTCGCCGCCTGCGACGTCGCCGACCGCGACCGGCTCGCCGACCTGGTCGCCGGGCTCGAACAGGACGGCTCCCGGATCAGGACCGTCATCCACGCCGCCGGCACCGGCCAACTCGTCCCGCTGTCCGACACCGACCCCGACGAGTTCGCCGGCATCCTCTACGCCAAGGTCGCCGGCGCGGAGAACCTCGACGCCGTCTTCGACCGGGACGACCTGGAAGCCTTCGTCCTGTTCTCCTCCATCTCCGGCGTCTGGGGCAGCGCCGACCACGGCGCCTACGCCTCCGCCAACGCCTACCTCGACGCACTCGCCGACCGGCGCCGCGCCCGGGGCCGCACCGCCACCTCCGTCGTGTGGGGCATCTGGGACCCCGAGGGCGGCGCGGGCATGGCGGCCAACCTCGTCGAGGAGCAGCTGCGCGGCCGAGGCATCCCCTTCATGGCCCCCCAGGTCGCGCTGACCGGCCTCCAGCAGGTCCTGACCGACGACGAGACCGTCGTCCTCGTCACCGCCGTCGACTGGGACCGCTTCGCCCCCGTCTTCACCTCGGCCCGGCCCAGCCCGCTCATCGGCGACCTGCCCGAGGTCCGCCGCGCACTCGCCGAGGAGACCGCCCCCGGCGAGGTCGGCGACGCGACCGCCTCCTCGTTGCGCGACCGGATGGCGGACCTGCCGCCGGCGGACCGCGACCGCCTGCTGACCGACCTCGTACGCGGTCACGCGGCAGGCGTACTGGGCCACGGGTCCGCCGACGCCATCGCCCCCGAACGCGCCTTCCGGGAGCTGGGCTTCGACTCGCTGACCGCCGTGGAGATGCGCAACCGGCTGAACGCGGCCACCGGCCTGCGCCTTCCGCTCACGGTCCTGTTCGACTACGCCTCGGCCGCCGCGCTCGCCCGGCATCTGCGCGAGGAACTCCTCGGCCCCGACACCGTCGCCCCGGCTCTGCCGGCCGTCCCCGCCCATGTGCGCGCCGACGCCGACGACCCGATCGCCATCGTCGCCATGAGCTGCCGCTACCCCGGCGACGTCCGGAGCCCGGAGGACCTCTGGCGGCTCGTCGACGAGGGCCGGGACGTCATCTCCGGGCTGCCCGCCGACCGGGGCTGGGACCTGGACGGCCTGTACGACACCGATCCCGACCGGCCCGGCACCACCTACAGCGCCGAAGGCGGATTCCTCTACGACGCCGGTCAGTTCGACCCCGCCTTCTTCGGCATCTCGCCGCGCGAGGCGCTGGCCATGGACCCGCAGCAACGACTGCTCCTGGAGACGTCCTGGGAGGCCCTGGAGCGGGCCGGTATCGACCCCGCCGCCCTGCGCGGGGGCCAGGTCGGCGTGTTCGCCGGTGCCGCCTACCAGGGCTACGGCGGCCTGAGCGACGTCCCCGAGGAGGTGGAGGGCCATCTCATCGCCGGTATCTCCACCAGCATCCTGTCCGGTCGTATCGCCTACACCCTCGGCCTCGAAGGTCCGGCCGTCACCGTCGACACGGCCTGCTCGTCCTCCCTGGTCGCCGTCCACCTGGCGGCCCAGGCACTGCGCTCCGGCGAGTGCACGCTGGCGTTCGCGGGCGGGGCGACGGTGATGGGCACCCCGCTGTCCTTCACCGGCTTCAGCAGACAGCGCGGCCTCGCCGCCGACGGCCGCTGCAAGTCCTTCGCCGCCGGCGCCGACGGCTTCGGCATGGCCGAGGGCATCGGACTGCTTCTGCTGGAACGGCTGTCGGACGCCCGCCGCAACGGCCACCCCGTCCTGGCCCTCGTCCGGGGCTCGGCGGTCAACCAGGACGGCGCCAGCAACGGGCTGACCGCGCCCAGCGGCCTGGCGCAGCAGCGGGTCATCCGCAGCGCGCTCGCCGGCGCGGGCGTCCCACCCGCCGAGGTGGACGTCGTGGAGGCGCACGGCACGGGAACGCGGCTCGGGGACCCGATCGAGGCGCAGGCGCTGCTGGCGACGTACGGCCAGGACCGTCCCGTCGACCGGCCGCTGCTGCTGGGCTCGCTGAAGTCCAACATCGGGCACAGCCAGGCCGCCGCGGGCGTCGCCGGGATCATCAAGATGGTCCAGGCGATGCGCCACGAGGTACTGCCCCGCACCCTGCACGCCGACGAGCCCACCCCCAACGTCGACTGGTCGGCCGGCGCCGTGGAACTCCTGACGGAGCCCAGGCCGTGGACCCGCAACGGCCACCCGCGCCGGGCCGGCGTCTCCTCCTTCGGACTCAGCGGCACCAACGCCCACGTGATCATCGAGCAGCCCCCCGAGCAGCCGAACGACGAGGAGCCGGACGACGCACCTGCGGGGAGCTCGCTCGGGGCCGCCGTGCCGTGGCCGCTCTCCGCCCGGACCCCGGAGGCGCTGCGCGAGCAGGCCGCGCGGCTGCACTCACGGCTGACGGACCGTCCGGAGCTGACGCCCGTCGACGTCGGCCACACGCTGGCCACCACCAGGTCCCCGTTCGAGCACCGTGCCGTCGTCGTCGGCACCGACCGCGACACCCTGCTGACCGGTCTGGCCGCACTAGCCGCCGGACAGAAGAACCCCGCCGTGGTGCGCGGCACCGCCACCACCCCCGGCCGGACCGTCTTCGTCTTCCCGGGCCAGGGTTCGCAGTGGGTGGGGATGGCGGTGGAACTGCTCGATACCGCTCCTGTCTTCGCGGCGCGCGTCGCGGAGTGCGAGCGGGCGTTGTCGCCGTATGTGGACTGGTCGTTGACCGCTGTGCTGCGCGATGAGCCAGGTGCGCCGGCGTTGGACCGGGTTGATGTGGTGCAGCCGGTGTTGTGGGCCGTGATGGTGTCCTTGGCGGCGCTGTGGCGGTCGTACGGTGTCGAGCCGTCGGCCGTGGTCGGGCACAGCCAGGGTGAGATCGCGGCCGCCGTGGTGGCGGGGGCGCTGTCGCTGGAGGACGGCGCCAAGGTCGTCGCCCTGCGCAGCCGGATCCTGACCGCACTGGTCGGCCGGGGCGCGATGCTCTTCGTCGCCCTCCCCGACCCGGACGTACGCGAACGCCTCGTGCCCTGGGGCGAGAAGCTGTCCGTCGCCGCCGTCAACGGGCCCTCCTCCGTGACCGTCTCCGGCGACCCGCAGGCCCTGGAGGAGTTCGGCGAGCAGCTGTCCGAGGACGGCGTGATGCGGTGGATGATCCCGGGCGTGACGTTCGCCGGGCATTCGCCCCAGGTGGACGAGTTGCGCCACGAGTTGCTGGACGCGCTCGCCGGGATCTCACCGCGCCGCTCCCCGATCGCCTTCTACTCCACCGTGACCGGGGAGGCCCTGGACACCACGGCCCTGGACGCCGAGTACTGGTACCGGAACCTCCGTGAGCCCGTGGAGTTCCACAAGACCGTCGCCGCGCTGATCGACGCCGGGCACGACACCTTCGTCGAGGCCAGCCCGCATCCGGTGCTGACCGTCTGGATCGAGCGGAGCCTGGAGGCCGCCGACGTCGCCGGACGCGTCACCGGAACCCTGCACACCGACCACGGCGGCCCCGACCGGTTCCTGACCGCGCTGGCCGGGCCGCACGTCCACGGCGTCCCGGTGGACTGGCGCGCCGTGTTCGCCGGCGCCGGCGCCCGCCCCGTCGAACTGCCCACCTACGCCTTCCAGCGGCAGCGGTACTGGCTGGAACCCACCGCCACGCACACCGAGGCAACCGGGACCCAGGGCAGTGCGCAGCCGGCCGACACCGCCTTCTGGGACGCCGTCGAGCGCGGCGACCTCCGCACCGTCGCGACCGCCCTGAACCTGCCGGACGAGGACGAGACCGCCCGCGACTCCCTGGGCGGTGTGCTCCCCGCACTCGCCGACTGGCAGCGCGGACGCCGAGGACGCGGCACCATCGACGGCTGGCGCTACCGCGTCACCTTCAAGGCCCTGCACCTCGCCCCCGGCACACCCGTCCTCACCGGCACCTGGTGGGTCGTCGTACCGGCGGGCGCGGCCACCGACCCGGTGGTGAAGGGCGCGCTACGGGCCCTGGAACGGCACGGCGCCTCGGCCGTACCCGTCGAGGTCGGCACCGCCGACGCCGACCGGGCCGTACTCGCCGCCCGGCTGGGCGCCCTGACCACCCCCGACGGCGGCGTGCTCTCCCTGCTCGCCCTCGCCGAGACCCCGTACGCCGACGGCTCCGCGCTGCCGACCGGACTCGCCCTCACCACCACCCTGCTGCAGGCGCTCGGCGACGCCGGGATCAACGCCCCGCTGTGGTCCGCCACCAGCGGCGCGGTGTCCGTCGGACGCTCCGACGCCCTCACCGCGCCGGCCCAGGCCACCCTGTGGGGGCTCGGCGCCGTGGCGGGCGTCGAGTACCCGGAACGCTGGGCCGGACTGATCGACCTGCCGGCCGACCCGGACGACCGCGCCGGCAGCCGGCTCGCGGCCGTACTGGCCGGCCTCGACGGCGAGGACCAGGTCGCCGTCCGGCCCTCCGGGGTCTACGGACGCAGGCTCGTCCGGGCCCTGCCTGCCGAGGCGACGACACCGGGCGGCTGGAAGCCCGAGGGCACCGTACTGATCACCGGCGGCACCGGCGCCCTCGGCGCCCACGTCGCCCGCCGGCTCGCCCGCACCGGCGCCCGGCACCTGCTGCTCACCGGCCGCCGGGGCCCCGGCACACCCGGCGCCGCAGAACTCGTCACCGAACTTGCCGACCTCGGCGCCGAGGCCCGGGTCGCCGCCTGTGACGCCGCCGACCCGGACGCGCTCGCCGCCCTGCTCGCCGACATCCCCGAGGACCGGCCCCTGCGCGCCGTCGTGCACGCCGCCGGCGTCCTGGACGACGGCGTCCTCGACACCCTCACCCCCGAACGGGCCGCCGCCGTCATGCGCCCCAAGATGGACGCCGCCCGCAACCTGGACACCCTCACCCGCGACCTGGACCTGACCGCGTTCGTCCTGTTCTCCTCGCTGGCCGGCACCCTCGGCGGCACCGGACAGGGCAGCTACGCCGCCGCCAACGCGTTCCTCGACGCGCTCGCCGAACAGCGACGCTCACTCGGCCTGCCGGCCACCGCCGTGGCCTGGGGCCTCTGGGCGGGCGACAGCGCCGCCGACTCCGCCCGCGAACGGCTCGTACGCAACGGCCTCCCGCCGATGGACTGCGAACTGGCCGTCACCGCCCTCGAACAGGCCCTGGACCGGGCCGAGAACAGGCTGGTGCTCTGCGACTTCGCCTGGGACCGCTTCGCGCCCGCCTACACCGCGCTGCGGCCCAGCGCGATCCTGCGTGACCTGCCCGAGGCCCGCGACATCCTGGCCGCCGCCGGAGCCGACCGGCAGGACACGGAAGGTGACTCCCTCGCCGGACGCCTCGCGGCACTGACCGCGCAGGAACGGCAGGAGGAACTGACCCGCCTGGTCCGCACCGAAGTCGCCTCCGTCCTCGGCTACGCCGACCCCGCCGGCATCGACCCCGACCGGGTCTTCAAGGACCTCGGCTTCGACTCGCTCACCGCCGTCGACCTGCGCAACCGCCTCTCCGAGGTCACCGGGCTGCGGCTGTCGGTGACCCTGGTCTTCGACCACCCCACGGTCACCGCCCTGGTGGACCACGTACGGTCCGAACTGGGCGGCACGGCAGTGGCACCGGCCTCGGCACCGGCGCTGTCCGGCTCACCGTCCGCGCCGTCCGCGCTGGTTGAGGAAGACGCCATCGCCGTCGTCGCGATGAGCTGCCGCTATCCCGGGGGAGTCACGACCCCGGAGGAGCTGTGGCGGCTGGTGACGTCGGGCTCCGACGCCATCACCGAGTTCCCCACCGGCCGTGGCTGGGACCTCGACGAGCTGTACGACCCCGACCCCGACAAGATCGGCCGGACCTACGCCCGCGAGGGCGGGTTCCTGCACGACGCGGACCACTTCGACCCGGCGTTCTTCGGTATCTCCCCGCGTGAGGCACTGGCCATCGACCCGCAGCAACGGCTGCTCCTGGAGATCTCCTGGGAGGCGTTCGAACGGGCCGGAATCGACCCGGCGACGCTGAAGGGCAGCCGGGCCGGGGTCTTCGTGGGCTCCAGCTACCGCGACTACGGCTCCCGCGTCCAGCAGCCCACCGAGGAGACCGAGGGCTACCTCGGCATAGGCAGCGCCGGCAGCGTCGCCTCGGGCCGTATCTCCTACACCTTCGGCCTGGAGGGCCCGGCGGTCACCGTCGACACGGCCTGCTCGTCCTCGCTCGTCGCCGTGCACCTCGCGGCCCAGGCGCTGCGCTCCGGCGAGTGCACCCTCGCGCTGGCCGGCGGTGTCACGGTGATGTCCACCCCCGGCGCGTTCATCGAGTTCAGCAGGCAGCGCGGACTCGCCGCCGACGGCCGCTGCAAGCCCTTCGCCGCCGCCGCCGACGGCACCGCCTGGGCCGAGGGCGCCGGCATGGTCGTACTGGAACGGCTGTCGGACGCACGGCGCAACGGCCACCCGGTGCTCGCCCTGGTGCGGGGCTCCGCGGTCAACCAGGACGGCGCGAGCAACGGGCTCACCGCACCCAACGGCCCCTCCCAGCAGCGGGTCATCCGCCAGGCACTCGCCTCCGCGGGGCTCGGCAGCGCCGACGTCGACGCGGTGGAGGCGCACGGCACCGGCACGCGGCTCGGCGACCCGATCGAGGCGCAGGCCCTGCTGGCGACGTACGGCCAGGACCGGCCCACCGACCGGCCGCTGCTGCTGGGCTCCCTCAAGTCCAACATGGGACACGCCCAGGCCGCCGCCGGTATCGCGGGCCTGCAGAAGATGGTGCTGGCCATGCGGCACGGGGTCCTGCCCCGGACCCTGCACGTCGATGCGCCGACCCCCTTCGTCGACTGGTCGGCGGGCGCGGTGTCACTGCTCACCGAGGACACCCCGTGGCCGGACAACGGCCGTCCGCGCCGGGCCGGGATCTCGTCCTTCGGCGTCAGCGGCACCAACGCGCACACGATTCTGGAACACGTGCCGGACGAGTACGTCGCGGACGGCGCGGCGGAGCCGGAGAACGCCGACGCGACCGGGACGGGCGACGACGGTGACGGGGTCGTCCTGCCCTGGCTGCTGTCGGCCCGTAGCGGGCCCGCTCTGAAGGCCCAGGCCCAGCGGCTGCTGGAACACGCCGACGCCCGTCCCGGCCTGCGCCCGGCGGACATCGCGTACACACTGGCCACCGCCCGCGGCACCTTCGAGTACCGGGGCACCGTCGTGGGCGACAGCCGCGAGGTGCTGATCGGCGGCCTGAAGGCCCTCGCCACCGCAGGCGACGCACCCGGCGTCACCCAGGGCACGGCCGTGGCGGGCAGGACCGCGTTCCTCTTCGCCGGACAGGGCAGCCAGCGCCCCGGAATGGGCGCCGAACTGTACGCCCGCCACCCCGTCTTCGCGGACGCCTTCGACGAGATCTGCGCCGAGCTGGACCCCCTGCTGGACCGGCCGCTGCGCGAGGTGGTCTTCGCCCCGGCCGGTTCGGACGCGGCGGCCCTGCTGGACCGCACGGAGTACACCCAGCCGGCCCTCTTCGCGGTCGAGGTCGCCCTCTTCCGGCTCGTCGAGCACTGGGGCGTGGTACCGGACCTGCTGCTCGGGCACTCGATCGGCGAACTTGCCGCCGCCCATGTGGCCGGGGTGCTGTCGGCGCCCGACGCCGCCGCGCTGGTCGCGGCCCGGGGCCGGCTGATGCAGGCACTGCCCGAGGGCGGCGCCATGGTCGCGCTGACCGCGTCCGAGGCGGAGGTCGCGGAGCTGCTGAGCCCCTACGAGGGCCGGGTCGCGGTGGCCGCCGTCAACGGTCCGGCCTCCGTCGTCGTCTCCGGCGACGAGGACGCCGTCCTCGACATCGCCGCACAGTGGCGTGGCCGGGGCGGCAAGGCCCGACGACTCACGGTCAGTCACGCGTTCCACTCGCCGCACATGGACGCCATGCTCGACGAGTTCCGGCGGGTCGCCGAGGGCCTGGACTTCCGGGCACCGCGCATCCCGCTGATCTCCGACGTCACCGGCGAACCGGCCACCCCCGAACAACTGAGTTCGCCCGAGTACTGGGTGCGCCACGTCCGGGAGGCGGTGCGTTTCCACGACGGCATGCGCTGCCTCGCCGCCGAAGGCACCGTGACCTACCTCGAACTCGGTCCCGACGGCTCGCTGACCGCCATGGGACGCGACTGCCTCGCCGACGACGACCGGTCCGAGTTCGGGGACCCGGCGGCCGCGGGCGAGCTCGTCCCGCTGCTGCGCAAGGACCGCAGCGAGACCCGGGCCGTCACCGACGCCCTCGCCCACCTGCACGTGCGCGGCACGGCCGTGGACTGGCCCAAGGTCATGGAAGCCACCGCCGCTGCCACCGGGACGGCCCGGCAGGTCGAACTGCCCACCTACGCCTTCCAGCGTGAGCGCTACTGGCTGGAGGCGACGGCAGCCGCCGGCGGTATGGCCGCCGCCGGGATCCTCCCGGCCGACCACCCGCTGCTCGGCGCCGCCGTCCCGCTCGCCGACACCGACGGAGTCCTGTTCACCAGCAGGCTCTCCGTACGCACCCACCCGTGGCTGGCCGACCACGGCGTCTTCGGCACCGCCCTGCTCCCCGCCACCGCCCTGCTGGAACTGGCGGTACGGGCGGGCGACCAGGTCGGCTGCGGCCAGGTCGAGGAACTCACCCTGGAGGCCCCGCTGGTGATCCCCGCCCGGGGCTCGGTGGCGCTGCAGCTCTCCGTCGGCGCCCCGGACGCCACCGGCGCCCGCCCGGTCAGCGTCCACACCCGGCCGGGGGACACGGACAACGCGGCGTGGACGTGCCACGCCCGGGGACTGCTCGTCCCCACCACCGAGGAGACCGAACCGGCCGAGTCCATGAGCTGGCCGCCGGCCGGAGCGGAACCCGTGGAACTGGACGGACTGTACGAGCGGTTCGCCGAGGGCGGCTTCGGATACGGGCCAGTCTTCCAGGGACTGCGCGAGGTGTGGCGGCTCGGCGACGAGGTGTACGCGGAGGCGGGCCTGCCGGCCGAACAGCAGGCCGAGGCCGCGAAGTTCGGGCTGCATCCCGCGCTCCTCGACAGCGCCCTGCACTCGCTGATCTTCGGCGTCCTCGAAGGAACCACCCAAGGATGGCTGCCGTTCTCCTGGAACGGCGTACAGCTGCACGCCTCCGGCGCCCGCGCCCTGCGCATCCGGCTGACGCCCGCGGGCAACAAGGCGGTATCGGTGCGGGCGACCGACACCGCCGGCCAACCGGTCGCCTCCATCCGGTCCCTGGTGCTCCGCCCGGTCAACCCCGACCAGGTACGCGCCGCCCGGACCGCCCACCACGACGACCTGTACCGCGTCGAGTGGCCCACGCTGCCCAGGCCGACCGCCGCCACCCCCGACGGGTGGGCCGTCATCGGCGCCGAGGCGACCGACTGGGCGGCACACGGCATCACTCGCTCCGCCCCCGACCTCCAAGCGCTGTCCCGCGCGGTCACCGGGGGAGCGGAGGGGACAGGGGGAGCAGGGGCAGCCGGGGGCGTCACCCCGCCCGCGGTCGTCCTCGCCCATGTCCCCGCCGCACCGGCCGGACTGGGACAGGCCGACGCCGTACGGCACGTGACCGGCCGCACGCTCGCCCTCGTACGGGACTGGCTCGCCGACGACACGTTCGCCGACGCCAAGCTCGTGCTCGTCACCCGGGGCGGGGTACCGGTGACGGCCGACGACGGTGCGCCGGACCTGACCCACGCCGCCGTGTGGGGGCTGGTGCGGTCCGCGCAGACCGAGAACCCGGGCCGCTTCGTCCTGGCCGACCTCGACGACGCCTCGCAGGACGCTCTCGTCTCCGCCGTCGCCGGCGGCGAGCCCCAACTCGCGCTGCGCGAGGGCCGGGCGCACATCGCCCGACTGGCCCGCGTACCCGCCGCCGAGCAACCGGAGACGCCCGACTGGGGGCGCCCCGGCACGGTTCTGATCACCGGCGGCACCGGCGCCATCGGCTCCGTGCTCGCCCGTCACCTGGCAGCCGTCCACGGGGTGAAGCGCCTGCTGCTCACCAGCCGCCGGGGACCCGCCGCCGAGGGCGCCGCCGACCTGGTCGTCGACCTCGCCGCACTGGGCGCCCATGCGGAGATCGTGGCCTGCGACGCCGCCGACCGGGACGCGCTGGCCCGGCTGCTCGGCTCACTGCCCGACGAGCATCCACTGACCGCCGTGGTGCACGCCGCGGGAACGATCGCCGACGGTGTCGTGGACGCGATGACGCCGGTCCAGCTGGACACCGCCCTGCGGCCCAAGGTCGACGCGGCCTGGAACCTCCACGAACTGACCGAGGGCATGGACCTGTCCGCGTTCGTCGTGTTCTCCTCCATCGCCGGAATCTTCGGCGGCATGGGGCAGGGCAACTACGCGGCGGCCAACTCCTTCCTGGACGCGCTGGCCCACCACCGCCGGGCACTCGGCCTGCCCGCCGCGTCGCTCGCCTGGGGCCTGTGGGCCAACAAGGGCGGCATGAGCGGCGGCCTCGACGAGGCCGACTTCCGGCGCATCGCCAGGGGCGGCATCATCGCCTTCTCCCCGGCCGAGGGCGCCGCCCTGTTCGACACGGCGACCGCCACCGGTGAGCCCGTCGTGCTGCCCCTGCGGCTCGACACCACCGCCCTGGCCGCCCAGACCGACGCCGGCGGCGTCCCCGTTCTGCTGCGCGGCCTCGTACGCCCGCCCGCGCGCCGCAGCGCGGCGGAGGGCGAAGCGGCACCGGACGCGGCCGACATGCTTCTGCGGACCCTCGCCGGACAGCCCGAGCACCGACGGGCACGCACCCTGCTCGACCTGGTGCGCGGGCACGCCGCCATCGTGCTCGGCTTCCCCGGTCCCGCCTCGGTCGACGCCGAACGAGGGCTGCTGGAACTGGGCTTCGACTCGCTCACCGCCGTCGAGCTGCGCAACCGGATCGGCGCCGCCACCGGCCTGAGGCTGCCCGCCACCCTGCTGTTCGACCACCCCACCTCAGGTGCCATCGCCCGCCAACTGGCCCTCGAACTCGCCCCCGACGACACCGGCCCCGACCCCGCCGACACGGCAGGCCTGGCCGAACTCGGCCTGCTCGAAGGCGCCCTGGACAGCGGCACGGCCGCACCGGAGCTGATCAACCGGCTCCAGGAACTGATCGGCAGGCTGCGCCCGGGAACCGGTGACGCGGCCGAGGACCGCCTGGAGGAGCGGATGGACACGGCCAGCGACGACGAGCTCTTCGAGTTCATCGACAACGAACTCGGCATGTCGTGAACCCCACGCCCACATCCGCGACCCGGCGACTCCCCACGCCCGGGCCCGCCCGCTCGAAGGCCCCGAAGGTGACGGTGCACAGTGACTGACGCCACGCTGAACGACGAAAAGCTCCGCGACTACCTCAAGCGGGTCGCCGCCGACCTGCACCGCACCCGGCGGCGGCTGCAGGAGGTGGAGGCCCAGCAGCAGGAACCGGTCGCCATCGTCGGCATGAGCTGCCGCTACCCGGGCCAGGTCGCCTCCCCGGAGGACCTGTGGCAGCTCGTCGCCTCCGGCACCGACGCGGTCGCCGGCTTCCCCGCCGACCGCGGCTGGGACCTCGGCGCCCTGCACGACCCCACCCGGGAACGCCCCGGCACGACGTACGCCGCCGAAGGCGGATTCCTCGACGGCGCCGCCGACTTCGACCCGGCCTTCTTCGGCATCTCGCCCCGCGAGGCCCTCGCCATGGACCCCCAGCAGCGGCTGCTCCTGGAGACCACCTGGGAGTCCTTCGAACGTGCCGGCCTCGACCCGGGCGGGCTGCGCGGCAGCGACACCGGCGTCTTCGTCGGCGTGATGTACCAGGACTACGCCCTGCGGCTGCGCCGGGTCCCCGACGACATCCAGGGGTACATCGGCAACGGCAACTCCGACAGCGTCGCCTCCGGCCGCCTCTCCTACACCTTCGGCCTGGAGGGCCCGGCGGTGACGGTGGACACCGCCTGCTCGTCCTCCCTCGTCGCCCTCCACCTGGCCGCCCAGGCCCTGCGCCGGGGGGAGTGCGGGCTGGCACTGGCCGGCGGCGCCATGATCATGTCGACGCCGGTGCCGTTCGTCGAGATGAGCCGCCAGGGCGGGCTCGCCGCCGACGGCCGCTGCAAGTCCTTCGCCGCCGGGGCCGACGGCACCGGCTGGGGCGAGGGCGTCGGCATGCTGCTCCTCGAACGCCTCTCGGACGCCCGCCGCAACAACCACCCCGTGCTCGCCCTGGTACGCGGCACCGCCGTGAACCAGGACGGCGCGAGCAGCCGCCTGACCGCCCCCAACGGGCCCGCCCAGCAACGGGTCATCAGGCGGGCGCTCGCCGACGCCGGGCTCACCGCCGCCGAGGTCGACGTGGTCGAGGCGCACGGCACCGGCACCCCGCTCGGCGACCCCATCGAGGCACAGGCGCTGCTGGCCACCTACGGCCAGGACCGGCCCGCCGACCGGCCCCTTCTGCTCGGCTCGCTGAAGTCCAACATGGGCCACACCCAGGCCGCGGCGGGCGTCGGCGGCATCATCAAGATGGTCATGGCGATGCGGCACGGGACGGTGCCGCCCACGCTGCACGCCGATCGGCCCACCCCGACGGTCGACTGGTCCGCCGGCGCCGTGGAACTGGTCACCGAGGCCGTGCCCTGGCCGGAGACCGGCGCCCCGCGCCGCGCGTCCGTGTCGTCCTTCGGCATCAGCGGCACCAATGGCCACGTCGTCCTCGAACAGGCCGGCACCGAGCCCGAGGCGGCTCCTCAAGGCGAGACCGACCCGTCCGACGCCACCGCCGAGCCCGGCCTCCCGGCCGCCCTGCCCTGGCCCGTCTCCGCCCGCAGCCGCGAGGCCCTGCGTGCCCAGGCCCGCCGCCTCGCCGCCCACCTCGCCGCCCACCCCGGACAGCGGCCCCTGGACGTCGGCCACGCCCTGGCCACGACCCGGGCCGCCCTCGAACACCGTGCCGTCGTCATCGCCGCAGACGAGGACGGGTTCCTGCGCGGTCTGCGGTCCCTGGCCGAGGACACCCCCGACCCCGGAGTGCCGCGCGGCACCGGCACCCCCGGCGCCGACACCGCCTTCGTCTTCCCCGGCCAGGGATCGCAGTGGACCGGCATGGCCGCCGAACTGCTCGACTCCGCCCCGGTCTTCGCGGAGCGGATCGCCGACTGCGCCCTCGCCCTCGCCCCCCACACCGACTGGTCCCTGACCGACGTACTGCGCGACGCCCCCGGCACCCCGCCGCTGGACCGCGTCGACGTGGTCCAGCCCGCGCTGTGGGCCGTGATGGTGTCGCTGGCCGCGCTCTGGCGGTCCTACGGCGTCGAACCGTCCGCTGTAGCGGGCCACAGCCAGGGCGAGATCGCCGCCGCCGTGGTCGCCGGAGCACTGTCCCTGGAGGACGGCGCCCAGGTCGTCGCGCTGCGCAGCAAAGCGATCGCCGCGCTCGCCGGCGCCGGCGGCATGGCGTCCGTACCGCTGCCGGTCGACGAGGTCCGCGCCCTGCTGACCGACGGGGACGGCCGCCTGTCCGTCGCGGCCGTCAACGGGCCCGCCTCCGTGGTCGTCTCCGGCGACCAGCAGGCGCTGGACCAGCTGATCGACCGACTCACCGCCCGCGACCTCCGGGTACGGCGCATCCCCGTGGACTACGCCTCGCACAGCGCCCACGTCGAGCGCATCCGCGACGAACTGCTCACTGTCCTGGCCGGCATCCGCCCCCGCCCCTCCGACATCCCCTTCTACTCGACCGTCACCGGCGAACCGTTCGACACCACCGGCCTGGACGCCGGCTACTGGTACCGGAACCTGCGGCAGACCGTCGAGTTCGAACAGACCACCCGCGCCCTGCTGACCGCCGGGCACCATGTCCTCGTCGAGGTCAGCCCGCACCCGGTGCTCACCGTCCCGATCGAGGAGACCGCCCGCGCGGCCGGGGCCGAGGAGGCCGTGGTCATCGGCACGCTGCGCCGCGACGACGGCGGCCGGGACAGGTTCCTCACCGCTGTCGGCGAGCTGTATGTGCACGGCGTACCCGTCGACTGGCGGGCCGCCTACGCCGGTTGGGGCACCCAACGGGCCGAACTGCCCACCTACGCGTTCCAGCGCAGCCGGTACTGGCTGGAGGACGCCGCCGCGCCCCAGGGCGACATGGCCTCGGCCGGCCTCGCCGCCGCCGACCACCCCCTGCTCGGCGCGGTCGTCGCCCTCGCCGACGGCGACGGCCTGCTTCTCACCGGCCGTCTCTCCACCCGCACCCACCCGTGGCTCGCCGACCACGCGGTCCAGGGCGCCGTCCTGCTGCCCGGCACCGCCTTCCTGGAGCTGGCGGTCCGGGCGGGCGACCAGGTCGGCTGCGGCCAGGTCGAGGAACTCACCCTGGAGGCCCCGCTCGTCCTGCCGACGGAGGGCGGCGTCGCCGTGCAGCTCGCCGTCGGCGCCCCCGACCGGGACGGGCGGCGCCCGCTGAGCCTGCACGCCCGCCCGGACGGCACGGACGACGTGCCGTGGACGTGCCACGCGCGGGGACTGCTGGTCCCGGCGGCCGGGGACCCGGCACGGGACGAGTCGGCGGCGTGGCCGCCGACGGGCGCCGAACCGGTGGAACTGGACGGACTGTACGAACGGTTCACGGAGGGCGGCTTCGCCTACGGGCCCGCGTTCCAGGGGCTGCGCGCGGCGTGGCGGTTGGGGGAGGAGGTGTACGCGGAGGCGACTCTTCCGCCGGAGCAGCGGGCGGAGGCCGCGCGGTTCGGGCTGCATCCCGCGCTCCTCGACGGCGCCCTGCACGCGACCGGCCTCGGTGAGGCCGCCGAGGGCCGGATGCCGTTCGCCTGGACCGGAGCCGTCCTCCACGCACAGGGCGCGACCGGTCTGCGGCTGCGGATCGCCCCCGCCGGACCGGACACGGTGTCGCTGAACGCCTTCGACCAGGCCGGACGGCCCGTCCTGACCGTCACGGGCCTCGCCCTGCGGCCGGTCGCCGCCGGCAACCTCATGGCCCCGGCCGCCGGCCGCCACCACGACTCCCTCTTCCGCCTCGACTGGACACCCGTCCGCGCGGTACCCGGCCCCACCTCGGCCTCCTGGGCGATCCTGGGCCCCGCCTCGGACACCCCGGACGTCAGCGCCTACGCGGACCTCACCGAGCTCCGGCAAGCCGGCGCCGATCTGCCGGAGTTCGTCCTCGCCGACCTCGGCACGGCCCCCGACGACCACGCCGAGGGGCTCGCCGACACCACCCGCACCGCCGTGCACGACACCCTCGCGCTCCTCCAGGACTGGCTCGCCGACAACCGGTTCACGGGGGCCCGGCTCGTCCTGGTCACCCGGGGCGCGATCGCGGCCCGGCCCGGCGCGGACGTGCCGAACCTGCCGCACAGCGCGGTATGGGGGCTGGTGCGCTCCGCGCAGACCGAACACCCGGACCGCCTCCACCTCGTCGACCTCGACCCGGACGCCGACGTGTCCGCCGCCCTCGCCGCCGTGCTCACCGCCACCGGCGAGACCCAGTTCGCCGTGCGCGGCACCGAGATCCTCGTACCGAGGCTGGCCAGGATCCCCGTACAGAACGACCCGGCGCCGACGCTGGACCCCGATCGCACCGTCCTGATCACCGGGGGCACCGGTCTGCTCGGCGCCCGCGTAGCCCGGCACCTCGTCAGCGAACACGGCGTACGGCATCTGCTGCTGACCAGCCGCAGTGGTCCCGAGGCCCCCGGCGCGGCCGAGCTGCGCGACGAACTCGCGGCGCTCGGTGCCGAGGTGAGCGTCGTCGCCTGCGACGCGGCCGACGAGGGACGGCTCGCGGAAGTCCTGGCGGACATACGGCCCGAGCATCCCCTGACGGCCGTGGTGCACACCGCCGGAGTACTCGACGACGGAGTGGTCTCCTCCCTCACCCCCGACCGCGTCGACACCGTCCTGCGGCCCAAGACCGACGCGGCGCTCAACCTGCACCGGCTCACCGCCGACATGGACCTGGCGGACTTCGTGCTCTTCTCCTCGGCCGCCGGCACCTTCGGCGGCCCCGGGCAGGGCAACTACGCGGCTGCCAACGCCTTCCTGGACGCCCTGGCCCATCACCGCCGGGCACAGGGCCGGGCGGGCCGGTCCATCGCCTGGACGCTGTGGGAGCGGCGCAGCGCGATGACCGGCCACCTCGGCGACGACGAGGTCCGCCGGATCGCCCGCTCGGGCCTGCCGCCCCTGACCGACGAGCAGGGTCTCGCTCTTCTCGACGCCGCACTCGCCGTGGACGAACCGCTCCTGGTGGCCCTCCGGCTGGACACCGCCGCGCTGCGCGCCCGGGCCGAGAGCGAACCCGTACCCCGTCTGCTGCACGGCGTGGTCCGGCTGCCCGCCCGCCGGCAGGCCGCCCTCGCCGCCGCCGACGATGACAGGAGCCCGTTGGCGGAACGGCTCGCCGCCCTGGACGCCCCGGGCCGCCGCCGCGAACTCCTCGACCTGGTGCGCGGTCAGGTCGCCGCCGTACTCGGCCATCCGACGCCCGAAGCGGTCGAGGCCGGCCGCGCCTTCCGGGACCTCGGTTTCGACTCGCTGGCCGCCGTCGACCTGCGCAACCGGCTGAGCAACGCCACGGGGCTGCGGCTGCCCGCCACCCTCGTCTTCGACCACCCGACCCCCGAGGTCCTCGCCGCCCACCTCGGCGGCGAACTGCTCGGCGCGGACACCGCCCGCCCGGCCGCCACCACCGGCCGCACCACCAGCGGTGGCGGCACGGCGGCCGAAGGAGACCCGATCGTCGTCGTCGCCATGGGCTGCCGCTACCCCGGCGGCGTCCGCTCGCCCGAGGACCTCTGGAACCTGGTCGCCGCCGGCACCGACGGCATCGACGCCTTCCCCGCCGACCGGGGCTGGGACCTGGACGCCCTCCACGACCCCGACACCGAGCGACACGGCACCTCGTACGCGCGCGAGGGCGGCTTCCTGTACGACGCGGGGGAGTTCGACGCGGGCTTCTTCGGTATATCCCCGCGTGAGGCCCTGGCGATGGACCCGCAGCAACGGCTGCTCCTGGAGACCTCCTGGGAGACGCTGGAACGTGCCGGCATCGACCCGACGACACTGCGCGGCAGTGCCACCGGAGTCTTCGTCGGGGTGATGCACCAGGACTACGCCGCCCGGCTGCTGCCCCACATCCCCGAGGAGGTCGAGGGCTTTCTCGGCGCCGGCAACTCGGGCAGTGTCGTCTCGGGCCGCGTCAGCTACGTCCTGGGCCTGGAGGGCCCGGCGGTGACCGTCGACACGGCGTGCTCGTCGTCGCTGGTGGCCCTGCATCTCGCGGTGCGCGCGCTGCGCTCCGGCGAGTGCGCCCTGGCCCTGGCCGGTGGCGTCACCATCATGTCCAGCCCCGAACTGTTCGTCGAGTTCAGCCGCCAGCGCGGGCTGGCCGCCGACGGCCGCTCCAAACCCTTCGCCGAGGCCGCCGACGGAGTCGGCTTCGGCGAGGGCGTCGGCATGGTGCTGCTGGAGCGGCTGTCCGACGCGCGTCGCAACGGTCATCGGGTGTTGGCGGTGGTGCGTGGCAGTGCGGTGAACCAGGACGGGGCGAGCAATGGTCTGACCGCGCCGAACGGTCCCTCGCAGCAGCGAGTCATCCGGGCGGCGCTGGCCGACGCCCGGCTGTCGCCCGGTGACGTGGACGTCGTCGAGGCGCATGGCACGGGGACCCGGCTCGGCGACCCGATCGAGGCGCAGGCCGTCCTGGCGACGTACGGCCAGGACCGTGAAGAGCCCCTGTGGCTGGGCTCGTTGAAGTCGAATGTCGGGCACACCTCGGCCGCAGCCGGGGTGGGCGGGGTCATCAAGATGGTGGAGGCGATGCGGCACGGGGTCCTGCCCCGGACGCTGCACGTGGACGCGCCGAGCCCGCAGGTCGACTGGTCGGCGGGCGCGGTGGAACTCCTGACCGAGGAGCGTTCCTGGCCCGCCGACCCCGACCGCCCGCGTCGCGCCGGAGTCTCCTCCTTCGGCATGAGCGGCACCAACGCCCACCTGGTACTGGAGCACCTGGCGGAAGACGAAGAAGGACCCGAGCCCGCCGCCGAAGGACACCCCGTCCCCTGGGTTGTCTCCGGCCACACCCCCGAGGCACTGCGCGCCCAGGCCGAACGGCTCGCCGACCACGCCGACGCCCGGCCGGACCACGGCGCCGCAGCCGTCGGCCGCGCCCTCGCCACCACCCGCACGCGCCACGACCACCGCGCTGTCCTCGTCGGAGACCGTGAGCGACTGACCGCCGGTCTCCGGGCGCTGGCCACCGACGCACCCCTGGCCACCGGGGCAAAGGGCACCGCTACCGCCGTAGGCCGCACCGTGTTCGTCTTCCCCGGACAGGGCGCCCAGTGGACCGGGATGGCACTGGAACTGCTCGACTCCTCACCGGTCTTCGCCGCCCGCATGGCCGCCTGCGAACGGGCCCTGGCCCCGCACGTCGACTGGTCGCTGACCGGTGTTCTGGCCTCCGCCCCGGACCTGGAACGGGTCGACGTGGTCCAGCCCGCCCTGTGGGCCGTCATGGTCTCGCTGGCCGAGGTCTGGCGGTCGTACGGGGTCGAGCCCGATGCCGTACTCGGCCACAGCCAAGGCGAGATCGCGGCCGCCGTCGTCGCCGGCGCGCTCACCCTGGAGGACGGCGCCAAGGTCGTCGCCCTGCGGAGCAAGCTGCTGCGAGCCGTCGCCGGGAACGGCGGCATGGCTTCGGTGGCCCTGCCCGCCGACCGTGTCCGCGAACTGCTCGCCCCCTGGGGCGAGAGGATCTCGGTCGCCGCGGTGAACGGCCCGCGCTCCACCGTGGTCGCCGGCGAGACCGTGGCGCTGACGGAACTGCTCGACGCCTGCGGGAAGGACGGTGTACGCGCCCGGCGCATCGAGGTCGACTACGCGTCCCACTCCGCCGGCATGGACACTCTCCGGGACGAACTGCTCGGCGTTCTCGCCGGTATCGCCCCCACCACGTCGGGCACCCGGATGTTCTCCACCCTGGAGGCCGACTGGATCGGGGGCCCCGAACTCACCGCCGAGTACTGGTTCCGCAATCTGCGGGGCACCGTCGAGTTCGAGCCCGCCGTCCGGGCCCTGACCGGCGCCGGATTCACCACCTTCGTCGAGTCGAGCCCGCACCCCGTGCTCGTCCCGGCCGTTCAGGAGGTACTGGAGGACACCGGGTCCACCGGAGTGGTGGTCGGCTCCCTGCGCCGCGACGACGGCGGCCAGGAGCGGCTTCTGCTCTCGCTGGGCGAGGCCCACGCCCAGGGCGTCCCCGTGGACTGGACCCCGGCCCTCGGCCGCACCGGCGGGACATCCCGGCCGGCGGACGCACAACCCCGGCCTGTGGACCTCCCCACGTACGCCTTCCAGCGCACCCGCTACTGGCTCGACGCCCCCGTCCGCACCGGTGACGTGGCCGCCGCCGGACTGGGTGCCACGGACCACGCGCTGCTGGGGGCGGCCGTGGAACTGGCCGACTCGGGGGAGCAGGTGCTCACCGGACGGCTGTCGACCAGGACACACCCCTGGCTCGCCGATCACGTCGTCTCCGGGACGAACCTGCTGCCCGGCACCGCCTTCCTCGAACTCGCCCTGCGCGCCGCGGACGAGGTGGACAGCACCCTGGTCGACGAACTGACCCTGCAGGCCCCGCTGATCCTCCCCGAACGGGACGCCGTCCACATCCAGCTGCGCGTCGGACCGCCCGACGCCGACGGCAGGCGCCTTCTCGGCCTGCACTCCCGGCCCGAGACCGACACGGGCGCGGACTGGATCTCGCACGCCACCGGAACCCTGGCCCCGGGCGACCGCTCCGACGGCCCGCCCGCGCCCGCCGCCTGGCCGCCGGCCGGCACCGAACCCGTCGACCTGGACGGAGTGTACGACCGCTTCGCCGAAGCCGGCTTCCGCTACGGCCCCGCCTTCCAGGGGCTGCGCGCAGCCTGGCGCGACGGCACCGACGTGTACGCGGAGGTCGCACTCGAACGGCAGTCGGACAGCGGCGGCTACCTTCTCCACCCGGCCCTGCTGGACGGCGCCCTCCAGGCGTCCGCGCTGCTCGGCGACCGGCCCGGCCCGGCCCGGCTGCCGTTCTCGTGGAACGGAGTCACCGCCCACGCCACCGGGGCGTCCGCCCTGCGGATCCGGATCGGCCCGGCCGGCCCCGACGCGGTGAGCCTGGACGCCTGGGACCCGACCGGGCAGGCGGTCCTGTCCGCCGAATCCCTGGTCCTGCGCCCACCGTCCGCCAACCTGTCGGCCGCGGCTGCCGCGAGCCGGGACGGGTTGTACCGCCTGGACTGGACCCCGGCCCCCGGCAGCGCCAGGACCACCGCCCCGCTCACCGGCTGGGTGTCCCACGACCACCCGGGCTCCGGCGCACCGACGGCGGTCGTCTGGACCTGCCCGGCCCGCACCCGCCCCGACGAGGCCGCCCGGGTCCGCGACACCGCCGCCGCCACCCTCGACGTCGTACAGCGGTGGCCCTCGGACCCCCGCTCGGGTGACGCCCCGCTCGTGGTCGTCACCCGCGACGCGGTCGCCACCGGGCCCGGCGGACACCCGGCAGACCCCGCGCAGGCCGCGGCCTGGGGGCTCGTCCGGGCCGCCCAGACCGAACACCCGGGCCGTTTCGTCCTGCTGGACCTGGACGACACCGCCGAGTCGGCGGACGCCCTGCCCCGAGCGCTCGGCTGGGCCCTCGGCGCGGGGGAGCCGCAGCTGGCCGTACGCGCCGGGAACCCGCTCGTGCCCCGGCTGGCCAGGTCGGGACGCTCCGGGACGCTCACGCCACCGCCCGGCGAACCGGCCTGGCGGCTGGACATCACCGGTGGGGGCAGTCTCGACGACCTGGCCCTCGTGCCCTCCCCGGAGGCGAGCGCCCCGCTGGCCCCCGGAGAGGTCCGGGTGGCCGTCCGCGCCGCCGGTCTGAACTTCCGGGACATCGGTGTCAGCCTCGGCCTCGCCCCCAACCAGCGGATCCTCGGCAGCGAAGGAGCGGGCACCGTCCTGGAGACCGGCCCCGGGGTTACGGATATCGCCCCCGGCGACCGGGTGTTCGGGGTCTTCGGCGGTGCCTTCGGCCCCGTCGCGGTCGCAGACCGGCGCGTCCTCGCCCCGATCCCGCCGGGTTGGTCCTACGCCCAGGCCGCCTCCGTACCGATCGCCTTCCTCACCGCCCACTACGGCCTGTTCGACCTGGGCGGCCTGAAGGCGGGGGAGACGGTCGTGGTCCACTCCGCGGCCGGCGGTGTCGGCATGGCCGCCGTCCAGCTCGCCCGGCACGCCGGAGCCGAGGTGTACGGCACCGCGAGCCCCGGCAAGTGGGACGTCCTGCACGGCCTCGGCTTCGACGACGCCCACATCGCCTCCTCCCGCACCCTCGACTTCGCCGACCGCTTCCTCGCCGAGACCGACGGACGTGGCGTCGACGTCGTACTGGACTGTCTGGCACGGGAGTTCGTCGACGCCTCCCTGCGGCTGCTGCCGCGCGGCGGCCGGTTCCTGGAGATGGGCAAGACCGACATCCGTGACGCCGACGCCGTGGCCGCCGCCCACCCCGGGGTCCGCTACCAGGCGTACGACCTGGCGGAGGCGGGCCCGGAGCGCATCGCGGAGACGCTCGACCTGATCCTCGACCTGTTCCGGCAGGGCGCCCTCACCCCGCTGCCGCTCACCTGCTGGGACGTGCGCCGGGCCCCGGAGGCGTTCCGATACGTCGGCCAGGCCCGGCACACCGGCAAGAACGTGCTGCTGACGCCCACCGCCCCGAACCCCGACGGCACCGCACTGATCACCGGTGGCACCGGAACCCTCGGCCGCCTGGTGGCCCGGCACCTCGTCACCGGACACGGGATCCGGCATCTGCTGCTGACCAGCCGCAGCGGTCCCGAGGCTCCCGGTGCGGCCGAGCTGTGCGACGAACTGGCCGCGCTCGGCGCCGAGGTGGGTGTCGTCGCCTGTGACGCCGCCGACCGCGACCGGCTCGCCGAGGTCCTGGCCGGCATATCCGCCGCGCATCCGCTGACGGCCGTGGTGCACGCGGCCGGTGTGCTCGACGACGCCGTGGTCTCCTCCCTCACCACCGACCGGCTGGAGCGCGTGCTGCGCCCGAAGACGGACGCGGCGCTGAACCTGCACGAGCTGACCCGCGACGACGACCTGGCCGCCTTCGTCCTGTTCTCCTCCGCCGCCGCCCTGCTCGGCGGTGGCGGCCAGGCCAACTACGCCGCCGCCAACGCGGCCCTGGACGCGCTCGCCGAGCGCCGCCGTGCCGAGGGACTGCCGGGTCTGTCCATCGGCTGGGGCATGTGGGAGGAACGCAGTGGTATGACCGGCCATCTCGGCGAGGTGGACCTACGGCGCATGAACCGCAGCGGGGTCACCCCGCTGACCTCGGCCGAAGGACTGGCCCTGTTCGACGCGGCTCTCCTGGCCGAGGACGCCTATCTGCTGGCCGCGCGGCTGGACACCGCCGCCCTGCGCGCCGGCGGCGGACAGGAGGTACCCGCACTGCTCAGCGGTCTGGTCCGGACTCCCCGTCGGCGGGTCACCGCGGCGAACGGCAACGGCGGTGGCAGCGGGGAGGCCGCGGGGCTCACGGACCGGCTCGCCCGGCTGTCCGAGGCGGACGCCCAGCGCACGCTCCTGGACCTGGTCCGCGGCCACGCCGCCGCCGTCCTCGGCCACCCGTCGCCCGAGCTGGTCCAGCCCACCCGGGCGTTCAAGGAACTCGGCTTCGACTCCCTCACCGGCGTGGAGCTGCGCAACCGGCTGTCGTCCGCGACCGGCGTACGGCTGCCGGCGGGCATGGTCTTCGACCACCCGACCCCCGAAGTACTCGCCCGCCACCTCGTCGCGACCACCGGCCGGCGCCGACAGACAGCGGCTCCCGCGCCCCTCGCGGAGCTGGACCGGTTCGCGGAACTGGTCGCCGGCCTCGCGCCGGACGCCCCCGACCGCGACCGGCTCTCCCAGCGGCTGCGCGAGGTGCTGGCCCGCCTCGAAGCCGCCGAACCCGACGGAGAGGAGAACGGCCGGGTCACCGCGGACCGCATCGAGTCCGCCACACACGACGAGATCTTCGACCTCATCGACAACCAGCTGGGCATCTCGTGACGCCCCGGATCCACGTACGGCCGTTTCCAGGAGAAGGCGAGGATGCCCAGTGAGTGACCAGACCGAGCAGAAGCTCCGCGACTACCTCAACCGTGTGACGATCGACCTCCAGCAGACCCGGCGACGACTGCGGGACGCCGAGGAGCGCAGCCGGGAACCCATCGCCGTCGTCGCGATGAGCTGCCACTTCCCCGGCGGCGTACACAGCCCCGAGGACCTGTGGGAACTGGTGGCGGACGGCCGCGACACCTACGCGGGAATCCCCGCCGACCGGGGCTGGGACGCCGCCCGGCTGGCCGGCGACGGCGTACCCGTCACCGGGGCCTTCCTGGACGACGCCGGCGGCTTCGACCCGGACTTCTTCGGCATCTCGCCCCGTGAGGCGCTGGCCATGGACCCGCAGCAGCGGCTGATGCTCCAGGCCTGCTGGGAGGCCGTCGAACGGGGCGGCATCGACCCCGTCTCGCTGCGCGGCAGCCGTACGGGCGTGTTCGCCGCCTCCATCGACCAGGGCTACATGTCCCTGGCCGACGGCGCGCCCGAGGGCGTCCAGGGCTTCCTGATGACCGGCAACGCGGTCAGCGTGATGTCCGGGCGTGTCTCCTACGTCATGGGGCTGGAGGGGCCCTCGGTCACGGTCGACACGGCCTGCTCCGCCTCCCTGGTCGCACTGCACCTCGCCGCGCGGTCCCTGCGCAACGACGAGTGCACGCTGGCCCTCGTCGGCGGCGTCAACGTGATGGCCCTGCCGGGCGCCTTCGTGGAGATCTCCCGCCAGGGCGGCCTCGCCGCCGACGGCCGCAGCAAGCCCTTCGCGGCGGCGGCCGACGGCACCGGCTGGGGCGAGGGCGTCGGCGTGCTCTTGGTGGAACGGCTCTCCGACGCCCGAGCGAGCGGCCACCCGGTGCTCGCCGTGCTGCGCGGCAGCGCCATCAACCAGGACGGCGCCAGCAACGGCCTCACCGCGCCCAACGGTCCCTCCCAGCAGCGCGTCATCCGCTCCGCCCTCGCCGACGCCCAGCTCTCACCGGCCGAGGTCGACGTCGTCGAGGCGCACGGCACCGGCACCCGGCTCGGCGACCCCATCGAGGCCGACGCCCTGCTCGCCGCCTACGGCCAGGACCGTGCCGAGGACCAGCCGTTGTGGCTCGGCTCGATCAAGTCCAACATCGGCCACACCCAGGCCGCCGCGGGCCTGGCCGGTGTCATCAAGGTCGTCATGGCGATCCGGCAGGGTGTCCTGCCGCAGACCCTGCACGTCGACGCGCCGACCCCGCACGTGGACTGGAGCTCCGGCGGGGTACGGCTGCTCACCGAGCGGCTCGACTGGCCCGAGACCGGCAGGCCGCGCCGTGCGGGCGTCTCGTCGTTCGGCATGAGCGGCACCAACGCACACGTCATCATCGAGCAGGCACCCGAGGAAGACGAGGCACCCGAACACGACGCCGTCGAGCCGCAGGGCGCGCCGGCCGCGACCCCCGGGACAACCGTGCCCTGGCTGCTCTCCGGCCGCAGCCCCGAGGCGTTGCGCGACCAGGCCGCCCACCTCGCCTCCTGGCTCGCCGACCGCCCCGGCCTGCGCCCGGCGGACGTGGGCCACTCCCTCGCGGTCTCCCGCTCGGCCTTCGAGCACCGGGCCGTCGTCGTGGCCGACCGGTCCGACGGCTTCCTGCGCGGACTCTCGGCCGTCGCGGCGGGCGGCAGCGCCGCCGAGACCGTCACCGGCCGCACCGGCGCGGGCGACGGCAAGACCGTGTTCGTCTTCCCCGGCCAGGGCTCCCAGTGGGTGGGTATGGCACGGCAACTCCTCGACGAGTCACCGGTGTTCGCCGCCCGCATGGCCGAGTGTGAACAGGCACTCGCCCCGCACCTGGACTGGTCGGTGTCGGCGGTGGTGCGCGCGGAGCCGGACGCCGCGCCGCTGGACCGCATCGACGTCGTACAGCCCGTGCTGTTCGCCGTCATGGTCTCGCTCGCGGCGGTGTGGCAGTCCTTCGGTGTCGAGCCCGATGCCGTCGTGGGCCACTCCCAGGGCGAGATCGCCGCCGCGTACGTCGCCGGTGCCCTCACCCTCGCCGACGCCGCCCTCATCGTCGCCGTACGCAGCCGGGCCCAGCTGGAACTCTCCGGTACCGGCGGCATGGCCTCCGTGGCGCTGCCCGCGGACACCCTGCTGGAGCGCCTGCGGGCCTGGGACGGCCGGCTGTCGGTCGCCGCCGTCAACGGCCCGGCCTCCGCGGTCGTCTCCGGGGACCCCGAGGCCCTGGACGAGTTCCTCCTGCAGTGCGAGGAACGCGAGGTGCGGGTACGGCGGGTCGCCGCCGACGTGGCGGGCCACTCCGCGCACATGGACCCGCTCGGCGACCGCATGCTCGACGCACTCGCCCGAGTACGGCCGGCACCCTCCGTGATCCCGTTCTGTTCCACGGTGACGGGCGGACCGCTCGACACGACCGGCCTGGACGCCGAGTACTGGTTCCGCAACATGCGGCAGACCGTCGACTTCGACGCCGCCGTACGCGACCTCGTCGCACGTGGTCACCGCGTCTTCGTCGAGGTCAGCCCGCACCCGGTGCTCGCTGTGCCGACGCAGGACATCCTCGACGATCTCGCCGACCCCGACGCGGCGGTCCCGGCTCCGCCGACCCTGGTCACCGGCACCCTGCGCCGGGACGAGGGCGGCCTGCACCGGGTTCTCACCGCCCTCGCCCAGGTACATGTGCACGGCGTACGGGTGGACTGGGCGGCCGTGTTCGCCGCGCACCGGCCCGAGCAGGTCGAACTGCCGACGTACGCCTTCCAGAACCGGCGCTTCTGGCTGGAGCCGCAGACCGTGCCCGGCGCCGGCCCGGAGGCCACCGACCCGGCGGACGCCGCCTTCTGGGCCGCCGTCGAACGCGAGGACGTGACCGCCGTCGCCGCCACGCTCGGCGTCGAGGCCGCCAGTTGGAGCGACGTCCTGCCCGCCCTCTCCACCTGGCGCCGCGGCCGCCGGGACCGTGCCGTCCTCGACGGCTGGCGTTACCACGTCGACTGGCAGCGGCTCACCGCCCGTGCCGCCGCGCCGCTGACGGGCCGCTGGCCGGTCCTCGTCCCGGACGGCCACGCCGGTGACGACACGGTCACCCGTGCCGTCGAGGCTCTCCGCGAGCGCGGCGCCGACCCCGAACTCGTCGTCCTCGACCACACCCACACCGACCGGACAAGACTCACCGACCGCCTGCGCGAGCTGCTGGCGGAAGCACCCGACTCCTCCGGGTCCTCCGACACCTCCGGTACGGCGCCCGCGCCCGCCGGTGTCCTCTCCCTGCTGGCCCTCGACGAGCGGCCCCTCGACGGGCTGCCCGCCCTGCCCGTGGGCCTGGCGCTCACCACCGCGCTCGTCCAGGCGCTGGACGATCTAGGGGCGCGGAGCACGCTCTGGTGTGTGACCACGGGCGCCGTCCCGGTGCGCCCTTCCGAACCGGTCCCCCATCCGGAGCAGGCCCTCACCTGGGGCTTCGGCCGCACAGCGGCGCTGGAACACCCGGGCCTGTGGGGCGGTCTGATCGACCTGCCGGAGCAGTGCGACGCACGCGCCGGACACCTGCTCGCCGACCTCCTGGCCGGAGCGGGCGACGAGGACCAGATCGCGATCCGTTCCTCCGGCGCGTACGCCCGCCGCCTCGTCCGCGCCACCCCCTCCGCCGCCGCGTCCGCTCCGTGGCGGCCCTCCGGCACGGTCCTCGTCACCGGCGGGACCGGCGGGCTCGGCGCCCACGCCGCCCGCTGGCTCGCCCGGGGCGGCGCCCAGCACCTCGTCCTCGTCAGCCGCCGTGGTGCCGACGCCCCCGGCGCCGTCGAGCTGGAGGCCGAACTCATCGCCCTGGGCACCGGGGTGACCCTGGCCGCCTGCGACATCACCGACCGCGAGGCGCTCGCCGCGCTCGTCCACCGGGTCGCCGACGACGGCCACCCCGTCCGCGCCGTCCTGCACACCGCGGCCGCCGCCCAGCTGGTCCCCGTACGCGACGAGAGCCCGGCGAGCATGAACGCCACCCTGGCCGCGAAGGTCCAGGGCGCCGCCAACCTCGACGCCGTCCTCGGCGACACCGACCTCGACGCCTTCGTCCTGTACTCCTCCGTCTCCGGCGTGTGGGGCAGCGCCGACCACGCGGCCTACGCGGCCGGCAACGCCTACCTCGACGCCCTCGCCGCGAACCGCCGGGGCCGGGGTCTCGCCGCCACCTCCGTGGTCTGGGGCATCTGGAGCGCCGAGGGCGGCGGCCTCGCCACCAGCGACCTCGAACGCGAACTGCTGGAACGCGGGATCCCCTTCATGGACCCGCGCCTGGCCGTCACCGGACTCCAGCGCGTCCTGGACGACGACGAGACCGTCGTCGTGGTCGCCGACGTCGACTGGGCCCGCTTCGTGCCCGTGTTCACCTCCGTACGGCCCAGCCCTCTCATCGCCGGTCTCCCCGACGTCCGCGCCCTTGCCGAGGACAGCGGCGAAGCGGCCCCGGGCGACACCGACGACGCCTCCACACTGCGCCGCAGCCTGGCCGGACTGCCCGGTCCCGAGGTGCGCCGGACCCTGCTGGAGCTCGTCCGCACCAACGCCGCGGCCGTCCTGGGCCACGAGTCCGCCGACGCGGTGCTGCCCGACCGGGCTTTCCGTGAACTGGGCTTCGACTCGCTGATCGCCGTCGAACTGCGCAACCGGCTCAACACGGTCACCGGCCTGCGGCTGCGCGCCACCGTCGTCTTCGACTACTCCTGCGCGGCCCTCCTCGCCGAGCACCTGCGCACCGAACTCCTCGGCGACACCGCCCCGGAGGCGGCCTCGACGGCCGTCGTCCCCGTCGCGGACCCCGACGAGCCCATCGCGATCGTCGCCATGAGCTGCCGCTTCCCCGGCGGCATCGACACCCCGGAACGGCTGTGGCAGCTGCTCTCCGACGGCGGCGAGGTGCTGTCCGGCATGCCGGCCGACCGCGGCTGGCCGCTGGACCGCCTCTACCACCCCGACCCGGACAACCAGGGCACCTCGTACGTCCGGGAAGGCAGCTTCCTGCACGACGCGGGCGACTTCGATCCGGCCTTCTTCGGCATCTCGCCCCGCGAGGCCGTCGCCATGGACCCCCAGCAGCGGCTCCTCCTGGAAACCTCCTGGGAGGCCGTCGAACGGGCCGGCATCGACCCGACCTCCCTGCGCACCACCTCCACCGGTGTCTTCGCCGGCGTCAACTACCAGGACTACACCTCGCTCGCGGGCTCGTCGCCCGAGGGCGGCGAGGGACACCTGGTCGCGGGCGGCGCCGCCAGCGTGGTCTCCGGGCGAGTCGCCTACACCCTCGGTCTGGAGGGCCCGGCGGTCACCGTCGACACGGCCTGCTCCTCCTCACTGGTCGCGATGCACCTCGCCGCCCAGGCCCTGCGCGGCGGCGACTGCTCGCTCGCCCTGGCCGGCGGCGTCGCCGTCATGGCCACCCCCGGTGTGTTCGTCGGCTTCTCCCGGCAGCGGGGCCTCGCCGCCGACGGCCGCTGCAAGGCGTTCGGCGCCTCGGCGGACGGCATGGGTCTCGCCGAGGGCGTCGGGGTGGTGCTCCTGGAGCGTCTCTCGGACGCCCGCCGCAACGGCCACCCGGTGCTGGCCGTCATGCGAGGCAGCGCCGTCAACCAGGACGGCGCCAGCAACGGCCTGTCCGCACCCAACGGCCTCGCCCAGCAACGGGTCATCCGGCACGCGCTGAGCAACGCAGGCCTGACCGGCGCCGACATCGACGTCGTCGAGGCGCACGGCACCGGCACCACTCTCGGTGACCCCATCGAGGCCGACGCCCTGCTCGCCACCTACGGACAGGACCGCCCGCACGGCCGCCCGCTGTGGCTCGGCGCGCTCAAGTCCAACATCGGCCACACCCAGGCCGCGTCCGGAGTCGCCGGAGTGATCAAGACGGTGCTCTCCCTGCGGCACGGTGTGCTCCCGCGCACCCTGCACGCCGAGGAGCCCTCCCCGCACGTCGACTGGGTCTCGGGCGACGTCGAACTGCTCACCGAGGCCCGAGACTGGCCGGAGACCGGCGCTCCCCGCCGCGCGGGCATCTCCTCCTTCGGCTTCAGCGGCACCAACGTGCACGCCATCCTCGAACAGGCCCCGCCCGCATCCGAGGAAACCGCGCCGCAGCCCGCGCCCGCCGCGCCCGTCCTGCCCTGGGTGCTCTCGGCCAAGTCGCCGCAGGCCCTGGCACACCAGGCCCAGCGGCTGCGCGACCACCGCGCCCGGGGCGGCGCCTCCGCCCCGCTGGACACCGGCTACTCCCTGGCGACCGGCCGCGCCCCCTTCGAACACCGCGCGGTGCTGTTCGCCGCCGGGGACGGCACCCCGACGGCCGCCCTCGACGGTCTGGCCGGCGGCGAGGACGCCCCCGGGCTGATCCGTGGCGCGGCCGACACCGACGGCCGCCGAGTCTTCGTCTTCCCGGGCCAGGGCGCCCAGTGGGCCGGCATGGCGGTCGAACTGCTGGACACCTCACCGGTGTTCGCCTCCTCCGTGGCCGCCTGCGAGCAGGCCCTCAGGCCCTACGTCGACTGGTCGCTCGACGCCGTGCTGCGCGGCGCCCCGGACACCCCGCCCTTCGAACGGGTCGACGTGGTCCAGCCGGCGCTGTGGGCCGTGATGGTTTCACTGGCCGCCCTGTGGCGCTCCTGGGGCGTCGAGCCCGACGCCGTACTGGGCCACAGCCAGGGCGAGATCGCCGCCGCCGTGGTCGCCGGCGCTCTCTCCCTGGACGACGGCGCCAAGGTCGTGGCCCTGCGCAGCCGCGCGATCCTCTCCCTCGCCGGGCACGGCGGCATGGTCTCCGTGGCGGTCCCGCGCGAGCGCGCCGTCGAACTGGTCGCCCGGTGGTCGGGGCGCCTCTCCGTCGCCGCCGTCAACGGACCGTCCGCCGTGGTCGTCTCCGGTGACTCCGAGGCGCTGCGCGAGTTGATCGCGGCTTGCGAGGAGGACGGTGTACGGGCCCGCACCATCGCGGTGGACTACGCCTCCCACTCCGCGCACGTCGAACGCATCCACGAGGAACTGCTGGCGGCGCTGGCCGGCATCGAGCCCGTCGCCGGTCAGGTGCCGCTGTTCTCCACCCTCACCGGGGACTGGCTCGACACGACCGCGATGGACGCCGGGTACTGGTACCGGAACCTGCGCGAGACCGTCGAGTTCGACGCCGCCGTACGCGCCCTCGCCGAGCAGCGCCACCAGGTCTTCGTCGAGGTGTCGCCGCACCCGGTGCTCACCATGTCCGTCCAGGACACCCTGGAGGACGCGGAGGCCTCGCAGACCGTGGTGACCGGCACACTCCGCCGCGACGAGGGCGGCCTCGCCCGCGCCCTCACCTCGGCCGCCGAACTGTGGGTGCGTGGCGTCCCGGTGCGGTGGCCGGCCCTCTTCCAGGGCACCGGCGCCCGCCGAACCGACCTGCCCACCTACCCGTTCGAGCACAAGCGCTACTGGCTCCAGGGCGCCGAACCCGTCGCGCGGGCGGGCGTCGAGGACGAGGCGGACTCCGAGTTCTGGCGGATCGTCGAGCGCGGCGACGCCGAGGAGGCCGCCGGGAACCTGGCCGTGGACGCCGAGACACTCGGCACGGTCCTGCCCGCCCTGAACGCCTGGCGCCGCAGGCAGCGAGACGGCGCCGCCGTCGACAACTGGCGCTACCGCGTCGACTGGCAGCCCGTCACCGACCCGCCCGCCGCCGCCCTGTCCGGCACCTGGCTCGTCGTCCTGCCCGAAGGACACGCGGACAACGAACTCGTACGGGACGCCGTCCTGACCGTCACCGAAGCCGGTGCCGAGGCCGTGACCGTGCTCCTCGCGGACGCCGACGTCGACCGTGCCGCCCTCGCGGACCGGCTCGCCGCCGCACTGGACGGCCGTACCCCGCAGGGCGCCCTGTCGCTCCTCGCGGTCGCCGGACACCCGCACCCCGACCACCCCGCCGTCTCCACGGGGTCGGCGCTCACCCTCGTCCTCGTCCAGGCACTCGGCGACCTCGGTATCGAGGCCCCGCTGTGGTGCGCCACCCACGGCGCCGTCGCCACCGGCGACACGGACACCCTCACCGCCCCCGACCAGGCGCTGATCTGGGGCACCGGCATGGTCGCGGCGCTGGAGCACCCCACCCGCTGGGGCGGCCTCGTCGACCTGCCGACGGCCCTCGACTCCCGCTCCCGGGACCGCCTTCGCGCGATCCTCGCCGGGGCCACCGGCGAGGACCAGCTCGCCGTCCGTACCGCCGGACTGCTCGCCCGCCGTCTGGTCCGCGCCCCGCGCCTGCCGGGTAACCGGCCCGCGTGGAAGCCCCGGGGCACCGTCCTCGTCACCGGCGGCACGGGCGCCCTCGGCCCGCACCTCGCCCGCTGGCTCGCCCGGGGCGGCGCCGAGCACCTCGTCCTGCCAGGACGGCGCGGCGCCGACGTACCCGGCGCGGACGAACTGCGCGCCGAACTCGCCGAACTGGGCACCGAGTTGTCCCTGCCCGCGTGCGACTTCGCGGACCGCGACCAGATCGCGGGCCTGCTCGCCGGACTGGAGGAGCGGGGCACGCCCGTCACCGCGGTGTTCCACGCCGCCGCCTACATCCAGCTCGCCTCCCTGGACGACACCCCGCTCGACGCCTTCGCCGAGGTCGTCGCCGCGAAGGCGGACGGGGCCCGGCACCTGGACGAACTGCTCGACCGCGAACTCGACGCCTTCGTCATGTTCTCCTCCATCGCCGGCGTCTGGGGCAGCAGCAACCACGCCGCCTACACCGCCGGCAACGCCTACCTCGACGCCCTCGCCGAACACCGCAGGGCGCGGGGTCTGAGCGCCACCACCGTCGACTGGGGTGTCTGGTCGGCCGCCAACCCCTGGACCGTCCGCGACACCGTCGACGACTCCGACTTCTACCGCGTCCAGAAGCAGGGCCTGCCACTCATCGAGCCCGACCTCGCGCTCGCCGGACTCCAGCAGGCACTCGACGACGACGAGACGGTCATCGCCCTCGCCAACGTCGACTGGGAGCAGTTCGCGGCGGTCTTCGGCTCCGTACGCCCCAGCCGACTGCTCACCGGCGTACCGGAGGCCAGGCGGCAACTGGAGGAGGCCACCGCGCCCGGCACGGACGCGACCCCGGCCGCGAGCGTGCTGCGCGAGCGCCTGGACGGCCTGGCCGACGCCGAACAGCGCCGCGTCACCCTGGACCTCGTACGCACCCACGCGGCGGCCGTCCTCGGGCACGACTCGCCGCAGGAGCTGCGGCCCGGCAAGGCGTTCCAGGAACTCGGCTTCGACTCGCTGACCGCCGTCGAACTGCGCAACCGGCTGCGCACCGCCACCGGTCTGCGGCTGCCCGCCACCCTCGTCTTCGACTACCCGTCCGCGGCCGTGCTCGCCGAGCACATCCGCGCCGAGGTACTCGGCGAGCGCCGGGCGCCCGCCGACCGGGCACCCGTGCCCGCCGGCAGCGCGGCGGCCGACGAACCGATCGCCATCGTCGCGATGAGCTGCCGCTTCCCCGGCGGGGTGCACACACCGGAGCAACTGTGGCGGCTGCTGGAGGAAGGCGGCGACGTCGTCTCGGAGTTCCCGACCGACCGCGGCTGGCCGCTGGAGTCCATGTTCGACCCCGACCCGGACCAGCCCGGCACCAGCTATGTGCGGCACGGCGGATTCCTCTACGACGCCGGTGAGTTCGACGCCGACTTCTTCGGCATCTCCCCGCGCGAGGCCGTCGCCATGGACCCCCAGCAGCGGCTGCTCCTGGAGACGTCCTGGGAGACCTTCGAACGCGCCGGCATCGACCCGGATCTGCTGCGCGGCAGCGACACCGGCGTCTTCACCGGCGTCAACTACCAGGACTACGGCGCCTCGGTCGCCCAGACCCAGGAGAACGAGGGCCACCTGCTCACCGGCAGCGCGGCCAGCGTGATCTCCGGCCGCATCTCCTACACCCTGGGCCTGGAGGGCCCGGCGGTCACCGTCGACACCGCCTGCTCCGCCTCCCTCGTCGCCGTGCACCTCGCGGCCCAGGCCCTGCGTGCCGGTGACTGCTCGCTCGCCCTCGCGGGGGGTGTCGCGGTGATGTCCAGCCCCGGCGCCATCATCAGCTTCGCCCGCCAGCGCGGTCTGGCCGCCGACGGCCGCTGCAAGGCGTTCTCCGACGCCGCCGACGGCATGGGCATGGCCGAGGGCGTCGGGGTGATCCTGCTGGAACGGCTCTCCGAGGCACAGCGGCGCGGGCACCCCGTACTGGCCGTGCTGCGCGGCAGCGCCGTCAACCAGGACGGCGCCAGCAACGGCCTCACCGCGCCCAACGGCCCCTCACAGCAGCGCGTCATCCGCTCCGCCCTCGCCAACGCCCGGCTCTCGGCGGCAGACGTCGACGTCGTCGAGGCCCACGGCACCGGTACGAAGCTCGGCGACCCCATCGAGGCCCAGGCCCTGCTCGCCACGTACGGCCAGGAACGCGCCGACGGCCGCCCGCTGTTGATCGGCTCCCTGAAGTCCAACATCGGCCACACCCAGGCCGCCGCGGGCGTGGCCGGCGTCATCAAGACCGTCCTGGCCCTCCAGCACGGACAGGTGCCGCCCACCCTGCACGTCGACCGGCCCTCGACCCAGGTCGACTGGACGGCAGGTGCCGTCGACGTGGTCACCGACCCGACCCCGTGGCCGCGTACCGGCCGCCCGCGCCGCGCCGGGATCTCCGCGTTCGGCATGAGCGGCACCAATGTGCACGCGATCCTCGAAGAGGCCCCGGAGTCGGCCCCGCGGCAGGCGTCCGACCGGTTGCCCGCTCTGCCCGTCGCCTGGCCGCTCTCCGCGAAGTCACCGGACGCGCTGCTCGGCCAGGCCGCGCGCCTGACCACCCACCTGGCCCGGACGCCGGACGACACATCCGCCGACATCG
Organism: Streptomyces sp. AK08-02; assembly: GCF_033795085.1. Taxonomy (NCBI): domain Bacteria; kingdom Bacillati; phylum Actinomycetota; class Actinomycetes; order Kitasatosporales; family Streptomycetaceae; genus Streptomyces; species Streptomyces sp. AK08-02. The sequence goes on from NZ_JARAZV010000001.1 coordinate 838,005, forward strand.
GCCGAACCCTGGCCACCCGCACGGCGTTCGAGCACCGCGCCGTCCTCGTCGGCGACAGCACCCGGCTCCCGGCCGCGCTGACCGCGCTCGCCGACGGCGGAACCGCCCCCGACCTGGTACGTGGCGTCGCGGACACCGTGGGCCGTACGGTCTTCGTCTTTCCCGGTCAGGGTTCCCAATGGGCCGGTATGGCAGGGGAGTTGCTGGACGAGTCGCCGGTGTTCGCGGCGCGGATGGGGGAGTGCGAGCGGGCGCTCGCTCCCTTCGTGGACTGGTCGTTGCTGGATGCCGTGCGCTCGGGCAGCGCGTGGGACCGGGTCGATGTGGTGCAGCCCGCGCTGTTCGCGGTGATGGTGTCGCTGGCGGAGGTCTGGCGGTCGTTCGGTGTCGTACCGGACGCCGTCGTGGGGCACTCGCAGGGTGAGATCGCCGCCGCTGTGGTGGCGGGCGCGCTGTCCCTGGAGGACGGGGCCAAGGTCGTGGCCCTGCGCAGCCGGACCCTCGACGCGCTGGCCGGACGCGGCGGCATGGCCTCGCTGTCCCTACCCGCGGACGAGACGGAGACCGCCCTCGCCCCCTGGGCCGGCGCCCTGTCGGTGGCGGCGCTGAACGGGCCCGCCACCACCGTCGTCGCGGGCGACTCCGAAGCACTGACCGCCCTGCTCGCGGACTGCGAGGCCAAGGGCGTACGCGCCCGCCGCATCGACGTCGACTACGCCTCGCACTCCGGGCACGTCGAGGAGATCCACGACGTGCTCATGGACACCCTCGCAGGCATCGAACCGATGCCTGCCAAGGTGCCGCTCTACTCCACGGTCGAGGGCGGCGGCTGGCTGGACACCACCGGCATGCACGCCGGCTACTGGTACCGAAACCTGCGCCGGACCGTCGGCTTCGACCCCGCCGTCCGTGCCCTGGCCGCCGAAGGGTTCACCTCCTTCGTCGAGGTCAGCCCGCACCCCGTGCTCACCATGGCCGTCGAGGAGACCGCCGAGGCCGCCGGACACGAGACCGTCGTCCTCGGCACCCTGCGCCGCGACGAGGGCGGACTACGACGGGTCCTGCTGTCGGCGGCCGAACTGTGGGTGCGCGGGGGAGTGGTCGACTGGACCGCCGCGTTCCCCGGCGAGAACACGGCCCAGCTGCCGACGTACGCCTTCCAACGGCGCCGCTACTGGATCCAGCCGCCCGCCGCGACACCCCGTGGAGCCGGCGCCACCGGTCATCCGCTGCTCGCCGCGGCCGTCGAGGTCGCCGACACCGGGGACCTCGTGCTCACCGGCAGCCTGTCGACCCGCACCCACCCCTGGCTCGCGGACCACGCGGTCTCCGGCGTGGTCCTGCTGCCCGGCACCGGCTTCGTCGAACTGGCCGTCCGCGCCGCCGACGAGGCCGGCTGCCCCCAGGTGGAGGAACTGACCCTCCAGGCACCGCTGGTGTTCGACCGGGACGCTGCCGTCCAGCTCCAGGTGCGGGTCGGTGCGCCCGACGACACCGGGCGGCGCACACTCGGCGTGTTCTCCCGGGCCGAGGACGGCACCGGCACCCCGTGGACCGGCCACGCCACCGGCGTCCTCGCCCCCGCCCCGGCCGATGACCAGGCGGCCCACCCGTACGGCGCGGCCTGGCCGCCCGCCGGAGCGGAACCCGTGCCCGTCGACGGCCTCTACGAGCGGTTCGCGGACGCCGGCTACGGCTACGGTCCCGCCTTCCACGGCCTGCACGCCGCCTGGCGGCTGGGCCGGGACGTCTATGTGGAGGTACGGCTCCCCGAGGACCAGCACACCGGGGCCGCCGGCTTCGGTCTGCACCCCGCGCTGCTGGACGCCGCCCTGCACGGCCTGTGGCTCGCCACCCCGGAGGGCACCGAACAGAGCGACGAGCCCGGCACAGCCCGGCTGCCCTTCTCCTGGGAGGGCGTCCGCCTGCACGCCTCCGGGGCGACCGAACTGCGCGTACGGCTCAGCTACGACGACACCGGCTCGGTCGCCCTCTCCGCCGCCGACCAGGCCGGTCGGCCGGTCGCCGACGTGGCCGCGCTCGCCATCCGCCCGATCGCCGTGGACGCACTGCGTGGCGCCGCCGCCCAGAGCCGCGACTCGCTGTTCCGGCTCGACTGGACCGCCCTGCCCGCCGTCACCGAGCCGCCCGTCGGCCGGTGGGCGGCGCTCGGCGCGGGTGTACCGCTGCCCGAGACCCACCAGGACCTCGACGCGCTGACCGCCGCCGTGGAGTCGGGTGCCGTGGAGTCGGGTGCCACCGCGCCCGACGTGGTCGTCACGGTCTGCCCGCCCGGTGGCAACAGCGCGGACGCGGCACGCACCGCGCTCGCCGACACCCTGCGTCTGCTCCAGACCTGGCTGGCCGACGACCGCTGGGCCGACACCCGGCTGGTCCTGATCACCCGGGGTGGTGTCGCCACCGCACCCGGCGAGGACATCGGTGACCTGGCCGCCGCCGCCGTGTGGGGGCTGGTGCGCTCCGCGCAGTCCGAACACCCCGACCGGTTCGTCCTCGTCGACACCGAGGAACCGGCCGACGCCCTCAAGGCCCTGCCCGCCGCGCTCGCCGCCGCGGAACCCCAACTCGCGATACGGGGCGGGCGTACCCTCGCGCCCCGCCTGACCAGGACCCCGGCCGCGGACACCGACGGCGCCGCCGTCAAGCCGTGGGACCCCGAGGGCACGGTGCTCGTCACCGGCGCCTTCGGCGTCCTCGGCGGCCTGGTGGCCCGTCACCTCGTCACCCGGCACGGTGTACGTCACCTGCTGCTGACCGGGCGGCGCGGCGCCGACACGCCCGAGGCGACCGCCCTGGTCGACGAACTCACCGCTCTGGGCGCCCGGGTGGAGGCCGCCGCCTGCGACACCGCCGACCGCGACGCGGTGGCCGTACTGCTCGCCGGTGTCCCCGACGCCCACCCGCTCACCGCGGTGGTCCACTCGGCCGGCACCCTGGACGACGGAGTCATCGGGTCACTCACCCCCGAGCGCATCGACCACGTCCTGCGCCCCAAGGCGGACGCCGCGCTCAACCTGCACGAACTGACCCGCGACCTGCCGTTGTCCGCCTTCGTGCTCTTCTCGTCCGCCTCCGGCACCGTCGGCAGCCCCGGCCAGGGCAACTACGCCGCGGCCAACGCCTTCCTGGACGCCCTGGCCCAGCACCGGCGTGCCCAGGGTCTGCCGGGACAGTCGCTCGCCTGGGGCATGTGGGCCGAGCGCTCCACCCTGACCGGCACCCTCGACGAGGTCGACCTGCGGCGCATCTCCCGCGGCGGCGTGGGGGCACTCACCTCCGACGAGGGACTCGCCCTCTTCGACACCGCCCTCGAACGGGACGACGCCGTACTGGTGCCGGTCCGGCTCGACCTGGCCAGACTGCGCGCCAGGGCGGGCAGCGCCGCCGTACCCGCCCTCTTCCGGACCTTGATACGCGGCGCCGTACGCCGGACGGCCGCCACCGGCGGCGGCCACGACGGCGCGGACGCGCTGCGCGGGCGGCTGGCCGGTCTGGGCGCCGACGACGCCCACGCCGTGCTCGCCGACCTGGTGTGCGCGCACGCCGCCGATGTGCTCGGCCACGCCGGGGCCTCGGCCGTCGACCCCGAACGCGCCTTCCGGCAGCTCGGCTTCGACTCCCTGACCGCCGTGGAACTGCGCAACCGCCTCAACGCGGCGACCGGCCTGCGGCTCCCCGCGACCCTGGTGTTCGACTACCCGAGCCCGGCCGCCGTCGCCGGGTACTGCCTCGAACGTCTCGCCCCCGCCGGAGCCCCGCAGGCCCCGGAGCCGGCCGTGGCCGACGACGTGATCACCCGCGCCCTGTCCGCGATCCCGCTGGACAGGCTGCGCGGCTCCGGCCTGCTGGACGCACTGCTGAAGCTGGCCGGACCGGACCAGGAGAGCGGCGCATCGCAGGCGTCCGACCGGGCGGCCGTCATCAAGGAGATGGACGAGGACGACCTCGTACGGCTGGCACTGGGGAGCGAGAGTGCCTGACCGCGCACCGGCCCGGAACGGGATGTGAGGAGAGAGATGTCCACGCACAAGGTGGTCGAGGCACTGCGCGCCTCCCTGCTGGAGAACGAGCGGCTGCGCGGGGAGAACGGGCGGCTCCGCGACGAGTCCCGGGAACCGGTCGCCATCGTCGCCATGAGCTGCCGCTACCCCGGCGGGGTCCGTACCCCGGAGGACCTGTGGCGGCTGCTGGCCGAGGAACGCGACGCCGTCAGCGAGTTCCCGGCCGACCGGGGCTGGGACGCCGCCGACCTGTACGACCCCGACCCGGACACCCCGGGCACCTCCTACACCCGGGAGGGCGGCTTCCTGCACGACGCCTGCGGCTTCGACGCCGGCTTCTTCGGGATCTCGCCGCGCGAGGCACTGGCCATGGACCCACAGCAGCGGCTGCTCCTGGAGACCTGCTGGGAGGCCGTCGAACGCGGCGGCATCGACCCGCTGTCCCTGCGCGGCAGCCGCACCGGGGTGTACGCGGGCGTCATGTACAACGAGTACGGCGCCCGGCTGGGCCGGATACCCGAGGACGTCGAGGCGTTCATCGGCACCGGCACCGTACCCAGCGTGGTCACCGGCCGGATCGCCTACACCCTCGGCCTGGAGGGCCCGGCCGTCACGATCGACACCGCGTGCTCGTCGTCGCTGGTCGCCCTCCACCTGGCCTGCCAGGCGCTGCGGGCAGGGGAGATCGGCCTCGCCCTGGCGGGCGGCGTCACGGTGATGTCCACACCGAGCCTGTACGTCGGGTTCAGCCGCCAGCGCGGCCTCGCGCCCGACGGCCGCAGCAAGTCGTTCGCCGCGGCCGCCGACGGAGCCGGGTTCGGCGAGGGCGTCGGTGTCCTCCTCCTGGAACGGCTGTCGGACGCCCGGCGCAACGGCCACCCCGTGCTGGCCCTGGTCCGCGGCTCGGCGGTCAACCAGGACGGTGCCAGCAACGGCATGACGGCCCCCAACGGGCCCTCCCAGCAGCGGGTGATCCAACAGGCGCTGGCGGCCGCGGGAATCCCGCCCGCGGAGGTCGACGCGGTGGAGGCGCACGGCACGGGCACCGTCCTCGGCGACCCCATCGAGGCGCAGGCACTGCTCGCCACCTACGGCAGGGGCCGCCCGGCGGACCGGCCGCTGCTGCTCGGCTCGCTCAAGTCCAACCTGACCCACACCCAGGCCGCCGCCGGGGTCGGCGGCATCATGAAGATGGTGCTCGCGATGCGCCACGGCCTGCTGCCCCGCACCCTGCACATCGACCGGCCCACCCCCCAGGTGGACTGGACCGAGGGCGACATCGCCCTGCTCACCACCGCCACCCCCTGGCCGGACAACGACCACCCGCGCCGCGCCGGCGTCTCCTCCTTCGGCGCCAGCGGCACCAACGCCCACACGGTCCTGGAGGCGCCGCCCGCCGAGCCGGAGACGCCCACGGACGCCGGGGACGCGGCCCCCGCCCCCGTCGCCTGGCTGCTCTCGGCCAAGGGAGAGACGGCGCTGCGCGCCCAGGCCGCCGCCCTGCACGCGCACCTCACCGACGACCTGCGGGCACGTCCCCTGGACATCGGGTTCTCGCTGGCCACCAGCAGGTCCCGCTTCGCCGACCGCGCCGTCGTCGTCGGCGACGACCGCCCCGCCCTGCTGTCCGGCCTGGCCAGGCTGGCCGCCGGACGGCCCCACCCGGCGGTCGTCAGCGCCCGCGCCCGGCCCGGACGGAAGGCAGTCTTCGTCTTTCCCGGCCTCGGCTCCCAGTGGCCCGGCATGGCCGCGCGACTCCTGGACGAGTCACCGGAGTTCGCCGCACGCATCGCGGAGTGCGAACAGGCCCTCGCCCCGTACCTCGACTGGCCGGTCACGGCGGTGCTGCGCGGCGAGCCGGACGCACCGGGCCTGGACCGGGTGGACGTCCTGCAGCCCGTCCTGTTCTCCGTGATGGTGTCGCTGGCGGCGCTCTGGCGGTCGTACGGGGTCGAGCCGGCGGCGGTCGTCGGCCACAGCCAGGGCGAGGTCGCCGCCGCCTGTGTCGCGGGCGCCCTCAGCCTGGAGGACGCGGCCCGGGTGGTGGCGCTGCGCAGCCGGGCACTGGCCGGCCTCGCCGGAGGCGGCGGCATGGCCACCGTGGTCCTGTCCCGGGCCGAACTCGCCCCCTACCTGGAACGCCGCTCGGGCAAGGTGACGGTCGCCGCGGTCAACGGCCCGCGTGTGCTGGTCGTCGCCGGGCCGGGCGACGAGGTCGGGGCCCTGGTCGACGAACTCGCCGCCGAGGGCGTCATGGCCTGGCGCATCCCCGTGGACTACGCCTCGCACTCCGACGACGTCAGCACCGTACGGGACCGGCTGGGCGAGGACCTGGCCGGTCTCACCCCCGGCGCCCCCGCCGTACCCCTGATGTCCACGGTGGACGCCGACTGGATCGGCGCCGGTGACCTCACCCACGACTACTGGTACCGCAACCTCCGTCAGACCGTCCGCTTCCACGACGCGATCCGTCTGCTCCTCGACGCCGGGCACCGCACCTTCGTCGAGGTCAGCCCGCACCCGCTGCTCACCTACGGCATCGGTGACACAGCCGCCGACGCCGGCGCGGACGACGCCGTGGCGCTGGGCACCCTGCGCCGCGACGAGGGAGGCCTGAACCGGATGCTGCTGGCGCTCGGCGAGGCACACGCGAACGGCGTGGGCGTCGACTGGCGGCGCGCGTTCGACGGCACCGGGGCGCGCCGCACCGACCTGCCGACGTACGCCTTCCAGCGCACGCACTACTGGCTCGACGTACCCACGCACGCCGGGGATCCCGAGTCGGCGGGCCAGACGGAGACGGGGCATCCGCTGCTGACCGCCGCCGTGGACCTGCCGGACGGCGACGGCGTCCTGTTCACCGGGCGTCTCTCGCCGCGCACCCATCCGTGGCTCGCGGACCACGCGGTGTCGGGCACGGTGCTGCTGCCCGGTGTCGCCTTCGTGGAGATGGCCGCCCACGCCGCCGCCCATGTCGGCTGTACCACGGTGGAGGAACTCACCCTGGCCGCACCCCTGGTGCTCGCCCCCGACGAGGCCCGGCGGCTGCGGCTGACCGTGGACGCGCCCGGCCCCGACGGCCGCCGGACGGTGGCGCTGTACTCCCGCCCCGACGACCCCGACTCCGCCGAACCCTGGGTACGCCACGCGGCGGGCACCCTCGCGGACATCCCCCTACCCGCGCCCGGAGACGCCCGGCGATGGCCGCCCGGCGACGGCGCCCGGCAACTGGACCTCGACAGCCTGTACGCGGACTTCGAGGCGGCCGGGGTCCACTACGGGCCCCTCTTCCAGGGACTGCGCGCCGCCTGGCGGAGCGGTGACGAGATCCACGCCGAGGTGGCCCTGCCGGAGTCCGCGCCGGGTGTCCGCGAGAGCGGCTTCGCCGTCCACCCGGCTCTGCTCGACGCCGCGCTGCAAACGGTCGCCCTGCGCCCCGACGCCACCGACTCCGGCCGTCCGGGAGACGTTCCGCTGCCGTTCTCGTGGCACGACGTCACCCTCGCCCCGGCGGCCGACCCGGTCCTGCGGGTCGTGCTGCGGCCGGCGGAGCAGGGCGGTGACGCCGTGTCGGTGCGGGTCACCGACCGCACCGGACGCCCGGTCGTCACGGTCGGCGCCCTGACCCTGCGGGCGGCGGCGGGCGCCCCCGCCGCGGCCGAACGGTCGCTGTTCCGGCTCGACTGGACACCGCTGCCCGCCACCGAGCCGTCCACCGGCACCCGGGCCGTCACGCTCGGCGTGTCCGACGGCGAGCTGCTGCCGGCCGGATTCCGGGCCGACCGGTGCCCCGACCTCGCCGACGTGCCCGACACGTCCGACGTGGTGCTGGCCCTGTGCCCGCCCGCCGCGATCCCGGGCCCCGAGGGGGCCCGAACCGCCGTGGGCGCGCTACTGGCCCTGCTCCAACGCTGGCTGGCGGCGCCCCGGTTCACCGACACCCCGCTGGTGGTGCTCACCCGTGGCGCGGTCGACCTCGACGGTACGGAGGCGGACCTCGCGGGCGCCGCGGTCTGGGGACTGCTGCGCACCGCCCAACTGGAGCACCCCGGCCGCTTCGTGCTGCTGGACACCGACGGCGGCGACGGCCTCGAAGCCGCTATCGCCACCGCCCTGGCCGAGGGGGAGCCCCAACTGGCCCTTCGCGACGGCGTCTTGTACGCACCCCGCCTGGTCCGTCCGCCCGCCGCCCCCGGCCGGGCCCCGGCGTTCGACCCCGCCGGGACCGTCCTGATCACCGGCGGCGCGGGCACCCTCGGCGGACTGGTGGCCCGGCATCTGGTCACCTCCCACGGTGTACGGCACCTGCTGCTGCTCGGCCGCCGGGGCACCGCGACCGAGGGCATCGCCGAACTCACCGGCGAACTGACCGCCGCCGGAGCCGAGGTCACCGTCGCGGCCTGTGACGTGGCCGACCGGGAGGCGCTGGCCGGCGTACTCGCGGCGATCCCCCCGGAGCACCCGCTGCGTGCCGTGGTGCACACGGCCGGCGTACTGGACGACGGCACGCTGGAGGCGCTCACCCCGCGACGCCTGGCGGCCGTGCTGCGCCCCAAGGCCGACGGCGCCTGGAATCTGCACGAGCTGACCCGGGACCACGACCTGACGGCATTCGTCCTGTTCTCCTCCTCCGCCGGTGTCTTCGGCAGCCCCGGCCAGTCCGCCTACGCGGCCGCCAACGCCTTCACCGACGCCCTGGCCGCCGCCCGCCACCGGGCGGGGCTGCCCGGCACGTCCCTCGCCTGGGGCCTGTGGGAGCGGCGCACCGCCCTCACCGCGGCCCTCAGCGAAACCGACCTGCGGCGGATGGCACGCGGCGGGGTGCGCGCGCTGCCCACCGAGGAGGGTTTGGCCCTGTTCGACGCGGCGCTGGCGGGCGACGACCCCGTACTCGCACCGGTGGGCCTGGAGCTGAGAGCCCAGCGCGGCGGCGGCCCCGTGCCGCCCCTGCTGCGCTCGCTGATCCGGACCCCCGCGGCCCGCCGCCGCGGCCAGGACCCCGACGTGTCCCTGCGGCCCCGGCTGGCCGCCGCCCCGGAGGCGGAGCAGGGCGAGATCCTGCTGCGGCTGGTGCGGACGCACGCGGCCGAGGTGCTCGGCCACGCCGACCCGGACGCGCTGTCCCCGGGCGACGCGTTCCTGGAGGCCGGCTTCGACTCGCTGACCGCCGTCGAACTGCGCAACCGCCTCGCGGCCGGGCTCGGGCTACGGCTGCGCCCCACCGCCGTACTCGACTCCGCGACCCCGGCCCGGCTGGCCGAGTACCTACGGGCGGAACTCGCCCGGAGTTCCGCGCCGGGAGCCGGACAGCCGGCCGGTGAACCGCGGCACGACCCGGTCAGCGCCCTGTTCCGGCAGGCGTGCGAGGCGGGCCGGATCCACGCCGGCATCCAGATCCTCCAGCAGGCCGCGAAACTCCGCCCCGACTTCGGGTCCGGGGCCGACCTGCCGCTCTCGCCCGGCCGACGGCCTGAGCTGCTACGGCTGCACGTCCGTGACGACGCGCCGGAACTGGTCTGCTTCGCCTCGGTGGTGGCGCTCGGCGGAGCCCACCAGTACAGCCGCTTCGCGTCCGCCTTCCAGGGCCGGTACGGCGTCAGCGCGCTGGACGCGCCGGGCTTCGCCCCCGACGAGCCGCTGCCCGCCGACATGTCCGCGCTGCTGGACTTCCAGACCGAGGTACTCCGACGGCGCCTCGGCGACCGCCCGAAGGTCCTGCTCGGCTCCTCCTCGGGCGGCACGCTCGCCCACGCCGCCGCCGCCCGTCTCGAAGCCCTCGGCGCCGGCCCGGTCGCGGTCGTACTGCTGGACACCTATCTGTCCGACGACCGGGCCATGACCCAGTTCGACGATGTGCTGGTCAGTGGCATGTTCGAACGAGAGGACCGCGCCGCCCCCATGGACGGCACCCGGCTGACCGCGATGGGCCGCTACTTCCAACTCCTCGACGACTGGGCGCCGCCCCCCGTCAAGGCGCCCGTCCTGCTCGTCCGCGCCTCACGTCCGCTCGCGACGCCGGCCCCGGACAGCGACATCGACTGGCGGGCCTCATGGCCGTCCGCGCATTCCGTCCTGGACGTACCCGGAAATCACTGGTCAATGATGGAACAGCATCTGGAGACGACGGTCGAAGCCGTCACCGGATGGCTCGAGTCGACGGTTCCCGAATTCGGCCGGAGCCGGTGAAACGTCTTTCCGAACCTTTTGGAAATGAAGTGGAGCGAAATGTCTGAGAACAATTCAGGTGATGTGCGGACGGCGTCACGCATCACCGTCCTGGGCGCCGGCGTCATGGGCGTGGGTATCACCACCCTCGCGATCGGCCACGGTGTGCCGGTGACACTCGTCGACGTCGACCAGGTCAAACGCGAGGAGGCGGAGGGCCGGATCGCCCACGAACTGCGGCTGGCGCGACTGATGGGCGCGCTGCCGGACGACGTTCCCGCCGGGGAACTCGTGATCGGTGATTCGGTGTCGGACGCGGCCGGTTCCATCGCGGTGGTAGAGGCCGTCACGGAAATCGCGGAACTCAAGGAGAAAGTGATCGCGGAGGTTTCTGCCGCTGTTTCACCTGGTACTCTCCTGATATCCAACACGTCGTCCATTCCGATTGATGAACTGGCCTCGGCGGCCGTGCGTCCGGCGGAACTCGTCGGCACGCATTTCATGAATCCGTCCTATCTCATCCGCACGGTCGAGGTCATTCGTGGCGCCCGCACCGGCGAAGCGGCCATGGACGCCGTACGGGACCTGCTCGCCACCCTCCGCCGCCAGGCCGTCGTGGTGCGGGACGCCCCGGGCTTCGTCACCAGCCGGGTCCTCCACCCGATGATCAACGACGCGGCGCGGGTGGTGCAGGAGGGCACGGCGACCGCGGAGGACGTCGACGCGCTCATGCAGGGCTGCCTGGGGCACGCCACCGGCCCGTTGCGCACCGCGGACCTCATCGGCATCGACAACCTCGTCGACTCGCTGAACGTGCTGTACGAGCGCACCGGCGACGGCGGCTGCCGTCCCTGCGACCTGCTGCTGGAGAAGGTGCGGGCAGGCGACATCGGCCGGAAGTCCGGCCGTGGTTTCTACGCATACGAAGGGTGAAGGTCATGACCATGCCATCGGAGACCGTGGAGAAGGAACTCCTCGACTTCCTTGAGGTCCGCACCAAGACCGTGTGGGAGGCGGACACGGACCTCTTCGCGTCCGGCGGGCTCTCGTCCCTGTTCGCGATGGAACTCGTCGTCCATCTGGAGAAGTCGTACGACATCTCGATCCGGGGAGCCGACCTGCGGCTGGACAACTTCCGTACGGTCGAGGGCATGGCGGCCCTGGTCCGCCGGCTGCGAGCGGCCGCAGGGGACACCGGTGAGTGACCGTCTTGCCGAGGCGACGGCCTCGGTCACCGGCCTGGTCGGTGACCGGGCCGGTGACTGGGACCGGTCGGGTCTGCTCCCGGCCGAACTGCTGAGAAAGCTGGGCGCCGCCGGGCAGTTGTGCACCGGCGTGCCCGCCGAACTCGGCGGCCTGGGCTGGGACAGCCGCACCGGCGGCGAGTTCACCGCGCACGTCGGCAGCCTGTGCAGTTCGCTGCGCAGTGTCATGACCTCCCAGGGCATGGCCGCCTGGACCATCGAACGGCTGGGCACCGACGCACAGCGCCGGGAACTGCTGCCCCGTCTCACCTCGGGCGAACTGGCCGCCGTCGGCTTCAGCGAGCCCCAGGCCGGCAGCGACCTGTCCGGCATCGACACCCGGATCACCGCGGACGGCGACGGCGTCGTGGTCGACGGTCACAAGGTATGGATGACGGCGGCTCACTACGCCGACCTCCTCATCGTCTTCGGGCGGCTGGGCGAAGGCGGCGCCGCCGTGATCGTGCCCGCCCGGGCACCCGGCGTCCACGTGCGACGGGTCGCCGATCCACTCGGCTGCCGCGCCGCCGGACACGCCGAGGTCCGCCTCGACTCGGTGCGCCTCCCCGCCGACAGCGTGCTGGGAGGCGAGGGCCTGTCCCTGCCGCTGCTCGTGACCACCGCCCTGGCCTACGGGCGGATGTCGGTCGCCTGGGGGTGCGTCGGAATCCTGCGCGCCTGTCTGGCCGCCACCACCCGGCACGCCTCGTCCCGCACGCAGTTCGGGCAGCCGCTCGCCCGCCACCAGCTCGTCGCCAGACACCTGGCCGACCTGTTCGTCGGGGAGCAGGTCGCCACCCGCGCCTGTGAACACGCCAGCGACTGCTGGGACAACGGTTCGCCGGACATGGTGATCTCCACCATCCTCGCCAAGCACGTCAGCGCCGGCCACGCGGCCCGCGGCGCCGCGTCGGCCGTGCAGGTCATGGCCTCGGCGGGCGCCCAGGACGGCCACCCGGTGGCCCGTGCCTTCCGGGACGCCAAGCTGATGGAACTCATCGAGGGCAGCAACGAGATGTGTGAACTGATGCTCGCCCAACACGCGTTGACAACTGTGGAGCGGTCATGAGCGACAAGACCGGCGCCGAAGCGCCGGCCATGGTGAAGTGCCTGGTCTGGGATCTGGACAACACCCTCTGGCAGGGCACACTGCTGGAGGACGCGGAGGTACGGCTGCCCGACGCGATACGAACGGCCGTCGTCGAACTGGACTCGCGAGGCATCCTGCAGTCCGTGTGCAGCCGCAACGACCACGACCTCGCCTGGGCGCGCCTGGAAGAGCTGGGCATCGCCGAGTACTTCGTCCTGCCCGAGATCGGCTGGGGCCCCAAGTCCGAGGCGGTCAGACGCATCGCCGAAGGCCTGAACTTCGCCCACCGGACCATCGCCTTCATCGACGACCAGCCCGCGGAGCGGGCCGAAGTGGCCTACCACCTCCCGGACGTACGCTGCTACCCGGCCGAGGAGGCACTGGCCCTCACCGACCTGCCCGAGTTCAGCCCCGCCGTCAGCACGGTGGACTCCCGGCGCCGGCGGGAGATGTACCAGGCCGGTTTCCGCAGGGAGAGCGAACGGTCCGACTTCGACGGGCCCGACCAGGAGTTCCTGCGTTCCCTCGAACTGGTGATGCGCATCGAGCGGGCCACCGCGGAGGAGATCACCCGCGTCGAGGAACTCACCCTGCGCACCAGCCAGATGAACGCCACCGGAGTGCACTACTCGGACCGGGCGCTGCGCGACCTGTTGGCGGATCCCGACCACGAGGTCCTGGTCACCAGCCTCACCGACAGGTTCGGACCCCATGGAGCCGTCGGCGTGATGCTGTTGGAGAAGCACCCGGCCGTGTGGCATCTGAAGCTGCTTGCCACGTCCTGCCGTGTGGTCTCCTTCGGCGCCGGATCGGTCATCCTGAACTGGCTGGTGAGCCAGGCCGCCGCGGCCGGGGTCCATCTGGTGGCCGACTTCCGCAGGACGGACCGCAACCGCATGATGGAGGTCGCCTACCGGTTCGCGGGATTCGACGAGGAGCCCTGCGCCTGCCGGGACGCCGTGGTGACCGCGCACGCGCGGACCGGGGGAGCGGAAGAGGCCGAGCGGCTGCACCTGGCCGCGGCACCCCAGCCCCTCTCCGCGACGATCCGACTGGTCGCGCCCGACCTGGCCGTGCGGCCCGCCGCCGACACCTCGGTGGCTGCCGGGGCCTGACCGTGCGACAGAAGACCTCGCCGCGTGGAAACACGCGGCGAGGTCCGAGGCACGAGTACAGCGCTGTGGGCGCCGTCAGACGTCCTTGCGCCGTGCGAGCGTGATGCCGTCGGCCATGGTGAGCATGCTCAGCTCCACCCGTTCGTCCTCACGCAGCCGGGCGTTGAGTTCACGCACACCGGCGGTGTCGGCGTCCGTGAACCCGGGATCGGCGACCCGGCCGAAGAAGAGCGTGTTGTCGACCACGACGAGGCCGCCGGGCCTGAGCAGCTCCAGGGACAGTTCGTAGTACCGCGGATAGTTCGCCTTGTCCGCGTCGATGAACACCAGGTCGAAGGTCCTCGCGCCCTCGTCGGCGAGCAGCCCCGCCAGGGTTTCGGCCGCGTCGCCCACCCGCAGGTCGATCACGGAGTCCACCCCGGCCCGCTTCCAGTACTCCGCGCCGATCGACGGCCATCGGTCGGTGATGTCGCAGGTCACCAGCCGTCCACCGAGAGGCAGGGCACGGGCCATGCACAGGGTGCTGTAGCCGGTGAAGGTGCCGATCTCCAGCACCGCGTTCGCCCCGGTGAGACGGACCAGCAACGCGAGCAACTGCCCCTCCTCGGCGGGCACCTGCATGGCCGTGCCGGCGGGCAGCCCGGCGGTCACCTCCCGCAACTCGCGCAGGACGTCGTCCTCGCGCAGTGAGGTCTCCCTGACGTAGTCGAGAAGCCGTGGGGTCATACCGATCTGCTCAGCCATGAGTGAATCTCCGTCCCGGTGGGAGTCGGCGTGGAACGTGAGCCGCGCGGGGATTCCGTGCGGGAGCAGGCACAGGCGCCGGGCGTCGACGTCAGGTGGAGGTCCGTACGAGGGCAGGTCCCGGCCCGATCCGCCCGGCACCGGGGGTCTCAGGCGCCGGCGGGCCCGAGACGCGGGGAGACCTGAGGGCGGTGGCCGCCGACGCCCTCGTCGTCGGCGCCGTGCCACAGGCCGGAGTCGTAGGGCATGTCGGACACCTTCACGGCGGACCGGTCGCCCGCCGCCGGGTGCGCGGGCGACCCGCCGACAAGTTCACCGACGAGTGCGGCGACGTTGACACGCAGCCGCTCCACGTCGTCGACGAGTTTGAGGAACACGGTCGGCTCACCGAGCCTGGACGATCGCATCGAGTCGACGCAGCGGGCCAGCCGGTCGATGGTGCCGAGCAGTTCTCCGATGTCAGCTCCGGACATGATGCCCCTCCGTCTCGGCCTAAGCGGTGCCCGCGCCGAAGACCGGGAGCGAGCTGAGATGGTCGCGGACGGTGCCGTGCACCGCCTCCGGATGATCGTTCAGAAAGAAGTGGCCGCCCTTGAAGACATGCGTGACGAACGGCCCTTCGGCGTACTCGCTCCAGGCCTCGACCTCCCGCACGGACGCGCGCGGGTCAGCGTCCCCGGTCAGTGCCACGACCGGGCAGCGCAACGGCGGTCCCGGTACGTGTACGTACGTCTCCGCCGCGCGGTAGTCGCCGCGGATGGCGGGCATGACCATCTGCAGGATCTCCGGATCGGCCAGCGCCACGGCGGCGGAGCCGCCCAGCAGTTCCAACTCCCGCAGGATTCCCCGGTCGTCGCGCTGGTGGATGTACTCACTGCGCTCGAAGTGTGGCGCCCGGCGCCCCGAAAGGAACACGGTGACCGGGCTGTTCGCCCCGCCCGCGCGCTCCAGACGGCGTGCCACCTCGTAGGCGAGGGTGGCGCCCATGCTGTGGCCGAACAGCGCCAGCGGCCGGTCGTCGGCCCGCTCCGTCAGTACCGGCAGCAGCCGGTCGACCAGCTCGGGCACGTTGTCGACGCACTTCTCGGACCACCGGTCCTGCCTGCCCGGGTACTGCACGGACAGTACTTCCGCCGTCGGCGCCAGCGCACCCGACATGGCGTGGAAGGAACTCGCCGATCCGCCGGCATGGGGGAAACAGACCAGCTGTGTCCGGGCCTCGGGGGCAGCCACGAAGCACCGGAGCCACAGGTCCGGTTCGTCGGCGCTACGATCCATCGTCCGCCTGTCCTCCGTCCGAGTAGGTCATGCGCCTTTCGGCACGATACGGAGGTTAGGCAGCCCTGCCCGGCAGCGGCCACCCCTAGCCAACCCCTACAGCCCCCAGAGTTCTCGCGGGCCACCCCAGATCCACTGCCTCGGTGCGGGTGCCGCCCGGTAGAAAGTGCCGTATGAGATCTTCCGGACAGGCATCAGGCAGGCTCATGGCAACAAGCGATCTACATGTGGCCTATCCGGAGAACCGGCGGCTCACAGCCGGTATACGTCCTCAATCCGACGCCGACTGGCTCATCGTGGCCGGTGATGTCGGGGAGATTACCGAGGACTTCACGTGGGCGCTGAAGTTGTTGAGGGAACGTTTCGACACTGTTATCTGGGCACCTGGCAACCACGAACTGTGGACTCCCGCGAGTGACCCCGTCCAGTTGCGCGGCGAAGAACGTTACCTCCACCTCGTCGACATCTGCCGTCGGCTCGGGGTGCTCACACCTGAGGACCCCTACCCCGTGTGGGAGGGGCCGGGCGGCCCCGTCACGATCGCCCCCCTCTTCGTTCTGTACGACTACAGCTTCCGCACCCCCACAGCCACGACCAAGGAGCAGGCGCTGGCCCAGGCGTACGAGGCCGGCGTGGTGTGCACCGACGAAATGCTCCTGCACCCCGATCCGTACCCGAGCCGCGAGGCGTGGTGCCAGGCCCGGGTGACGGAGACGGAACGCCGGCTCGCCGAACGCGATCCGGAGCTGTCGACCGTTCTCGTCAACCACTACCCCTTGGTACGGGACCCGACAAGGGTCCTGTTCCATCCGGAATTCGCCCAGTGGTGCGGAACCGAACAGACCGCCAAGTGGCATCTGCGGTACAACGCCACGGCAGTGGTCTACGGGCATCTGCACATCCCCCGCACGACCTGGCACGACGGAGTCCGATTCGAGGAGGTCTCGGTCGGCTACCCCCGCGAACACCGGCAGCGCGGGATGCCCCGAGGCGTCCTGCGCCAGATTCTTCCGGCGGTGACACCCTCGTGATCGACCGACTTCTGCCCGCCACCACCGCCTCCGCCTGGGCCCGGGAGGACCTCACCGACACCCGGCTGTTCCCCGAGGAGGAAGCGGCGCTCGGGGACGCGGTGGACAGGCGCCGCCGGGAGTACACCACCGTACGGGCCTGCGCCCGCCGCGCCCTGGCGCAGCTGGGCCTGGATCCGGCCCCGGTCGTCCCGGGACACCGGGGGGCGCCGCGGTGGCCGGACGGCGTGGTCGGCAGCATGACGCACTGCGCCGGTTACCGTGCCGCCGCCGTCGCCCGTGCGACCGACATCGCCGCCGTCGGGATCGACGCCGAACCCCACCAGGCCCTGCCGGACGGGGTGCTGGACGTGGTGGCCCGGCCCGAGGAACGCTCCTGGATCGCTGGTGCCGACAGCGGCTCAGGCGTGTGCTGGGACCGGCTTCTGTTCGGCGCCAAGGAAGCCGTCTTCAAGGTCTGGTACCCGCTCACGGGCCGGGAACTGGACTTCGAGGAGGCCAGCGTCACCTTCGACCCCCGGGAACGCACCCCGGGGTATGTGTCGGGCGTCTTCGCCGCCCGGCTCCTGGTGCCCGGCCCCCGCCGGCTGACGGAACTCACCGGCCGCTGGATGGTGGGCGGCGGGCTGTCCCTTGCCGTCGTCGTGCTGCCCGCCCCGGCGCCCGGACCGGGGTGACGGCTGCGAGAAGAAAGGTTCCGCCCACTGTCCGGTCGTGTGGCGCATGCGCGCGCGGCATGCCACGGGGGATCGCACGGTCGGCGGAAATCGCGTCACGTTTTTCGTAGGGGTGAGCAGTTCATGGAGTTCTTGTTGCTAGGTCCTCTGGTCATCCGGTCGGGCGGGAACGAGTTGAGGGTGCCCGCCCCCAGGCAGCGGGTCATCCTCGCGGCCCTCGTGCTCAACGCGAACCGTGTGGTCCCCGTGGACAACATCGCCAGCTTCGTCTGGGACGGCACCCCGCCGCCCAGCGCCGCCGCAACCATCCGTACGTACGTCATGAGGCTGCGTCAGGTGCTGGGCAACGCCGGGCGGGCGCGCATCACCACCCGCGCCCCCGGCTACCTGATCGAGCTGGATGACGACGAGACCGACCTGGGACGGTTCACCGCCCACCGAAAGGCGGCGGGCGCCCTGGCCGAGTCGGGCCGGACCGCGGAGGCTGTCGAGGAACTCGGCAGGGCGCTCGCCCTGTGGCGGCACGACCCGCTGATGGACGTACCCTCCCGCACCCTCCACGACGTCGAGGCCTCCCATCTGCAGCGACTCCACCTGCAGACCCGTATCTGGCGGGTGGACCTGGACCTCGAACTGCAGCGCCACGCCGAGATCCTGCCCGACCTGTGGCAGATGGCGCGGGAACACCCGCTCCACGAGGGACTCATCGGCCGTCTCATGCTGGCGCTCTTCCGTTCCGGTCAGCAGCCGGAAGCCCTCGACCTGTTCCAGCGCACCCGAGCCGCGCTGATCGACCAGCTGGGGACCGAACCCGGCTCCGAACTGCGCGCCGTCCAACGGCGCATACTGCGGGCCGAGGACGAACCGCCGCAGCACCGGGGCGACTTCCACGAGCACGGGGAAGGACGGGGCGGGCCGGGACGATCCTGGCCGGGCTGGCCGACACCGGCCCAACTGCCGCAGGGGATCACGGACTTCACCGCCCGCGCCGAGGAGACCGGCGAGCTGGGACGTCTGCTGCGCGGCGAGGCGTCCCCCGTCGGTCCGGCCACGACGGTCGTGGTCACCGGAGCCGGCGGAATCGGCAAGACCGCACTGGCCCTGCACGTGGCGCACGCCGTGCGCGCCGACTTCGCCGACGGGCAGATCTATGTGGATCTGGAGGGCAGCACCGGACACACCGCCCAACCCGCCGAGGTTCTCACCCGGTTGCTCGTCGGACTGGGCGTACCCGACGTCGCGGTGCCGAAGACCATGGCCAACCGGATCTCCCTCTTCCGGTCCCTGGTCGCCGACCGCCGGATGCTCATCGTGCTCGACGACGCCGCGAACGCCGCACAGGTCCGGCCCCTCATCCCCGGCAGCGGCGGAAGCCGGGTGATCGTCACCAGCCGCCACCGCCTCGCGGACCTCGAAGGCGCGCACGGTGTCGCGCTCCACGCCCTCGACGAGGACGCCTCGCTGGAGCTGCTGGAACGGATCACCGGCCGTCGGCGGGTCGACGCCGAACGGCCGGCCGCCCGGCGGCTCGTCGCCGCCTGCGCCGGTGTGCCCCTGGCCCTGCGCATCGTCGGCTGCCGCCTCCGTGACCGCCCCCGCCGCAGCCTCGGCGCCCTCGCCCACCGCCTGCTCGGAAACCGGCGGCTGCTCGACGAACTGCACGTCGGCGACCTCGCGGTGCGAACCGGCCTGGACACCGGGTACGCCACCCTGCGCGACAGGTCCGTACACGGCATCGACCTCGCTGCCGCATTCCGCACGCTCGGCGCCGGCAACACCTCCTACGTCCGCCGTGACGCGGCGGCGGAGCTGCTCAACTGCTCCGAGGAGAACGTGGAGGACGTACTCGACGTGCTGGTGGACGCACACCTGCTGCGCGAGCACGACCAGGCCCGCTACCACCTGGACGCCCTGGTGAGGGCATACGCCCTGGAACGCGCCGAGGACGAGGAGAGCCTGGACCAGCGGGTGAGATCACTGCGCTGTCTGCTCCGGTGGTATCTCCGCACCCTCGACCGGGACGCCCGCCCCTTCGCGTCGGGGGTTCCCGAGCGGACGTACCTGCCGCGCAGACCGACCGCGGAGTGGACCGACGACGACCGCGCGGGACTCGTCGAGGCCCTTGCCGAGGCGGAGCGGACAGGCCTCGAAGCGGTCGGCCGACAGTTGGTCGGCGAACTGCGGGCACTCCTGCCGTCGCACGCCCTGCCGCGCGCGGCCTCCGGATGATCCGCCGTCGCAGACGCGCCCCGCCCCTCCGGGGGCGGCAGGCACGTCACGGCAGGCCGGGACGCTGGTAGGGGGCCGCCGCCAAGGGTTGGCAGCCCTCCCTGACCCCCATAGCGTCGCCGGCATCACGGGGTACGGGGGCAGTCGGCCCGACCGCCGAAGCCCGTACCACCGCGTACCGCCGAAGTCCGCACCGCGGCACGGCACCCGGTGACCCCGCTCGCGGGCGCCGGGCGATCCCTTCCTTCTCCCGCAGCCGTCGTCTCCCGTCCGGCCGTCCCACGGCCCTTCCGTGCCCGCCCGCGGGCAACCAGTGATGACAATCGAGGAGCCCCACCATGGACACCCTGGCCGAAGCGGTGCTCGCCGGCGCGCCCCCGGAACAGCTGGCGCAGGAACCCGTGCCCCGCGAGTACACCGCCGTCCATCTGAGCGTCGACGACCTGGACGTGTTCGGTGACGCCTCCGACAGGGATGTCCGCCGTACCCTGCGGGTCGGACCGGTGCCCATGCCCGAACTGGCCGTGGACGAAGTGCTGGTCGCGGTGATGGCCAGCTCGATCAACTACAACACGGTGTGGTCGGCGACCTTCGAGCCGGTGCCGACCTTCAACTTCCTGCGAAAGCTCGGCCGACAGGGCGGTTTCGCCGCCCGGCACGACCTGCCACAGCACGTCGTCGGTTCGGATGCCGCCGGAGTCGTCGTCCGCACCGGGGCAGGCGTACGGCGCTGGGGAGTGGGTGACCACGTCGTCGTCAGCTGCGTCCAGGTGGACGACCAGGAACCCGCCACGCACGCCGACGGCATGCTCGGCGCCGAGCAGCGGATCTGGGGCTTCGAGACGAACTTCGGCGGGCTGGCCCACTACGCGGTGGTGCGAGCCGGTCAGCTACTGCCGAAGCCGGCCCACCTGACCTGGGAGGAAGCCGCCTCGATGATGCTGTGCGCGGCGACCTCCTACCGGATGCTCGTGAGCGACCGGGGGGCCCGCATCAAACAGGGCGACGTCGTACTGATCTGGGGTGCCACCGGCGGACTCGGCGCCTACGCCGTGCAACTCGTCAAGAACGGTGGTGGCATCGCCGTGGGCGTGGTCAGTACGGAGGAGAAGGCCCGACGGGCGCGTCAGCTCGGCTGCGACGTGGTCATCAACCGCGCCGACATCGGCCTCGACGGCGACCTCGGCGACCGTCCGGACGCGAGCATTGATGCGGGCAAACGCCTCGGAAGGATCATCCGCGCCGAGACCGGCGAGGACCCGCACGTCGTGTTCGACTACATAGGCCAAGCCACGTTCGCCCTCTCGGTCTTCGTCGTCCGCCGCGGCGGGACCGTGGTCACCTGCGGATCCAGCACCGGCTATCAACACCACTTCGACAACCGGTACTTGTGGATGCACCTGAAACGGATCGTGGGCAGTCACGCCGCGAACCTGCAGGAGCAGTCGGAGTGCAACCGGCTGTTCCGCCTCGGTCACCTGGTTCCGGTCCTCTCCACCGTCTACCCGCTCGCCGACACGGCCGAGGCCGCCCGGCTCGTACAGACCAACCGGCACACCGGCAAGGTGGGCGTGCTGTGCATGGCACCCCGGCCTGGGCTCGGAGTGACCGACCAGCACCTGCGCAACCGCATCGGCGAGCAGAGGCTGAACCCGCTGCGCGACACCGGCAACCCGGCACGGACGGACTCCGCTCCGCCGCCCGTGGCCACCCCGGTAGCCGCCGCCACGGCCCGATGACGCGCACGACATGAGCCACCCGAACGGCGCAAACGACAACACGGACCGGAATGCTGAAAGGGACGAGGCGATGAGCATCACCATCCAGCGGGTCGGAGTCGTCGGCTGCGGCACCATGGGGTCGGGCATCGCGCAGGTCTGCGCCCTCGCCGGGCTCGATGTCATGGTCGCGGCGGCCTCGGGCGCCTCGCTCGACAGAGGGAGAGCGCGGCTCACCGGATCATTCGACCGAGCTCTGGGCAAGGGGAAAATCACCTCTCAGGACCACGAGAACGCACTCGCCCGCGTGTCGTACACCAGCGACCTGGAGGACTTGGCGGACCGGCAGCTGGTCGTCGAGTCGATCAGCGAGAGCGAGCCGGCCAAACGCGAGCTGTTCGCACGGTTGGACCGGGTGATTCAGGATCCCGAAGCCGTCCTCGCCTCCAACACCTCCTCCATCTCGGTCCTCGGCCTGGCCAGGGCCACCGTCGACGGCGGCCGGGTGATCGGGATGCACTTCTTCAACCCGGTGACCGCCCTGCCGCTCGTGGAGATGGTCAGCACGCTGCTCACGGACGAGAAGACCGCCGTACGGGCGGAGGAGTTCGTGACGGGAGTCCTCGGCAAGCGGATCATCAGGTCTCCCGACCGGGCCGGCTTCACGGTCAACGCCCTGCTCATCCCGTACCTCCTGTCCGCCGTCAGGATGGTCGAGTCGGGCCACGTGTCGGCGGACACCGTGGACGACGCGATGACACTCGGCTGCTCCCACCCGATGGGCCCGCTGCGGCTCGCCGACCTCATCGGCCTGGACGTGGTCGCCTCCATCGCGGAAACCCTCCACGAGGAGTTCCGGGAGCCCCACTACGCCCCGCCTCCGCTCCTACGACGCATGGTCGAGACCGGCATGCTGGGACGCAAGACGGGCCAGGGCTTCCATCACTACGACCGGTGACGGCCACATCGCGTGTCACGGGCGCGGACGGCCCTGAGCCGTCCACCTCGGTCCGACCTGAAAGAGGGTGAGAATTTTCGGAGGTCGGCGGTCCGGGGATGTCGATAACGTGCCATCGGCTCCGTCCCAGGGGCATCAGCGGCCACCACCGGCCGCACGAGGGAGAAGGAGAATCTCAATGACCGTGTCAAGCCGCCTGCGTGACCGGCGGGACGGAGGTGAACAGCCTCATGTCACGCAGCATGGCCCACAGGACGTCGACCCGGCGGCGGGCGAGCGCGAGCAGCGCCTGAGTGTGGATCATGCCTTCGGCGCGTTTCTTGAGGTAGTAGTCCCGCGACGGGCCCGGTCGCATCATCGCGGACTGTGCGGACATGTAGAACAGCCAGCGCAGGCGCCGGTTGTAGCGTTTGGGGCGGTGGTGGTTGCCGGTGCGGCGGCCGGAGTCGCGGGGCACTGGGGCCAGGCCGGCATGCGAGGCCAGGCGCCCGGCGTCGCGGTAGCCGGACAGGTCACCGACGATGGCGACGAACTCGGCGCCCAGGATCGGGCCCATGCCCGGCATCGACTCGATGATCTCGGCGCGGTCGTCGGCGCGGAAGGTCTCGCGGATCTCCCGGTCGTTGTCCTTGATCCGCTCGTCCAGGGCCAGGAGCTGGTGGGCGAGGTCGCGCACCAGCTTGGCCGCCTGCCCCTCGCCGGGCAGGGCGGTGTGCTGGGACTGGGCGGCCTCGACGGCCTTGGCCGCGATGTCACCGGCGCCGCGAACCTTGCGGCGTTCCAGCCAGGTGGTCAGCCGCTTGACGCCGATCCGGCGCAGTGCGGCCGGGGTCTGGTATTCGGTCAGCATCACCACCGGGCCTCTGGCCGCGGAGTAGTCGAAGGCCCGTTCCAGCGCAGGGCAGATGCCCACCAGCAAGTCGCGCAGCCGGTTGACGAGCCGGACCCGGTCGGCGATCAGGTCGCGCCGGTAGCCGGTCAGCAGCTGCAGCGTGGAGACCAGCTCCGGCGGAGTCTCGATCGGGGTGAAGTCGCGGCGCATGCGGGCCTGGTCGGCGATGACCAGGGCGTCCTTGGCGTCGGTCTTTCCCTCGCCGCGGTAGGCGCCGGTCATCCGGTTGACGGTGCGGCCGGGCACGTAGACGACTTGCTGGCCGTGCGCGATGAGCAGGGCCAGCAGCAGGGCGGAGGCCCGGCCGGAGATGTCCACGGCCCACCGCACCTCGTCGGCCTTCTCTCGGGCCGTGTCGATCAGAGTCAGGATCTGGGCCTCGTCGTTGATCACCTTCGTCGAGAACAGCGCCTCGCCGCCGGTGTCCACCGCCACCGCCCAGTGGTGGCCCTTGCCGGCGTCGATGCCGACCCATATCCGCGCGTGCCGGGTAGTCAACCGCGTCGCTCCGTTCCTCCGTGACCAGCACTTCCACGGCCCGAAGAACACTCCGCCGACAGGTCCTTAACCAGCGATGCCCGCAGTTCTCAATCAGCAGTCGGAGCGTCCCAGAGGACCGGGCGGCCATTCTCCTGGAGCCATCAACGGCAAACCGTCATCAGCCACACCCGGTCCTCCCGGACCGCCCAACATTCTTAAGGAAGCCGCCATGGCGATTCAGCGGATGGACAACGTCGGCATCGTCGTCGAGGACCTGGACGCCGCCGTCGCGTTCTTCGTGGAACTCGGTATGGAGCTTGAGGGCAGGGCGGAGGTCGAGGGCCTCGTCGCCGACCAGTGCACCGGACTCGACGGCGTCCGATGTGACATCGCGATGGTCCGGACCCCGGACGGTCACAGCCGACTCGAACTGGCGAAGTACCGCAGCCCTGCGGCGGTCAGCTCCGGCCCGCGCGACCAGCCGCACAACATTCTGGGCACGCACCGCGTCATGTTCGCCGTCGACGACCTCAAGGACACGGTTGCCCGCCTGCGCCCTCACGGCGCCGAACTCGTCGGAGAGATCGCCCAGTACGAGGACAGCTATCTGCTCTGCTATGTCCGCGGACCGGAGGGCATCATTGTCGGGCTGGCCGAGCAACTGCGTGGACAGGGCCGAAGCGCACTGATCAGCCGAGGTGAACCAGGAAGTCACCTTCGGTGAAAATCCACCAGTGGTGGTGAGCCGGACCCACGCGCCGGACCTGGCGCGTTCCCTACCGTGGTGGACATGACGACAACAAGAGAGCGCCTGCTGAGCTCTGTGCGGATGGCGCACTTCGTCGCCCATGGCTCGCTGCGCATGGACGCCGTGGTGCCCGCGGAGATGAACACCGAGGCCATGGACGTCTTCGCCGCCGGCATCCCGTCGGTGCCCTACGGCACGCCGGTTTCCGAGGCATACCCCGAGGGATCCTTCGTACGGCGGCTCGTCGAAGTACCCGAGGTCGCGGGCGCGCTGCGCAGTCTCGTCGGACCCGAGCCGAACATCGACCATCACTTCGTGCACGTCCGGGAGCCCCGAGAGGGCGCGGCACAGCCGTTGCACGGGGACGCGGTCATCGACGTCCGGCCCGACGCGTTCGACGTGCAGCTCATGTACTACCCGCAGCGGGTGACGCTGGAGATGGGCGGCACGCTCAGCGTGCCCGGCAGCCATCTGCGGCGCACGAACGAGAGCGACACCGGCCGCTACCAGAACCTGCGTGGTCAGAGCCGGCTGGTCTGCCCGGCGGGCACTGTGGTGCTTCTGCACCATGGCCTCTGGCACGGCGGCCGTCGCAACGACAGCGACACCCGCCGCTTCATGTTCAAGATCCGCTTCAACCCGACGGTACGGCAGTTGAGGCTGTGGGACACCTCGGACCTGTCGGACCCGGGTGTGGCCCAGGAGCTGAACACCGGCTTCCCCTGGTACGAGCAGGCGACCGGTCGCCTGGAACTCATCAACCGCGTCCTGCTGTGGCGTGCGCTGACCGGCGACGAGGGCTTCGACCTTGATCACTGGGTCACCCGCGTCTCCAACCGACCGCAGGAGGTTTCCGCATGACCACGACCACCCCCGGACCCCCAACCGCCCCTGCCCCTGCCGCCTCCGCGGTCCGCCAGCAGGTGCTGGTGCTGTACCTGGGCACGTCGGCCCTGGACTCCCCGGTCGTCGGCTGGTCGCTCTATGACGGCACCGGCCGCACGTCCCCCACCACCGGCGACAGCGACGAGCCTCCCTACGAGACGGGCCTTGCCGCCCTGTGCGACGGCTGGCGCCTCATCCAGGCGTCTCAGCTGATCCCGCCGTATCCGGGACACGAATACGACGTGTCGTTCCTGAAGCACGAGTTCTTCTTCGAGAAGCTCGTGGATCCGGACGACGCCGGGCGGTGACCGCGCCGGGTGGGCGGGCTTCGGCGGACGGACGCGTGGGTGACAGGGACGAAACCCTCGGGGCCTGCCACGGATTTCGTGCGAAGATCTACAGGCCCCATCGGGCTCCACCTGCCGCAGTATCGATTCCCCGGAGCGCCCATGCGCCACGCCCACCTCCTCGCCACCGCCGTCCTTCTGTTCTGCACTGCCTGCTCCGGCGGTGCGGACAGCGACTCGGCGCAGAGCGCGAAGAAGGCCGTGGACCACGGGGCGGCCGTGCGCGCCGCGATCGAGAAGACGAGCGCGACCAGTGCCCGGGTCGACGAGCAGATCGAACTGCGGTCCGCGGACAACCCCACGACGTACGTCTTCGCGATCGCCGGCGCCTTCGACCTGGCGGGCGACAGGGGCCGGCTCACGGTGGAACTCAAGGACAGCGGCATGGACCCCGTCGAGGAGGTCTTCGCGGGCGACACCGTCTACGTACAGGGCTCGCGGGCGGTGGACGAGGGCAAATGGGCCGCGGCTGCCAGGAGCGAGGCCGTGACCCGCTATTTCCTGCGGGCGCCGCTGAACGACCCCGAGCATCTGTTCCGCCAGCTGAAGGCGATGCGGCAGGTGTCGAACGAGGGCGACGAGCGGGTGAACGGCGTCCCTGCGGTGCACTACCGGGGCACGATCGACCACGCCACCGCGACGCTCCGGATGGCGACGGAGACGAAGCAGAAGATGGATGACCTGCGCGAGAAGCTGGGCGACGACATGCCCGTCTACGCAGACGTGTGGGTCGACGGGAAGGGGCGCGCCGTCCAGGCCCGGCTGTCCTTCTTCGGCGGTATGAAGGCGATGACGACGATGACACTGTCGGACTTCGGGACGCCGGTGAAGGCCGAGGTGCCCCCGGCCGATCAGGTTGTCCCCGTGACGGCGGGCGAGGATGTCCTGCTGGCCTGACCTGAGTGGTGGCGAGCCCTGTAGGCGTCCCTGGTGGCGCCGGTCGGACCGGAGGGATCGCGACATGGACAACCTTGTTGGCCCTGCTGTCGAGGAGGACAGGAGCACATGACCGGACAACGCGATCGGTGGGCTGAACTGACCGGCGGACAAGCCGGGGAAGAGTATGCGGAGCGTTTCGCGCAACTCGCCGCATCGGGCCACGACATCCACGGTGAGGCCACCTTCTGCGCCGCACTGCTGAAGCCGCCCGCCCGGGTACTCGACGCCGGCTGCGGCACCGGCCGGGTCGCGATCCGGCTGGCCGAACTGGGCTACGCCTGCGTCGGCGTCGACGTCGACCCCTCGATGCTGGCCGTGGCCCGCCGCGACGCGCCCACGCTGGAATGGCTCCACAGCGACCTGGCCCACTTGGACGCCCTGGGTCTGAACGCGGGCTTCGACCTGGTGCTCGCCGCCGGAAACGTCATCCCCCTGCTGGCCCCCGGCACCGAACCGACCGTCGTCCGACAACTGGCTGCCGTACTGCGCCCCGGCGGACTGCTGGTCACCGGCATGGGACTGGACGCGGCCCACCTGCCACTGCCGGACCCGTCCGTCACCCTGCCGGACTTCGATCACTGGTGCACCGAGGCCGGACTGACCCTGCGACACCGGTACGCCACCTGGGGCGGCGATCCCTTTGACCAGGACGGCGGTTACGCGGTCAGCGTGCATGCTCGTCCCGCTGCCTGAGCCGGCCAGGGGTACCGACGAGTCGGGGGCTACCACCAAGGGGGCGCTGGTGATGCCGTGACGGGCGAAGGGGTGGTCACCTGCGCGCGGACAGGGAAGGCCAAAGTGGCCGAACTGCTGGTCGATGTGAAACAGGATGCGATGATGCTCATCCCCTGGGGGCGACGGCGAAGTTCTCTGTGAACGCAGCGCGTTCCGTCTCCCGGCCCAGGAAACCGCGCCGTCCGCGCCCCTGAGAACGTCCTGTACGGACTGTTCTCCTCGCACCCTTCGTCCCCACCGCCCCGCCCCCTGAGCCGGACCGTGAGACCAGGAGTTCTTCCCGCGGGTCTGTGTACGCCGTCTGTACTGCGGTGGGATCAGTTGGGACGATGAGGGAGGTGCACCGAGCAGGTGGGGGTGGTTGCATGGGTCCGGACGAGATCAGATCCCAGGGCTTCAGCCTGAAGGAACTGTTCCGTGATGTGGCCTATGAGATCGACTACTACCAGCGTGACTACACATGGGGCGAGGACGAGGTCCGCACCCTGTTACGGGACTTGTGCGACTCCTTCCGGACCTGGTCGGCGGATCCGGTCCATCTGCGCCGTCCCCACACAGCTCCGCAGTACTTTCTCGGGCCCTTCGTCTACTACGAGCCGTCGAAGAACCAGCGCTACCTCGTCGACGGGCAGCAGCGGTTCGTCACCCTCCATCTGATCTTCCTGCAACTGCGGCTGTGGGCGCAGGAGGCCGGATACCCCAGGGCGGTTGACCGGTTGAACCGCGTGATCACGACCGATGGCGACCAGTTCTCGGTCGGCATCACCGATCACGACCCGGTCCTGCGGGCAGTCAGCGAGGGCCGCAAGTACGAGACAGGCGTGGGCGACTCGCTCTCGCGCCGCAATGTGTGGGCACGCGGCCAGCAGATCGAATCCCAGCTTGTGGAGGAACTCGACGCGGAGAAGCTTCACCGGTTCACCGAGTGGTTGCTGGACCGGGTGGTCCTGGTCGGGATCCGGGCGGCCAACGCGGACCACGGCTACCGCATGTTCGAGACGATGAACGACCGAGGCGCCCGCCTCACCGCCGTTGACCTCCTCAAGAGCCACCTGCTGTCCCACGTCGGTTCGGGCGAGGACCAGCTCAACGCACAGTGGCACGAGATGCTGCGGGAGCTGACCACCGACCGGGAGGATTCCACAGCGGCCTCCCGTTTCATCAAGGCCTACCTTCTGGCCCGCTGCGCACGGGAGGGTCTTGACGACGACCGTCGGCAGATCGCAACCAACCTCAATGTGTGGGTGCGACAGAACGCCCTCCACCTCGGCCTGGTCCCCGAACGCCCCGACAACTTCGTGCGGTTCGTCCAGGACATGCTGAAGACGGCCAGGCTGTTTCGGCCCATCCTCGCGGCCGGCCGTGAACTCAAAAAGGACGGCGATCGCCTGGAGGCGGTGCTCTTCAACGAACGCAACGGCCTCAGTGTCCAGGCCGTCGCCGTTCTCGCCGCCATGCGTTCCGACGACCAGCCGTCCGACGCCAAGGACAAGGGCCGTCTCGTCGCCGCCTACCTGGACCGCTGGTACGCCCTGCGTGTTCTCCAGGACCTGCCTGTCCAGTCTGCGGATGCCGACACCCTCGTCCACGCCACCCTCGTCCCCCTCCTGCGCAGGTGCCGCACGGTCACCGACGTCGCCCGCGTACTGGGGGATCTGGTACTGCACGACGCAGGCTCGATCCGGGACGCGGGCACCTTGGGGCTGCGCGGCAACAACGCCCACCAGATCCGCTACCTGCTGGCCCGCGCCACCGCATACGTCGAAGAGGCCTGCCGGCGGCCCTACGACGTGCTCGCGTACCTCGACAGGGATCGGTTCCACATCGAGCACCTGTGGGCGAAACATCACCACAGGGTGGAGAAGGAGATCCCCGACGGGGTCGTCTTCCGCAGCCTGCGCAACCAACTCGGCGGCCTGGGCCTGTTGATGGGACGCGAGAACTCCAGCATCAACGACCTGCCGCTCCACGACAAAGCCGCCCTCTACGCCCGCAGCAACGTCCTGCTGGGCATCATCGCTCCTGGCTACGACCGCCGGAACCCGCTCCTGCGCGATCTCGTCAAGACGCACCAGCTCGACAAGACCCTCCGGTCGTTCGGGCCCAGCGAGAGCATGACCACGGTCATCGCGACTCGCCAGGAGCTGTACCTGAGTCTGTTCGAACGCATCTGGGACCCCCAGCGCCTGGGTATGCCCGTCGACCTGCCGACCGCGCAGAACGACCGCAACGAGCCGTCCAGCCACGCCCGGCAGACCACATCCCGGCGCAGACCGGTCACAGGGGGCCGTCGCACGGATGTCGCCAGGATGATCGACGCCCAAGTCCTCACCGTCGGCACACGGATCGTGCTCACCTATCGTTCCGCCGACCACTGGGCCACCATCGACGAGAGTGGCGGCATCATCCTCACCGCGACCGGCGGCACCCCCTACGGACGGGCTGACGAAGCGGGCGCCGTCGCCCGCGGCACCAAAACCTGCCAGGGCATGAACGAATGGCACGTCGAGGACGAAGGCGGCATGCGCACCAGCCTGCGGACCCTGCGCGATCGCGCCGTGGAGTCCGGAGCCCTCTGACCAGGCAGATAATCTCCCTCATGCCTGTCCGTGCGTTGTCATGACGTCGGGCGCGGGATGCGCCCTCACGTCTGACCGTGGCTCCTGTGAGCAACAACCGCCCTGGGCCTCGTCGTCCGCTGTCGGTCTTGTAACTGTCAGGCCCTGCTGCCGTTCTCGGCCGGCACCAAGCCGAGAACGACGGGCAGCGGGCCACCATGACGTCGCCGTCCACATCGACGAAGCGGGAATCAGACTGCTGCTCGGACCACGGCGATGACCAGGCGAATGGACCACCGCTCTGTCCGGCGAGCCGAGCTTCACCTGGTCTTCGCCGAGCATCGCTGACGTCAGGAAGATGCCGCACGCCTGCGCCGGGACCGGTCGCCGTACGACCGGCCCCGGCGGCCACTCACCGTGTCACAGGGTTACGGCAGGGGTGGGTAGGCGTTCTGCGTGAGCTGCTGGAACTGGGCGGAGAACCAGTGTCCGGCGAGGGGTGCGTTCGGCAGGGAGCCCGTGGGGTTGTTGCCGTTGCGGGCGTTGCCGCCGTAGGTGGGGTCGCACATGCGGTCGAAGCCCTTGCCCTCGTCGTTGGGCACGGCGGCGCTGTTGCCGTCGGACTCACCCGGCGGCTTGACCCACACGTAGGCGTCGACGCCGGTGGCGGGAGCGGCGGTGGGACGCTCACCGATTCCGGCACCGCTCTGGTTGCACCAGTTGCCGGCGTGGAGACGCCGGTCGATGCGGCCGGCGTCGACGTATGCGTCCACCGAGGTCGACGGACCGGGTCCGGCGGGCCGGGCGGAACCGCCCCAGCCGTTGCGGGAGGTGTCGATCAGCATGCCGAGGCCGGAGTCGAACCCGGCTGCCACCAGCTTGTCCCGCAGCCCGAGCGCGAACGACTGCTCGTCCACGTACTGGTTCCAGTCCACCCACTTCGCCTGACGTATGGTCTGCCCGTTCACCATGTCGGTGACCTTGAGGTTGGGCTCCTTGGCGGGGCTGTAGTTGGCGGTGTTGACGATGAACCCGGCCACATCGCTCACGCTCGCGCCGTTGGTCGTGGCGACCTTGGCGAACTCCTGCACGGACGGGCCGAGGTTGCTGTCCCAGCCGAGCCAGCCGTGGTGGCCGGCGTCGATGTAGTTGTAGACGTTGGAGAGGGCGCCGAGCTTGTCGAGGGCGTAGGAGACACCCTTCTCGTAGTTGCCGTTGCTCTTCATGGTCACGCAGGCGTCGGTGGTGGTGGGCGTGCCGCCGGCGTTGGTGACCAGGTTGGGCAGCGAGTCGGGCTCGATGACGGTGGCGATCCGCAGGCCCGCGTACTTCGACTCGGCCAGCAGCGAGGTGATCGGGTCGATGTACTGGGACTTGTACTTGGCAAGGTCGTTCGGACCGAGTTCGCCGTTGGAGGCGAGGGCGGCGCAGTCACGGCCCGGCAGGTCGTAGATGACCAGCTGGACGACGAGTTCCCCGCTCCCCTTCTGCTTCAGCGCCTCGTCCAGGTGTGCCCGCAGGCCCATGCCGCCGTTCACGCCGTTGACGGCGGCGATCCGGTCCAGCCACACGGCGGTGGGTTGGTTGGAGATGCGGCTGCCGCCGGGTTCGGCGGCAGCCTTCGCGGACCACTCCGGGTTCACGTAGACCTTGGCACCGACATAGGGGTTGGCGGCCTTCGGCCCACCCGGGCCGGGGTCGGTCGGTCCCGGATCCGTCGGTCCCGGGTCGGTCGGTCCGCCGCCGTCGACGTTGCAGGTCGCGCCGTCGAGGGTGAACGTGGCCGGGATGGCGTTGGTTCCGTTGTAGGACGCCTGGAATCCGAAGGCGGCCGAACCTCCGGTGCCGAGCGTGCCGTTGTAGCTCTCGTTGGCGGCCGTCACGGCGGTGCCGCTCTGGCTGACCTTCGCGTTCCAGCCGTTGCTGATCGCCTGGTTGCCGGCGTACGACCACTTCAGCGACCAACTCGACTTGGCCGCACCGTTGTTGGTGATCGTGACGGCGGCGGTGAAGCCGGTGTCCCACTGGTTCTGCACCTTGTAGTCCACGGTGCAGGGCGCGGCTGCGGCGGCGGCACCGGCCGGGCCGGCGACGACGGCGGCGCCGGAGGTCCCGGCGAGCAGCGCCAGCGCGCTGAGCAGTGACATTCGTGTGCGACTCATGAGAGGGGTTCCTTCTTCTTCTGGGTGCGGGCGGCTCTGAGAGCGAGCAGGCGATCGCGTGCCCGGAGCGGTTGGGGGTAACTGCCGCCACCGGGGCACGGCACGGCCAGGCGTTCGAGCGAGGTGCACACGGAACGAAGCCGTCCCGCGTGATACCGGTGCCCCGGCCATGTGCCCTGTGGAGGACAGGCGTTGGAGGACAGACGTTGATGTGATGGCGTGCTGTGCGGCCTGCTGTCAGGCGCTGATCCGCACCGAGGCGGCCGCCGTACGGGGGTTCGTCGACCGTCGGCACGTGTCCCACGGGCCGACAAGGCCGAAGTGAGCGCAGCCCGCATGGGCGGCGATGAAAGGTGCTGTACGCGGAGGGTGTCGCATGAGCGACTCCTTTCATCCGGGCGCGTTGTGATGGCTGCGCCCAGTGATGGAACCGCTCCCACTGGTGCGACGGACGCTAGCGCCAACTGCCGCGTTTTCACAGGGTGGTTGCTTAACTTTCTGTACGGCGAATCGGTTCGAACGATTCATTTCCTCAACGTCTTGACCTGAACGGTGTCCGTCCTCAAGATGGGAGCGCTCCCACTGGTTCATGCCTTCACCCCCCACCGAGCCGCATACGGCAAGGAGGAACCAGCACATGGATCCCGGACGTAAGCGCAGAGCCGCGCGGCGGTTGTGGACCGCTGTGGCGGCCGCGTTCGCCCTGCCCCTGTCGATGCTCGCCGCTGGCCCAACACCCGCCCAGGCGGCGGGTGTTCAGTGCCGTGTCGACTACAGGACCAACGACTGGGGCTCCGGCTTCACGGTCGATCTCACCCTCACCAATCGCGGAACCGACGCCATCAACGGCTGGACCGTGACATACGGCTACACGGGCAACCAGAAGCTCGTGAACGGCTGGAACGGTACCTGGTCGCAGTCCGGGCAGACGGTCACCGCGCAGAACGCCTCGTACAACGGGACCATCGCCGCAGGTGCCGCGGTGTCCGCGGGCGCGCAGTTCGGCTACAGCGGAGCGAACGCGGCACCCACCTCCTTCGCGGTGAACGGCACTCCCTGCAACGGTGCGCACCAGCCGCCGATGACCGTCCTGACCAGCCCCAAGCCGGGTGCCGTCTACGCCAAGGGGGACCCGGTCCCGCTCGCGGCGACCGCGGCGGCCGCCGACAACGCGGCGATCAGCAAGGTCGAGTTCTACGACGACACCACCCTGCTCGGTGCCGATTCGAGCGCGCCGTTCTCGCTGTCCGTGTCGGACTTGGCCGTGGGCGGTCATTCCCTGGTGGCGAAGGCGTACGACAGCCTGGGCGCGTCCGGTGAGTCCACGCCGGTCGGCATCACCGTCTCGACGGGACCGGCACTTGTGCTGTCGCCCAGTCAACTCGCCGTGCAGCAGGGCAAGTCGGCAGACTTCTCCGTGAAGCTCTCGACGCAGCCGACCTCGAACGTGGCCGTGAGCGTGGAGCGTTCCAGCGGCAACACGGGACTGTCGGTGACCAGCGGATCGTCGCTGACCTTCACACCGTCCAACTGGAGCACCGCGCAGCAGGTGACGGTGACGGCGGACGCCTCGGGGACCGGCGCCGCCACGTTCACGGCATCGGCCGCCGGCTACGCCAAGGCGACGGTCACCGTCACGGAGCTGGCCGCGTCCAAGACGTACGACGCGCGCTTCCTGGACCTCTACGGCAAGATCACCAACCCGGCGAACGGCTACTTCTCTCCGCAGGGCATTCCGTACCACTCGGTGGAGACGCTGATCGTCGAGGCGCCGGACCAGGGCCACGAGACGACGTCGGAGGCCTACGGCTATCTGCTGTGGCTGCAGGCGATGTACGGCAGGGTCACGGGGGACTGGTCCAAGTTCAACGGTGCGTGGTCCCTGATGGAGAAGTACATGATTCCCACCCACGCCGACCAGCCCACCAGCGGTTTCTACAACGCCTCCAAGCCGGCCACCTACGCGCCGGAGGCGGACACGCCGAACGAGTACCCGGTGAAGCTCGATTCGTCGGTCTCCGTCGGGACGGACCCGATCGCCGGTGAGCTGAAGTCCGCCTACGGCACGGACGACGTGTACGGCATGCACTGGATCGAGGACGTCGACAACGTCTACGGCTTCGGGAACACGCCCGGTGGCAGTTGCGAGGCCGGGCCCACGGCGAGCGGAGCGTCGTACCTGAACACCTTCCAGCGCGGTCCTCAGGAATCGGTCTGGGAGACGGTGCCACAGCCGACCTGTGACGCCTTCAAGTACGGCGGCAGGAACGGGTATCTGGACCTCTTCACCGGTGACAGCTCCTACGCCAAGCAGTGGAAGTACACGGACGCCCCGGACGCCGACGCGCGTGCGGTGCAGGCCGCGTACTGGGCGGACGTCTGGGCGAAGGAACAGGGCAAGGGCGGCGATGTGTCGGCCACCGTCGCCAAGGCGTCGAAGATGGGCGACTACCTGCGGTACGCCATGTTCGACAAGTACTTCAAGAAGATCGGCAACTGTGCAGGCCCGACCACCTGCCCGGCCGGCACCGGCAAGGACGCCTCGCACTACCTGCTGTCCTGGTACTACGCCTGGGGCGGCGCCGCCGACACCAGCGCCGGCTGGGCCTGGCGCATCGGCTCGAGCCACTCCCACAGTGGCTACCAGAACCCTCTCGCGGCCTATGCGCTCAGCTCCTACGCCGACCTGAAGCCGAAGTCGGCGACCGGTGCGAGCGACTGGAGCAAGTCACTGCAGCGTCAGATCGAGTTCTACCGGTGGCTGCAGTCGGACGAGGGGGCCATCGCGGGCGGCGCGACCAACAGCTGGCAGGGCCGTTACGCCACGCCGCCGTCGGGCACACCGACCTTCTACGGGATGTACTACGACGAGCAGCCCGTCTACCACGACCCGCCCTCCAACCAGTGGTTCGGCTTCCAGGCGTGGTCCATGGAGCGGGTGGCCGAGCTCTACCAGCAGACGGGCAACCTCCAGGCGAAGGAGGTCCTCGACAAGTGGGTCAAGTGGGCGCTGTCCAAGACCACGATCAACCCGGACGGCACCTACCGGATTCCTTCCACGCTCCAGTGGTCGGGCAAGCCGGACACCTGGACCTCCTCAAGTCCCGGCGCCAACAGCGGGCTTCACGTCACCGTCGCCGACTACACCAACGATGTCGGAGTGGCCGCCGCGTACGCCAAGACCCTGAGCTACTACGGCGCCAAATCCGGCGACGCGGTGGCCAAGGCGACGGCGAAGGCGCTGCTGGACGGCATGTGGAACAACTACCGGGACAGCCTGGGGATCGCCGTCCCCGAGACCCGTACCGACTACAGCAGGTTCAATGACAGCGTCTACGTGCCGAGCGGCTGGACCGGCAAGATGCCGAACGGTGACGCGATCAGCTCCTCGTCGACCTTCCTTTCCCTCCGGTCCTTCTACAAGAACGACCCGGCCTGGTCGAAGATCGAGGCCTACCTGAAGGGCGGCGCCGCCCCCGTCTTCACCTACCACCGGTTCTGGGCCCAGGCCGACATCGCACTGGCCATGGGCTCGTACGCGGAGCTCCTCGAATAGCCCCCGCCGCGGCTCCGCGTACCTGACTCCGTCGCATGCGGACGGGGTCGCGCGGCCGGACGGCCCCCACCCTTCGGGGCCGTCCGGCTCCCCGGAATCCGGTACAGCGCACATGGACTGCCCCAGGGCGCACCCCTTACGGTCTTGTCAGGGGCATGCACATAATTGCAATCGTCCGAGTTTTGGGAGCGCTCCCAAATCTTTGGCCAATGATCTGTCAGTTCTTGAAAGCACCCGCGGAGGAACTGCATGCAACCCGTACAGCACAAGTCAGGAACGCGAGCCCTGTGGGGCGCCGTGCTGACCTCTCTCGTCGCACTCGCGGCACTTCTCACCGCCGCTCCCGCGTCGCAGGCCGACACCACGATCTGTGAGGCGTTCGGCACCACCACGATCCAGGGCCGCTACGTCGTCATGAACAACCGCTGGGGCACCAGCGCCGCCCAGTGCATCTCGGTCACGGACTCGGGCTTCAGGGTCACCCAGGCCGACGGCTCGGTCCCGACGAACGGCGCCCCGAAGTCGTACCCGGCCGTGTACAACGGCTGCCACTACACCAGCTGCTCGCCCGGCACGAACCTCCCGGCCCGGATCGGCTCCATCGCGAGCGCGCCCTCGGGCATCTCCTACAGCTACGTGAGCGGCGCCGCCTACGACGCCGCCTACGACATCTGGCTGGACCCGACCCCCCGTACCGACGGCGTGAACCGCACCGAGATCATGATCTGGTTCAACCGTGTGGGGTCCGTGCAGCCGGTGGGCTCGCCCGTCGGCTCCGCCACCGTGGCCGGACGCCAGTGGCAGGTGTGGTCCGGCAACAACGGCTCCAACGACGTTCTGTCCTTCGTCGCGCCGTCGGCGATCGACAGCTGGAACTTCGACGTCATGGACTTCGTCCGGCAGGCCGTCTCCCGCGGACTCGCCCAGGACAACTGGTACCTGACGAGCGTTCAGGCGGGCTTCGAACCCTGGCAGAACGGCGCGGGGCTGGCGGTCACCTCGTTCTCGTCCAGTGTGAACCTCGGCGGCGGTACGGGTGGCGGTGGCGGCGGTACGGGTGGCTCGCCGGCCTGCAAGGTGGCCTACGGCACGAACGTGTGGCAGGGAGGGTTCACGGCGGACGTCACCGTGACCAACACGGGCTCGTCACCCGTCGACGCCTGGAAACTCGGGTTCACGTTGCCGGCCGGGCAGAAGGTCACGAGTGTGTGGAGCGCCGAGATCTCACCCTCGTCTGGAGCTGTGACGGCCGGCGGTATGGCCTACAACGCGTCCATCGCACCGGGCGGCCAGGTCTCCTTCGGGTTCCAGGGCACCTATGACGGCGCCTTCGCCAAGCCGGCCGCGTTCAGCCTGAAGGGCACGTCCTGCGCCATCGCGTGAGGGTACCGGGACGGGCAGCCTGAGCCGCTGTCCTGACGGCCTGCCCGCGTCCGACCGCACGCACCCGGCACCGCGGATCCACTCGGCCGGCATCTCTGCCCGGCCGGGTGGATCCGCGGTCGCTTGCCGGGTTTCGGCGGGCTCTGACGCACCGGACCACCGCTGTCGAGGCTTCCCTCACCACCGAGACCGGTCGATCATGTGCGGAAGGCAAGTGCCCCGGTCCTCCGCCCCGTAAGATCGGTGATCTGGCGGGTGGGGGGAGACGGTCATGGCCAGGCGACGACCTGGAGCGCCGACTCTGGAGGAGGTGGCCACCCACGCCGGGGTAGGACGGGGCACGGTCTCCCGGGTCATCAACAACGCGGCTGGTGTGAAGGAGTCGACGCGCCGGGCGGTACAACGCGCTGTCGAAGAACTGGGGTACGTGCCCAATCTCGCGGCCCGGTCCCTGGCCGGGCAGCGTGCGGACGCCGTGGCCCTCGTGCTGACGGAGCCGGACTGGAGACAGTTCGCGGAGCCGTTCTTCTCGGAGGTCGTCCGTTCGCTCGGCGACGCGCTGGCGGACACCGGGATGCAGCTGATGCTGACCCTGGTCCGCTCGGAGACCGAACGGCAGCGCTTCCTGGAGTACGCGCGCGGCGGCCGGGTCGACGGAGCCCTGCTGATGTCGGTACACGCGGACGACAGGCTGCCGGACATGCTCGCCGAGGCACGGCTGCCGACCGTGCTGCTGGGGCGCCGCTCGGGCGACGAGTACGTGAGCTACGTCGACGCCGACAACGTGGGCGGCGCCCGAAACGCCGTCTCCCACCTTGTGAAACAGGGCCGTACGGCGATCTCCACCATCACGGGCCCGTTGGACATGTACGTCGCGCAGTGCCGACTGCGCGGCTATCAGGAAGCGCTGGCGCTGGCCGGTCTGAAGGCGTCACGGTCCTGGGTGGCGGAGGGTGACTTCTCCGAGGAGAGCGGTCGTCGCGCCATGGCGGAACTCCTCGGACGGCACCCCGAGATCGACGCCGTCCTCGCCGCGTCGGACACCTCGGCGGCCGGGGCACTGCACACACTGCGCGCGGCCGGACGGCGGGTACCCGAGGACGTCGCCGTCATCGGTTTCGACGACTTTCCACTGGCCCGGCGCACCGAGCCGCCACTGACCACCGTGCGACAGCCGGTGGAGCAGATGGGGCGGGCCATGATCAGGCTGCTGCTGGAGGAGATGGAGGAACAGTCCGTGGCCTGGCGCCACGTCATCCTCCGCACAGAGCTGGTCGTCCGGGAGTCGTCCTGACAGTTCTCGACAAGGTGGCGTCGAAGCCCGGCGAGCCGGTTCGGGACTCGCCGGGGTCCTGAGCAGGGGTGCGTTCCTGGCCCGGCGTGGCCGCACAGTGGTCACTGCGCAGCCACCCGGCAGCGTCGTCGCACAGCTTGCGGGCCATCGGCGACCGTGACGGCCGACCGGTGTATCAGTGCTGGATGAAACGGACTTGGGATCCCGAAGCAGGCCGAGCTGGTCGATGTTCCCTGCCGTGAGCGTCCCGAGCCGATCTGCGGCCTCCCTCGCACGGGCCCGTCGAGCGAGGCGATCTCCGCGTGCAGCTCCTGGACGGCGTTGAGCACCCGGTGTGTGCGGGCGACGAAGGTCTGCCTGCCCACGGACCTGCGCGAGCGGCCCTGCTGCGGCCTGGCCCGGCGCTCACACGCCACCTCCGCGGAGAAACTGCGGCGGCGCGCAGGGCGGTGGCCTCTCGACCGCTGTCGTACGGCTCTGACGAACCCGCTTGCGGTCATGGCTGTTCGAAGATCGTCACCTCGCGGCAGTACAGAACGAACGAGCGGGACGGGTCGTAGAAGCGGCCGCTCTCCGCCGACAGCTCGCGCAGCGACCGCTCGTACGCGGGGAAGTGGGTCAGGGCCTCGTCCGCGGAGTCGTAGTACAGGGTGGTGACCGCCTCGTACACAGGCTGTCGCGCACCGCCGAAGTGGCGCAGTGCCTGCTCGGCTCCCGGTACCCGCACGTGCTGGGCGTTTCCGAGTATCACCTTGGTGTGCGGCTCGTCCTGGGAGAGGGCGACCTCGTGGGCGGCGAGCGACCGTTGGGTGAAGTCGTCCGGGCTCACACCGTCCGCCCTGCTCAGGAAGTGCAGCACCTTGACCCGTCCGTCGTCCTCGGACGGTGCTGGCGGTGTCGCCGCCACGGGCCGGGCCGGCAGGGCCAGGGCGGAGGGCATGTCGTTGAAGTGGGCGCCGTCGGGGCCGATGACCTCGCGCGTGTACGGGTCGGACATCGTCGCGGCCAGTGCGTTCAGGTCGTCGAACTGGAGCTCGGTGACGGCGTCCCGGCCGAAGTCGGTCAGGTACGAAAGGTCCTCCTCGCTGCCGAAGGACGCGTCGAAGACGTGGTTCTGGACGTAACGCCGAACCCCGAGCGGCTTCGCGGCGGACAGGGGGCCGTGCACATGCCGGAGGTAGTGCGCGAACGCCTGCCGCGTCATGCCCGGCTTGCGGCGGACGGCGGCGATCAGGGTCAGCATTCGGTGGTCTTCCTGGGGGCGAGGTGGGAGGGCATCGCGGGGATGCCCGCGATCTGCTGGATCGGTGCGGAGGCGGCCACGGCACGGCGACGGGCGGCGAGGCCGAGGACGGCGCCCGCGACGGCCCCGAAGAGGGCCAGTACGCCCATGGAGTTCGCGGTGGAGCCGACGAGGGCGGTCAGCGCGAGCACCACCAGGGGACAGAGGAACTGGCCCAGGAAGAAGGATCCTGTCCACAGGCCGGTACCACGGCCGCGGTCGGCGTAGTGGAGTTTGGACATGGCGAGGGTGAGGAGGCTCGGCAGCATGAGGCCGCTGCCCAGGCAGTTGATGACGGCTCCGATGGTCAGCACGACGGGGTTGGGGGCGAGCCAGACCACCGCGAAGCCGAGGGCACACAGGCTGAAGGCGATGGGCAGCCAGTCCTGCGGGCCGCGGCCGGCCTTGGCGAAGGCGACGGAGCCGGCCACGATCGCGGCACTGGTGATGGCGGTGGCCAGTCCGATCTTGCCGGTCTCGGTCACGCCCATGTCATCGAGGAGGAAGGCCATCTCCACCTGGAGTGTGTAGAAAAGGACGGCGCCGAAGACCGTCAGGGCGCATGTGCCGGCCAGTGGACGCCAGGGGAAGGGCCGTCCGGCTGTCGGTTCGGAGACGGTGGGGGAGGGGGCGTTCGTGTGGTCGTCGGGTTGGGGCCGGGGCAGGAAGGCGGCCATGGCGGGGGCGAGCAGCAGGCTCCCGGCGTAGGCCCAGAACGGTGCGCGCCAGCCGGCTGATCCGGCCGCCCCGCCCAGGATGAGGAAGGCCGTCGCGGAGATCGCGGCGCACATCGTCTGCATCGCGAGGTAGCGGTCGCGTTGCCGTCCGGAGTAGTAGTCGCCGATGAGGGTGGTGCAGCAGGTCATGATGGCGGCTTCGGTGACGCCGACGAGGGCGCGGCTGACGACGATGGCTCCGAGGGAGTCCAGCCACAGGGGGGCGGTGCCGAGGAGCGCGTAGAGCACGGTCGCGACGACGAGCAGGCGCTTGCGGCCCAGCCGGTCCACGAGAACCCCGGCGAAGGGGGCCAGCAGTGCCAGCGACAGGGCGGGAATCGTCAGCGCCATGGGGACGAGTACGTCGGCACCCGGCACGTCGGCGAAGTGGTCCCGCATCCGGGGCAGGACGGGGGCGATGAGCACCGCGCCGAGGATGGGCAGACAGGCGCCGGCCATCAGCAGCGTGACGCGAAGCCGATGTCCGGGGCCGGACACGACCTGCTCGGACGGGGTGTCCGCCACGGCATGGGAGGGCGGACCGGGAAGCGGAAGCAGGGGTGCAGGCATGCGGGAACTCCACGTGGCGTGTCGGGAGGGTACGGGTGGTGCGGCCGTCATGGTCGGCCGTCCGGCACCCGTGGAGGATGTTCAGGGGGCGCCTAGGACTGCCGGGCGCCTGCGCGCTCCCGGCAGCGGGGTGACGGTGCGGCTCCGGCGCCGGGTTGAGACGACTATGGGCCAACGGGCAGGGCCTGCCTAGCCCTCGTCCGATCGATATCCAAGATGTGGATCATCCAAGGTCTGGATGCTGGGCGCTTCTGACAGCGCGCTGTGTCGATCCCGCCATGTGGATCCCGCTATGTCGATGGCGATGCGGTAAGACGGCCGGGCTCCGACACGGTGAGCTCGGCCCCGACACGCGCTGTGATCTCGCGCAGCCAGATGTGCGCCGCGTCGTGGGTGTGCACCGGATGCCACCACAGCGCCTCCTGGAGCGGAACCACCGAGAAGGGCGGTTCCATGAGGCGTACCGGGGCCACACCGCTCAGCAGCTCGGCCAGGCGCTGCTGTATCAGCGCGATCCGACGGGTGCCGGCGACCATGAAGGGCAGTGCCTGAAAGCTGTCCACGAAGATCTCCACGTGGGGGTCGACGCCGAGCATGCTGAGCTGCCGCGCGGCGGGGGCGTCGTGGGCGCGCTGGTAGACGACCCAGGGCAGCCGCGCGAGGTCGTCCATGGTGAGCCGGTCGCCGACCTCGTCGTTCGTGTCGGCGACCAGGAAGGCCCAGCGGTCGGTGAAGAGGTCGACGGCGGGGAAGCCGCTGATGACGCCGTGCGGCATCAGGAGCCCGTCGGCCGTGCTGAGCAGGTTGGCGGTGTCCTCGGTGACGTCGCCGGGCGTGCGCTGGAAACGCAGCCGCACTCCTGGGGCCTCGGCGTGCACGGTCCGGGCGAGTTCGGCGCCGAACACGGTGAGCGCGTAGTCGGAGGTGAGTACGGTGAACTCGTACTCCTCGCTGCCCGGGGCGAAGTCGGCCCTGCTGCTGAAGACGCGTTCCAGCAGGTCGCAGGCGGTCGAGGTGCGATCCAGAAGAGCGCGGCCGAGGGCGGTCAGTTCGTAACTCCTGCCGACGCGGGACAGCAGGTCGTCGTCGAAGTGACGGCGCAGGCGGGCCAGGGCCGCGCTCATCGCCGGCTGGCTGAGTCCGACGCGCTGCCCGGCGCGGGTGACGTTGCGTTCCTCCAGCAGCGCCCGCAGGGACATGACGAGATTGAGGTCGAGGCCGGAAAGGGACACGACGCCTCCAGAGCGTGGCTGCTGGTCACAGTTGCATCTACCAGGCAGATGATCAACATCTAAAGAATCTATTTCCCAGATTAAGAGATGCGCGCCAGATTGTGTGCATCGCAATCTGGAGGACATCCCCGTGAAACCCGCAGCCGCTTCCCAGTCCTTCTCCGGACCCTTCGCCCTCGGCACCCTCTCCGCCCCCGACGGACCCCCGTATCCCGGTCTGGTCGTGCCCGGAGACCGTGTGCTGGATCTGCGCACCGCTCTCAAGGAACCCGCCCTGACCGGCCGGGAGGTCTTCGAACGCTGGGAGGAGCTGCTCCCTCGCCTGCGCGACCTCGCGTCCGACGAGTCGGCCGCGTGGCAGCCCCTGGAGGGCCTGCGGGTGCACGCCCCCGTCGAGCCGCGGCAGATCTTCCAGTCCGGTGCCAACTACCGGCAGCACGTGATCGACCTGGAGGCCGCCCACCGCTCTCCCGACGATCCGCGCACCGTCGAGGAGGCGCGCGCCGAGATCGCCGCGGTCATGGACCGACGGGCGGCCGAGGACCTGCCGTACGTGTTCATCGGCCTCCCGAGCACGATCGCAGGCCCCTACGACGATGTCGTACTCCCGAACTGGGCCGAACAGCCCGACTGGGAGCTGGAGTTGGCGGCCGTCATCGGCAAGCCGGCCTACCGGCTGTCCGTCGAGGAGGCGCTGGAGTACGTCGCCGGCTACACCATCGCCAACGACCTCACCGACCGCGCCACCGTGTTCCGCCGGGACATGAAGGCCATCGGAACGGACTGGCTGCGCTGCAAGAACGCTCCCGGTTTCACGCCGCTCGGGCCGTGGATCGTCCCCGCCGAGTCGGTCGCCGACCCGGCGGACCTGCAGGTCACGCTGACGCTCAACGGCAGCACCATGCAGGACGAGTCGACGAAGGACATGCTCTTCGGCGTCGCCCGCCTGGTGTCGTACATCTCCAGGACGTCCCGTCTCCTGCCCGGCGACCTGGTGCTGACCGGCAGCCCCGCCGGCAACGGCCTCCACTGGGGACGCCTGCTGCGCGACGGCGACGTCATGGAGGGCTCCATCACCGGGCTCGGCGTGCAGCGCACCCGCTGTGTGGCGGAGGGACCGGCATGAGCCTGAACCGGCGCGATCCCGAGGAGGCGATCGCCGAGGCGGCCAAGCGCTGCTCGAACTGGGGGCGTTGGGGCGCGGACGACGTCCTCGGCACCCTGAACTTCCTGGACGATGCCAAGCGCCGCGAGGGTGCCGCCCTGGTCCGCCGGGGCGTCAGCTTCTCCCTGTCGCAGCGGTTCGACATGAACGGCCCGCAGAAGGGCTGGCGTCGGCGCACGAACCCCGTCCACACCATGCTCGACACCGGCACCGACGCCGCCCTCGGCAACCAGGGCTTCCCGCACGGCATCGGCGGCGCCGACGACGTGATCGCGATGCCGCTGCAGTGCTCCACCCAGTGGGACGGGCTCGGGCACATCTTCGACCACGGCAAGGCGTGGAACGGCCGGGACGCCGAGAAGGTCGTCACCTCCGACGGCGACCTCGTCACCGGCATCGAACACATGGCGCCGTACGTCGCCGGCCGCGGCGTGCTGCTCGACGTGGGACGGGTCCTCGGGACCGGTGGGGGAGAGCTGCCTGACGGGTTCGCCATCACCGACGAACACCTCACCGCGACCGTCGAGGCGCACGGCGTGACCGTCGGTCGCGGGGACCTCGTGATCGTCCGGACCGGACGGCTGACGCGCGC
The DNA here is from genome assembly GCF_033795085.1 of Streptomyces sp. AK08-02. Classification (NCBI taxonomy): domain Bacteria; kingdom Bacillati; phylum Actinomycetota; class Actinomycetes; order Kitasatosporales; family Streptomycetaceae; genus Streptomyces; species Streptomyces sp. AK08-02. The sequence continues at coordinate 881,812 of NZ_JARAZV010000001.1, forward strand.
CCGCCGCGAGGGCTGGGGCGACTACGCGGGCGGTGACTCACCCGGCCTGTCCTTCACCACGGCCGGCTGGCTGCACACGAGCGAGATCGCCGCGATCGCCACCGACACCTGGGGCTTCGAGGTACGCCCGAACGAATTCGACGGCGCCTTCCAGCCGCTGCACCAGGTCGCCATCCCCAACATCGGGCTGCTGATCGGCGAGATGTGGGACCCGGACGCACTCGCCGCCGACTGCGCGGCCGACGGCGTGTACGAGTTCTGGCTCACCGCCGCACCCCTGCCCATCACCGGCGCCGTCGGCTCCCCCGTCAACCCGGTCGCCGTCAAATGACCAGTCCAACAAAGGAGTTGGCGATGGAAAGCAAGAGAGCGAAGAAGGTCCTGGTCATCGGAGGGGGCATGTCGGGCAACGTCCTGACCGTCCTGCTGCGCCGGGCCGGAATCGACGTCGACCTCGTCGAGATCAAGCCGGACTGGAACGTACGCGGCTCCGGCATCACCCTCCAGGGCAACGCCCTGCGCGTACTGCGCGAGACCGGTGTCTGGGACGAGGTCCGCGAACACGGCTTCGGTTTCGACACCCTGGGCATGGCCGCGCCCGACGGCACAGTGTTCCACGTCGGCGAGGTCGTCCGCACCGGCGGGGACGAACTGCCCGCCACCCTGGGCATGCAACGCCCGGTGCTGCAGCGCATCCTCATCGAGGCCGTCCGGGCCTCCGGCGCGAACGTCCGCCTCGGCACCGGCACCGAGATCGTCGACCAGGACGACGCGTCGGTGACCGTCCGCTTCAGTGACGGTACCGAGGGCCGCTACGACCTCGTCGTCGCCGCCGACGGCCTCAACTCCACGACCCGCGCCGCCATCGGCATCGACGACAAGCCCGAGCCGACCGGCATGGCCATCTGGCGCACCCCGGCGCCCCGCCCGGCCGGAGTAAGACGCAGTGACCTCACCTTCGGAGGCCCCTGCTTCATCGCCGGCTACACCCCCACCAGTGAGAACACGATCTACGCCATCCTGGTGGAGCGCTCCCGGGACCGCGCCACGATCCCGCCCGAGACCTACGCGCGGGAGATGCGCCGACTCGCCGAGGGCTACGGCGGTGTCTGGGAGGAGATCCGCGAGTCGATCACCGACCCCGCGCAGGTCAACTACACCTGGTTCGATCAACTGCTGGTGAAGGGTTCCTGGCACCGCGGCCGGGTCATCCTCATCGGTGACGCCGCGCACTGCTGTCCGCCCACCATGGCGCTGGGCGCGGCCATGGCCCTGGAGGACGCCTGGGTGCTGGCCCAGATCCTGACCGAGGGACCCCCGTGGGACACCGAGACGCTCACGCGCTACTACGAGCGTCGGATCGACCGGGTACGGATGGTCGTCGACGCGTCCGTGCGGATCGGGCAGTGGCAGCTCGACGGTGTGCGCGGTGACCTGCCCGGGCTGATCGATCCCATCATGGCCACGCTCAGGGAGCTGCCGTGACAGTCCACAGTCCCGACGCCGGCACCCGCCCCACCCCGACGGTCGACGTCCACGCACACGTCCTGCTTCCCGAGGCCGAGGCCCTGGTGGCCGACAAGCCCGGCCTCGCCGAGGCCCGGGCACTGGACGCCCGCCGCAACGGACAGGCAGCCCTCACCGTCAGCGGCCCCATGGTGCGCGCGCGCATCCCGAAGCTGACCGACGTCACCGTGCGCCTCGCGGCCATGGACGCGCAGGGCGTGGACATCCAGCTGGTCAGCCCTTCCCCGTCGCACTACCACTACTGGGCGGACGAGAACACGGCCGAGAAGCTGTGCCTCCTCGCGAACGAGGCGACTGCCGCGCACTGCGCGCAGGCGCCCGGCCGGCTGCGCGGCCTCGGGCTCGTTCCGCTGCAACACCCCCAGCTGGCGGTGCGAGCGCTCGAGCACGCCATGGGAACCGGCCTGCTGGGCGTCGAGATCTCCTCCCACGCGCCGGGCCGCGAGCTGTCGGACCCGGCGTACGAACCCTTCTGGAGCCGGGCCGAGGAGACGGGCGCGATCCTCTTCCTGCACCCCTTCGGCTGCACACTCGACGAGCGCCTCGACCAGTGGTACCTGTCCAACACCGTCGGGCAGCCCACGGAGAACGCGGTCGCCCTGTCCCATCTCATCTTCTCCGGCGTCCTCGACCGGCACCCGGAACTGAAGCTGATCGCCGCACACGGCGGCGGCTACCTGCCCACCCACATCGGCCGCTCCGACCACGCCTGGTCCGCTCGCTCGGACGCGGGAGCGGGCTGCGCCCACCTGCCGAGCAGCTACCTCCAGCGGATCTGGTTCGACTCCCTGGTCCACGACCCGCGCGTCCTGCGGGAGTTGATCCACGTCGTCGGCGCCGACCGGGTCCTGCTCGGCTCCGACTTCCCCTTCGACATGGGCACGGAGGACCCCGTCGGGGCGTTGCGCGCCGCGCATCTCCCGGACGCCGACTTCCACGCCGTCCGCAGCCGCAACGCGGCGACCCTGCTGCGCCTGACCTGAATCTCGACACGAGAAGGAACCCCCACCATGAGCGCACGCCTGCTCACCCACCTCCGGCACGTCGACCTCGCCGTGCCCGACTACGACAAGCAACTCGACTTCTACGCCGGCGTCTGGGGCCTGACCAAGGTCGCCGAGGACTCCGGCATCTCCTTCCTGGCCGCCGAGGGCTCCCCGGAGCAGTACGTCGTGCGGCTGCGCAAGGCCGACGAGAAGCGCCTCGACCTCGTCTCGTACGGCGCCGCGAGCGTCGCCGACGTGGACACCCTCGCCGGTCAACTGCTCGTGTCGGGTGTGCAGTTGATCTCCCAGCCGGACAAGGTCGACACCCCCGGCGGCGGCTACGGCTTCCGCTTCTTCGACATCGACGGCCGCACCATCGAGGTCTCCGCGGACGTCGCCGTACGGCAGCACCGCAGGATCGAGGAGAAGGAGTCGATCCCGGTCAAGCTGTCCCACGTCGTCCTCAACTCCCCGGACCTGAACCGCACCCGGGAGTGGTACGAGACCCACCTCGGCTTCCGCCTCTCCGACACCCTCATGCACCCGCGAATGGGCGAGGCGATGCACTTCATGCGGATAAGCAACCAGCACCACTCCATGGCCATCGCCCAGGGCCCGCACACCGCCCTGCACCACGTCTCCTTCGAGCTGCGGGGCATCGACGAGTACATGCGCGGCACCGGCCGGGTGATCCAGGCGGGTGTCAAGAAGGTCTGGGGCCCGGGTCGGCACCTGGCGGGCGACAACACCTTCAGCTACTTCCTCGACCCGCACGGCAACACCGTCGAGTACACCACCGAGCTGGAGCTGCTCGACGAGGACACCTGGCACCCGCACGTCTACGACTTCTCACAGCCAGAGGTCGCCGACCAGTGGGGCACCGCCAACCCGATGAACGAGCTGGTCGCCAAGGAGTCCTTCAACGACGTCGACCGCGGCGTGTTCGTCGCCCCGCCGGTCTGACCCACCACCGGCCCGAACCCCGAACCCCGGGGACGCGGCGGCCCTGTCAACTCCCCTGACTCCCCAGCCGCGTCCCCGGTCCATTCGCCCCAGCCAACTGTCGGAGCCCGGAGCCGTCCATGCGTTTCGCCACCTATGAACACAGAGACCACCGCCAGGTCGCCGTCGTCGCGGAGGACGGCACCCTGCACCCGGTTCCCGGGGCGCACTCGCTCACGGAGCTGATCCGCTCCGGTGACGGACTCGGCGCACTGCTGAACGCCGGCGCCACCACACTCGACCTCCCGCCGGGGCCCCATGCCTCAGAGGTGCGGCTGCTGCCGCCGCTGGAGCCGCCCACCGTTCGGGACTTCGTCACCTTCGAGGAGCACGTCGAGGGCGTACGGCGGTCCGTGGACGGCGTGGGGGGTGTGCCCGACGCCTGGTACGACGCGCCGACCTTCTACTTCACCAACCCCTACGCGCTGATCGGTGCCCACGACGACGTTCCCGTGCCGCCCGGGAGCAGCGTGCTCGACTTCGAGCTGGAAGTCGCCGCCGTCATCGGCCGGGAAGGCCGGGATCTCAGCGCCCGGCAGGCACGCGACCACATCGTCGGTTACACCATCTTCAACGACTGGTCCGCGCGTGACCTGCAGTCCCGTGAGATGCAGGTCCGCCTCGGCCCGTGCAAGGGCAAGGACACCGCCGCCACCCTCGGCCCGTACCTGGTGACCGCCGACGAGCTGGAGTCGTACCGGGACACCGACGGGTTCCTGCGCCTCGGGCTCACCGCCGCCGTCAACGGCGAGGTCGTCGGCAAGGACCTGCTGTCCAACATGAGCTGGACCTTCGAGGAGATGGTGGCTTACGCCTCCCGAGGCACCCTCGTCCGCCCGGGCGACGTACTCGGATCGGGCACCTGCGGCAACGGCGGCTGCCTCGCTGAACTGTGGGGCGTGCGGGGCGAGCAGTCACCGCCTCCCCTGAAGCCCGGCGACACGGTCACGCTCACGGTGGACGGCATCGGCGCCGTCTCCAACACCGTGGTCGTCGGCAGCGACCCGCTGCCGCTGCCGACAGCCCGCCGTCGCCCCCGGGAGCGGCCGTGACCGCCCCGCACCCCAAGAGACTGCTCGGCAAGGTCCTCGTCGTCACCGGCGCCGCGCGCGGCCAGGGCGCCGCCGAGGCCGAGGCCCTGACGCGCGAGGGCGCCCACGTCATCGCCACCGACGTGACCGAGGCCCCCGGCTGCCGCCTCCTCGACGTCACCGACGACAGACAGTGGGCGGAACTCGCTGCCGAACTGCACGCGACGTACGGGCGGATACACGGCCTGGTCAACAACGCGGGCATCACCTGGCGGGCCCGCGTCGGCGACGTCACCCCCGACGACCTCGCCCGCGTCCACGCCGTCAACGTCACCGGCCCGCTGCTGGGTATCCAGCATCTCGCACCACTGATGCCGCCCGGAGCGTCCGTCGTCAACGTCGGCTCCACCGCCGCGCTCACCGGTCACTACGCGGTCGCCTACACGACCAGTAAATGGGCGCTGCGCGGCTTGTCGAAGACGGCCGCCATGGAGCTCGGCCCGCGCGGCATCCGCGTCAACACGATCCACCCCGGTTTCATCGAGACCGAGATGACCGCCTCCGCGGCGCCCGTCTTCCGCGAGGCGAACATCCGAGAGACCCCGCTCGGCCGCACCGGTACGGTCGATGAGGTCGCCCCGCTCGTCGTCTTCCTGCTGTCCGACGAGTCCTCGTTCATCACGGGAGCAGAGATCCCGGTCGATGGCGGCCTCACCGCACACGGCGGCATCAAGTCCATTGCGGACACCATGAGTTCGGCCGCAGCGCCGGGCAAAGGCAAGGGCTGAAGGGGACCCACTCTCATGAACAAGGTGCACGTGGAGAGTGCGGTTCGGCGTCGCACGATGTGACACCAGAGAGGAAAAGGGACGGACCGCCCTCGACCGCGTCGGCTACCGCACGAGTCGGAACGAGGCGGGGCGGCCGCCTCTTGCCGTTGCCGGATCCCGCACGCTCGCCGCGCTGTGGCTGCCCGTGCTGACGGAGCGCGGCGAGCTGGTGGTCCGTCAGGCGCGGGCGCGTCACGCGCGTCTGGACCCGGCGAAGCGGACCGAGCCGTACGCTCCGGGCGAGGCGGCGGCCGCCTACGCCAGCGCACCCGGGGCGACTTTATCGGGTGAGAGCGCCGTTGCCTCGGTCTACAGTTCGACTCATGGGGGTGACGATGTGGAGTGGGGTCCGCGAGCGGGTGGAGGCGCTGGCCCGGGTGGACGAGGCACAGCAGGTCTTCGGGGCCTGGGACCTGGCCGGGGGATCGGGTCATCACTTCCGGTTCACGGATCCGCTGTCGGAGCCGGAGGTCTGCGAGGCGGAGGAGCAGTGGGGTCTCTCGCTGCCGGCGGAGTACCGGGGTTTCCTGCTTGAGGTCGGTGCCGGCGGTGCAGGGCCGGGTTACGGGCTCAGCGTCCTGCGCCGGACGGACGGGGGATGGTTGTGGACCAATGTAGATCGCTCCCTGCGCCACGACTACCTGCGGCTTCCGTTTCTGACGGAGGAGGAGCGGTGGCGGGTTCAGGCGGAGCACGACGACAGGCAACCACTTCTGTCCGGCTTCGACGACGAAGAGGCGTACTTCGCGGCGTACAGCGCCTGGATGACCGCGGGTGACGAGCTCTTCGACCGGGTCACTTCCGGTGCGCTGAAGCTCAGTCACGAGGGCTGCGGTTACTGCGACTGGCTTGTGCTGACGGGCCCGGAGAGCGGCCGTATGTGGGCGGACGACCGCCCGGGGGACGGCGAGTTCCGCCCTGTCGGGGAGCCGCGGACGCCGGTGGGATTCGCACGTTGGTACCTCCACTGGGTGGAGGGTGCCGAGGCTGCCGCGCGTCGTCGTCCGCGATAGGAGAAGGGGTGTTGGGGAGGGCTGGTTGAACTGGTGTGCGTTGTGGGTGAGTTCAGCCTCTCCGGTTGAGGGGCGGCCACGCCGACCGCGAGCGGGACCGCGTGTCTTTCTCAGGGACGCCCGCCGCACCGGCGCAGTCACCGACAGGCGAGTGGGTGGTTGCCCGCCGCATCAACTGAGGCGGTATCCGGGGAGATCGAGACCGACGGCCGCAGCGCGGTGTGGGTAGGCGCGGACGAAGGAGGAGCGGGACGTGAGACTGATGATCACAGGTCGCCGTAGAGCTGCCCCTGGCCCGGGGGTGGAAGGCCGGTTCCAGGACATCGTCTGGCCCCTGACCTTCCCGGAAGCGCCCCGCGCCCGGGTCCACGCGTATGCGCTGGCCGTACTGGTAGTCGTCGCCTCGATGTGTGCGGCGTTCAAAGGCTTCTACTGGGCTGACGACCCCCAGGTCAGCCAGCACCGCGAAGGCCTGGGGGGATTGACGCAGGCGATGGTGTGGCCGTTCAAGAAGATGGCGGTGCCGCTCCTGCTGATGTGCGCCGTGCTGGCAGGCGCTCTGCGGTCCTGGCCCAGGAAGCCGTACCGGGTTCTGGCCGCCGTGGCCTGGCCTGTGTCGGCGCTCGCGATCTTCGTAGTGGTGCTCGACACCTCGCTGACGAACGACGCCGACTACTGCACGGGGAACGCGCCCGTGGATCCGGTCTCGTGGAACATGGTGGCCCTGTGCCTCGTGGCGGCGCTGGCCGCCGGTTCGTTGGCCGGGTGGATCGCCTGGGTTGTCTCAGGTCACAGGGCGCGGCCCATAGCGCTGTACGCGGTATGGCTCGCCACTATTGCCGCCACCGTTGTGCTGACCCTGGTCATGCCGCTCCACGCGGCTCAGACCTGCGGTCCACCCGGGATCGGCTGAAGACGGGGTGTCGCCCGCGAGGGTGCTGACGCGGTTCAGCGTACTTGCGCTGGGCCGGGACCGCCGTGTTCCCCCGGGTGCCGTCGAAGGTTCGGGAGCGTCGAGGAGCCGACGGTCCATCGCGGAGAACGCGGTGACGCGCAGGTGCAGCCCTGGCCGCGCCGTACGGTCACCCCTGCCCGAGCGCGGCCTGCTCAGCGGGCTCCAGTTCGGTGGTGCGAAGGAAGCCGGGTCGATTCTCTGACCGCCGAGCGGGTCATCCTCAGGGGCCTGCGAAGGTTTCGTTCATCCAGTCGCCGAAAGGCACAGAGTTGCTCGGAACGACTCTGGGGTTGGTCTTGTCGCCGGTGATCACGGCTTCCATGGTCTCGGTGAAGTCGACGAGCTTGTCCGCGTCGTACCCGGTGATCAACCGCAGGGACGCGGCGGTGGCTTTCACCCAGGACCTGTAGTCGCTGAGGAACTCCCGGAACAGTCCGATGCGATCTTCATCGGTCAGATACTTCTGAGGGTCGAGATCGCTGCAGCCGTTCCCCTGGTTTCCCGCTGCCTCGATCCAGAAGGCCTGCCAGTCCCGCAGCCACGCGACCTCCCGGTAGGCCGGACTGGCCTCGACGTACATCGCGGCGAGCGCCATGAAGGTGTCCTGCTGCAGGTCGTGGGCGTGCGCAGCGTTGGCGTGGAAGATGAACATCGAGTAACTCACAGGCTCCCCATGGGCGTTATCGTCCCACGAGCCCTGCCGCTGCCCGCGTACGCCCGTTCGATGTTCGGCGATCGATCCGCCTGGCGCAAGCCGACCAGGGGCGGAGTAGCCCCGCAAGCGGTGCGGAGACCGGGACTCGCGCCACGGTCAGCAGCGGTGACTCCGGAGCGCCGCTCGTGTCTGCCGACGTGGCTTCGTCCCGGTGGTGAGAGGAGGAGGGCAGGGGGGAGCGAGAACCACACGGCTTTTCCCTGGGTGGGCAGGGTGCCCCAGGTGGAGGCCAGCCCGCGCCGGAAGCGAGTGTGTACCTGCCGCCCTCTCCCTTTGCCGCACTGGGGGAATCGAACTGAACCATGGACGTCTCCTTGCGCGCGATGCGCTGCTGCAGGAACCGGCGTCACTGCCGGACCACCTCGGCCGTCCCGGCGGCCGGTGCGGTCCACGTTGTGGCCAGAACCCGGAACGTCGTCGTGAGTTGTCCCGACCGCGCGACGCCGTCCGAGCGGATACACAGCACCTACGAACGGCATCTTGCCGATGGCCCGGTGGGTGATCAGGCGGTACGGATCAATCTGTCCGTCCGACGGTTGTACTGCGAGAACGCTGGTTGTCCGCGCCGTACGTTCGCCGAGCAGGTCGATGGACTCACCGTGCGGTACGGCAGGCGGACTCCGGCTTCCGCAGGGTGCTGGAGGCGGTGGCCGTGGCTCTCGCCGGCCGCTCCGGGGCTCGTTTCGCCAAGGCCCTGCACAGTGTCGTGAGCCGGATGACGTTGCTCCGGCTGGTGATGGCCGTGCCCGATCCCGTTTGGGCTGTTCCGAAGGCGCTGGGGGTGGACGACTTCGCTACACGCCGCGGGCAGCACTACGGCACCGTCATCATCGACTGCGAGACTGGTCAGCCCCTGGACCTGCTGCCCGGCCGGGACGCCGGGACACTGGCCGCCTGGCTGCTGGCCCATCCCGGCTCGGAGGTCATCTGCCGGGACCGGGCCGGGTCCTACGCCGACGGCGCCCGCTCCGGAGCACCCCACGCGGTCCAGGTCGCAGACCCCTTCCACCTGCTGCAGAACCTCGGCACCGCGGTGGAACGCTGCGTGCGCCAGCACAACGCATGCCTCAAACCGCCTGACGCCGACGCAAACGGCATCGTGAACATCTCCTTCGCCGAGCCGGAGAACACGACGAAGGCGATGTCTCCCATCGAGGCCCGACAGCGTGAACGCCACGCGATCGTCCACGCCCTCCTTGACCAGGGACACGGCATCCGGGAGATCGCCCGGGAACTGCACATGGGCGGCAATTCCGTCCGCCGGGCCGCCCGAGCGGAAACACCCGAGCAGATGCTCAACGGCCGTCACCAGCCCCGGCCCAGCCAGCTTGACCCCTTCAAGGCACACCTGGACCGGCGCTGGGCCGAGGGCCACACCAACGCCATCCACCTGCACGACTAGCTCAAAGAGCTTGGCTGTCAGGGCAGCTACCAGATCATCAGCGACTACCTGCGGCCCCGCCGCCGACGGCGCATCCGCGTCGTCGGATCGGCGCCGCCGGGCGTCCGCCAGGTCACCGGCTGGCTGATGCGCCACCCCGACCGCCTGCGGGACGAGGAGCGCGAGGACAGGATCCTCGCCGCCCAGGCCGAGGACCTCCCCGAACTCCACAGTTTTGCGCACGGCCTGGAGAAGGACTGGGACGCCGTCCTCCAGGGACTGACCACCCACTGGAACTCCGGCCCCGTCGAAGGCCGGGTCAACCACATCAAGATGATCAAACGTCAGATGTTCGGCCGCGCCAAGTTCCCCCTGCTCCGCAAGCGGGTCCTCCTCACAGCGGCAGCGAACAGGTAACCAAGTAGGCGGAGTGTCAGACGCCTGCGTCATGCTCGCCGGCATGAACGAAGACGCCTTCTGGCAGCTCATCGAGGAATGCACACCCACCGGGCCGGACCCTGATTCCGAACAACTGGCAGTCGCGCTGACAGAGCGCCTAGCTCAGTCCCCGATGTTCGTCGTCACCGGCTTCGCCGAGCAACTGTCCTGGGCCCTTTACCGCTTGGACCGCGAGGAACTCGGACATGGCCTGTCCGGTGACGCATTCCTCTACACACGCTGCGCAGTCGTCGCCGCCGGCCGTGAAGCATTCGAAGGCGTACTCCAGGATCCGAGGGCCTTCGAACCGTTCGCCACCAACCTCATCTGGGCCGATAGCCTGCTCTACACGCCAGACCACGCCTACGAACGCATCACCGGCGAGGAATGGGACCGCCGCACTCGGTACTCCTACGAGTCGTACTCGAACACCGGCGGGTGGGCAGTCTGAACACCGTCGACGCCCATGGGACAGAGCCCGACCTCGGTGATCGACCTCACGGAATGTGTGCCTGATCCCAACCGTCACCTACGAAGCCACGGGACGGATCGTCAACATCACGTCCGCCAGTTACTGGACCGTGCCGCCTCCCTTGGTCGCCCATGTCTCGGCCAAGGGCACTACGAGAGCCCGGCGGTAGGCGTCACTTGAGTCTTCTCGTGGTGGGTAGGTGTCCCAGCTGTCGCGCGGCGGACGCGCGGCGGACGCGCGTGCGGAGCGTGACGAGTACACATGGCCGCGCCCGGCTGATCCGTAGGTCCTCGAACGTCGGCTGACGCCTGGCCGGGCGGGCTGCTGCCGGAGGGTCAGGCGGCGGGAACCGCCTGCGGATAGAGCACGCTCGGGTCGGCGGACAGGGCCGACTTGAGCTGGACGGAGTTGTTGTCGGCGAGGATCTCCATCTTCCCGGCCTCGATACCGTCGAGGGCGGCGCGCACGACATCGGCGGGGTCGTTCTTCTCCACGTCCCACCCGGCCATCATGTCGGTGTCGGTACTGGCCAGGTGCAGGCCCGTCACCGCGGTTCCCTGGCCCGCGAGTTCGAGGCGGATGCCGTTGGTGAGGCTCCACGCCGCCGCCTTCGACGCGCTGTAGGCGTTGGCCCCGTCGTAGGCGAGCCAGGACATCGCCGACAGGACGTTGAGGATGGCCCCGCCGCCGTTGGCGGCCAGGACGGGGGTGAACGCCCGGACCACGTTGAGGGTGCCGAAGTAGTTGGTGTCCATCTCCAGCCGGATCTTCTCGGGGTCCCCGGTGACGAGGTTCTGCTGGGTGAAGACGCCGGCGTTGTTGATCAGGAGGGTGACGTCCGAGGCCGTGCCCGCCGCGGCGGCAACCGAAGCCGGATCGGTGATGTCCAGCGGCAGCACCTCCACACCGGGGAGGTCGACGAGGCGGGGGGTGCGCGCGGTCGCGTAGACCTTGGTGGCGCCCCGGTGCAGGAGCTGTTGGGCGAAGTGCCTGCCGATGCCGCGGTTGGCGCCGGTGACGAGGGCGACGGAACCGGTGATCTTCATGGGGAGTCTCCTGGCAGTGGTGAGGTGATTCCTGCCCGTGCTGTCCGGGCTGTTCACGGGCTACGCTAGAACCTGACGTTGACGTCAGAGGCAAGAAACGTGATCCAGGTCATAGAGGGGGCGTTGGTGCGCATCGGTGAGCTGGCCTCAAGGGTGGGCGTGAGCGTGCGGGCGCTGCGCTACTACGAAGAGCAGGACCTGCTCGCCTCGGTGCGCAGCCCCAGCGGTCAGCGGCAGTACCCGGACAGTGCGGTCGACCGCGTCCAGCTGATTCAGCAGTTGTACTCCGCAGGGCTGCCGAGCAGGGCGATTCTGGAACTGCTGCCGTGCGTCGAGACCGGTGACGTGACCCCCGCGCTGCTCGACCGGCTGTCGGCCGAGCGGGACCGCATCGATACGCAGGTCAGCACTCTGGTGAAAACCCGGGACCGGCTCGACGCCATCATCACCACGGCTGCCACAGCCAGGAGCGCGGGCCGGCCCTGCCCTCGTTGAGCAGCGCGCCTTCCCCAGGCATGCGGCAGTGCTTGTCCGCCCGACACAGACGGACGGCCGTCGGCAGGCGTCACTTGAGTCTCTTGGTGGTGGGCCGTCCGTCTCAGCGGTAGAGCGGGGTCGCGCGGCGGATGAGCATGCGGAGCGTGACGATTGCGGCGGACAGGTAGAGGTAGAAGTCCACAGCGCACTGGCGCTTCTCGGTGCAGCGGCCGAGCTTGCCGAAGCCGTTCATCCGTGCGTGGCTGCGCTCCACGACCCGCCTCTTGCCGGCCTGGACGGTGCGGGCACGCCCTTGCGGCCGATCTCGCCGGTGAAGCCCGGTTCCTCGAGCGCGGCTCGGGTCTTGTCACTCGGCACGCCGCGGGCTTCGGTGGCCACCGAGTGCTTCAGGCCCTGCCTGCCCCGGTCGACCGGGGAGCGTCCGGCTCTCTCGCCGCCACAGGGAGCCTTGGTGACGCACCCGTCGACGGACAGCTCATGGAGTTGGAGGCCGGTCATGAGGTCGTACGCCTGCACGGCCAGCCCGTGGACCTGCTCGGCCATGCCCAGCTGTGACCAGTACTTGACGGGGCGTCGGATGGTGCGGTCGGAGCACTGTCGGTCGGCGATCCGCTCGTATCCGGAGCCGTGCACCACGGCGGCGATGACGCGCTCGAAGACAATCCGGTCCGGGATGCGCGGGTTGTAGCAGCCGAGCGGACGGGTATCGACGTGCTCGGGCAGCAGCGCTGCGAACTGGTGCCACAGAGGTTTGACCAGGCATGATGGCAGGACAGGCACGAGCCCTCTGGCGATCACTGAGCGTCAAGAACTCCATGATCACCCAGGCTCGTGCCTGTCTTGCCTCCGGGTCGTCACACGGCCATTCGCCACACCTACCGCCGGGCTCTCTACGTCAAATCCCGCAAGCGCGAGTGGGAGCAGGCGCGGGGATCCCTTGGCCGAAATCCGGGTCAACCGGTGCGGCCGTTCTCCTCGACCCTCGGTATTCCCGCCGCGTAGTGGGAGTTGATGAACTTCTGTGCCTCGATGACCATCTGGTCGGCCGCGCTGTGTCCTTTCACGATCTCCGGTGCGGGCGGGAACGGGACGGACGGGACGGCAGGATCAACAGCCCGCCGAACTCGCAGTCGTAGGCAGGGGACGGGCCGCACCCCCGCAGCCGGCCCGTCCCGCCGTCGCCCGTGATGTCCGTCCGGACCCTGTCGCCCGGCACACCGGCAGTCGCTCGCGAACTGCCGTGCAGCGGCCGGGTTTTGCTACGCGGAGTCAGCAGGCCGGAACGCCGTCGATCCAGTTGGTGGTGTTGACGATGTAGTAGCTGGCCATGTAGCCACGGTGGCCGCTCGCGGTGAGGACCCACACCCAGTACGGGTTTCCGCCGACGACCTGCGCGCCCTCCTGCTGGCAGTACACGTACACCTGGGCCGGGCTGCCCACCGTGGTCTGCACATCCGGGCAGTTGGAGGCCGACGGGTACAGGTAGCACTGCTCTCCGCCGCCGGCCCGGACGTTGATACCGGAGCCCCACACGCCGTAGAAACCCTCGCCGTGACCGGTCGCGTGGGCGGCGCCCGCCGCGCCGACGACGAGGCCCGCGGTGGCGGCGACGGTGGATGCCATGGCCACGGCGGCGGCTTTCAGGGAACGGATCATGAGTGACTTCTCCTTGGGAGTGGTGACGGTCGGCGCGGGCACGGCCCGGAACACGTGGTTCGGGCGGGGCACGTCGCTGACCTGCGGCCGGCGACGTGGACAGACCCTAGCCAGACACCGGACGCCGAGGGTCCTGACACATGTCAGGGCAACCGCGTTCCACGGGGCCCGCCGTTCCGCGCCTTCGACCCCAGCGAGACCACCCTGGTCACAGCGGTGGGAGAGGGCCTCATCCTGGCATCCCGCCCTTGGCGAGGTTGCGTCAGGTGGCCATGGCGTGGGGTGCGTTGCCGGTTCGCAGCTGGGAGGGGTCCTCGGTGAACGTTGTGTCGCGGACATGGTGCGGTGCCTCGATCTTGCGGTGACCGCGGATCGGAGCGGCGAGCTGGGTCGCGGTGGCCTGGGTGTGTTGCTGAAGCGGGATGTCCATCCAGGGAAGGGACTTGAGCTGTCGGTGCAGCCTTCTCTGGATGGCCTTGGCGATCACGATGTAGTGGGCGCCCGGGCCGAGGACGCAGTCGGCGTGCTCGCGCTGGGTGTGAAGTGCGTCGCTGGTGACGACGGTTCCTGCCAGGTCGCCGACGGTGTCCAGCAGTGGCTGGAAGCAGGTGATCTCGTTCGTCTTCTCGCCGACGTCGAGTTGGGCCAGGACCAGGCCGGTGGTGTGCTCCAGTGCGGCGAGCAGGTGGATCTTGCGGCCCTTCGCCTTGGCAGCGCCGCGCAGGCCTTTGCTGTCGACCGCGAGGCCGCGCAGCCCGGTCGCCTCCAGGCGTCGGTCGGCGAGCCGGCCTCCGACTGCCCGGTCCAGTGCGGCGCCGTCGATGCGGTCCGGCAGCCGCCGGACCGTCGTTTCCGCAGGCAGGAGCCGCTTCGGGAACAACGGGGCGAGGCGTATGCCGAGATGCACCAGGATATTCGGCGGGGCGTCGGTGATCCACTCGCCGACCGCCGACAGGGAGGTCGTCCCCGCCGGAACCGCGCACGCGGTCAGCGCGAGCACGGTGACCGGAGCGTGCCGTAGGCCGCCTGGGTCGTCTCGCGGGTCGGGCACCTCGCCCAGCCGTTCCAGCAGGCCCGGCACCTCGGCGGATACGGCCTCTCGATGCTCGCGGAGCTGTCCCAGGGCAGGCGGGATCACGACGATACGTCGACAGGCACGGTTTTCCACTCGGATCACGGGGCGTAGAGAACTTCCATGATCTCGGAGATCTCGGAGGCCGCGCCTGTCGCGTTCCGGGGCACCGCTGAACTGGCAGATCGTCACGAACCGGGTGCCGCCCGGCTACCACCGGAGCCCTGCGTGGCCGGACACTCCCGGGGCATCTCACTTCATGGTTCGATCCATATGTTTGGATCGGCGGCGGCCGACGCGTAAGCCTGGAGAACCATCACTCCGATGGAGGCGATGCCCGCCAACACGATGAGGAAGACACCGAGGATGGCAAGGATCTGCAACAACTCAGCGAGGGCCGTCCTTTCGCGCTCGGCCACAACCACGGCGCTCGCAGGCTGGTCAGGCAGATAGGCGACCGTCAGTTCGTCACCTACGCGGGTTGTCGCAGGGGGTGACGGGTCTTCGAAGCGTATGGGGTCGCTATCAGGGCCAGCAAATTCGAGGACGAAACGCTTCTTTGGCGGACGAACCCGATCCGGTTGAGCGTGAGCAGGCTGGGGAGCCTTGTGGCAGGAACGGACACAGCGGGCCGTAGTGCGCCTGCCGATGCGTACAACTCGTCGGCGTCGGCTGCTTTCCCTGAGAACACCGCACGCCACGAGGCAACCCAGGACGGCGAAGAGCCCCACCACCACGAGGAACACCACGGTGAGTGCATTGAACACGGCCACGGATGCTCTTTGCCCGAAATCGGCCTGCCGGAACCCGGAAACCCGTCAGGGCTGGGCCGCGAGGTGTCGCAGGTGTGGCATGACATCTTCGGCGAACAGATGCATCGTCTGGCGCGACTGCTCCCGCGGGATGAACCGCGAGCGCATCACAAGGATCAGTCGGCGGATACCGCTTGCCTGCACGCTGCCTGCCATCTTGTCGAGCACCGTCGAAGGTGAACCGTGGAATCCGCCACCGGTGAATACCGGTAGATAGGACCTGTCGGACTCCGGAGCTCTGCGGTCGATCATTGTCTTCAGGCCGTACTCGTAGGCTCGTTCGGCGATCTCCGCCGCTTCCTTGTCGGTCGGCGCGACGATGATTCCGGTCGCGGCCATGCAGTTCGCGCCGCTGCGTTCGTGGCCTGCCTCGTAGGCCGCCTCCAGATAGCGCTGCAGGATGGCCCCCGCGTGCGGACCGAGTATGCCGAAGAGGTTGTCCCCTTCGCGGCCGATCTTGGTGACCGACTCGGGCTTGAATCCCGCAACCCATGGGCGGAGCGGGTCGCCGAATGCCTTGGGATAGACCGTTGACGGCACGTCGATGCGGTTGAACTTCCCCTCGAACGTCACCCCGGGCTCGCTCAAGGCCCTCCTGAGGAGTTCGATGCCCTCGTTGAACCGTTCCTCGCTGTCCTCTGCGCTCAGGCCGTAGCGGGCACGCTCAACCGCGAAGTTGCCCTTGCCGACGCCGATCTCGGCTCGTCCGTTGCTGAGGATGTCGAGCATGCCCGCCTCCTCGGCGAGCCGCCACGGGTTGTGGAACGGCAGGATGCTCACGGACTGGCCGAGCCGGAGCCTGCTGGTCCGGGCTGCGAGGGCCGCGAGATACAGCATGGGTGAGGGAGCGAGCGTCCACGCGTCGAAATGGTGCTCGGTGAGCATGAGCCCGTCGTATCCGAGCCGTTCAGCCTCGACCGCGTCGTCGAGCGCGCTCTCCATCGCCTCCTGTGCAAGGTCCGGGTCGTACTTGTCCGGCGTCCAGTCGCCCTCGTACTGAACCGGGTCGGTGCGGACGAACTTGACGATGCTCGGATCGTCCTCCAGCCGGGGCACCCTGTCGGTGCCCGTTCCTGTGGGCGCAGGCGGTGCGGACATCAGCACACTTCCTCTCGATCGGGCACAGCCGCAACACCGGCTGAGGGATCTTGAACAGATAAGGGCCTTCCGGTTTGGTGTGGATTGTGAGGTCCGCACCGAACCGGAAGGCCTCGTGACTTTCAGTCGTGCACTCTTGCCCGAGACTGGTCGCCTCGCTCGACGAGCTGTGCGGTCGAGAACGTCTGGCCACTGGAGCCGGCCGCGCGGGGCTTCCAGGTCTCCCGCCCACGGCCTGGCGATGGGCGGACGAAAGTCAGAGTGCGCTCAGCGCGGCGCGGGCTACCTCGTCGTCCTGGGCCGGGGTGCCTCCGCCGACGGCGAGGGCGCCGATGAACTGGCCGTTCTCGAAGATCGGCCGACCGCCGGGCAGCAGGCTGGCACCGCTGGCTACGAAGGAGGCGATCTGGCCTGGGTCCTTGATGTTGGTGGCCAGGTCGGCGGTGGCGGTCCGGTAGGTGCGCGCGGTGTGTGCTTTGTGCGGTACCAACTCGGCCGCCGCCGAGCTGTTGTTGTCCATGCGAAGGGACGCCTTGGCTTCACCGGCGGAGTCGACGACCAGCACATACATGGGGGGAAGCTTCTTGTCCCGCACGTACCGGACGGCCGCCTCGGTGAGCCGCTGAGCCTGGGCGAGGCTGATCGTCCGCGTCGCGATCGATCCACCGCTGCCGGTGGCGGCAGAGGCGTTGCCGGCAGCCATCTGGCTGATCGCCAGCCCGCCCGCTACTGCTCCCGCTATCCCGAGCATTCCGCGTCTCGTGGCTGCGGTGTTACCGGATTCCTCTGTCATGGCTTGCTCCTGTGTCTCTGCGTGGAAGGCTCGTACGCATCTCAGGGCCGTTTTTGGGCGTCATGCCCGCGTCGACGGGCGGATTGATGCCCGTGACCATGGATGGCTGGCCCGAACGGCGGGTGATGGCGTGGGTGCCACGCCCCGCCGATCACTTCATGCGTGAAGTTATATCGGGATGTCGCTTCACGGCGCAACTGATTCCGCGAAGTGATCTACTTCATGCGTGAAGTGATGCCACGGGATCGAAGCGGGGCGTCACGGCCTCGGGCTCAGCGGAACTCGGCGCTGCCCGCGGCCTGCGCGATGCGCCTCGCGATCTGGGCCATCTGACGCACCTGTGCGGGGGAGAGGCAGTCGAAGATGAGGCGGCGAACCGCGGTGACGTGGCCCGGGGCGCTGAGCTCGAGCTTGGCCGTCCCCGCGTCGGTCAGGCAGGCCAGTGTGTAACGGCCGTCGGTGGGGTCGGGGCGGCGGGTGAGCCAGCCGCGTCGCTCCATGCGGGTCGCGACCTGTGACAGACGCGGCAGCTGACCCCCGGTGAAGTCAGCCAACTCGCTCATGCGGAGGGTGCGTTCGGGGGCCCGAGACAGCCCTACGAGGACCTGGTACTCGAAGTGCGTGAGCCCGGCGTCGCGCTGGAGCTGCCGATCCAGTGCCGCAGGCAGCTTGGTGACCATGCCGGCCAGGGCCATCCAGGCGTGGAGCTCCTCCTCGGTCAGCCACCGGATCGGTTCCGCGGCCTCGCCGCCCCCTGCCGACTCGGCTTGCGCGCCAGGGCTGTCTTCGCCGGCGGGTGCGCTGCGGGTCCGCTTCACGGGGCGGTTCTCTACCATGAGCAGATTCTATGCGCGGGGGAGGACGGATGACCTTCCTCGCGAAGCGGCCGACGATGCGGTCAAGACAACGGCCCACGGAGAGGCAACTGGCCGGCGATGACCAAAGGTGGGCTCGCGGCTCCGCCCGGACGACGCCCAGGCGATCACGCCCGCTGAGTGCCTGTGTCACATCCTCTTTGCGCAGGTCACGAGGCAGGAAGGATGATAGTGATCCCGTTTGCCGTTCGGCTGGGCGTCGATGGTCGCTGGTCCGAACGGCAGCGGCGGCGCGTTGGTGATGGGGCCTTTTGAATACCCCCACCCTGTACTCAGGGACGAGACGGACATGCTCGCCTCGTTTCCCACTCGTTGCTCGCGGGTGGCAGGTCGCGATCCGTTTCGCTCGTCTGAGCCCCATCCGACCGATGAGGTCGTGATCGCCCTGCCCGGCCGCGCTGGACGCAGCCACCAGCGTCTGCCGCCTCGGCAGAACAGCGGCACAAGGTCTGAGAGCTCGTCCGAGCTGCCACTGGACGCTGCTCATCGTCCCGACCCAGTCCCGCCCCAGCGTGACCAGCTCGTCGTAGCGCTGCCGGGTCACACTGCCGACCATCCCGGTCATATCGCCGGGCCGCGCGCGCTGCACGTGCCAGGACCGTTTGCGGCATGCGGGAGAGCAGTAGACCGCCGAGACCGGATGGTCGACCCCGACCCTCCACACCGCCCCGCACTGCGGACACGAGGCCGTCAAGTCGGCCTTCACCGCCTCGGTCCTCGACCGAGCCCGACGCATCCGCCGCCAGTGCCTCGAACGGCACGCGTCCTCACAGAACACCGCCGTCGACCTCGCCGACGGCATCAACGGCCCACCGCACCCTCGGCACAACCTCGGCCCGCGCCCCTCAACCGCGACGGCGACCAGACGCAGCCGGGGTACCCCGTCCCTGCCCATACGACCACCGTACGGCGAGCGACACCTGCGGCCCAGCCGTCGCTCCGGGCGGGTCCGCCCGAAACAACGAGTCCCTGAACTGCATCAACAGACCACTCGACTTGTCATGCAAGGACCTGACACAGGCACTGAGGCCGGGATGTGCAACCGGGTCGGCGGATGGCACCACCCCGGCGACCGTCACCACACGGAAGTAGAAGACGCCGGGCATGCGGTCGGCCTGGCGATGGTGATTGGTCGCCGGACAGGACACCACCGGACACCAGAGGACGTCGGGCCCGAGGCACCGCCGACTTCGGTCGGACGGGACCTCCACCGCTACGGCCCGAACCTCGACGCCTGACTCGCTTCGGCTTGGGCGAAGGTCTGCTCACCCGCGGGTCAGGCCCAATTCGCCCGCGCGCAGTCCGGCCTGGAAGCGTGAGTCCGCGCCCAGGGTGACAAGGAGCTCGGCGACTCTGCGGCGGTAGGTGCGCAGCGACAGGCCAAGTTCGCGTGAGGCTGTCACGTCGGTCATTCCCGAGCCCAGTGCGTACAGCACCTCGCGGGCTCGAGGCTCGATCCGGGGCCGGTCGGCGTCGAAGAAGGCCGCCAGGTCGGTGGCCGACTCCCACACGGCTTCGAACAGCGCGTACACCCCGCTGACCAGGGCGGGTTCGGCGCTCATCGTGTACGTACGGTGCCGGCGAACGTGAGTGGGCGAGGGCGAGGGCACGGGGTCGGTGAGGAACATGGTTCGCCGGTCGATGAAGACCGTTCCCTGGGACAGCGGGGTAGCGGTGATCCGCACCTGCATGCCGCAGGCGGTCATCTCGCGCAGTACCTCCCGGTCGCGCTCGTCGGCGAGCACGGCGGGACTGTACAACTTGCGGGCCTGAGCTGTTCCGTCACGTCGTATCCGCAGGCGGACGGACTCGCGGGCCTTCGGCCAGGTGTCGAGGTCCCGCGCGGCGCTCGCCCATTCCGCGTCGAACGACTCCACCAAGGGCTTGATCCGCGCGTCGAGCTCAAGATCGCCTTTGAGGGCCATGTGCTGGGGCATGCGCTCATTGTGCCTCTGGCAGCAAGCTGCCACAGCCTCGCCGACAGGTTGCGGGACATGCAGGCTGGGGCCATGAGCAATGTATTCCGCCTCGGCGGCGACCTGGCCGTCAACCGGCTCGGCTTCGGCACCATGCGTCTCCCGTCCAAGGAAGGCATGGGTGGTCCGGCCCGCGACCCCGAGACCGGCCGTGCCGTACTGCGCCGTGCCGTCGAGCTGGGCGTCAACCTCATCGACACCGCCGATTTCTACGTCAGCGCCGGTGGTGCGGTGCGCGCGAACACCCTGATCCGTGAGGCGCTTCATCCTTACGCGTCCGACCTGGTCATCGCCACCAAGGTGGGCCCCATCGCCGGCCCCGACGGCTTCCGCCCAGCCGCCCCGGCCGACATGCGCGGCCTCGTGGAAGCCAACCTCAATCGCCTGGGTGTGGACTGTCTCGATCTCGTCTACCTGCGCATCGGGCGCATGACACCCCCGCAGGGCGAGTCACTCGCCGAGCGCTTCGAGGCGCTCGCCGCGTTGCGGAAGGAGGGCCTGATCCGTCACCTCGGCCTCAGCAACATCGACACCGCACATCTGGCGGAGGCCCGCGAGATCGCCCCGGTCGTGGCAGTGCAGAACCAGTTCCACGCCGCCAAGCGCGATGACATGCAGCTGCTGGCCGCCTGTGAGAGGGCCGGCATCGCGTTCGTGCCCTTCTTCCCGATGGGTGGTGGCAGGGAACTCGACGACGAGCGACTGGCCAAGGTCGCGGCCCGGCACGGCGTCACCGTGTCGCAGACAGGCCTGGCCTGGCTGCTGACCTCCTCCCCAGTGACCCTGGCCATCCCCGGCACAGGCTCCCTCTCCCACCTGGAGGAGAACATGGCCGTCGCCGGAATCACCCTCAGCGAAGAAGACCTCGCCGACCTCGTCTGACATTCGAGGGCTGTCGAAACACCTCAAGGAGAATCTCAATGACCGTGTCAAGCCGCCTGCGTGACCGGCGGGACGGAGGTGAACAGCCTCATGTCACGCAGCATGGCCCACAGGACGTCGACCCGGCGGCGGGCGAGCGCGAGCAGCGCCTGAGTGTGGATCATGCCTTCGGCGCGTTTCTTGAGGTAGTAGTCCCGCGACGGGCCCGGTCGCATCATCGCGGACTGTGCGGACATGTAGAACAGCCAGCGCAGGCGCCGGTTGTAGCGTTTGGGGCGGTGGTGGTTGCCGGTGCGGCGGCCGGAGTCGCGGGGCACTGGGGCCAGGCCGGCATGCGAGGCCAGGCGCCCGGCGTCGCGGTAGCCGGACAGGTCACCGACGATGGCGACGAACTCGGCGCCCAGGATCGGGCCCATGCCCGGCATCGACTCGATGATCTCGGCGCGGTCGTCGGCGCGGAAGGTCTCGCGGATCTCCCGGTCGTTGTCCTTGATCCGCTCGTCCAGGGCCAGGAGCTGGTGGGCGAGGTCGCGCACCAGCTTGGCCGCCTGCCCCTCGCCGGGCAGGGCGGTGTGCTGGGACTGGGCGGCCTCGACGGCCTTGGCCGCGATGTCACCGGCGCCGCGAACCTTGCGGCGTTCCAGCCAGGTGGTCAGCCGCTTGACGCCGATCCGGCGCAGTGCGGCCGGGGTCTGGTATTCGGTCAGCATCACCACCGGGCCTCTGGCCGCGGAGTAGTCGAAGGCCCGTTCCAGCGCAGGGCAGATGCCCACCAGCAAGTCGCGCAGCCGGTTGACGAGCCGGACCCGGTCGGCGATCAGGTCGCGCCGGTAGCCGGTCAGCAGCTGCAGCGTGGAGACCAGCTCCGGCGGAGTCTCGATCGGGGTGAAGTCGCGGCGCATGCGGGCCTGGTCGGCGATGACCAGGGCGTCCTTGGCGTCGGTCTTTCCCTCGCCGCGGTAGGCGCCGGTCATCCGGTTGACGGTGCGGCCGGGCACGTAGACGACTTGCTGGCCGTGCGCGATGAGCAGGGCCAGCAGCAGGGCGGAGGCCCGGCCGGAGATGTCCACGGCCCACCGCACCTCGTCGGCCTTCTCTCGGGCCGTGTCGATCAGAGTCAGGATCTGGGCCTCGTCGTTGATCACCTTCGTCGAGAACAGCGCCTCGCCGCCGGTGTCCACCGCCACCGCCCAGTGGTGGCCCTTGCCGGCGTCGATGCCGACCCATATCCGCGCGTGCCGGGTAGTCAACCGCGTCGCTCCGTTCCTCCGTGACCAGCACTTCCACGGCCCGAAGAACACTCCGCCGACAGGTCCTTAACCAGCGATGCCCGCAGTTCTCAATCAGCAGTCGGAGCGTCCCAGAGGACCGGGCGGCCATTCTCCTGGAGCCATCAACGGCAAACCGTCATCAGCCACACCCGGTCCTCCCGGACCGCCCAACATTCTTAAGGAAGCGTCATGAGCATTGTTGTGATGACCGGGGGGCGTGGTAGCGGGTGACCCACCGGAACACTGCGAGGCGGGCCTCATGGACCTCTGCGGATGACGTCTGACCGCAACAGCACCCCTTGGACTCATTCATCCAGGAAGCGGCCCCTGTGAAAATGCGGCAGTCCGTCTGTATCCGCCGCGTCGTCCCGTGCGCCCTTCTGATCTGCGAAATCGCCCCTGATTGAGCACCGTGAAGCATCACGACCGGCAATAACCGGCAACGCATCGCCACGTGCGATGCCGACGCTCAGCCGCGGTTCAATGCGCCGAGAGCCGCGTGATCGGGTGCCTCGGGTGGTTGAGGAGGTCGTTTCCCAAAGGGGTCAGGGAGTGGCGCACGGTGCGTTGTTGCCGACGGCTGTCGGTAAGTCCTGCCTGCCGCAGGACAGTCGCGTGTTCCGATGCGGAAGCCGCGGAGATGTCCAGTTGCCGGGCGAGTTCGGCCGTGCTGCTGTGCGGCGCCTGCGCGAGGGCCAACAGGACACGGGCCCGAGTACGCCCGAGTGCCGCTGCCAGGCCCCGGTCGATTCGGGTGTCGAGGCTGCCTCTGCCCGGTGCCGAATGGTGGGCTGGATCCCAGGAAGCGGGATGAACGAGGACCGGCGTGTCACAGTCGTTCAGCTGTACCCGTGGGCTCGGCCAGCAGAAGAAGTGACCGCTGATGATCAGACCGCGCCCCTGCAGCCGGAACGTGGATTCGTGACGGGACGGCAGGACGAGGAACGGAGGTTTCCAGGTGACGGACGGGTGCAGTGTGTGCAGGAACGCGTCCACCCCTTTGGAGGCGAGTGTTTCGGCACGCAGCGCACGATCTGCGTCGAGCACCGTCCGAATCGCGGGAGCGAACGAGCGTACCGCAGCGTCGTAGTAGGCCTCGAGATCGTCGACGAGGACATCCAGTTGCGGGTCCCCGGCCTCGGCCAGTCGGCCGCCCCAATCGGGTAACGGGTGATGGCCGGACAGCCGGGCCAATTCTCGGCGGACGCGTAGGCGGGGTGTGGCCCTGATAGCGTCGAACGCTCCTGCTTCGGGCCAGGCACGGTCAACCGGTGTGAGGAAATCGGGCACCCACCCGTCTGCAGGTACCAGGGCCTTGAGCACCGCACCAGGCTGGATGCCACGCGTACGAATGGCCTCCTGCCACGCTTGGAAGCGCATAGCCCGGTCCCCGCGCCGCAGGACCTGCAGGCTCATCACAGCCTCGCTCACGGGTAGATGCACCGGGCGGCCGATCGCCAGCCGGCCCAGGTCCCGTTGACTGAATTCGATGCGAAATGTCATGGCGCAGGCTCCCGTTGACATACAGCTGGCTGCCGCCGAGTCCTCGTGTGTTCTGCGGCCGACACCGACTGGCTCGCAGGCATCAACGGATGGCGCCTGTCACTGAGTTTGCGCATCACTCGTCGATCGAAGGTGCGCGAAAGGTCACCGAAAGGCGGCAACACGCCCGTAGTGATCCCGTGCGTGGTGCGTGGCCTCAGGACAACCGCGGGGTTGTCCTGCTCTCCTCCCGGAGAACGCCGATGGACGTCGCGGGCTCGGTTCTGGTGGCTGCTGTACCCGGGTTCGTATCGAGCGGTCACGGGCGAAATGCACAAGGTGGGCCGGCGTCTCCATCCAGTGTGCGAACTCAGGGAGCAGCTGTTCCACGGGCGGCGTCGGCCGCATGAGCGACGTACCGGTAGGCGGACTGCACTGACACCTTGGCTCGCGACGGTGTCCGGCTTACGTTCCCGCTGCTCGCCCGGCCGGCCGATTTCGACGGTTGGCCGGTGCCCACTGAAGCCCCACAAGTGGGCCGGAATGACCGGCACTCCGATGTCTGGGCGGTTCACCTCTGCGTCCATCGCGTCGACCGGAATGAAGACCGAACAGTTCGGATCTCCCGTAGGCCCGGACTTCGCCAGGTCGCGCACGGCCGGGGTCCTGCCTGCTGTTGTGACTGCTCCGAGCCTGACAAAAAACCTCCAACAAGACGATGCGCGCGATTTCCAGGTCAAGACGAGAAGCCGACGGATGCCGCGCGGGAATCAACCCACCGCGAGGTGGCAAGCGTTAGCGGCCCTGCAGGGAGATGCGGTGTCAACATCGGCTCCTCGGACTGCTGTTCGGTGCCGACCGGAAACCAGCTTCCCTGCGGGATCCTTGTTGCGCACACCCAGGCGCCGCGTGAAACAACTCGCCAGGCGGCTGGCCGGAGCTGCTCTTCGACTGAAACGCGCTGGTCATAGGTGAACTTGATGCACAGTGGGTCGAGGTTGGGTGCATCGACAAGGTCGACAGGGGGATGGGGATGGGCCGCCGAGAGGGGGCACTGGATCCGGAAGCTGGTCCGGTGCAACGTTTCGCTTTCGCGTTGCGCACGCTGCGCCAGGAAGCGGGCGGCTTGACCTACCGGACCATGGCGGAGCGCGCGGGCTATTCCGTGGCGACGTTGTCACGAGCGGCAGCCGGAGAGCAGCTGCCGTCTCTCGACGTGGCACTGGCCTACGCGCGGGCCTGCGGTGCGGACGGGGCGGAATGGGAGTGGCGCTGGCGCACGGCAGCCGAGGAAGCGGCTGCCGTGCGGAGAACCGATGAGGACATGCAGGCGCCGTACCGTGGGCTGGCCCGTTTCGAAGCCGTGGACGCGGGTGTGTACTTCGGGCGGGACGAGCTGGTGGCTCAGCTCGTCGAGCGGATGCGCACTCGCCGTCTGGTCGCCCTCGTCGGCGCTTCTGGAAGTGGCAAGTCCTCGTTGCTGCGCGCAGGGCTCATCCCCGCGCTGCAGCGGGAGGAGCCCCTTGACCGCCGCCCGACAGGTATCCGGATCCTCACCCCAGGGGCACAGCCGATGTCGGTCCATGCCACCGCGATCACGCCCTCTCCGGGACGCGGCGACACGGTCGTCATCCTCGACCAGTTCGAGGAACTCTTCACCCTGTGCTCCGATCGCGCCCAACGCTCGGCCTTCCTCGACCGGCTGGTGACGGCCACGGAGCCGATGAGCGGGCTGCGGGTGGTGATCGCGGTGCGCGCGGACTTCTTCGGCCACTGCGCGGAACACCATCAACTGGCTGCTGCATTACGTGACTCCGCCCTGCTCGTCGACCCGATGGGCCCCGCCGAACTTCGCGATGCCATCGTCAAGCCGGCAACTGCCGAGGGACTGATCGTCGAGCGAGAACTGACCGCGAAGATCATCGAGGATGTCAACGAACGACCGGGCGGTCTACCGTTGATGTCCCACGCCCTGCTGGAAACCTGGCGCCGCCGCAGAGGCCGTGCTCTGACTCTCGCCGCCTACCAGGCGGTGGGCGGCGTCGAAGGCGCCATCGCCCGAACAGCGGAAGACCTCTACGCTCGGCTGTCAGCACCCGAAGCCAGGCACGCCCGCCGATTCCTGCTGCGCCTGATCGCCACCGGTGAAGGCACGCAAGATACAAGGCGCCCGGCGCACCGCGAAGAACTCGATGCCGAAAGCTCTCCCGTGGCCGCGGACGTGCTTGAGCTGTTGGTCAAGGCGCGGCTGATCACGGTCGACGGGGGCACCGTCGACCTGGCGCACGAGGCTCTTATCTCCGCCTGGCCCAGGTTGCGGGGGTGGGTCGATGCGGCACGGGAACGCATTCACCTCCAACATCAGCTCAGGGAAGCCGCCCGCGCATGGAACTCCCTGGGCCGCGACCCGGGGGCCTTGTACCGCGGCGCCCGCCTCGCCGCCGCCGAGGAAGCCTTCGCCGATCCAGGCACAGCCGAGGATCTGAACGGTCTGGAACGGGACTTCCTCTTCAGCAGCACGACCGCTCGCGACCGTGAGCGCTTCGTTGCCGCGCGCACGACCCGCCGTCTGCGCCGCTTCAGCGCCACACTGTCCGTCCTGCTCGTGGTCGCTCTCACCGCGAGTGCGGTCGCCTGGAAACAGTATGGAGTGAGTGAACATCGACGGGATGAAGCCCTGACCGCACAGAAAACCGCTGTGTCCCGTCAGCTGGCCGCGCAGTCAGCGGCTCTCCTGGGCGACGACCCCGATCTCGCCATGCTTCTGGCCGTGCAGGCTTACCAGACCCGTCCCACGGCAGAGGCCGTCTCCACCCTGTACTCCGCGGCCGCCCTCCCGCTTCGGCACCGGCTGACCGGTTCCGATGCCCCTGTCAGTGCGGTGGCATTCAGCTCCGACGGCCGTTCGGTGGCTGCCGGTAGTTCCCATGGCCAAGTACGGATGTGGAATACGGCGACCGGCAGCCTTCGCACGGTCTACCCCGCTTTCGCAGGAGGCGTCACAGGTCTGGCCTACCGTCCGGACGACCGCCTCCTGGCCGTCGGCGATGCCCACGGGATGCTGCACATGGGGAACGTTGCGGTGGCCCGGAAGGTCTGGACCGTTAAGGATCATGCAAGCGATCCGGGACCGGCGGCCGTCAGCTCTGACGGCAGTTCAGTGGCTGCCGGCGGTTCCGACGGGCGTGTACGGCTGTGGAATACGAAGACGGGTACGGTTCGCGACGCCTTCTCCGTCTCCCCGCCTGGCGTGACGTCGATCGCCTTCAGCCCGGACGGCCACCTGCTGGCCGTCGGCGACTCGGGTGGAACTGTCCGGTTGCGCGACCTGGTTCACGGCACCACCCGTGTGATCCGGCGAGAGGAGGCCGGCTCAGTGTCATCGATGGCTTTCAGTCCCGACAGCCGCCTACTGGCCGTCGGCGGTGTCGACGCTCTGGTGCAGCTGTCTGACGTGACGACGGGGGATCTCCGTACCCGGTTCGCCGGGCACGACGGGCCGGTGCGGGCGCTGGCGTTCAGCCCGGACGGACGCCTGGTGGCCACGGGCGGTGACGACCGCACGGTGCGGCTGTGGGAAGCGGCCACCGGCACGAGTCGGGCCGTCCTCACCGGCCACCTCGACAGCGTTTTGTCGATGGCGTTCAGTGCGGACGGCAGCACGCTGGCCACCGGAAGCCGTGACCGCACAGTCCGGCTGTGGGATCTTGCTCGGCAGACGCCCGACAGCAGGCGAACGGGGTCCGCCTCGTTGTCGAGCATCGCCTTCGCTGAGGACGGACGCACATTTGCGACCGGTGATGTCCGTGGAACAGCGCGTTTCTGGGACACGGCCGGCGAACGGCCGCGCGGCACCCGCACTGTTGGTGTCGGCACCGTGTCGTCACTGATTCGTCGTCCGAGCGGTCAGACGATGGCCGCCTTGATCACCGGTGACGGCCGCTCCGTACAAGTATGGGATGCGCGAACCCGCATGCTCCGCACGGTCGTGCGCCGCCGCCCCCCTTCCGACACACTGCTGGCGACGGCGCTGAGTCCCGACGGGCGCGTTCTCGTCACCGGCGGGACGGGCGCGCGTATGCGTCTGTGGGACGTAGCCACAGGGAGGAGCCGGGCCGTCTTCGACAGACAGACAGACGTCGTGGTGTCTCTCGCCTTCAGCCCGGACGGACAGATACTTGCCTCCGCCGGCGCCGACGGCAAGGTACAGACATGGAACCTCGCCACCGGCGCGAGACATGCCGTCCTCACCGACCTGGCAAGCTCGCTGGCGTTCAGCCCCGACGGCCGCACCCTCCTGGCTGGGCACGCCGACGGGACAGTGCGAGTGTGGGACCTGGCCACACGCACGGTCCGCGCCACCTTGAGTGGGCCTCGACATGCCGTGTACGCGTTGGCTGTCAGTCCTGACGGACACACACTCGCGGCCGGCAACAGCGACGGCACGATCCAGCGTTGGAAGCTCGCGCTGCCCCGCCCGCTTCAGGCCATCGACATGATCTGCGACGCCGTTCTCCGAGACCTCACCCAGGAGGAACGCTCCCGGTACCTCAGGGACCCGACATCAACTTCCACATGGGGTTCGCCCGAGTGCGCCCATGGGGCTGAGGGCCGAGGAGGGCTGGCACCGTGACCTGGAGACCGATCGTCACACCCTGCCCGAGCTCACCGCGCTGCTCCACCTCGACACCGGAACGCTCCGCAAGAACTGGTGCTGGAATGGCGGTTGACCCCGCGCCGCCACAGGAGGACCGCCGACAGGAACAGTAGTGGTCCCCCAGGGGCAGGGCCCAGACGAACGGTGAGTCGGCCTTGCCGAGGCACCTTCGAGACGCGGCGACAACACCTGGAACTTCTTGGAGGTCGCGCGTACAGGCGGTCGGCAGACGGGGACCGGCACAGTTGCATGATCATGGAGTTGCGACGCTCTGCGACCACCGGAGTTCCTGTGCCCGCGCCGCCATCACGGTTGACCGAACCGCTGTGGGAACGCCTGTGGTGTTGGCGACATCCCAGCGGTGGCCGCAGGCGTCGACGTGTCGTGGCCGGGAGCAGCTGCTTGAAGGGCAGTGGTCAGGTAGCGGTGAACGATGTCCAGTTCGCCCGGAGTGAAGTCTTCGGCGGCCTCGACCAGGTTGGCGATGAGCGGGCCGAAGAAGGACCGGCCCAGCTCCACGGCTTTCTGTTCCACCGTCAGCACGACGCGTCGTCGGTCGTTCTCATCGCGCCTGCGACGGACGAGCCCAAGGCGCTCCAGACGGTCGAGCAGGGCGGTGGTGCCGGCGGAGTTGAGCCGCAGCGCCGTACCGAGTCGTCCCGGGGTGACGTCGGTGCCCGCCCGGTCGGCGTCAAGCAGGTGGATGAGGGCCCGCAGATCGGTCGGGTGCAGGCCGTTTCGCGCGGCGAACTCGGCGCCGCGCAGATCGAATTCCACGGTTACTGCGCGCAGCAGGTGGACCAGCCGCATCACGGGGTCGATGGGATCACTCACCGGGCTAGTATCTCGCTGAGCGAGATACTAGGTCAACGAGACGATTCCTCGGGAGGCTCACCGTGCCCTCATCCCAAGACTTCTTCGCCGCCTACGACGCACTCCTCGCCCGCTGGCCCACCGGCACCACCGAGATCGACGTTCCCACCCCGTACGGCACCACCCGTGTCCACGCCTACGGTCCTGCAGACGCCACCCCAATCCTCCTTCTGCACGGCGGCGGCTCCACCGGCGCGGTCTGGTTCGCCAACGCCCCGGCACTCGGCACGCACCACCGGGTACTGGCCGTCGACATCCTCGGCGACGCCGGACGCAGCATCCCCGGCGGGCGCCCACTGCGCACCACCGCTGACCTGATGGCCTGGCTGGACGCACTGCTCGACGGCCTCACCGTGTCCCGCACACACCTGCTGGGCCACTCCTACGGCGGCTGGATCGCTCTCACCTACGCCCTGCACGCCGCACGGCGGGTCGATCGGCTGGTACTGCTCGACCCGACCCAGTGCTTCGCCAACTTCCGCCCGAGTTTCCTGCTGCGCTCGCTGCCGATACTGCTGCGCCCGACCCAAGCCCGTGCGCGCGCCTACCTGGACCGCGAGACCGCGGGGACCGACACCGACCTGGACTGGAAGCGGGTCTACGCCTTGGCGGTCTCGGGCTTCACGAACCGGAAACTGGTCGTCGGCCGTCGCCCGGACCCCACGGCGCTGAACGTCCCGCTCCTGGTCCTCCTCGCCGCCCGCAGTGGCACCCACAACGCCGCGAACGTCGCAGCCCGCGCCCGCAAGGCTGTACCGGACGCCCGGATCGAGATCCTCGCCGAGTTCACCCACTTCGCCATGCCCACCGCCGCGCCGGCGCAGACGAACCACCGGATCACCGATTTCCTGGCAGACCACCAGGAGAAGCACGCCGCCCCGGGCGCAGTGTGAAGGAGACCAGGCGGAGCGGAATGCGCTGAGCTCGGAGGTCACGTAGGTAGGCGTGTGGTCATGGAGGGCGGTTGGGGCGTTCGTCCCAGCGGTGGGTCGTCCATGCCCGACGGATCTGTCTGAGCTTGTTCCGCTTTGACGGACACCATCGGTGTGGCGGTCAGGCTGCGAGCGCGGTCTCGTATTCGGCGGGACTGCGGTAGCCGAGGCTGCTGTGCAGTCGGTGCAAGTTGTACCAGCCCTCGATGAAGTCGAAGATCGCGGTGCGGGCAGCGGCCCGGCTGGGCCAGGAGCTCGTGTCGAGCAACTCCCGTTTGATGGTGGCGAAGAACGACTCGGCGAGCGCGTTGTCCCAGCACTGACCGGTGCGGCCGACGGACAGGCGGACGCCGAACTCCCTTGCCAGTGTGGCGAATTGCTGACTGGTGTACTGGCAGCCGCGATCCGAGTGGAAGATCACCGGCCGCGCGGGGCGACGCTCGCGGCAGGCCGCCGTGAGGGCGTCGGCGACCAGTTCGGTCCGCAGGTGGTCGGCGGTCGCCCAGCCGACCACGCGGCGGGAGGCGATGTCGATGACGGTGGCCAGATAGAGCCAGCCCTCGTCGGTGGCAACGTAGGTGATGTCGCCGCACCAGCGGGTGTCGAGGCCGTCCGGGTCGGGTGCGAAGTTGCGGGCGACGAGGTCGGGCCGGGCGGCGGCCCGCGGGTCGGGGATCGTCGTCAGCCGCCGTCGTCTGCGGTGGCGGCCCTGCAGCCCGGCGTCGCGCATCAGTCGGGCGACGCGGCGCCGTCCGCAGTCCTCGCCCTGTCGTTGCAGGGCGGCATGGACCCGCGGGACCCCGTAGGTTCCACGGGACCGCTCGTGGACTTCCGTGATCTTCTCGGTGAGCTCGGTGTCCCGGACTGCCCGCGGACCGGGCTTGGCGGTGCGGCGGGCGTAGAAGGCGGTTCGGGAGACCTGCAGCAGTTCACACGCCCGCTTGACGCTGTGACCGCCATGCTTTTCCGCCTCGATGAACGGGTGTACCGTCACCGGGTCTCCGTAAGTTGTTAGGCGGCCCGGGAGGGCCGGATGTGGCTGACCGGTTCTTGCCAGTTGTGGCTCCGAAGGAGTGGCCGTCCGGCTCTCCGGGGCGCCCTGGCTGCTGATTGAGATGTGCGCGCTTCGTGCGGTCGCTGATTACGGAGATGACAGCGGGGTGTTCCTTGGGCCGACGGCAGGCTGTTCGGCTTGAGGAGGGGCGAGTGAGCGATCGAAGGCACCAGGTCTGGGCAGGCGTGGACGCCGGCAAGGGCCATCACTGGGCGGCGGTGGTCGACGAGACCGGTACCACGCTGTGGTCGAGGAAGATCGACAACGACGAGTCGGCGATCTTTGCCGCGCTTGGCGAAATCCTGGACCTGGCGGACGAGGTCTGCTGGGCGGTGGACATCTCCGGGACGTCCTCCGCGCTGCTGCTGGCCTTGCTCGCAGCCCACGGCCAGCGGGCCGTCTACGTGCCCGGACGCACGGTCAACCGCATGTCGGGCGCCTACCGGGGTGAGGCGAAGACCGACGCCCGTGACGCCTACGTCATCGCCGAGACCTCCCGTCACCGCAGCGACTTCGCCACGATCGACGTGCCCGCCCAGCTGGCCGCCGATCTGGCTCTGCTGACCGCCCACCGATCGGACCTGGTGGCCGACCGGGTTCGGATGATCAACCGGCTGCGTGACGTGCTGACCGGGGTCTTCCCCGCTCTGGAGCGGGCCTTCGACTACTCGCATCACAAAGGCGCCCTGGTCCTGCTGACCGGCTACCAGACCCCGGCAGCCATCCGCCGCCGTGGGCGGGCCCGGCTGACGGCTTGGCTGGCCAACCGCAGCGTTAGGGGCGCAGACACGGTCGCTGTGACTGCCGTGGAGGCTGCTCAGGCCCAGCCGACCGCACTGCCCGGCGAAGATGTCGCCGCGCAGATCGTCGCCGACCTGGCAGCTCAGATCCTGGCCCTGGACGATCGCCTCAAGCGGATCGACAAGCAGATCCATGAGACGTTCCGCAGCCACCCGCAGGCGGAGATCATCGAGTCTCTGCCCGGCATGGGCCCGATACTCGGAGCCGAGTTCGTCGTCGCGGCTGGAGACCTGTCGGCCTACACCGATGCCGGCCACCTTGCCTCCGCGGCCGGACTGGTGCCCGTTCCGCGTGACTCCGGACGCCGCACGGGCAGCTTCCACCGGCCCAAGCGCTACAGCCGCCGTCTGCGACGGGTGTTCTACATGTCCGCGCAGACCAGCATGATGCGCGAGGGACCGAACCGGGACTTCTACCTCAAGAAACGCGGCGAGGGCTGCAAACACGTCCAGGCCGTCATCGCTCTGGCCCGTCGACGAGCGAGCGTGCTGTGGGCCCTGTTGCGTGACGGACGGCTCTTCACCCCCGCCCCACCGGTCACGCAAGCGGCTTGACTTCGTCATTGAGACTCCTTCGCGAAGAAAGCTGTCGCCCGCTTGAGGACCTCGACGTCCTCGCGCAGCCGGCGGTTCTCCCGCCGCAACGCGGCCAGTTCCTCGCGTTCACTGCTGGTCAGTCCGTCGCGTTCGCCCGCGTCGACTTCGGCCTGGCTGACCCACAGCCGCACTGCCGTCTCGGTCAGATCGAAGTCCTTGGCGATCTGACCGACCGAGCGGTCACCGCGCCGGCACAGCTCGACGATCTCGGCCTTGAACTCCGGCGTGAACGAACGGCGAGGCCGAGGCTTCTTCTTCCCCATGCTCTCCATGATGGACATCCTCCCGGGGCAGAACCCCTGATCTCGGATGTCCGTCAAAGCGGTTCAAGCCCAGTCTTCGTACGGCGATGACGGTGTCGACCAGGTCGAAGAAGGCGTCGATGACAGTGGTGGCCCGGCGCTCATAGCGGCGGGCGAGACGCTGGAAGGCGCTCTGCCAGGCGTGGGCCCCTTCGACATGCCACCTCTGGCTTGCCTGGATCGAGTCGGCTCGAAACACCATCTGATCACCGAAGGGCACGGCACCACGACATCTACCGCGGCCAGGTCCGAGCCCGCGGGGTCGTGCCCGCCGTCGGCAGACGCGGCGCTCTGCACGGCACGGGACTGGGCACCTACCGGTGGGTCGTGGAGAGGAGTCTCGCGTGGTTGCACGGCTTCCGGCGTCTGCGGATCCGGTGGGAACGGAGAGCCGACATACACGAAGCATTCCTCAAACTCGCCTGCTGCCTCATCACCCACCGACAACTCGGCTCACTGTGTTAGCCGTTGTCAGCCAAACGGATCGTCCACCCGAACGTGCTCAGGCCGGTGCTGGGCCGCGTACCGCGCGGGCGATGGCCGGCACGATGCCGCGGGTACGACCTGCGATTCGGGTGAGCCCGAAAGGTGATGCGTCGTTCCTTCGGCACTCCTAGATTCGGTGAAGTCAGCAGACAGGGTCTCTTCAAGGAGAGTTTGACTATGACTGAAAACCGCGGCGAGAGCCGTCGGACATGGGTGCGTAGCATGGTGGCAGTCGTCGCCGGCTTTTCGGCCGTTCTCACAATGGCCTCCACCGCCGATGCAGCCGCAGAAAGTGCCGGGGCCGGCGCAGCGGCAGTCAGCTGCCCGTACAAGTACTTCTGCGCGTACCCGGGAGAGAATTTCATCGGAACGCCTATTCTCATGTTCAATTGCCGCGAATACGAGATTCCGTGGTCAGGTGTCGGGTCGTGGATCAACAACCAGACCCCGGGGACCCGCGCGCAATTCAGGAGTTCCGACCACGTGACGCGCTGGTCGGATGCCGGTGCCTACGACTCGGATGCCTCTGCCGACTGGTCCTGGGTCTGGTGGGTGAAGCCCTGCTGAGGCGCGACTGGCCGGTGGCTCGCCCGCGAGGGGACAGCGCACGACTGATAGGGCAACGGTCCTGCTGGGAGCACCTGCGGCGCCGGGCGACCGGCACATGATCCCGGAAAAGACCGACAGGGCGGCCGCCCGCAGCGCGAAGCCTCACGCTGCGGGCGGCCGGACGGAATTCTTCCTGCAAGAACTTCGGCGCTCGGGGCTGAAAGCTGGGCCTGCTCGGTCGCCGAGGCAGCGAATGAGAGCCCTGAACCGTCAGCGAATCACACCAATCCCACTCTGCGCGGACGGCAATGTCCGGCCGTCCCGTCATGAGACCAACAGGGGGAACACCATGAAGTCGACCCGCCGTAAGGCAGCCACCGCCGGCGCTCTTGCCGTTGTGGCTCTGGGCGGCACGCTCGCGGCGATTGCCCCGGCTTCGGCCGCTGCAGCCGGCGCGTACAACGGAGCGTGCGGCAAAGGGTACGAGGTCTTCACGTCAACTCCGATCACGTCCTCGCAGACCACCGTGGCCGCCACCACGTACGTGGCCTACAGCTCCGTGGACAAGCAGTGGTGCGCCGTCACGGTGCGCAACAAGCCCGGCGCCCGCGTGTTCATGGAGGTCACTCTGGATACCTGGCCGACCAGCAGTACCCCGGCGAGGGACGCCGGCTCCTACACGACCTTCGCCGGCCCGGTGTACAAGGACCTCCCCAAACCCGGCCTGTGCATGACCTGGAGCGGCGCGATCGACATCTACTACAACTCCGACAGAGGCCTGTGCCCCTGATCCAACGGCTGCCGGCCCGGTCGACTTCTGGGCCGGCTACGCCACCTGACTCCGCAGCAAGGACACAACCCGCTGTTCCGTTATCCGGAGGACATTCGACGTGCGGGTGATCCAGGCCCTGGACTTCGCCGTCGACCGTGCCGCGATTACCAGGGCGGTCTACGGCGAGTACGAGGCCCCGGTATCCCGGCCCGCGCTGCCCGGCTATGACGGCTACAGCCCCCGCAGTCGAGAGGTGTTACCCGTACGACCCAAACAAGGCCAAGCGGTTGATAAGGGAGTGCCGTCGCTGTTGTGCACGTACCCAGGGCCGAGTCCCCGGTGACAGCAAGCGGCGCCGGGGCGAGGGTGTTCGCATGGTGCTGCGCTATCGGACCAACGGTCCGGAGTTCGACTTCCCGCCCTTCCCCGGTCTGCCGCCGGTCCGTTACGTGCTGGCGTCGACCCCCCGCTGCGGCAGCAACATGCTCGCCCGTGCCCTGTGGCGCACCGGGCTGGCCGGCTTCGCCGAGGACTACTTCGCCGACGCCTTCGTGCTGGACTACTTCGAGCGGTGGGGATTCGATTCCGGCGATCCGCAGGAGTTGGCAGTGAGCTATGCGCGCCGACTGATGACGTACCGCACCAGCCCCAACGGCGTGTTCGGGCTGCGGATCCACGCGGGGCACCTCGCAGGCCTGGAGGTCGACCCGTACGACGTCCTCCAGGCACCCCGGTACATCTGGATCCGGCGCAGGGACCGGTTGCGGCAGGCCGTGTCGTACACGATGGCCGAGCAGACCGGT
This sequence comes from Streptomyces sp. AK08-02, assembly GCF_033795085.1. Classification (NCBI taxonomy): domain Bacteria; kingdom Bacillati; phylum Actinomycetota; class Actinomycetes; order Kitasatosporales; family Streptomycetaceae; genus Streptomyces; species Streptomyces sp. AK08-02. The sequence continues at coordinate 917,448 of NZ_JARAZV010000001.1, forward strand.
GTCTGGATCCTGGACGGGACCCTTCTGCCGGAGGGGAGGGCGCGTGCCGCTCCCCGCTACGGCTATGAGGAGATCCACCGGCATCTTCGGATGCTCGACCGCGACGAGTCGGTCTGGGAGGACTACTTCGGCCGACACGGTGTCGTTCCGCATACGGTCGTCTACGAGGACCTGGTCGCCGACTACGAGGCGGGCCTGCTGGGCTGCCTGGACTTCCTCGGTGTCGGTGCGCCCGCGTCGGTGCCGACGCCGGGGATCAGGCGGCAGGCCGACGAGCTGACGGAACAGTGGATCGAGCGGTTTCTACGGGATCGTCGTGCTGAGCGGCCAGCGACGTAGTCGGTAGGGCGTCCACCACAGGTAACGCCCGACGGTGTGGACCAGGTTCTCGTGCAGGTGACGCTCCAGGACTCGCTCCGTGGAGGCCGACGCGACCACCGGGACGCCGTCCAGCAGTCCCTGGAACGCCCTGCTCCTGGGGGAGTGTACGACCAGGCGGCGCAGCGAGCGCCAGCGGTGGTCGCGGATCTCCAGGAAACCGGGGCCACGGCGGTAGCCGCACTTCGCGATGTGGAACGAGCCGCGCCATGCGGTGACCACGTGTTCTTCGTTGTCCTGTGCGGTGGAGCCGCGGAAGAGCGCTGTGGGCGGGTAGAGGTGGCTCAGCGCCTGCCACTGGGCGGGGTCGGCCATGCGCAGTGTCCAGTCCACCGCGATGCCGTGGCTGGTGAGTTCCCGGACGAGCAGGAGGACGGCGACCGCGGACGCACCGTCCGGATCGGTGAGGTCCACGATCTCGTGGACCTGGACGAACTGGACGCCCCTGGCGGCGAGTTGTCCGACGGCGTCCACCGGGTCGTCCGGCGGACCGTCGAGGGTCCCGCAATGGATGCCCGGCAGCCGCCTGGCCGCCGGATCGCGGTCCTTCCACAGCGTCAGCTCCGGCGTCATCGTGTCTCTCCCAGTGCCGGGGCCGCCAGCGAGGGGACGAGCGACCTGGTGTCCCCGTGCAGTCCCGCGCCGTCGAGCCGCAGCAGGTCCTGGTTGGCGACGGCGGGCGCGACCTGCACGTACTGGCCGGCATCGGCGAAGACCAGGCCGAGGTCGCTCCAGCGCGTCAGCAGCTCGGTGACGCGCTCCTGCGTCACCTCTCCAGCCTGCTGCCCCGGCTCCGCGCATCGGGCTGCGGCCTTGCGCAGCAGCGCCGCCGGGCTGTGCGGCGTGTCGAGCAGCCGGAACACCGTCACTTCTAGTGGGTCGGTGAGGTCGAGGAGCCGCCAGGAGAATCCCGGCCGCGTGTCGACCAGGACGATGTGTCCGCCGAGGTCGCAGTGGGTCAGGCGGCTTCGCGGGTACGCCTGAGTCCAGTCGGCGACGGCCGTGCGCAGCCGGTCCCGGCAGCCGTCGGCGATGCCCTGGTGCGGTGAGTCGAAGATGTACACCAGGTCGGCGAGTTCGTCCTCGGGCAGGTCGTAGATGTGGTGGTAGTGCGAGGCGGGGCGCAGTTCGCCGAAGCCCAGCTCCGGCCGGTCGAAGTAGGGACTGAACCGCTTGACCTTCAGACGGGTGGCGCCCGCCGGCGGGGCGAGATGGTGCAGTGCGGGCAGCTGGTCGATGATCTCGTCGTAGTCGTGTTCGGTCTCCCCGGGGAAGCCGTAGAGGTAGTTCCAGCTGACGTTGATGCCAACGGTCTCGGCGTCCCGCAGCAGCCGTACGTTCTGACAGCCGGTCACCCCCTTGTCCATCAGCTTCAGCACCCGGCTGCTGAGGCTCTCCACGCCGGGCTGGACATAGCTGATCCCGGCCGCGTACAGCGTCGCCAGCTGCTCGCGCCGCAGGTTCGACTTGATCTCATAGCACAGCCTCAGGTCGTACCCGCTCTCCTCGAGGAGCGGGGCCATGGAGGTGAGGTAGGCCATGTCGAGGATGTTGTCGGTGACCCACACGTCCAGCACGCGGTGGCGCTCGACCAGGCCGAGGATCTCGTCCACGAACCGCCTCGGGTCCTTGCTGCGGAACTCCATGAACGAGCCGTTGAGGCCGCAGAACGTGCAGTGGTGCTTCTCGCCCCACCAGCAGCCGCGGGAGGCCTCCACCACCAGCCGCGGCTCCACCCAGCCGCCCGCCGTGGACCGGGCGTGCCGCTCGAAGTAGTCGCCGTAGTCCGGGGTGACCAGGGCCCCCGGGGGCAGCGGGGCGGCGTCCATGGGATGGGCCACGGACTGGCCGTGCCCGTCCCGGCGACACAGGCCGGGGATGGCGGCCAGGTCGTCCCCGTCGCCGTCGCCGTCGCGGAGAGCGGCCAGCAGCCGGGGGAACGCGATCTCGCCCTCGCCGCGCACCACGAAGTCGACCTGGGGGAAGTTGCGGTGCAGCGCGGCGCCCTGCGGGCCGTCGCAGTTCGCGCCGCCGAAGACGGTCACGGTGCCGGGCGCCAGCTCCTTGACCATGCGGGCCGCGGCGAGGGCCGCCGCGTTCTGCGCGAACGTGGTGGTGAAACCGACCACGTCCGGTGCTGTGGCGGCGATCTCTGGATCGTTCCTCCCGCTCCAGCCGTCGCCCACTGCGTGAGCACCGGCGGCAGAACGGGTATCGGCTCTCTCTGCCGACCGGCTCGAGGAAGCGGTCAGAGCACGAGTTGGAGGTGTCGGCGCTCTTGCCCGAAGGCTTCAGTGTCGGTGGCGGTTGAGCGCGCCGATGAGAGTGGCAAGGTCGGCGGCGCCTGCCGGGTCATCCGCGTATCGGGTGGTCTGGAGTGGGCCGACCTCCGGAAGGACGATGTCCTCCCGGGCCAGGATGTGGACCAGGGTCAGGAGGGCAGCGCGGGCGTTGCCATCGGTGAAGGGGTGGAAGAACGCTACGTCGAGGTATGCGCGGGCCGCGCGTGCGGCCAGCGGGATGTCTGAGTCGGTCGACTCGCGCAGGCAGGAAGCAAAGTCGGTCTGGGTACGTGGGGTCAGTCCGTAGCGCTCGCGGCCGTCCTTCGCGTAGGCGTCGTTCACGCGGAACGGCACCTCTGTTTCGCCGAGGACCTCGCGCTGCCAGTCGGCCAGCAGGGCGAAGTTCAACGGGGTGCGGCGTGCGGCATCGGCTCGGGCCAAGGTGTGGGCAGCGAGCAGACGCTGGGCACGCACGGGGTCGCGCCGACGCACCGGCCCTTCGCACCACGTCCGGAAACCGTCGCTTGCAGGAGGAATCCGCTGTAGGACTGGCGCATGTTGCCAGTCGGCCTCACGGCGCACGCGCAGCCAGACCGAAAGGCTGTCAGTAGCGGTCATGGAGATCCTCCAGCGCGGCCCTCTCGCGGTGGTCCCGGTAGGGGGCGCGACCGGTGAGGCCAACAGCAAGGTCATCGCCGACGGATTCGATCAGCGTCCGTTCTGGGGTGACCCAGCTCTTGAACCGGCCGCAGATCGCGCTCTCCACCGCGCGCGCGGCTTCGGCTCGGTCCAGGCCGGTGCTGGTGAGGAACCAGCCCAGAACCATCGAGGCCTGCCCGTGCCAGCCGCCCTCCGCGCCCGAGTCCAGTGTGTGGGTCACGAGTCGGACGCAGGCCCGCTCCAGGTGCCAGCTGCGATCCTCGGGTGAAGCATCCGGCGGCGGCGCCAGTTCGGCGAAGCGCTGGGCCGTGCGCTCGAGCCATTCCCGCCACTCCAGCAGTGCGGCTACGACGCATGCCGCAGTCTCGTCAGGGGTCGTCACCGAGTTCGGCCCGCTGACCCAGTTACCGATGGGCCCGCCGTCGCGGTAGCACCAGTTCCATCCCCAGGCCCAGGTGCCGTATCGCTCCCGGATGATCGCGTCCACCTGGCTTTCACACCAGTGTTCGCCCTGCCACCAGCCGCCCATCCCGGAGAGCACGGGCGGCACCCACTCGCGGACCAGCGAGCGGAGGCGGGCTTCCTCGTCCTCATCCCAGGCGAACGGGTGTCGGGCCGGGTCGAGTTCATCCCAGTTTCGAATGCCCTCGTAAGTAATGCGGGGCACACGGTTTTCGGGGAAGGGCAGGGTGTCACGGTTGTATGTCAGTGCTGGCCACTCTTCTGTCCGATGTGATCGACCTCATAGTGTCGGCTCGAAACCCCTCGGCTTGCGAACGATTTTCCGGGCGTGCTCCGTGCAGGACCTATAGCCCGCTCTCATCGTCACCGACCGCCGGTTCGCGCAGCGGCCGACGCCATCACCACCCACCCAACCGCTACGCCCCCCCGCCCCGGCGGACCCATGCGGTCAGAGCACTAGCTGGAGGCGTCGGCCATCTCCGGCTTGTGGTGGTGCTTGAGCGCGGTACGGGCCGCGAGGATGTCGGCCGCGGTGAACTCGCTCCAGTACGCGTGCGTGACGATCGACTGGGCGAGTTCGAGTTCGAGTTCGAGCTCCCGCTTCCGTAGCCGGGCGATCTCCGCCGCGTCCTGGGGGTCCCAGCCGGGGGAGACGGGACGGGACGCCTGCCGCCAGGCGTTCTCGTGCGTCTCCCAGACGTCCAGCGGTTCGGCCGACCACGGTACCCGCTGGAAGAGGTCGTGCAGATCGGCGCGGACCTGACAGAGTTCGTCCTGCGCGTCGTCAGGTCCTGGGGGAAGTTGTACGGGGCTGCCACGAGGTAAAGGTGCTGGCGGCGCTGGTGGAGGCGAAGGGCGTGCTGCGCTACCACGGTGCCGGCGCCGCGAGGCGCTGCGCCGGTGGGAGCGCACCGGCAACCTCACCCCGCCGCAGGCCGGTGACGAAGGTGAACTGCGGGAGCTCCTGAAGACGCTGCTGGACTTCAACGGGCTCAGTCACCGCACCCTGGCCCAACACGCCCGGCTACTCGCACGTCATGTACGGGGCCGTCCTGCGCGGCGCGCGCCCGCTGCGGGCCAAGATCCTCTACCAGATCCTCATTGGCTGTGGTGTCCACTCGTTGCGTAGCCAGGAGGCGTGGTTCCACCTCCTGAGTCGCTTCTCGTGGAGGGAGGGTGTGGAGGGCGGCAAGCTGCTGGCCCGGGTGGAACAGCCCCTGCGGTACGCCGGCGACATCGACATGAAGATGCTCAAGGCCATCATCGAGCGTCGTGAGCGCGGCCGCGGGCTGTTCGCCGCCGACATCGTGTCCTACGACAGCGTCAGCGCCCTGCGCACCGCGTACGAGGACATGCTGGCGCTGCTGCTGTCCTCTCTGCAGCGCTCCCACGTCCAGCTGCCGAACAAGCTCGGCTACGCCTTCGACCAGGTCGTCCGCGAACTGCGTAACAGCTCGATCCCCAACCCGACCGCCATCGCCGCTCTCGTCCCGCTCGCCATGCCGTTCCACCCGCGCCTGCGCACTCGGGTCGTGATGGCGCTGAAGAACGCGGGCGAGATGCTGCGCCGGGCGGACAACGGCGAACTCAGCGTTCGAGGCCCGTCCGGGCTCCGGCGGCCGATGTCGCGGCGAGCGCCCAGCGCACCGTTCCAGCACAACGCACCGGCCGCCTCGTAAGTGCCTGTGTCTGATGCCGACCTGACAAGTCTGCTGGAGGCGTGCCGAGAGCTCCGCCGACGGGCTGTGCTGACGGCCGCCGGAGTCCCGGGCAGCGTCGTCACGACCATGCTGTTCCGGCCTCTCTGGCCGTTCGCTGACCTGAGCCCGTGGGACGAGCGGCCGTACGTGCGGGGATCCGGCGGATCAGTGCCTCCCTCTCCGGGATACGCTCGCGCCCTTGCCTGATCAACTTCTCGTTCCAGGCTTCCTGTTCCGACCTTCTTCCGGGGGAAATCATGGGGATATCCGTACGTCGGTCCGTGTCGCGGAGAGTGGCGAGTGCAGCCCTCGGGTGCGTGCTGCTCGGCGGAGGAGCCGGGGCCTGTGGGACGGGTGGCGAGAGTAGTTCCGGCGAGTCTGCGCAGACGTCGGCGCCGGTCCTGACGCCCGCCGAGGCCGTGGCGAAGGCCGCGGAGGACTCCGCCGACATCACGTCCCTCCGTTACCGGATCACCGGATCCGTGCCGGATCGGGGCCGGTTGACCGTCGACGCGGCCATGAGCACGGCGCCGCTGTCCATGACCATGGAACTGACCATGCCGGACCAGCGCGCGAAGGGCCCGCTGAACATCCGGTTCGTTGGTAAGGCGATGTACGTCGGTGGTGGCGCGCTCGACATCCGGAAGTTGAGGAGATCGGCGAAGCTGGACCCCGACAAGTTGAACGGCAAGAGCTGGCTCCGGATCGAGCCGGCGGCCTGGGGTCTCATCTCCGTGGACAACCGGTCCTACGGCATACTGCCCCACCAGGTCGAAGGCAGCCCGATCGTCCAGTCCACGCTGCTGACCGGCGCCAAGAACGCGAAGAAGATCGGGGCCGAGACGATTCTCGGCGCCCGCACCACGCACTACCGCGGAACCGTCACCTTCGACGGATTGCGGGCCGCCCAGGATGCTGCCACCGACAAGGCCAGCCGGGAACGCCAGACCAGCAGTCTCGACCAGTTCATCGCGCTGGAACTCGACAAGAACCTCATCATGGACCTGTGGATCGACGACGACGGGCGCACCAGGCAATTCCGCATGCGGGGCGCCACCTACAAGATGCCCGTCAACGGCGGCGAAGAGCCGACCGTCGGCGATCCCGTCGACATGACCGTCGCCTTCCTCCGGATCAATGAGCCGGTCACCGTCACAACCCCGTCCGCCGGGGACACCATGGACCTGGGCGCCCTGCTGGACGCGCAGACCGGCTGAGCTTGTCCTGCCTTTGGCGTGGGTCATGGGCGGCTGTTTTCCGGGAACTCGGCCCGCGCCGTCGGTGGCAGCTCTTAAGGCCGCCGCCTCGGTCGGACAGCGCGGAGGCGGCCCCCGCGAGCCCTCACTGCATCCAGTGACCGTCGGTGCTCCATCCCAGGAAACGCCTGCTGCGACAGGCGTCCGCTGTTCCGTCACCGCCGAAGGTGCCGCCCTCGGCGACCAGGGCCAGGCCCGCGAGGGCCGGGGCCAGACGGGGCTCGACGTGGCTGGGATGCCGGGCCGTCTCAGTGCCCAGGCCCACGACGAACCGTCGCTGCTCCTCGGGCGGGCACAAGGACAGGAAGAACACCATCTGGCGCCACGCGTACGCGGCATCCTTGATGGTGCTCAAGGGGCGCGGGTTGTGGTGGACACGAGCGGTCAGCCGGCACACGGTGACCAATGAGCGGCGCGCCAGGTCGGCCCAGCCGGGCCGTGGAGCGATGCCCACCCGGTGGACCAGCGTGGCCAGGTTGTGCGTGGTGAGGATCTGCGCCTGCTCGATCACCGTGCCGTTCGCGGCGACCGACCAGAAGCCCGGCGTCGTCCCGGCTCGCCCGGTGGCCAGCCGCGCGAACCCAGGAGAGGTCGGGGCGCGACGTGAACGGGCCGGGGTCGTGCCGGTTTCGGCGATCGCCAGATCGCGGATCTCCGCGTAGTCGATGCCGTAGTACCGCTCGTACAGCGTGCCGCCCAGCAGGTCACCGGCGATCTGCGCCGCCGTCAGGAACTTCCGGCTGAACTCTCCCATGAAGATGTCGGCGGCCAGCTCCTCCACGAACGGAACGCCCAGGGCGCCCTGCCGTTCCAGCACGCTGAGCTCGCGGACCAGCGGGTTGGGCAGGATGGTGCCCGGAAACGCCTGCACGGCCAGTTCGCCCAGCTGTCGCAGCACGGTCAGTGCGTCTTCGCCGTCTGGCGTGCCCGTTACCGCGGACCGCCGGCCGGACGCCGCCCGCACCCAAGGCAGTTCCTCGATACGCACCTGCCGCTCCAGGTTGAGCAACAGCAGGGAGCGGCGGTTGCGGAACGCCCGGTAGTGGGCGGCCATCAACGCCCGCAGCGTTTCGTCGCCGTACGCCCGTGCGGTGGCAGCGGCGATCAACTGCGGTACCAGCTCGGCCAGAACCTCGGCGGAGGGGACGACACCCCGTTCCACGAGGGTACCGAGCGGAGCGCTCAGTGCGGACACGACCACTTGACCGATGGCGGGCGGCGGGACGGCCCCGACGGGCAGCCCTGCCGCCCGGCTCTCCTCCTCGCTCACCGGGCGAAGCAGCGGATCCACATCCGCGATGCCCGCCTGCTGGGGAAGCCCGGCGAGTCGGCGCAGCACGAGCTGGGCCAGGGCGTGGTGGGAGGGCAGCTCCGCCTGCGCGGCCTGGCTGCGGCGGAGGGCCGTATGGCCGGGCGAGCCGGGCAGGCCGCGCTGTCGCACCATGGACTGCGCCGCGTGCCGCAACAGGCCGAGCCGACGCGTGTCCAGCGGCCGTCCGGCGACGACCTCCTCCAGCGCACCTCGCAAAATGCCCAGGTTCTCCTTGGGGTTGCGGTGCTTCGTGCAGAGCGTGTGTTCCGCGGCGAGCAGCCGGTAGCGGCCGAGCAGGACCTCGGCCTGCGCCAGCCAATCGGGGTCCAAGGCGTGTGCCAGGACCCGGCCTTCCTCAGCCGTCCGCAACCAGTGTGCGAGGAGGTCGTCTCCGAACGGCTGCCAGACGGTCAGTGCTTCGCGTTGGGTCTCGACGGCCGTGTTCGGTCGTCGTCGCTCCAGGGTGACGACCGCGTCCAGGACCGTGCGCCGGTGGGCGGCCGTGCCGGTGTCCAGCGCGGGGCGGTCCGTCGGACGGGGCAGGAAGCGCAGCCGGTCGGCGAACGGTTCCAGTTCCGCCAGGAGGTCCAGCGCCGCGTCCGTCTCCCCGTGCCGCACCAGCCAGGCCATGGTGAGCAGTGCGGCCTCCTCGGGCACGTCGATCCGGTAGCGGCCGCTGTCCAACAGCGCCCACAACCACGTGAGTCCGGGCTCAGTGAGGCAGTGGGCGAAGATCGCACGGCGCTCTGCGGGCACCCCGAAACTCCGGGCCGTCTCCGTCTCGTACGGCTGGAGCGGGCCGGCCGCGCTCGCGGTCCCGGTCGCGAAGCCGCCGCGCAGCACCTCCGGGGTGACCCAGGCCGGGAGCCCCGCGACCGGGGTCCGCGAACCGATCGTGAGCCGGCCCGCGGCCATCCCTGCGAGGACCTCCCGCCAGCGCTGCCCGCGCACCTCGGCGCGACGCCGGGTGTCGGGGTCCTCATGGGTCAGCGCGGTCATGAATGCCTTGACCAGCCGGCCGGCGGCATACGAGGGCGTCGCGGTCAGAGGCTGCTGCTCAGCGTTGTCGTTCATAAGCCGACGTGGCAGGTTCCGCCCCTGCGCCCTCCGGGTCCAGAGCCCGGTGCTCTCCTGCTGAGCTACACGCCGATGAGCTCCGAAAATAGCCGCCGGGACGGGCAGGGTTCAACCGGATTTCGGTCCGTCGGGCGAAGCAGCCGGGACGGCCCTGAATACCCTGGGTGCTCGACGAGGGACACGTGCCGGCGATCGAGCAGGGGATCATGAGCAGCGAACTCACCTACGAGCCACCAGAACATCCGGAGGACCGCCCCGGCGATTACGGCGCATCACCCGCCGAGTTGTCGGACGTCCTGCTCGTCGTGGCCACGATGACGGCAACGCCGTTCCTGCAGGCGATCTCCACCTACTTCGGGAACGCTCTGGCCAAGGGGATGGGTTCCGGGACGCGCGACATCATGCACCGGTTCATCCGTCGGCAGGCGCGAGCGAGTCTCGACGAGCCGTCCGACGTCGTGGATCTCATCCACCTGCGGACCGAGGACGGGTGGCTGGTCGAGATGAAGGTGACCGTCGAACCGGAGGCCCTCGCTCAGCTTCCTGAGCTGTGCGCCGCGGACGCACCGCTCGGCGAGTCCGATCGGCGCCCCGGCACGGCGGCGACGATCCGCTGGGACCACGACGGCTACTGGATCGCGGCGACGGTACGTGAGAACGGCCACCATGTCGCCTTTACCTGGGATCCGCAGGCGAAGCAATGGCGCGAGCGCACGTACCGCCGCCCCCTTCCCGTCACCTAGAGCGGGGGGAATGCAACTGGGAATCTGCTGTACAGCTGGCGGTGTGGACGATCGCGTTATTCCCCAGGGGTAAGTTCACGTAATTCCCCAGGTCCTGGCTTGTGAGGCTAGGTTGCGCCGGGCAGTCCCAGGGCGACCAGGAGGGCTGAGGAGAGTTCTTCCGCGAACAGGGCCGACCCGGTGAGTGTCTGCCGGATGGCTTCCTCGCCGGGCGTCAGTCCCGCGGCGGCCGACCAGGCGAGTGCGCCGGCCACGGCGGGTTCGATGGGGAAGTGCTCCAGAGGTATCTCGTAGCTCTTCGCCATCTCGCGGTTGAGCAGGCCCTCCCAGCTGTTGCCGTCCGGCGTGAGGGCCTCGATGAAGCCCACATCGCTGTCGAGGAAGGACACCATGATGGCCGGTGTCCCCGTTTGCTGGACGAGGTTCGCAAGGCTGCGCCGTCCGGCGTCGGCGAAGTCCGTGACCTGCCAGCCCTCCGCCAACGCCTGCGTGTCGTCGATGCCCGTGAACCCGGCTTTCCGCATGAGCTGGTGCTGTTCCCCCGTGGACCGGGTCGTCAATGATCCGCCTGAATTTCCCATGGCCCGCAAGTTAGCCGATGCCTCTGACAAGCCAACTCGTGCCCCTGAGACGTCGGCATGGGAAGCCGGGACGGCGGACCCTAGTGGGCCTTGTCGGCCGTGTTCCTGGGCCGCTTGATCGGTCGGTAGCTGGGCCCGTTCATGATCACCTGGTGGCTGGTGTTGATGAGCCGGTCCAGGAGGGACGAGGATCCGATCTGGAGGCTGTGGACCGAGTTGCCCGAGCCCTGGAAAGGGCCGGTGATCAGGGACGGCATCGACGACTGGGAGAAGATCACTGAGAACGGCGACCGGAGCATCGACCTGACCGGTCTGCCCGACCTGATCGCCGCCGAACTGGCCTGGATGGCGCACTGGCAGGCGATGGACGGGACCCGCTCCTCGGTGCTGGGAACCAACCAGTTCGCGAACATCCTGCGCCGCGCGATCCGCGACAACCATCCCTTCCCCGCGTCGATCCGGGCCGTGGACTGGGAAACGGTGGCCGCCCTGCAGCGGTGGTTCTATGCCACCCGCTGGGGCCGGCTCATTCCTCGCGGCAGTGTCGCCCGACTGAGGGTGATCTTCCGCTTCGCCCGCCTGGCCCTCCTGGCCCGCTACACCGACGGGCCCTGGTGGTCCCTGGACGAATGGCATCCGCGCTGCGATCCACGGATTCCGCTGGCCGAGCACGAACCCCAGGCCCACTACGGCTGTTCCCCTTCAAAGATCACTCAGCCGTGGCTGCGGGAGGCAGTGAAGTGGTCCCTGGGCACGCACTTGGAGGCCGGAACTCTGCGCTGGTCGACGGTGAGCCAGGAGCGGATGCGGTGCTTCGCCCGCTTCAACCGATGGCTGGAGACCTTCACCGACCCCCTCGACGTCCTGGGCGACCCTGCCCACGCAGTCCAGTTGGCCGCTGCCTTCCGCCGCTGGGACACCGACCCCGCCAACCGGCTCCTGCGACGGTCCGAGCAGCGGTTCGCCCAGCAGCCCGTCCATCCCCGCCTGGTCAACGACGACCTGCGGGCCGTTGTCGTTGCAGTTGCCTGCCCGGCATGTGACGGTCGTGGAGAATCCAGTTGCTGCGCAGGTGGTGGTGGGCGAGGTGCGGCAGGCGGCCGCCGAGGCCACCGACACACTGATCGTCTACTTTGCCGGGCACGGACTGGTCGATGCCCAGGATCAGCTCGTTCTGGCTCTGCCGGATACCGAGTTCGGCCGTATCGAGACCGGTCTGCCCTATGACTGGGTGCGACAGGTGTTGCTGCTGGACTCCCGAGCCGAGCGGCATGTGGTGATTTTGGACTGCTGTTACAGCGGCCTGGCTTTGGGGAGGATGAGCGTGGGGACGGGGCTTGCCGGCCAGGCGGCGGTGGAGGGCAGTTTCCTGTTGGCGGCCGCCGCCGAGACCCGTACTGCCTTGGCGCCGGTGGGGGAGACCTACACGGCCTTCACCGGGGCTCTGCTGGAGGCCCTGCGGCAGGGCATACCCGGCGGTCCCTCGCTGGTTGACCTCGGGGCTCTGTACCGGCACCTGCGCCTGACGATGGAGGCGCGCGGGCATCCTGTTCCACAGGCGCGGGACCGCAACAGCGGTGCCCAGGTCGCGCTCGGGCGTAACCACGCGAATCTGCCTGCCGCGCCCGTTGCTGCTGGGGCGGGGGGTACTGATGCGGGGAGCGTCCCTGGCCGGATCCGCGCGCGATCCGTACCGTGACCGGGTTCTTCACCGCTCTCGTGGAGGTGCGGGTGGTCGGTGGACTGACTCATCGGGCGGTCAGGGAGCGTTCGGCCGGACGCATAGCGGCCGGCACCGTCGGTGGTCTGCTCAACCGCAGCACTCTTCCGACGACTTGGGGTACGACGGTCCTCTACCTCTCAGCGTGCGGTGTTCCCGATGAACAGATCACGCAGTGGCAGACCGCCTGGCAGCAGCTGCGCGCGCAGAACCTGCCGGCCGAGACGGTGATCCCGGACGTCACCGATGACGGCGGGCCTGAGAAGGCCAGAGCGTGGCAGCGCCCTTTGTCGGCCTTGCGCCGCAGGCGGGATCACTGACCGGGGACCGCAGGGGCCGAGACACCGGACGGCTGGGGGTGAGGCGTCTTGTCCGAGCTGTCGGAGCCGTCTGAGAACAGGGTGTTCCATGCGGCGATGAGCAGCACAGCGGCGACGAGGATGAGCCCCAGGGACGGCTTCTTCCATCGGCTGGATGTCGAGGATGGCTTCACGTAGTGCGCTGCCCGGTAATAGCCCTTGCGGGACTGCGCCTTCGTCTTTGTGTCGACGATCAAGTTTTTGGTTCTGGCCGCGATTCCGTGAATCCCTTGGCCGTCGTGCGACTGTGGGAACGTTTCTCGTGGGGATTGCCCAGGTATGGGGGCCGTGGCGATCGAGGATGTGCTGTTTCCCGGGATCGATGTGCGTGTCACCGCGGTGCACGTCAGTGCGGAGAGAGTCGCTGTCGAGGCGTCGTCGTGCGGGCGGCCACCAGTCTGTCCGGACTGCGGCTGGCAGGGACGTCGCGTGCACTCTCGGTACGTGCGCCGGGTAGCCGAACGACCTGTGGTGGGGCGGACGTTGGCGATCTGGCTCGGCGTGCGCCGGTTCTTCTGCGAGCGGGCCTCGTGCCAGCGGCGGACGTTCGTCGAGCAGGTCCCGGATCTGAGCGAGCGGTACCGTCGCCACAGCGTCGGCCTGCGGCGATGGATGCAAGCGATATTGAGGCGGCCCGGGTGGTGGACGTCCTGCCCGACCGGGACGCCGCGACCTTCGCCACCTGGCTGCGCGAACACCCCGGCGCGGAGATCATCTGCAGGGACCGGGCCAGCGCCTACTCCAGCGCCGTGCGCCAGGCAGCGCCAAACGCCCAGGAGATCGCCGACCGCTGGCACTTGCTCAACAACCTCTCCTCCGCGGTCGAGGAGACGTGTCACCAGCACCGCTCCTGCCTGCGCAAACAGGCCGAAGCCGACCGCAATACAGAGCCCCGGCGGATCGTCACCCCTCTGCCTCCGCCGACTCTGCCACCCACGAAGATCGCTGTCCGCACCGTCGACCGATACTCCGACATCCACCGTCTGCTCGGGCAAGGATGCTCCGTCTCCGAGATCTCCCGCCGCCTGCACCTGGACCGCAAGACCGTCCGCCGCTTCCGCGACACCGACCTCGACGAGCTGCTGGCGTCCGCCCGGCACGGGCGCCCCAAAGGCGTGCTGGAGCCGTACACCGCCTACCTGACCGAACGGTTCACCGACGGCGTGACCAGCCCGACCGACCTCTTCCGGGAGATCCGCCAACGCGGCTACCAGGGCAGCGATCTGCCAGTACGCCGCTACGTGGCCGGCCTCAGGACCGGGACCGTCGAACCCGCTCGCGGAGCCGTCCCCAGCCCACGGAAGATCACCACGTGGATCATGCTGCCTCGCGGCGCTCTGAAGCCCCGTGAGGAGGAGCAACTCCTGAAAGTACGGCTGGCATGCCCCGACATCACCCGGGCTTGTGACCTCGCCCGCGCCTTCCACGACCTGCTCCAACAGCGGCGCGGCCACCAGTTACTGGAGTGGGTACGCCAGGCCGAACACGACGCGCCGGGCCCCGTCCTGTCGTTCGCGCAGGGCCTGTGCCTCGACCTCGATGCCGTCACCGCCGGCCCTACCCTCCCGTGGAGCTCGGGCATCGTCGAAGGCCACGTCAATCGCATCAAGACGATCAAGCGGGCCATGTGCGGCCGAGCTTCGTTCCGCCTCCTGCGCACCCGCATGCTGCTTTGAGCCGAAGCACGGAAGTTGTCACCAGGGGAGCCAGAAGAACCGGTGCGCACAGGACCGTCGAAGCGGCCTGGTTGTCACCAGCGAAGCACGCGGCTTGTCACACATGCTCACTGGGCAGCCCTTCTGTCACCAGGGGCGAAGATCGACAGCCTCTGGCTCCCCGAGGCGGTTCCATGCGGCGACACTTCACCACAACCGTGTCCTGCTCCTGTGCGTCCTACCACTGAGCGCCGGCAGGAGTCGGCTACCCCGGGGGATCAGGACGCGAGTCATGCAGAAGTACGCGATCGTCCAGCACATCACACGGTTCTTTTGGCCTTGGCATGGTGCGAGGCGACAGCCGCCCACGTCCGTCCGGCGACTGGTGGGGCTCTGGCTGTTCGCGCTTGCCTTCGGGGCCGGGTTCACCGCGCTCGGCTGGGATGATTTCGACGGCAGCTTCCTCATGGCGATGCTGCTCCTCTTCCATATCGTCGACGACATCAGCGACGGGGTACCGCACCGCTGGCCGGCCGCACTGGCCGCGGTAACAGTCCTGTGGGGCGCCACCCGGCTCACCAGCGCCGTCCTGCCCGACTCGCTCGACAATGCCTGGGCGCAGAGCGTCGCCGCCGCTGTCGGTGTCACGCTCGGGTTGGCAGTGAGCGCCGCGATCACACGGCTTCCGGAGCGTCGACCACATCGGCCCGTCGAGGGACACGACTCCGGGTTCGGCGGACAAGACTCTCGGTAAAGGACATAGCCGCCGACCTCGGTGACAACAAACCTGCCTTTGTGACACCTATCGCGCTGCGGCTCATGCTTCGATCATGACCCCGAATTCACGGAATCGCGGCCAGAACCAATTACGCGAACGTCCACATGGAACGGGAACACGCTGAGATCCCGGCAGACCCCTTGGAGAGGGCCGCGGAACTGCTTGAGCAGGCCAACAGCGGCGACAACGCCGCCGCTGACGCCTTCCTTGCTCTGCTCACCGACCACACGGACGATTTCGAGCTGTATGCCGTCCAGCTTCCCCTTCTCGCAGCTCACTTGGCCGCCCCAGCACTCGGTCACAGCGTTCTCCAGGCACAGACCGTCCTGCAGTCCCTGACCGAGCACGTTGGCGGGGCCGACACTCGACGGGCCGAGTACGCGGAAGCCTCTCACTCTCAGGTGACGGTCTGGCTCCAGGGCATCGCCGCGCACGCGGCCGCCGAGCGGCAGTGGGACCTGTTGGAAGAAGCCATGCAAGCCATGTGCACGTGGGACGGTGCCTGGGACCGATGGGACGCGCGGGACATAATCAGCCCCTGGCTTAGGTCGCTCAAGGACGACGCCGCGGCCGTTGCCGCGGCGGTCCTGGGGGACCACCCGGACTCGGCGGAGCACTTCAGCCACTTCGCGGACGACCGGACCGTCGATCTGCGGATCCGCAGAGCCGTGCGCCAGGTGTAAGGCCTGCGGGATGCTCAAAGACCAGCCCGCAGGCCCCACTGGTGAATCTTACTTCGCCGGAGACGAACTCTCAGGTACAGGCCCTCAATGCGGCCTTCGGCAGCTAGGCCACTGAGACTAGAGTTACCTGCCCATGCTGACGCCGAGGTTGGCCAGGAGCTGCTGCTGGTCAGGGTGTAGGAGCGGCCATGCCTGGCGCTGGGCGGTGATCCATTGTGTAGCGCGTGAGGTATCGGGGTGGGTGCGGGCGTGGTGGTAGGCGTACTGCCACCGCATCGGCCAGGGTGGGTTCCACCAGGGGTCCATGCTGGCCAGGACTCGGGCTTGAGGCGATGTCCCGCTCTTTTTGCGGGCGCGCTGGCGGTGTTCGGCCAGCCAGTACCCGATCGGGAACCCTTCGTGTTCCTCCCTCGAGCGGGCAGCGAGGTGTCCGTACCGGGCACTGTACGAGCGGGCATGCGCGACGTCGGTATCGAAGCACGGCGTCGTGGTCAGTCGGCGGGAGTCACGCGGGCCGACCCGAGCCCGTACCGCTTCGAGCGGTGATGCCGATAGCGGCGAGCAGGTGCTGCTGGTCGGGGTGGAGGCTGTCGTAGAGGGTGCACTGTCGCTTGGCCCGGATACCCAGGGCGTCCTTCCCGACGGGAAGACCGCCCATCGTGTCGGCTCCACGGCCGGCACGCATGCAGTTGCGGGCACGGTAGTAGTTGCGCTGCCAGTGCAGGTCCCACGGCGGGTTCCACCATGGATCGATCGCGGCCAGTTGTCCGAGGTGCGGTGAGGCGGGCTGGCCTTTCCGGGCGCGCTGCTTGGCGCGGTTGCGCTGGCTGAACAGCCACATTCCGAGCGCGAATCCGCTCTGCCGTGTATCCCGTGGAACGGCCAGGTGCCCGTGAACGTCGGCCCAGGCCCGGGCGTGAACCAGCGCCCTTTCGAACCCGGCTCGGTGGTCGGGGCGCTGTCCGAGCCGGGGAACTCCCAGCGGCCTGTGCTGCGCGACCGCGGGAAGGCCTCCTACCGCTCTTCGCACGGGAGCGGCCGGTGCCTCGGCGATGGCCGTCTCAGGCTTCAGACCGAGCCTGTTGAGGAGATCGTGCTGGTCCGGCAGGAGGAGGTGGTAGCGGCGCTGCTGGATGCGCAGCCACTCCTGCGCCGGCCTGTCCATCAGTAGAAAGCCCGCCACCAACTCCCCGCCTCCCACTTGCTGGAGCTGCTGGCACGCGTGCTCGTAGGAACGTTGCCAGCACAAGTGCCAGGGCGGCCGCCACCACGGGTCGATCCGTGTCAAAGCCTCGGCACGGTTTGGCGACAGCACTCCGCGCCCCATCTGACCGCGCCTGTCGGAAAGCCACCTGCCCAATGGGTAGTCCTCATGCACGGTGCTGATCCTGATTGCCGCCAGGCTTCCGTGCTCCAGAGCCCAGGCCCGGGCATGGGCGAGCGCCTCCTGCTCCCCGAAACGCTGACTGCGACGCCGGGGCCGGGCATCCCGAGCCGCCGCGGCATCGATGCCCAGCCGTGCAAGAAGCCGTTGCTGCTCAGGATGCAGATCCGGATACCGGGTGCACTGCAGGTACAGCCACTCGCCCAGGCTGAGGCCGGTACCGGGAAATCCTCCCCTCGCATCCATCGGGCCCTGTTCCGCGACGTGGCACCTGGCCTGGTGGTAGGTGCGCTGCCACAGGGTCGGCCACGGCGTGTCCCAGTACGGGTCCAGTGCACGCAGCGCGGCGCCGCGCCAGGCAGGCATCCCCAGACGGAGCATGCGCTGGTTGCTCATCCACGCCCCCAGAGGAAAGCCGTCCTGGAGCGTGTCCGCCCGTGTGGCCGGATGCCCCCGCGCAGCCGCGTAGGCCCGGGCACGAGTCAGGCCCGCTTCGAAGGCCTCGTCGGCCTGGCGGCTGTGCCCGCGCCGCCGTTTGAGGGCCGGAGCCTCTGCGGCTTCACCGCCGGCCACCTCCTGCAGGTGCTGGGCGAGTTCGTCAGCCAAGGGACGAGGCCGGTGCGCGGGATGGACCTTCCACAGCAACCGCTGCCCGTCGCCATCAGGCGCTTCCGCCGCTTTGCTGCACTTGTGTGCCCAGGCGAACAGCGGTCCGTCCATGCACGTTGCCAGGCGATCAGTGAGCCAAGGCCGCCGCAGACAGCGCGTCAGCTCACTGATGAGCACGGGGAGGTCGCCCAGGCAGAAAGGGAGGTGGCCGCGCACCTGGGTTGCGATACGGCGCCTCATCGTCTGGTCTACCAACATCCCGGCAACGGCCACCGTCTCCGGATAGGTGACTGTCTGTAAGCACTTGTTTTGGCTCCAGTGCACGGACTTCTTTTGGCTCCACTCGCCGGCTGGAGGGGGCGTGTATTGATGTGATTCACGCCCCTGTAGCAAGGTGATTTGGCCCCACTTCGAACGAGTGGTTCCGCTGGCCGGGACGGGGGGTCGGCGCGGTATTTTGAGGTCTCGGTCAGACCTCTGTCAGCGCGCCCCCGACAGGTGCGTGGAGGCTGCCGACCCGACTCGACTCAGGTCGCGGACCGCCCAGTGTCCGCGATGGCTGGACGAGAACGGGCGATGGTCCGGTCGGCACTGGGACTTGGCGGCCGGGCCCAACAAGGCTGCGGCCGGCCTCCCGTTAGGGAGGCCGGCCGCAGTTGTCGGTTGCTGTCAGCGGCGTCGTTGCTTCTTCTGGCTCTGGGCGAAGCGGTAGGAGTCGGTGCCGGTCTCCACGATGTGAGCGTTGAAGGTGACGCGGTCGACGATCGCTGTGCAGAGGCGGGGGTCGGTGAAGGTCTGCTTCCACTCGGAGAACGGAGCGTTCGACGCGATGGCGATAGCCCTGCGTTCTTCGCGCTCGGTGAAGATCTGGAACAGCAGTTTCGCTCCAGCCTTGTCCAGATCGAGATAGCCGAACTCGTCCAGACAGAGCAGGTCGACGCGGCCGTAGCGCGCGATGGTGCGGGCCAGCTTCTTCTCGTCGGCGGCTTCCGCGAGCTCGTTGACCAGGTTGACCGTGGTCGTGTAGCGGACCTTGAGCCCGGCCTCGGCCATGGCGGTGCCGATCCCGATGAGCAGGTGGGACTTGCCGGTGCCGGAGTCGCCGATCAGGCAGAGCGGCTGCCCGGCCTTGACCCAGGCCGGGTCCGCCAGGGTGCCGACCAGCTCCGGCGTGACGTTGGGGTTCTCGGTGAAGTCGAAGTCCTCCAGCCGCTTGGGGCGGGGGAAGTTGGCTTCTCTGACCAGCCGTTGCTTGCGGCGTTCCTCGCGTTCGGCGCACTCGGCTTCCAGCAGGTCCGCGAGGAAGTCCTTGTAGCTGGACCGCTGGCGCATCGCCTCCTCGGCCATCTCCGAGACCCGGTCGCGGATGGTGGGCAGGTGCAGGCTGCGGCATGCCTCGTCGATGACCGTGTCCACGGCCTCCTCCGGTCCGGCATCCCGGCGGGGCGGAGGAACGTGCTGGCGGGTGGGTGCGGCGGTCGTGCTCATGCAGTGCCTTTCGGTTGGCGGGTCAGGAGCTGGTCGTAGTGCGTCACCGTCGGCAGCGGGCGCTTGTCCTCGGGCAGCTGGGCTCTGCGGGCGGTCAGCGACACGACCCCGCTGGGCTCGGCCCACGGCGGCGGGTCGCCTGCGTCGTCCAGGTCCTCGGTCGGGGCCGGCGCCTGCGCGGCGGCCTTGCGGGCCTCGATGGCCACCACGTCCGCGCTGGTGGCGCCGGCCCGGATCGCGGCCGCCATGCCCAGCTGGACCGCGTCGGGCGGCATGCGCCGGTGCAGCAGCAGGACCTCGATCAGAGCCCGGGTCCCTGCCGCGTCTCCGTGCGCGGTGCGAGCCGCGGCCCAGAACGCCTCGTGGACCTCGGTGAACGTCCCGTTCTGGCGGGCCGTGGCCAGCGCGGTCGAACCGGCCATGGCACCGGGCTTGGCCAGCAGGATCTCCAGGTAGTGATCGAGTTCGTCGCGGAATTCGCCCCGCCGGGTCAGGCGCGGGTGACGGGCCACGATCTTCCGCCGTTCGAAGACCAGCAGTTCATTGCCCCGCAGCAGCACGCGCACGTTCTGCCCGATGAAGCGGGCGGGCACCGAGTAGTGGCACTGGCGGACCGTGATCCGGCTGCTGCGGTCGGCCTTCGGAGTCAGGGTGATGCCGCACTCGAACTCCTCGAACGGCAGGGGCAGCAGCTGATCGGTCTCGGTGATGAAGTTGAAGCCGATCGTGGTCAGCCTGCCCGACAGGATCCGGGCGTCCTCGGCCGCGTCGATCCCGGTGATCTTCTCGTTCAGCTCTTCCAAAGAGGCCACATCCGGGACCGGGACCAGGTGCGTGCGCCGAAACCGGCCGCCCTCGTGCTCGACCCCGCCCTTCTCATGGGCGCCCTCCTGGCCCGGGATGCAGTAGAAGGCGTCGAAGCCGTAGTGCGCGCGGAAGGTGAGCCACCGCTCCGACTCCACCCGGCTGCGGCCGGTGCAGACCCGGTTGACCGCCGGCTTCAGGTTGTCGTAACGGATGTGCCGGGCCGGCACCCCGCCCAGGACGTTGAACGCCTCGACATGCCCCTCCATGAAGGACTCCTGGGCCTGCGAGGCATAGACCCGGTGGACGGCCTTGCCCGAGTACGACATCCGCAGCGTGAACAGATGGCACTTGACCACCTCGCCCGCCAGCCGGACCCACACATCCGCGAAGTCGACCTCCGCTTCCTCACCGGGAAGATGCACCTGCGGAACCATCCCGTCCATGTGCCGGTGCCCCTCCCGGGCCTCCGCCTCGATCTCCTTGCGCCGGACCACGACGTAATCGCAGACCGTGGAGTACGACGCCTGCTCGAAGCCGTACTCCTGCGCGAGACGCTGCCAGATCCGCCGGGCAGTGTGCTTCTGCTTGCGCGGCGCGGTGAGGTCCTCCCGCAACATCGCGTCGACCCAGCCCTTCGCCGGATCCAGAACCGACGTCCGAGGCACCGGTTGCTTCCTCTGCGGCGGAACCGCCGAGGTCAACGCCTGGCGCACCGTCCGCCGGTGCACCCCGTACTTCTCCGCCAGAACCCGCTGCGACAGCTCCGGATCGAGACGCTTGTCCCTCCGGATCGCCGCGAACAGCTCAGCGCGCGACAAACCCACCCCGGCCTCCCGACATGACCGTGATCAACACACACGGCCTCCGACAAGACCGTGATCGACGCACACACCCTGCCGTCGCAGGGCGGACGGAGCAGCGCATTCACTCCAAAGAGGGCACGTCGCGGACCTTCCTGTCGGCGAACTCGATGACGTCGCCAGCCTTTAGTAGGCGTTGTAATTGGCCCTGCGGCTGCTGTCAGCAGGCGGGAAGACGGGTTCCGACGATCACGCTGAGGTCTGCCGCGAGGCGGAGTTCCGTGGCCCGGAGTTCGGGGTGTTCCAGCCAGTGCAGGCGGGACCGGTCGGGTGCGCCATTGAAGTGGGGTGGCCATGTGGTGGCGGGGGTGAAGTCATCGATCACTACTGTTCCGCCGGCGGTGAGCAGGCGGGCGGGATCCGCGGTGCCGTCGCCTTTGGCCTGCCCTCCGCCGTCGAGCACGAGCAGGTCGTATGGGCCGTGGTCTGCAATGCGTCGCCAGTCGCCGTGGAGGACGTCAACGTGATCGCAGTCTTGGAAGACATCCGCCGCAATGCGGGCCCGTTCCAGATCACGTTCGACGCTGATGAGCCGGGCTCCGTTGACCGCGCCGGAGGCCAGCCAGGCCAGGCCGACACCGCATCCGGTGCCGGTCTCGCCTATGCGGCGTGAAGCCCCTGCAGCCAACACCTGTAGCAGACGGCCCTGTTCGGGCCTGCAGGAGAACGCGAAACCGTGATGGCGCGCTGCCCGCACGGCCCGCTGGACCAAGGCGGGGATGGTGTTGTTGTCCTGGTACGCATCGGTTCCCTGAAGCGACATGCCGTGATTATGGCCGCACAACGTTCCTGCGAGCTGGCGGAAGCAGACGAGAGCGACAGCAGCCCCGGGATGAACGCGAGCAAGCGCTCCGGCACGCACTCGCAGCGCCGTTGCAGGCGGCGGACACTGCCCAGTCAGCTCACGGTGGGTTCGGCCGTCCACCTGTAAACCACCGAGTGGAGCCAGATCAACTTCTTACGCCATGGAGCCACTTTCAGTCCGTGCAGTGGAGCCCAAAGAAGTGCTTACAAACAGGTGACCAAGCCGCGGGCCAGGACTCGCCACCGCCCGGGCTCTTCGCCCTCGGGAACGGTCGCACACAGCCTTGCCGGCCACAGAGTTTCTTCCGGCCACTTCTGCGCCCACCACCAGGCTGTGACTGCCTCAGCAACCTCGAACGCGCAACCAGCGAAGGGGGAGCGCTGCAGTAGCCTCCGGTGATTCTCCTGCGCCTGGACCACCTCCGGGCATCCGGCCAACCCGACGACACGACCCCCGCCGCCAGGCACGCTCATCAGCCAGCATCGGTGGCGTGGGCAGACTCGCTGGTGCGCCGCCAAGTACACCCGGGCTGGTGCAACGAGACCGGTCCGCGCAGCCACACAGCCCGGGCACGCCGGACCCCAGGCAGCAACCGTCTCCACCCCGTTGTGGAGCCGCGCCGTCGGCCTCTCCTTCGAGGGGCCCAGCGGCTCCTCCCGCGCCCAGGCCGGCAACGCACGGCGTAAGCCCACCTGCGGCACACGACACAATGCCGCGACCCGGTCCCGGGCCGCAGCGTTCAAGAACACCTCACTGTCGCCCTGTAGAGCCCCGACGACGTCCTGCTGACCAGCCACTTCGGTAACCGCCGACAGCAGACTCCCCACCGTCAGGCTGTACCTGTCCGCGATCCGCCCCAGGAACGACAGCGTCATCTCACCCTGGAGAGGAGCCACCCGAAAGGCACCCGCAGCCAGCAACAGCTTCCCCACCCATCCCGTCGCTTGTGACAACTATCGTGCTTCGGCTCAACAAGCAGGTGCCGGACCTGCGGCCGGTGCCAGGTCAGTAGTCGAGGTCGAGGTAGTCGATGTCGTTGAGGGTGACGTCGGAGAGTCCTGTGGCGCGCCCTCCGCTGTCTTGGAAGTAGATCTCTTTGAGTCCCTCGGCGATGATCTGGCGCATTTCCTGGTCGTCGGCACCTGTGTGGCGGGCGTCGAAGAGGCGTTGTGCGTAGGCCGGGGGGAGGTGGACGGTCAGGCGCCGGAAGCGTCCGTCGTCGGTGGTGCCGACCGGTGCGGTGTACCCGAACCGCGCCCTCGTCTCCACCGTGATCCCGCCGGAGGTCGCGGCCTGCTTCTGCCGGCGCTTGCGCACCTGCGGCTGCCACCGCTGGCGTACGGCGTCGTCGAGTTTCGCGGCGACGTCGGCGCGGGCGTGTTTGCGGGCGCCGCGTCGGTAGCGGTTGACGGAGTCGGCGGTGACCCCGAGTTCCTGCGCGACGGCCTTCGCGCTGCCCATCTGCTTGAGCAGGTAGCCGATCTGACCCTTCAACGTCTTCGGCGGCTCGCGGGTGAAGGCCTCCCGGTCGGCGCGCTCGATCGCGTCGTCGATCTCCCCCACGGCCTACTCTCCTTCGTCCAGGACGGCGTCGCCGCCCTTGATGTGGCGGGCCGGGTTGAGGCCCTTCTCCATCAGGTCGACCGCCCACAGCATCGACTGGACGCCCTCCAGCTTCGCCAGGCCCGGCGTGGGCCCGAGGCGGAAGCCGCCCGGCTGCGGCTTACCGCTGGCGGCGTACGGCAGGAAGTCCAGCGGCGAGTCGCCCGGCGAGGGGTAGACGACGCAGTCGGAGAGTACGGCGAGCGGGTACAGGCCCGTCATCTTGACCATGTTGCCCAGCTTGCGGTGCATGTTGACCCGCGCCTTGGAGATGACGGCGGCGCGGATGTCGGGGCGCCAGGTCGGGCGTTCCAGGGCCGGCCACCGCTCGCCCGCCTTGTACTGCTTGCCCTGGGGGCGCTCTCGGAGCTTGCCGACGCCGCCCTTCACGGTCGCCTTGATGGCGGCGAGGACCGCGGCCATCGCCGGGTCAGCCTGCTTGTGCTGCTCCATCGCGGCGAGGAAGGCCCGGTCGTCCAGGTCCTTCGTGACGCCGAGGTCGGCGAGGGTGTCGACGTAGGCGGTCTTGAGGCGGTCGTGCCACGGATCCAGGTACGCGCCGGTCTCGCGGCGCAGGTACCCCTCGATCGGAGCCACGTTGTGGCCGAGCTCCTGGGCGTAGGCGACGGTGTGCGTCTGGTACCAGGCCGGTCCCGTCGGGCGGGTGCCGTCCGGGGTGAACGGGCTGGGCAGGCGCGGGTCCAGGTCGATGTGGGAGAGGTCGACCAGCCAGCTCCCGGGGATCTTCGGGTTGAACTTCGGGGTGTGGAAGTGGTCGGGGGCGGAGAGGCCGACGACCAGGCGGGCCGCGGCGGCGAGGAACGCGGTGTTGAGGTCCAGGCCCACCGCGAAGGGCAGCACGCACTCCTCATCACTGAGCAGGTCCACCGAGCGCACCCACTGGTACGCCTCCTCGTTGAGGAACCCGCCGGTCCAGCCGGAGTTCACGACGACGGGGTGCTCCGGGGTGGCCTCCGGCGGCGCCGGGTCCATCAGCTCTGTCCCCAGCGAGCCCGCGTTGTAGCCGGACACCCAGTTCCCGGTCGTCGGGTCCTGCACGGCCTTCGTCGGCGGGCGCAGCGCCGTCATCAACTCCAACCCGGACACGGCCGTTGAGCCGCGCGGGGTGATGACCCTGGTCGCGTACACACCGATGACGCGGGCGACGTCGGCCGCCTCCATCTGCGCGACGCCGGGCCAGGACCGCTCATCGAGCGCGTCCCAGGACAGGACGGCGAGCTGCACGCACTGCCGATTACGGCCCTGCGCCTTGCGGTAGATCCGCGCCCACGGGCCGAACCCGCGCTGCGTCAACTGCCACTTCGCTCGAGCGATCTCCTTGACCACCGGGTGGTCCTCGGGCAGGCGCAGGGAGCGGCGCTGCTCGTGGCCCTCCAGGCGCTCGGGCAGTCCCAGCTTCACGGCGGCCGCGGCGGTGAGGACGATCAGCGGGTCGGAGTCCTTGCCGTACCGGTTCAACTTCGCGGCACCGAGGCCGGACTCGCGCAGTGTCCACTCCACCAACTCAGGGATGGTGGTCGCCGGGCAGTCGAGCACGATGCCGTCGACGCCGTACGCGGAGCCATCACCGTCCAGCACAGCGAGCGGACCGTGCGGGAACCGCGAGTCGGCTACAGGCGCGGAACGCTTCTTCGCCGGACGGCGCGACGTCGCCGACTCAGCCTGGACGACGGGCACCTCCACTACGGCGGGCGCCTCGGGCACGGCCGGGCCGGTGAACGTCTCCGCAACCGGTTCCGGGTTGAGCGCGGGAGCCGGGGCGGGCGTGACAGCGGGAGCTCCGTGGGCCGGGTACTTCGCGACCCACCCGCTCAGCAGCCGCTGGTAGGCATCCAGGCGCGGCGACTTTGGCTCCGAGCGGCCGTTCTCCCAGTTCTTCACCGACTGGGTCGTCGTCTTCAACGCGGTGGCGAGGCGGGCCTGGGTGATGCCGGCGGCCTCACGAAGCCGGGCACGCTCCGCCGGAGGCGGGAGATGCGGCTCCTCGTTCAACAGAGCGTCGACGGACGCGAACAGCTCTTCCTCAGATGCCATTTCCTGCACCTTCACTCAGGGACTCGATACTGCTTAACCAAAAACTTAGCCCACTCCTTAACCTTCTTGTGCCCATTCCAACCCCAGCGCGGCGAGTGCGGCGAGTTTGTCGACGGTGAGCTTCGCGCGGCGGCTTTTGCTGTTGCTGAGGAACACTCCGAGTCGGACTTCTGCCCCGTCCTCCAACTGCTCTGTGTGGCCTCTGGGGACGGCCACGGAGCCCTCCCGCGCCTTGTACTGCGCCAGGGCTGCAATACCCCGTTCGAAGGCTCCAGAGGCGCCCTGGGGGGCCTTGGCGGGCGTTTCCTGCTCCGGTGGGAGCGGTACGACACCAAGCTGCTCCAGGCGCTCGCGCTGCCCGTCCATCAGCGAAGCCCATACCGCCGGTTGGCGCTGTTTCGCGGCCCATCGTCCGATGTCCATCCCGTGGACCGTGACGCCGGGCAGGACATCGGCCTGGCCCTCTTCGTCGCGCACGAGCTCGCGCAGCGCCGCATAGTGCCGCTGCCATTCGGCCGGCCACCCGGGGTTCCAGTCTTCGTCGACGGCTTCGAGCGCTGTCTTCCATTCGGGGTGGTCGTCCAGCGCACCAGGACGCCGCAAATTCGCGAGCCACATTCCCAAGGGTCTGTCCAGCGCACTGGCGGTCCGGGGCGCACAGAGGGTCCAGTGTTGGTCGTAGTACGCCTTCGCGGCTTCCAGGTTTTCCTGGAACCTTTCATCGGCCATCGACCACACCATGCCGAGCCGCTCCAGGCGCTGGGCGCGTTGCCCGTTCATCTCCCCGGCTCCGTATGCGCGTCGCTGCTCCGCGACCCATTGTCCTAGGGGTGTTGCGCCCTCGCGGTGTCCGTAGGGAACTCTCGCGTTCCCGACTCGTTCGACGTATGTCTTCAGTTTTGCCCAGCCGCGGGCCCAGTCCTGGCGTTCGGTGTCGATGATGTTGAAGGACACCCAGTCCGCGACCATCACCGGATCCCTGGGGGCGGCGAAACGGAGCAGCAGGCGTGATTCGTTCTCGCCTTCCTCGGGCGGTGTACCGATGTGCTGGGACGGTTGCGCGACGTCCTTCTGCGGCTCCTGGGGGATCGCCAGCAATTCGATTGCTTCTTCGTCGTGAGCGCGCAGGCCTTCCAATACCTTCACCAATGGGCGATACGATCCCGAGGTGAACATGTCTTCCGGCTTTTCCCCGGGCTGGAGAAATACCGGCACGATCAGAGAGGCGAGCTTGCCCTGTCCCGGCTTCTGACGCAAAGCCCGCCCGATGGCCTGCACAATGTCATGCGGCGCGCCTTTGGGGTCCAGGAGAGCCACGGAATCCACGGCGCGAATATCAACGCCCTCACCCAATACGCGACAATTCGAGAGAATGGCACGCAGCGTGGTGGTGCCGAATTTTCCCAGGACTCCGCGCCGGCGCTCGGGTACGTGCTCGCCGCAGAGCCAGTCGGCCCAGATCTGCGCCGGGTACCGCTCAGGCTGGTCGGCGTGCAGCTTGGCCGCCACGCGCTCCAGGCCTTCCGCGTATGCCTGTGCCTCGATGGTGCGGTGGTGGAAGGTGATGCACGTCGACAGGTCGTGCTGCGCCATCGTGTGCAACAGCGCGGCCTGCAGGGCCCCGAGCCGCTGACCGCGCACCTCCTCACTGCGCCGCTCCTCACCCATCAGCCGCTCGGGCGTGACGACGGGGTCCTGGAGCTCCAGGACGATGATCTGGTACCGCGCCAGCAGCCCGCGCGACACAGCCGACGCGAGCGAGAGTTTGTACAGGACGGGCCCGAAGACGGTCTCGTCGTCCATGGAGGCTGCCATCTCCCGAGGCAGTCGGTCGCGCACTCCCTCAGCGACCTCGCGGTTCAGCCGCTCTTCCCAGATCCGCGGCGTCGCCGTCAGGTACAGCCGGCGCGCCGACGGAATGACCCCCTGGTCGTGTACCGCGGCCCAGGCCTTACCCATCGAGCCACTGGTCCTGTGGGCCTCGTCAACCACCGTCAGGTCCATGAGAGACAACTGCTGCCCGTAGACGCCCTCGAACGCCTCGGAAAGGACACCGAGGCTGGCGTACGTCGCGAAGACGGTGACCGGCCCCTGCCCGTGCCACAGGGCGAGCTGCACCGGATTCGTGGTGCTCCGGACCTTGAGATTCCACAATTCCGGGTCGTCCTGGAGAGAACACACCGCGACCGCCGGACCAGTGTGCCCGGCGGCATTCCATGCCTGAACCGTCTGGGACAGCAAATCCAGCGTCGGTACCAGGACGAGAATGCGGCCCTTGGGCGCGAGCCGCTTTGCCGCCGCAGCCGCGATGATGGTCTTTCCCGTTCCGCACGCGGCGTGCACCTGTCCGCGTAGGCCATTCACGGGAATCCCGCCCGGCGGGATATCGAGACCACGCACAATGGCGGCAACGGCCTCGATCTGGTGGGCACGTAGTTTCACGGCCATCCCCGTGTTCTCCTTTTCGCGGAATGAGGCGCGTATCAGAATGAAGATTCCCGGAGCGGCGAAGGGCCCAGGGGTGATGCTATCTGTTCCCAGACTCTACACAGTGCACAAGCATGATGCATCTCTCTCGCGTCAACTTCCGCACCCTAGGGTGACACATGGCCGATTCCCGCCTTCCCGTGACCGATCAGGGTGTATGCTCGCGAGATTCGGTGGGGCTGCGTACGGGCAGTTGAGAACGGGGGAGGGGTTCGGGTGGAGCGCAGCGGAGCCCGTCACTACGGTGGGGCCGGCACTTCGTCAGGCCGATGATCCGTCACATACGTTGCAGAGGTGGTGGCTGGGAAACCCAGACCCTACACAGTCCCACACATGATGCACCTCCCCTTGCTGTCAGCCCAGGCGACCGCGCTTGCGCGGGTGCCCCAATTCGCGCTTGCGCGAATTGCATTCCGTTCCAGAATTCCGTTTACGGAATTCTATTCCCGCGTTTACGCGGGAATCCGAATTGCGCTTGCGCAATTCGCGCACTATGCAGCGCGCCAGCGCTGCATATCCC